>CALCEY010000011.1 GCA_937900415.1 uncultured Clostridia bacterium
CAGGGGACTGAAAATCCCCGTGTCCTTGGTTCGATTCCGAGTCTGGGCACCATTTTTTCAGAAGATAGTTCCTTGCTGACGAGAGGTCCGAGGGGCTATTTTTTTTGCAAATATGTAAAATAAAAAGGCAAAGCTGGATTGCTTTGCCTGAATTTTTAATCGTACAGAGAACTCCTAAGGGTATCTTATAGAATTCCGAAGGATACGAAATTTGAAACAAGATATGCTGCCGCAGCTATGACGCATGTAAAGGAGATTATCTTTGACTTGACCTTGGATTCTTTTTCAAATACCGCCATGGATATTATCCAGGAAAGGACAAGGGAGATCAGCGCTATTACCGTCATCTTATTTATCGTGGCTGCCCAGCCTCTGAGAAGATAGCACATGACGGCTATAACGATTACCGTTACCGTATACTTCAGCCAGCCACCGCTTTTGAAAATTATGGGAATAAGCAGTGCGGCCCATATTATTCCGAGCAAAATACATTTTAATATCAATATAAGTAAAGCTTCCATAAATACTCCTTATAAAAATAAATATTCGTCTTTTAAAGCATAACATAAAATTTTAAGCAATGGAATAATTTTCTTGAGACGGAAGTTTGGAAAAGAGTAAAAGGCCGTTCAGCTTTCAGGTCTTATGCGAGGCGCAAGTCATATCGGAAATATAATGGGACATAATGGAAATTGTCGAAAATTTCATGTAATAATTGATTTTCAAGCGGTTTTACGGTAAAATAAAAATGTATGTATATCAGGAGGTAAACATGGCTCAGTTATATTACAGATACAGTACGATGAACGCCGGAAAATCTATAGAGCTTATAAAGGTCGCATATAATTATGAGGAAAGAGGCAAAAACGTATTGACTCTTGTTCCGTCAGTAGACGACAGGTACGGCGTAGGCCTTATAACCTCCAGAATAGGAGTACAGAGGGAAGCTCTCATCGTTAAAGACGATACAGATATTTTAAATCTTTATCTCAGAGAAAACGAGAAGAGAAAGATAGATTGTGTCCTCATAGATGAATGTCAGTTTTTGAAAAAACATCATGTTCAGGAACTGGTTGAAATTGTAGACAGCTGCGAAGTACCGGTTCTGGCTTACGGCCTTAAAAATGATTTCAGAAATGAGCTTTTTGAAGGATCCTATTACATGCTTATATATGCCGATAAGATAGAAGAGATAAAGACGATATGTTGGTGCGGCCGTAAGGCGACTATGGTTGCACGTGTTGTCGACGGTCAGTTTGTCAAGCAGGGAGAGCAAGTCGTAATAGGCGGCAACGATATGTATGTGTCGCTTTGCAGAAAGCATTACAATGACGGAAGGCTCGGAGAAAACAAGTAGCCTTAGGAGAATATGAAAAGGGGCGCACAAAGTGGACAATTGCAGAAAGAAACATAATTTAATATTGATAGTGGTGATTTCAGCAATTTTAATTATTGCTTCGATAGTAGTCGCAAACGATGCTTTCGGCGCTACGAAAGCCACAGTAATAGACCCTCTGGGACTTAATGTCCGTTCAGGGCCGGGGACATCCTATAACATAGTATCCGCTATTCCGTACGGAGGTACTTTTAATATATTGGCGACGACGCAGGATAAAAACGGAGAAGACTGGTACAAAATATCGGTAAACGGCATTCAGGGGTATGTCAAGGCGAATCCAAAATGGATAAAGATAGAAGAGGACGTCGATTATATATACGACGCGGATTTTGAAAAGTATCTGACCGCCCAGGGGTTCCCCGAAAGCTACAAGGATTATCTGAGGAAGCTTCATACGATGCATCCCAACTGGGTGTTCAAAGCTCAGAAAACGGGACTTGTTTGGAACGATGTAATAGGAAAAGAAAGCGTAGTGGGAAGAAATCTGATACATAAAAGCTTCCCGGATTCGTGGAAATCCAAGGAATACGGAGCTTATAACCCTGATACCGGAGAATACGTAATTTTTGACAGCGGAGGATACGTATCCGCTTCGGAATCAATAATCAAATATTATATGGATCCGAGAAATTTTCTCGATGAAAGCGGCGTATTCCAGTTTATGTCTCATTCATACGATTCAGCCACGCAGACAAAATCAGGTCTTCAGACGCTGGTAGCAGGAACTTTCCTTGCGAGCACATTCCCGGAGAAGAACGAAAAATATCCGTCCTATTCCGATGTCATCATGGATGCAGGCAAGCAAGCCAAAGCCAACCCTTACGTCCTGGCTTCGATGATATTGCTTGAGCAGGGACGCGACGGAAGAGGAGGAAGCATATCCGGCAAGGTTTCGGGGTATGAAGGATATTATAATTTCTTTAATATAAACGCCTATAAGGCCAATGGTGTTGACGCCGTTACCAACGGTCTTAAGTATGCAAAGAAGCAGGGCTGGAGCACAAGAACTAAATCTATATTGGACGGCGCGGCTTTTTATGCCAAGCAGTACATAAACAACAATCAGAATACTCAGTATCTGAAAAAGTTCAACGTCATGAACGGTTTGTCAAACGTGGCAACTCATCAGTATATGACCAATGTCAGGGGAGCGGCTGACGAGGCTGCAACTCTGAAAAAGGGATATGAGTCAATTTTAAATACAGCGCTGACATTCAATATACCTGTATACAACAACATGCCTGACACGGCATGTCCGCAGCCCGGAAACGGCAATAACGACTATTTCCTGAAATCGCTGTCTGTAGCAGGTTATGACTTAACCCCTGCATTTAACATGTATACATCTAATTACGAGCTTGTAGTTCCAAGCGACACATCTTACATAGATGTTTCGGCAGCTGCAAGGGATTCGGGAGCTAAGGTTTCCGGTGCAGGAAAAGTCACTCTTACGGGAAATGTAACCAAGGTTACCATAACGGTGACATCGTCAAGTGGAGAAACTAAGAAATATTATATCACCGTAGCCAGAGAGACAAGCTCAGATGTGAAGCCTGTAAGCTCAAAATATAAGGTGGGCACATATATAACCGGCGTTGACTTAAACACGTCTGTGTCTGCCTTCAAGGCAAACATCAGCGCTCCGAGCGGATACACGATGAAAATCACCAATTCTTCAGGTAAAGAAGTTTCATCCGGGAATATCGGAACAGGTATGAAGGTAGTGATTTATAAAGGAAGCTCCGCCGTGAGCAGCACTCAGATAGCTATTAAGGGGGATACCAGCGGCGACGGAAAGCTTTCGTCCGTCGACATACTTATGGCTCAAAGATACGTTATAAATACGTACAGCCTAAGCGGAGCATATCACAAGGGAGCCGATATTAACGGCGACGGAAAGATTTCATCGGTTGACATACTGATGATGCAAAGACATGCCATAGGAACGTATACTATCAAAAACTAAAAGGGGTGAATATGAAAAAGAGAATTCTTTTATTGACTTTAAATGTATTGCTTGTTGGATTTATAATGAGCTTTTCCGGGGCTTTCGCCTCTTCGGCGAGCCTCAGCATTTCCGGCGGGGGAACATATAACGTCGGCGACACTGTTAGAGTAACCTTTACCCTGTCAGGAAAAGACTTGGGAAATGCAACAGTTGATATAAAATATGATTCCGGCGTACTTCAATATACGGGAGGTTCCGGCGGCACATTGCCGCCGTCTGCTTCAGGTCTCATTAAAGCAAACTTAGGAGACGGAAATGCGAGGTCCTCCTTTACGGTAACTCTTAATTTTAAAGCTTTAAAGTCAGGAACTTCAACTGTAAGCGTCAATCCGTTTGACATATCGGATTACAACTTTAACGCTGTATCCTGTTCGGCTCAGAGTACATCCGTAACGGTAAAAAACGTATCCGCATCTGCTTCAGGCAACGCCAACCTCGCCAGCCTGAAGGTTTCGGCAGGCCGCCTTTCGCCGGCTTTTTCACCGAACACCACCTCCTATAATGTGAATGTGGGAAATGAAGTTACGGTTTGTACGGTGAGTGCGAGCACGGCCGATTCCGGAGCTAAATGGAGCATTACAGGCTCCTCCGGCCTATCTGTGGGAAAAAACACGAGAAAGATAACCGTAACGGCGGCCAACGGCGCCACTAAGGTTTATACCTTGAATATTTACAGAGCCGAGGAGGACAGCGGCGACGGCGAAGATGAAGATAATGAAGATAATAAGAATGAACGTCCGGACGAGCTGAAGGTGACGGTAGGCGATAAGGAATACATAGTCGTTGAGAATTTCGGAGATAAAGATGTTCCGAAAGGTTTTGCCATGGGCGTAGTTAAGCTGGGAGAGTATGAAGTCCCGGGCTTTACGGATAAAAATCTCAAATATACTCTTGTTTTGCTCAAGGACGGAGAAACGGGCGATGAGAAATGGTTTTTCTATAACGAAGAAAAGGGAGAATTTCTGACTACCGTCGAGCTGACGCCGGAGGATATAATAGCTTATGAAGAAGCTGCTGAAAAGGCAGGCAGGGAAGCCGATGATTCCGAAGAAAAGGGAATAAAGACAGAAACGATTTTGCTCGCAGCTCTCGGCGTTACCGGAGCGGCGCTGCTGGGCGTTGTAATCGCTTTGCAGATTAAACTGATAAAGAGTAAGAGATAATAGTTACTGAATATGAAAGCTGCTGTATTGATTATCTCAAGATACAGCAGCTTTTTTAGTATTTAAAATTAAAGATATATGAAAAGATTTTATGATTAAATTGATTTTAATAAAGAAATTAAAAATTGACGAAAAATTGACTTTTTTCTGATATAAAGTTGCTATTTCATTGATAAGGAGTGAAAACCATTGAAAGAGAAGTTTAAAATTTTAATTGTTGATGATGAACAGTGCATTTTAGATATGTTGAAACTACAACTCGAATTTGAGGGATATACCGTTTACGTTGCCGATAACGCAAAAGAGGCTTTGGATAAATTGTCCTACTCGCCAGATATAATTTTATTAGACATCAATATGGCTGGTATGAATGGCTTGGACTTATGTGTATCTATTCGTGATTTTATCTCTTGTCCGATTATTTTTCTTACTGCCAGAGTATCAGAACAGGATAAAATCAATGGACTTATGGCTGGCGGAGATGATTATATTACAAAGCCTTTTTCAGTAAATGAATTGTTGGCAAGAATTTCTGCACACTTACGGCGTGAACAAAGAAGTCATAATAAGACGAAAAGCAAATTTTCAGAAGAACTTGTTATTGACTATTCGGATAGAAGCCTTTACATCAAAGGAAACAAAATTGAATTATCAAATAAAGAATTTGAAATTATACAATTACTATCTTCAAATGCAGGACAGGTTTTTGACAGAGAAAAAATTTATGAATGTATATGGGGCATTGACGGCAATGGAGATAGCGTTGTTATTAAAGAACATATACGAAAAATAAGGCTGAAATTTAGTGAATTTACAGATAAAGCATATATTACTACGGTTTGGGGAGTTGGATATAAATGGGAAAAATAAAAGAAACTTTTCAAAAAATGTCATTAAAAAAATCTCTCATAATATTAACGGTGTTTTGTCTTAGTCTGGTTGGTGTATTTTCGAGTGCTACAATATTGAAATGTTCAGATATTAGGCAGGAAATACTTGATACCAGACCTATTATTATTACCGGATATACAACAGATAATATACATGAACATAATACAGAAACAGAAAGCGGAATGATCGTTACACCAAAGATATATACGCATGGAGAACTTTCAAAAGAAAATCAAGTCTATTATTGGTGTATTACTATTCTTATGGTGTCTTTACCCATGGCATATATTATATTCGCTTCTTTTATGGCAGCTAAATTATATTACAAATGGAAATTACAGATACCGCTTGAGCATCTGAAAAATGGTATGGATCACATCTCGCAGCAGGATTTAGATTTTCGTATACAGTATTCGTCTAATGATGAACTGGGGCAGCTATGTGATACATTTGAACATATGAAGAATGAGATTTATAAAAGCAACCGTAAAATGTGGGATATGCTACAGGAAAGAAAAGCTCTGACTGCTTCTGTTTCACATGATTTAAGAACACCGATCACGGTTATCAATGGTTATCTTGATTATTTGGAAAAATCAATCGAAAGAGATACTCTTTCAAATGACACTTTGCAGACAACGATTAAAAATATGACAGAAGCTGTTGAGCGATTAAAGCGATATGTAGAGTGTGTGAAAGATATACAGAAAATAGAGGATATCGAAATTAGACAAGAGAATTGCAATTTGAAAGAACTTATTTCCAACGTAACAAGAGAATTTTCTATCTTAGCAATGCAGAAAAACAGGGAGCTTGTCATACAAGATTATTCAAAGTCTGTTTGCATATCAACGGATAAGGCTATGTTGTTAAAAATTTTAGAGAATATTTTTGATAACGCACTCCGTTTCTCGCATGAAAAAATTATATTTTCGATTGAAGAAAAAAAAGAATATTTGTATTTTTCCATGCAGGACGACGGCATAGGGTTTACAACAGAGGAATTAAAATCAGCAACTTCTTTCTTTTTCAGCTCGTCTACAAACGGTGGAAACTTTGGTATAGGCTTATCAATTTGTAAAATACTTTGCGAAAAATTGGGTGGGGATATGTGTTTAGATAATACCGCTGAACACGGAGCTAATATTACCATTCGGATAAAAGAATAATCAAAAACTTTTCTAAAAATTGACTTTTATATGAAATAATCTCCTTACAGAAGATGTAAGGAGGTTTTTTTATGGAAATTAAGATTGAACACTTGAATAAAAATTATGGGAAACAATGTGCCTTAAAGGATATATCATTACATATCCCTGTCGGTATGTATGGTCTATTAGGAGAAAACGGAGCTGGCAAAACAACGCTTATGCGTATATTGGCTACATTGTTAGAGTCAACAACGGGAACGGTAGAAATCAATGGAATTGATATAAAAAGAAAAAAAGAAATCAGAAAAATAATCGGCTATCTCCCACAGGAATTTTCTGTATATCCTAATATGACGGTTTATTCTGCTTTAGATTATCTTGGAATTTTAGCGGAACTTCCAAAGGATATTCGTAAAAGCCGTATCAATGAGCTTTTAAAGCAAGTGAATTTAGAGCAAGAGAAAAATAAACGATTTAAAAATTTATCTGGTGGTATGAAACGCCGTTTTGGTATTGCACAGGCATTATTGAGTAACCCTAAAATTTTAATCATTGACGAGCCAACGGCGGGGCTTGACCCGGAAGAAAGATTACGCTTTTATAATCTTCTTTCTGAATTGGCAATGGAACGGATTATCTTATTATCTACGCATATAGCAAGTGATATTGAAGCCACTTGCTCTAAAGTAGCTGTTTTATCTGCTGGAACTGTTATTTTTGAAGGACAAATAGAGAATTTGTTACAACTTGGAGCTGGAAAGGTCTATACTGCTACGATTATGCAAAATGAATTAAATCAGTTCAAAAAGAAATACCGTGTTATCAGTATTCATCAAAATGGAACAGATATATCCTGTCGTTTTTTAGCAAACACTTCTCCGGAAAGGGATTGGGTTTCTTGTCAACCTACGATAGAGGACAGTTATATGTATCTTTTATCAAGTTTTAAGCAGGGGGTGGAATAAATGCTGTTTATTAAGGAATTAAAAAAGATTTGTTTTAGTTTTGTATATGTACTGTTTATTGGGCTGTTGCTTTTTAGTTGGCATGAAAATTTTTACGGTGTAACAACAAAAGAAATAACTGGTTCACAAGGAAATGATGTATCTATTTCTTCCAGGCTGACTGGCGGTTCGATTTTAGAAAAACCAAAGAAAGAAGCAGAAAGCTATGGAATGAAAAATAAAGAAGTACCAGAAAAAATCATGTGCGGTGGTACTGATAAACTGATTATGGAATATCTTGCAAATTCCTATGCGACATATCCTTTTAGCTATTATAAGGAAGTAGTTTTAAATGAGAATGAGCAAAAAGAGATTTTAAATATAATCAAAGAAATAACAGGCTTAAATGAACAGCAGATCAATAATCTTCCAGATGATTATTTCCCTGCTGTAAATGGAAATGTTATTCATTTTGGCAGTAATGGAACACAAAGTGAAAATGGAACTTTTACATTTGAAATGGGAAATGAAGAACAGCCAACTGAAAATACTGATTATACAAAACAATTTGTAGTTCAAGTTTCTTATGAGGAATTTCAAGAACTTATGAAAAAAGCAGAAAGTATCATTGGAAAAGGGTCTGGCTATTCTATGGAAAACTTATTACAATACTACGGTCTATCAGAAATGACCTATGAAGAAGCAACGAATGAATATGAAAAGACGATTTATGATGATAAGGTTTCTGCTGCTTTTGCAAGATTGTTTTGTGATTATATGACAAGGGGTTTAGGCTTATATCCCGTGTTCTTAGCAGTTATCTTTTGGCTAAAGGATAAACAAAATCGTATGAATGAGTTGATTGACTATAAACAGGTTGGAACTGCAAAACTTATTACGATTCGTTTCTTGGCAATGCTTGTAGCTGTTATGATACCGATAGTTGTTTTGAGCTTCGAGTCGTTAATCCCATTGATTGAATTTTCCGATGATACTGGTATTGCAATAGACGTTTTTGCTTTTTTGAAATATATTGTTTGGTGGCTATTGCCAACAGCAATGATTGTTACTTCCTTAGGAATGTTTTTGACGATTTTAACATCTACTCCGATAGCGATTTTAATACAATTTGCATGGTGGTTTATTGATACTTATATGACAGCATTATCGGGCAATACAAAAATATTCACGTTAATGATACGTCATAATTTATTACGGGGTTCAGAACTTATCAATCAAGATTTTATTTTGATTTGTTTGAATAGAGGATTGTTTGTGATTTTATCTTTGCTATTGGTAGTCGTATCTATCGCAATATATAACAAGAAAAGAGGCGGAAAGTTAAATTATGATTTCTACTTGCAAAAACATTTTGGATTTTTTAAGAATAGATTTACCACTCACATTCAAAAATAGCTTATTGCTGGCGGTTGCTTATACATTCCTTATTCCTGTTATAAGAGGAATTTCTAATTTAGATAATATTCATTCCGCAGATGTATTCGGACAATCTTTGACTTTGATTGGGATATTTATTTTAATTCCTATAACCAAACAAGAATTGGAAGTTGCGGTAAAAGAGATAGTTTATACAAAAGCATGGTCATATATGAAGAGTGTAAGCATTCGGCTGATATGTAGCTTTCTACTGATTTCAATTATGGTTACAGTATTTGCCGGTATTATGCAACTTCAAAACTGCAATTTCCCATTTTTAGAATATGTGTCTATAACCGTTTTGTATGCCGTTTTTCTTGGGCTTCTGGGACTTTTTCTTGCACAGGTTGGAAGTAGTGTCATTGTAGGCTACTTGACTTCGCTGGGGTATTGGTCTTTCTGTCAATTTAAAATTTTAACAGAAGAAAATATATCATATCTGTTTCCGATTATAAATGGAGAAATAGATACAGAGAGATTGCTGATTCTTGTAATAGTAAATATATGCTTATTAGTGCTTTTCTTTTACATAGTAAAAAGGACTAAAGGAAAAGTTTAAAAAATATGATTTAAAGGAGATTATCCTAATTGCCGAGGAAAAGAAAAGAGCGGGAGAGTTAGGAAAATGAGGTGCGCCTCAGGCTCCGATACTCCCGCTCTTTTGTTATTTAATACTTATTTCGCTTTCTGTATATTTTTTGCCTTGCCATGTGTCCCTCAAATTAAGCTGTTCGTTTATCCTGTTCAGGATAGTCCTCTTGTTGAAGCTCCATGGAGGATTTATAAGTATAGACCTTGGGGCGTCTCCCGTAAGACGGTGAATGGTGACGTCCGGCGGTATGATTTCGAGGCAGCGCACGACAAGATCGACATATGAATCTATGGAATCAAACGGCATGTAGCTTCTGTGCGTAGTTTCCATGGCAGAGCCCTTTACAATATTGAGAAGGTGAAGCTTAAGCCCGAAAAGTCCCGGCAATGACGAGACATATTTTACGGATTCCATCATCATATCTTCGGATTCTCCCGGAAGCCCTAATATGATGTGTACTACGAACTTTATTCCTCTGCGTTGTAACTGATGGACGGCACGGTCGAAAGCTTCAAGATTGTAACATCTGTTTATATCCTTTGCGGTGGTTTGATGTATGGTCTGCAAGCCCAACTCCAGCCAGAGAAAATGCTTCTCGTTTATTCGCTCAAGAAGCTCGAGCGTTTCATCCGGCAGGCAGTCGGGACGAGTGCCTATTACAAGCCCTTCTATTTTGGGATTTGATAATATATCTTTGTATTTTCTGCATAGAATATCGGCAGGAGCATACGTATTGGTATGATTTTGAAGATATGCCAGGTATTTAGCGTTAGGCCATTTGCGCCGGTATAGCTGAATCTGCTCTTCCACAGAGGAAGCGAATTCTCCCGAGCCGGTATCGGAGCAAAAGGTGCAGCCGCCGAAGCCCTTGCTTCCGTCTCTGTTGGGACATGTAAAACCACCGTCAATCGCCAGCTTTATGGTCTTATATCCGAAATGATTTTTCAGCCAGGTGTTGGCGGAATAATACCTGAGGCCTTCAAAATGAGGAGGTATATTTTCATTAAAAAAATCTTTCATATTAGTTTAAATCCTTTAATTTGACACATGTATATGGTATAATAAATAATTGCAAAGCTGTTATTTCTCTCAGACAGCAGGTAAAGGGACGGCTTGCAGCACATGCTTTCAGGAAATCAAAATAACTTGCCGCAAAGTCGTCAGGCAAAGCACGTCTTTGCGGCGCAGACAGATTTTGATTTCAAGCTGAAAACTCGCGCTGCCGCGCCTGCTTTGCAAGACTGCTCTCTTCGGCGAAATAAAGCTATGCAACATTCATTGTGAAAGCTTCCTGAAATCAGATAAAGCCCGCAGCCTGCAAGAACAGCGAATTCAATACCTTAAGTCAGAACTTGCAAAGCTGTTATTTCTCTCAGACAGCAGGCAAAGGGACGGCTTGCAGCACATGCTTTCAGGAAATCAAAATAACTTGCCGCAAAGTCGTCAGGCAAAGCACGTCTTTGCGGCGCAGACAGATTTTGATTTCAAGCTGAAAACTCGCGCTGCCGCGCCTGCTTTGCAAGACTGCTCTCTTCGGCGAAATAAAGCTATGCAACATTCATTGTGAAAGCTTCCTGAAATCAGATAAAGCCCGCAGCCTGCAAGAACAGCGAATTCAATACCTTAAGTCAGAACTTGCAAAGCTGTTATTTCTCTCAGACAGCAGGCAAAGGGACGGCTTGCAGCACATGCTTTCAGGAAATCAAAATAACTTGCCGCAAAGTCGTCAGGCAAAGCACGTCTTTGCGGCGCAGACAGATTTTGATTTCAAGCTGAAAACTCGCGCTGCCGCGCCTGCTTTGCAAGACTGCTTTCTTCGACGAAATAAAGTTTTCGGAATGATTTATATGATAACAGATTTATATTTTTTATACAAGGCTGAGAGATCATTACAGAAAGGAGAAAACGGCGGAATGAAAAAAACGCTGCCGCAGGTAAATGCGCCTTATGGCCAGATAATACAGAACGACGGCTATAACGGGGCTTCCGCAGCAATCAGCCGTACCGGCGAAGATTTAAAAAAAGAAAAGAACCGCCTGCTGCTCCATTCATGTTGCGGTCCATGCAGTACGGCTTGCATAGAAAGGCTGATAACGGATTATAAGATAACAGTCTTTTTCTATAATCCGAACATCACGGAAAGAGAAGAATATGAGCTTCGTAAGGAAAATCAGATTAGATTTATAGATTTGTATAATCAAAAAGTTTCAAAAGAAGATAAAATTGATTTTATCGAGGGAGAATATCTTCCGGAAGAATTTTTTAAAGCGTCACAGGGTTTGGAAGAAGAGCCGGAAGGCGGAAAACGCTGCATAGAATGTTTCAAGCTTAGAATGGAAAGAACGGCGCAGGCTGCTGTTAAGACGGGAAACAATATTTTCGGAACGACGCTTACGGTAAGCCCTCATAAAAATTATAATTTGATTTCCGCAATAGGATGCGAATTGGCAGAAAAGTACAATCTTGAATTTCTCGACGCGGACTTCAAGAAAAAGGCCGGATTTCAGAGAAGTATTCAGCTTTCGAAGGAGTACGGTCTCTATCGGCAGAATTACTGCGGATGTGAATTTTCTAAGTGGAAGAAAGAGGATATGGAGGATAGATGATGACAAACTTAATTTTACCTGAAAACTATGACCCGCTGATAGACCTTATGGAAAGTCAGAGAGCTATCAAGAAAATAAAAGACTATTTTCAGCAGGAACTGGCATACGGTCTCAATTTGAGACGAGTTTCGGCGCCGCTGTTCGTAGACCCGAATACCGGTCTCAATGATAACTTAAACGGCGTGGAGAGAAGAGTGACCTTTACTCTTAAGGATATCGACGAGCTTGAGGTCGAAGTGGTGCAGTCTCTGGCAAAATGGAAGAGAATGGCTCTCGGAAAATACGGAGTAGAGCCGGGACACGGTATATATACCGATATGAACGCCATAAGACGAGACGAGGAGCTTGACAATCTCCATTCCGTATACGTGGACCAGTGGGACTGGGAAAAGGTTATAACAAAAGAACAGAGATGCGAGGAGTATCTTAAAGAAACGGTTACGACCATATATAACTCCATTAAAAATCTCGGAGATTACGTCAACAGGCTATATAGAAATATACATACGCAGCTGCCGAATCAGATATTTTTCGTAACGACTCAGGAGCTGGAGGATATGTACCCCGAGCTTACGCCTAAGGAGAGAGAAGACGCCGTGACGAGGGAGCACAGAGCCGTTTTTATTATGAAAATAGGCGGCCGCCTGAATTCGGGAGAAAAGCATGACGGACGTTCGCCTGATTATGACGACTGGGAGCTCAACGGAGATATTATCCTTTGGAACGATATTTTAGACAGAGCCTTTGAAATTTCCTCGATGGGAATAAGAGTGGACGCCGAGGCTATGAAAAGGCAGCTTGAAGCCGAGGGCTGTATGGACAGAGCAGAACTGGATTTTCACAAGGCGATATTGGAGGACAGACTTCCTTATACCATAGGCGGAGGAATAGGACAGAGCAGATTGTGCATGCTGTTTTTAAGAAAGGCGCATATAGGAGAGGTACAGGTTTCGGTATGGCCTGAAGATATGGTGAAGACTTGCAGGGAATACAATATTTGCCTGCTGTAAATTAAAAATGATTTATGTAAATGTTGTTGTAAACAATAAAAGCAAATATACAGACAGTCTTTTTACGTACAAGGCGGAAGATGACGTAAACATCGGAGATTTGGTGCGCCTGCCCTTCGGAAGCCACAACACGGTAAAAGAGGCTGTCGTGGCGGAAAAGGACGTTATGCCGGATTGCGGCGAGGGAAAGATAAAAGAAATAACGGAAATTGCCGAATCGGGATTGCTTTCAGAAGAAATGGTTAAAACAGCACTATGGATGAAGCACAGGTACGGCATAAAATATTATGATGCGTTCCGTTGTTTTACCGTAAAGGGCAAGCCTGCTAAAGAAGGCAGGGAAAAGGAGCCATATAAGGGTATTGCGGGAAAGTATAGAAAGCCGGAAGCCCTTACATGCGAACAGCAAGAGGCTATCGCTTCCATAAACGAAGCCTTGACGTCCAGCCGCCGGGAAAACTTTCTTCTCTACGGCATAACTGCCAGCGGAAAAACGGAAGTTTATATGGAAGCAATAGAAAAAACTGTTTCCGAAGGAAAGACCGCCATAATGCTGGTACCTGAAATCTCACTCACACGTCAGGTGATTGAAACCTTTGCAGGTCGGTTCGGAAAGCGCAATCTGGCAGTTTTGCATAGCAAGCTTACCGGCAGGGAAAGATATGACGAGTGGAGCAGAATAAGAAGAGGCGAGGCTAAGATCGTTATAGGAGCCCGTATGGGAGTATTCGCTCCGCTCAAGAATATAGGCCTTATCGTGATGGATGAAGAGCATGAAGCAGGATACAAAGCCGATATGACTCCCAAATACGATACTGTCGACATTGCGTTAAAGAGACTTGGTTTTTACGAAGGCGTTTTAATTCTGGGAAGCGCAACTCCGTCGGTTGTCTCATATTCGAGAGCCGAACAGAACATATATAAATTACTGACTTTAAAAGAGAGATACAACAAGGTTCCTCTTCCGCAGGTGGAAACAGTCGATATGAGAGAAGAGCTGAAAAAAGGAAATACATCAATTTTCAGCGGAGCTCTGTACAGTTCCATGAAGGAAGAGCTTGAAGCCGGGAGGCAGGTAATATTGCTGCAAAACAGACGTGGATATTCAAGCTTTGTTTCATGCAGGAACTGCGGAACGGTCATGAAGTGCCCTGAATGTGGCATTTCCCTGACTTATCATAAGGACAGGGAAAAGCTTATGTGTCATTACTGCGGCAGAACGTTTGACATTCCCAAGAGCTGCCCGGAATGTAAAAGTAAATATATTAAATATTTCGGCATAGGCACAGAACAGGTCGAAGAAGCGGTGAAACGCTTTTTTCCTGATTTTAAAGCAGACAGACTTGACTTGGACGCCTTAAAGACCAGAAGAGATCTTGACAGAATTCTTGATGCTTTCGGTAGTGGTGAAACCGGAATTCTTGTAGGCACTCAGTTGGTTGCCAAAGGGCTTGATTTTGATAATGTCGGTCTTGTGGGAATAATAGCGGCGGACGTAACCTTGAACATTCCGGATTACAGGTCGTCCGAAAGAACATTCCAGCTGATAACGCAGGCTGCCGGAAGAGCTGGCAGAGGAGAAAGACAGGGAAAAGTCATAATCCAGACCTATGAGCCTGATAATTATTCCATTGACGCAGCTTGCAGACATGATTATGAAAGCTTTTTCAGCCGTGAGATAGCTCTGAGAGAGCTGATGAATTATCCGCCGTTCAGCGACCTGATAATGGTCAATTTTACGGCAGAGGACGATGAAACAGCCGTTTTCTGGGGGGAAAGATGCCGCAGATATATCGAAAGGGCCGCAGATAGGGACAGCGCTTCGGGAAATGAAAGAAGCGGTCTGAAGGTTCTCTCTCCGAGACTTTCCGCAAGCTTTAAGGGAAAGGAAGCGGTAAGATACCACATAATGATTAAATGTCCGAAAGGGAACAGGAATAAATATATATATTATCTTGAAAATTTCAATTCGATTATGATAGAAGAAAAGACCGGCTGCAATATGGATATAGACGTAAATCCGTACAGCGCCTATTGATTTGGAGGTAAATATGGCATTAAGAAATGTTGTCGTTGAAGGCGATGAAATATTGAGAAAACATTGCAGAGAAGTAAACGAAGTGAACGACCGTATAAGAACTATCATGGAGGATATGCTTGAAACCATGCGCAGTAAGTACGGAGTAGGAATCGCGGCTCCCCAGGTGGGCATAATGAGAAGGATGTTTGTCGCCGAGCCTGAACCGGGAAGAGTCTATTATATGATAAATCCCGTTATTTTGGAGCAGAGCGGAAGCCAGACAGATGACGAAGGCTGTCTCAGCGTTCCCGGATTTATAGGAACTGTTGAAAGACCTGATTATATCAAGATAGAGGCTCTTGATATGGAGGGTAAAAAGCAGGTATATGAATTCAGAGATTTCGACGCACGGGTAATGTGTCATGAATACGACCATCTTGATGGAATACTTTACACAGACAAGGCGGCCGATATAAGAGAAGTAGTCGTTGATGAGGAGCCGGAGGAAGAATAGAGATGAAGACGGTTTTTATGGGAACGCCTGATTTTGCTGCAACTGTGCTGAAATACCTTTATGACAGCGATAATGAAGTATGCATGGTATTCACCCAGCCGGACAGGGCGAAGGACAGAGGAAAAAAGGTACAATATACGCCCGTAAAGGAATTGGCGCTTGCTCACGGCACCCCTGTTCTTCAGCCTCAGAAGCTTAAAGGAGACGAAGCGGCAATGGAGGAACTGCGAAAAGCATCCCCGGATATAATTGTAGTGGCGGCATACGGACAGATACTTTCAGAGGAGGTTCTCAGCCTGCCGAAATACGGCTGTATAAACGTCCATGCGTCATTGCTGCCGAAGCTCAGGGGAGCCTCGCCTATTCAGATGGCTATCGTTACAGGTGAAAAGGAGACGGGCGTAACTGTAATGCAGATGGAAAAAGGCCTCGATACGGGAGATATGCTTTCCTCCGAAAGTATTGAAATAGGAAATATGACGGCCGGAATGCTCCATGACAGCCTGGCCGACATAGGAGGCAGGCTTTTGATAAAAACGATGAAAGAAATTTCTGAGGAAAAAGTAAAGCCTGTTAAGCAGGACGACGGTAAGGCTACTTATGCGGGACTCATTTCAAAGAAAGACGGAAAAATAGATTTCAGCAAATCACCTGAGGAGATAGAACGTCTCATAAGGGGATTTGATCCGTGGCCGGGCGCTTTCTGCTATCTTGAAGAGGAGCAGATAAAATTTTGGAAGGCTGTTCCCACAGATGAAAAGACGGAGGCTAAGGACGGCTGCGTTATTTCTTCAGATGAAGGAGGACTGAAAATTGCCTGCGGAGGAAGAATCCTTACGGTAACCGAAATTCAGGCTCCCGGTAAAAAGCGTATGAACGCAGAGGATTATTTGAGGGGACATAAAATAGAGCCGGGAACTTTGCTGAAATAAGATAAAAGAAAAAACAGGAGGGGAATTTATGTCGTACAGAATGTCGATGATATTTTTGTTTGCAGCCATAATACTTACAATGGCGGCTCAGGCAAAAGTAAGCTCAAATTTTAATAAGTATTCAAGGATTAAAAACCGCAGGGGGATTTCCGGTGCGGAAGCTGCAAGAGCAGTGCTCGACGCCAACGGTTTAAAGAATGTGGCAATAGAACAGGTAAGAGGAAGCCTCACAGACCATTACGATCCAAGGCATAAGGTTTTGAGACTTTCTCAGACGGTATACGGCGCTGATTCGGTAGCGGCCGTCAGCGTAGCCTGTCATGAAGCAGGACATGCAATACAGCATGCCGTTTCATATGCTCCTTTAAAGATAAGAAACGGCATAGTGCCGGTAGTAAATCTGGCGTCACGACTCAGTTGGCTTTTAATATTTGTAGGCATAGGACTTTTATATGCGGGAAATTATATGGGAGATATGCTGTTTAACATAGGAGTTATCGCATTCATAGCCGTAATAGCGTTTCACGCCGTAACTCTTCCCGTGGAATTTGACGCCAGCAGGAGGGCCATAGAGCAGATGGAGCTTAATGGAATAATAGAAGCAGGAGAGGACGCAGGCGCAAGAAAGGTTCTCAGAGCGGCGGCGATGACTTACGTAGCTTCTTTGGCTATGGCAGTCGCAAATCTTTTGAGAATACTGGCCATGAGAGGAAAGGAATGATGGATTCGGGAAGAAAGACAGCATTTCAGATTCTTTTTGAAGTAGAAAAGGAAAAGGCGTTTTCCAATTTGACGGCAAACAGGATAATAAAAGATAATAATCCGGAAAATCCGGCTTTTGTAAGGGAACTCGTATATGGAGTTCTGGAAAATAAAATGCTTTTGGATTATTACATTGACATGTTGGTGCCGTCGGGTATAGGAAAAGTTAAGGACAGGGAAAAAACTATTCTCAGAATGGGAATTTATCAGATAAAGTTTATGGACAGCGTTCCCGATTATGCAGCCGTCAGTGAAACCGTCTCTATGGCAAAGAAGCTTGTAAGGGGCAGAGAGGGCTTCATCAACGGAGTTCTCAGAAGCTTTGCCGGGAAGAAAGAGCAAATGAAGCTGCCTGAAGAGGACAGAGAGACGTATTTGTCGGTAAAATATTCTTTTCCGATATGGATAATACGTATGTGGAAAGAGCAATACGGAGATGATTCCCTTGAAGAAATGCTGGCCGCTTCCAACGAAAGACCAAGGCTGTGCGTAAGAGTAAATTTGCTTAAAACCACGCCAGATGAGCTGGCGAAGCGGCTTGAGAAGAAAGGCTTTAAGATCGAAAGAGGAAAACTGTCAGATAGAGCTCTCTGTATTTCAGGGAGCGGACTTACGGATACAGATGAATATAAAGACGGATTGTTTTCGGTGCAGGATGAAGCGTCCCTTGAAGCCTGCCGTAGCCTTGAACCAAGGCCTGGAGATACTGTAGTGGACGTATGTGCCGCTCCGGGAGGCAAGACGTTAGCCATTGGTGAAATGATGGAAAATAAGGGCCGTATAATAGCCTGCGACATCTATCCGCATAAATTGCAGCTGATAAAACAGCAGGCTGACCGCCTGAATATCTATATAGTAGATACCGAGCTGATCGACGGCGTTGAGGGAGCTTCTTTTCTTGACGGCACGGCCGATAAGGTTTTGGTGGACGCGCCTTGCTCAGGGCTTGGCGTAATAAGGAGAAAGCCTGAAATAAAGTATAAGGAAAGCATTGACCTTTCAGAACTTATTTCACTTCAGGCCGGGATACTCGACAGAGCTTCGCATTATGTAAAACCGGGCGGAATTTTGGTTTACAGCACATGCACAGTAAACAAAGATGAAAACGACTTACAGACAGAAAAATTTCTTGAAAAACATCGTGATTATGAGATAATATACAGAAAGCAATTTTTACCGACAGACGGGACAGATGGATTTTTTATAGCAAAGATGAAGAAAAAGGGGAAATAAGGAGGAAGTATGGAGGTTGGATTCAAGTCTGACAAGGGGCTTAGGCGAAGCAATAACGAAGACGCATGCTTCGTACTGCTGCCGGATAACGTATATCTGGTGGCAGACGGCGTAGGGGGCGGAAACGCAGGCGAGATAGCCAGCAGGACGGCTGTAAGCGAAATAGCCGGTTACATAGCGGATAATCCGATAGAGCATGCGACTAATAAATATGCTGTAGTAAATTATTTACAGGACTGCATTGACAAAACTAATGAGAAGATCTTCAACCAGGCGCTGAAATACGAAGAAAACAAAGGCATGGCCACTACGCTTGCCATCGTATATGCTAAGGAGGGAAGGGCGTATGTAGCAAATATAGGAGACAGCAGAGTTTATCTGTACAGAGACGGTGAGCTCACTCAGCTTACCGAGGATCACACTTATGTGAATACTCTCTTGAAGGCAGGAATAATTTCAAAGGAGCAGGCCGAAAGGGACGAGAGGAAAAATGTGATTACAAAAGCACTCGGAGCCGAGGATACGGTCGAGCCGGATTTTTTCCAGGTGAATATCATGGAAGACGATATATTTCTTATATGTACGGACGGGCTTTATGACGAAGTCGACGGTACAGAGATGATGGAGGTTCTCAGCGAAAACCTGTCGATGTCTGATGTTTGCAATAAATTGATTGAAAGAGCCAATAATAACGGCGGACATGATAATATTACGGTTATATGCCTTAGGGTAACGGAGGAAGATATTCATGAGCAATAGATTATTAAAGGGAAGATATGAACTTATAGAAAAAATAGGCGAGGGAGGCATGGCCGTCGTTTATAAGGGAAAGGACAGATTTTTAAACAGATACGTAGCAATTAAAATTCTGCGTCCGGAGTTCATCAAGGATGAAAAATTCATCGAAAATTTCGGAAAGGAATCCCAGGCCGCCGCAGGCCTTTCCCATCCTAACATCGTGAACGTTTACGACGTGGGAGAAGAAGGAAATATCCATTTTATAGTTATGGAGCTCATAGACGGCAAAAGCCTGAGCCAGGTGATAGAAGAAAAGGGCAGGCTCGATTATAAAGAAGCTATCAGTATAACAAAGCAGGTGGCGTCGGCTCTGAGCATGGCCCACAGTAATCAGATAATACATAGGGATGTCAAACCTCATAATATTCTGATTACAAGTTCCGGAACGGCAAAGCTTGCTGATTTCGGCATAGCAATGGTAGTGAGCAAGGAAAGCATAGCGGAAGGCAAGGAAAAAATTATGGGTTCGGTCCATTATTTTTCACCTGAGCAGGCAAGAGGCGCATATGTAGACGAGAGATCCGACATCTATTCCCTTGGTATAGTGCTCTATGAGATGCTTACAGGCAAGGTGCCTTTCGACGGAGATAATCCGATAAGCATAGCTCTCATGCATATAAATGATGAAATACTGCCTGTATCTAAAGAGGTGTCGGGAATTCCTCCTCAGCTTGAAAAGATAATTGAAAAGGCAACGGACAAATACCAGACCAATAGATACGCTTCGGCGGATGAAATGATAGAGGATTTAGACAACATAGATTTCATAACAAGAGTTATGGGAAGTTCTGTGTTTTCGGATAAAGAAGAAAAAAAGAAGCCAGAGGAGGACGACGCAGAAAATTATTATAAGGCTGCGATGGAAAACAGAGGCGCAGAAGCAAAGAAAAAGAAGCCTGTAAACAAGACTAAGATATTTATAATATCAGCGGTTGTGTTGATAGCCATAGCAGGCGTCATAGGACTTGGCGCCGCGTTAGGGTGGTTCAGCGGCAGCAGCGAAGAAATAGAAGTTCCCGATTTTAAAGGAATGACCTTGGAGGAAGCTCAGGAAGAAGCTGAAAAGAAAGGTCTTAAGATAGAAGAGGGCGAAAAGGTTTACAGCCCTGATCAGGAAGAGGGTTTGATAACTTCGCAGAGTCCAAGCGAAGGCTCCATGGTAAGCGAGGGGCGTGTTATTACTGTAAATATCAGTCTCGGCAAGAAAGACGGAGTAGTTCCGAGGATAATAGATATGGATTACAAGGAAGCGGAAGAATATCTCAAGAGCTTCGGCTTTGAGCTTGGAATCGTAAAAACCGTTACGAATACCAAGCCGGAAGGCGTTATAGTTTCCCAATCTATAGATGCGGGAACGACAGCCGATTCGGGAACCAAGATAGATGTAGAAATAAGCGACGGAAAAGGCAAAGAGATGAAGAAAGTTCCTTCTGTAGTAGGAAAGGATGTGGACACTGCAAAATCCGAGATTGAAAAGGTAGGATTTAAGATTTCCGGAATTTCATACGAAGAAAACGCTTCATATCAAAAGAATATAGTGATAAAAATAACCGATGATTCCGGAAAAGAGATTTCTGCCGGCAGCGAACTCGAAGAAGGAAGCAACATAAATATCATTGTAAGCAAAGGAACGGAGGCAAGCGTAGAGCCGGAAGATCCAAATACAGGAGGAGAAAATTCCGGAGATAATTCCGACAATCCTTCAGGCGACGGTGAAACACAGGGCAATAATTCCCAGCAAACGCAGTAGCAAGATATGGTGCGAGAAGCATGAAAGGTCTAATAGTAAAAGGAATAGGCGGATTTTATTATATAAAAACCGATGACGGAACAGTTGAAGCCAAGGGCCGCGGCATATTTAAGAAACGAGGGATTACTCTGTGCGTTGGGGACGAGGTTGAAGTGGAGCTTCTTGATGAAGCCGGGAAAAAAGGCGTTATAGAAGAAATATATCCGAGGAAAAATTGTTTCGTCCGACCGCCGATAGCAAACATAGATACTTTTGCAGTGGTTTTTTCCGCCCACAGCCCCGAGCCCAATTATCCTGTTATAGATAAATTTCTTATTACAGCTGAAGTTAATGACATAGAACCTGTAATTTGTATAAATAAATGCGATCTGTCTACTGATTCGGAAGTAGCGGAAATAAAGGCCATATACGAAAACGAATACAGAGTAATAGCTGTAAGCAGCAAAACAGGCCAAGGTATGGAAGAACTGAAAACAATTATAAATGGGCAGAAAACCGCCCTTGCAGGTCCTTCCGGCGTAGGAAAATCTTCGATACTCAACATCCTTCATCCAAAAGCAGAAATGGAGACAGGAGAGGTAAGCTGCAAGACCCGGCGCGGAAAGCATACTACGAGACATGTGGAAATTTTCAGCGTTGACGGAGGCGGCCTCATTTTCGATACTCCCGGCTTTACCTCTTTTGAGCTGGAGGATATTGATGAAACGGAGCTGTCGCATTATTACAGGGAGTTTGAAAAGTTTGCCGGTGATTGCAGATATGCAGATTGCAAGCATTTAAAGGAACCTGAATGTGCAGTAAGAGCTGCCGTGGAATCAGGGGAAATACATCCTTTGAGATATAAATCTTATGTGTATAACTGTCAGGAGCTTAAAAATAAGAAAAAATATTAGAAATATCGGTTCCGAAAAAAATAACGGACAAATCAAAAAAGTAAGAGAAAAGGAAGAAATATGGACATGTTTAAACTGGCGCCGTCAATATTATCGGCAGATTTTGCCAAGCTTGGAAAATCTGTGGAGGAAGTTGAAAAAGGCGGAGCGGACTTGCTGCACATAGATGTGATGGACGGGCACTTTGTTCCCAATATAAGCTTTGGTTCTGCCGTGATGAAAAGCTTGAATAAAAGCACTTCACTCAATTATGACGTTCATCTTATGATTGAAAATCCGGGAGACTACATACAAGATTTTCTGTGTGAAAAAACCGAATACATAACGGTGCATCAGGAGGCCTGTATCCATGCTCACAGGATTATACAGAAGATAAAAAGCCTCGGCGTGAAAGCAGGAATTTCATTGAATCCTGCGACGCCTCTTTGTATGCTTGAGGAGATTATTGAGGAGGTTGATCTTGTTCTGATAATGTCTGTAAACCCGGGCTTCGGAGGACAGAAATTTATACCGTCCTCCCTGGATAAGATAAAGAGGCTTTCAGAGCTGAGAAAAGAAAAAAATTTGAATTTCAAGATAGAGGTCGACGGCGGCGTTACTCTTGAGAACGCGGCTGATATAGCTGCGGCAGGAGCTGATATTCTCGTAGCGGGCTCTGCCGTATTCGGTGCGGATGATGTCGCTGCCAGTACGAGGGCGTTTAAAGAAATGAAATAAATACGTTTGTTGATTATTGTATAAGCTGCAACGATTTAAAAAGTTATAGCTTTTGATATGTGTCCGGAATCTCGAACACATAAATGTATTTTAGAGACGCATGGATGCTTTCCTGTATTTAACAGGAGGCATCCATTTTTGCTATCGAAAAATATTATGCTGTACAGAGTTTCCGTTAATAAAAACACCCTCCTTACAGGTTTGCCCGGTAAAGAGGGTATATTTCACTTTGGGTTATTACTTTTTTAGTATCCTTTACTTGCCGTTTATTGCCGGTTTACGGAATATTTATTTTTCAGGCGCAGTCTTCGTTCCTCCGCCGGGAGGAGTTACAGGAGTCTGACTGCCGTTTCCATTTTCGTTATTGCCGCTGCCGTTTGAGTTTTCATCCGGATTATCTCCGCTGTTGCCGTTAGGGTCATCTCCAGGGTTTTCGTCAGGCTCTTCTTTATCAGGCGGAAGTGCCGGAGGCTCATTCATTATCGTAACTTCTTTGCCCGGTTCGGCAGGATAACTGTCGGGATCAGGATTGTGGAGATTGCAATAGTAATGAGGAAGCTCATTTTTAATATCTCCGACCTTGCTGTTTGGAATGTAAGGCCTCATTATGCCTGACTGTGAAGATATGTTAGGACAGCTAGGTGTGGCCAGATATCCGCTGTCTGAGCATACGTCAACTGTCTTATGGACGTTATCCTCTTCCGTCGGCTGTGTTCCTGAAGTGAAATATTCACTTCGCACATGACTGCCGCTTTCTTCCGTTGCCAAAAGCCCGCTTTTGGTGTCTATTTTTACCTGAAATACATTTTCAGGTTTTCCGGAATAAGAGCCTCCTAAAGCATTTTCAATCTGTTTCATGATTTTTCCCCATAAAGCTGCTGCAATTCTCGAGTCTGTGGAAAGGTCGAGATTGGCGTCGTTGCCCATCCACAGAGCGGCGCTGTATTTAGGAGTAAATCCGCAGAACCAGATATTGTCCATTCTGTCGGTAGTTCCTGTTTTACCTCCTACAGAAGTGCCGGAGATGGCGGCAGGAGAACCTATGCCTTCGCTTACTACTGATTTGAGAAGGTCTCTCATTATCCAGGCAACGCCGGAATCGAGAACCTTTGTTTCCTTAACATCAGGTTCAAGAAGAACGTCTCCGGTTCTGGTAGTTACTTTTGTATATACGGTAGGGGATATGTGCTTTCCATCGTTTACAAACGTCGAATAGGCACTGGCCATCTCAAGCGGGGAAATTCCGCTGGACATGCCTCCCAGTGCAAGGGCCGCCAGATTAAGATCATCGTTAGTTACAGATGATATTCCGTAGGCTTCCAAAAGGTCTGAGGAAAAGTCTACTCCCACCTGCGAAAGAATCTTTACGGCGCATACGTTTACCGACTGCTGCAAAGCACGTCTGAAAGTATAAAGTCCGGAATAACCGCGGTATGAGTTTTTAGGCCATATCTTTCCGTTTACTGTAGTAGGCTCGTCATCTACTATTGAAGCAGCTGTAATATAGTTGCCCCAAAGTTCTGCTCCCTGCTTGCCGAAGCCGTCGTCTTTGGCGGAGAAAGTCTTACCGGATTTCTCAAGCTCAAAGCTTTGCTGGAGAGCTGCCGAATATACAGACAGAGGCTTTATCGCAGAGCCCGGCTGACGAGGGGAGGTGGCTCTGTTGAATATCATTCTTCCGGTAGTCTTGCGGCCTCCGCTCATGGCTTTGACCTGGCCGGTGGCATTGTCAACGATTACCATGGCGGCCTGAGGTTGTATTACTCTTTGATTGAGAGTGAATTGATTGGTTGCAAGTCCGCCTTCTGTTTCTTCAAAGAAACCAGGGTAATCCTTGAAGAAATCTGCAGAAATGATAAGATTTCCGTCCTTATCCTTTGACTTGTAATTTTGAGGTATGCTCAGATAACCGCCGTTAATTGAGTAAAGCACGTTGTCTTCGAATATATACATGTTCTTGAATTCAACGCTGTAGTCGGTTTCTCCCTGCACGGTCGTATCATATATGTTGAGCCTTTTTCCGGCATATACTATCATAGAGCCGTCGTCGTTTTTCTTATATTCGTCAGATTTGAGTATAAATTTTCCGTCTGAATTTATATAATTGGAATAGGCGTATAAAGTATTGCCGTTAGGTCCCTTTATATTGCCGTTTGAATCCTTGGAATATCCCGTGATGTAAGGGAAATTGCCGTTATTGTCGAATTCCTTTTCGATTACGGACTGAGCTTGGGAGTCCATGGTTGTGTAAATTTCAAGTCCTCCGTTATACACCATCTTGCTGGCTTCTTCCTGACTGTAGCCTGCTTCGGTAAGATCTTTGATTACAGTCTGGATGGTATAGTCTGCAAAATAGTTGGAAACGGTGTTGAGAGCGTCGATGTTTGGATTTACCATATCTTTTATCTCGACGGCTTTTGCTTCTTCATACTCTTCATCTGTTATATAACCCTGCTCATTCATAAGGCTCAGACATGTCATCATTCTTGATTTGCAGGCGTCATTCCAGAGGTAGGCATAATCTCCGTTTTTTGCAATAAGATTAGGAGTATCGTCTGTGACTTCTGTAGAAGATACAGTCTTAACCAGAGCAAATTCCGCAGGAGCCTGAGGAAGGGCTGCAAGTGCAGCTGATTCCGCTATTGTCAGCTCTTCTACGTCTTTTGAAAAATAAGCTTGAGCCGCTGTCTGAATACCGAAGCCGCAGCCGAAATTTATAGTGTTGAGATAAGCCTCTAAAATTTCATTCTTTTCCAGTTCCTTTTCAAGAATTACGGCATAATAAGCTTCGGTAATCTTTCGGCTCATACTTCTTTCAAACATCTTGTCCTCAAGATAGAGGTTTCTCGCCAGCTGCTGTGTTATCGTGCTCGTTCCGCTGACCCCGCCGCCTCTGAATACAGCGTCTTTGATGGCTCCGAATATTCTTATTATATTGAACCCGTGATGATTTCTGAAAGTTTTGTCTTCAAGAGCTATGAAAGCGTTTTGTGTATGCTCTGGAATCTGACCGATTTCGACTATGGTTCTGTTTTGATCGCCGAAAGCCGTATCTATTATATTTCCTTCATCGTCATAGAGAACGGAACTCTGCGAAAGGAGACTGTATATGTTGTCGGTTTCTATTTTAGGCGCCTTCATTATGATAACTGCGATATAAACTATGGCGGCCAGAATTAAAGCTAAAAGTACGCATACAGTAATCTTTATAACTTTTTTTGCGGTTGATTTTGAAGATGGCTTTCTTTTATTTTCTGAACTTTCGCTGTTATTTTCATTTTTCTTCTTTGAGGCAGAATTTCGTCTTTTTTTAGAAGAAGCGTCTTTCTTTTTCTTTGTCCGGGATCTTGACCTATGAGTGACTTCTTCACTGATATTTTCAATTGAATTATTTAAATCGTCATAATTGCTCAAACTATCACCCTCTTTCTGTCGTAATTAAATAATATTATACCGCAAAGCAAACATATCCGCAGTGATTCAGTGAACTATACATTGCGGCAACGCCGAACAATATAATATCAAGTTTATTATAAAGCCCTGCGGTTAATCAAACGGCGTTTCAATGGCCGCTTCCTTGCGGCAAAGCCAAACAATATAATATCAAATTTATTATACCATATTTAAAATATAAAGTTAAGAAATATTATGCGATAATCGGCTGAAAACCGTTCTTTTTAAAAAAATGAAATTCATTGAAATAAAACATCAAATGGAATATAATGTAAATGGTTTGGCCTTGTAAGAGGATAGGAGGATTACTTTGCTGTGAGGCGCAAACTTTTTTTGTTTACCATAATTACAATTTTTTCCCTGACCGCCGCAGATTATGCCGGGATACGGCTTTACGACAATTTTCCTGAGGATATGCTTGGAAAACAAATTTTTTATGAAGGAACGGTAACGGGTATAGAGCGATGGGATGAGGATGGTCTTTCAGTTAAGGTGAGAGTAGAGTATGCTGACGGAAAAAAGCTTGAAAATAGCTGCTTCCTTTTGCTCAGTATGTACGGAGAAAAAGAAAAGCCATGGAAGCTATGGCAGGGGAAAATCGGCTTTAAATGTGCTGCCGATCTTGCGGCAGAGGCCGGAAATCCGGGATGCTTCAGCTACAGACGGCACCTGTTAAGCGAGGGAATAACTGCTGTAGGGAGCGCAAAGGATTTCAAGCTGCTGGAGGAAAACGATTCGCCGCTCCGTATGATGCAGAAGAAGCTGACAGAGCTTAAATATATGTTTGCCGAATCTCTTTCGGAGGAGACGAGGGGAATAATTATGGGTATGGTTTTCGGAGACACATCATTTCTTGACGAAGATATATATGAAGCTTTCAGGAATAACGGAACGGCTCATGTTCTGGCTGTAAGCGGTCTGCATGTGGGAATCGTGTACGGTATTATTAAGAAAGCCGCAGGAAAACGTCAGTCACTGATTTCCCTGTTCATTTCATGCGCTCTTCTTTTCATTTACTGCTTTCTCAGCGCTTTCAGCGTTTCCGCAATGAGAGCCGCCTATATGATAATGCTTTCGGCATGGGGAAGCTACAGGGACAGGAGATATGACATGCTCACTGCTGCCGCATTTACGGCGCTGATATTTATTACATTCAATCCATATATTGTTTTCAATACGGGGTTTCAGATGTCATTTATGGCAGTTTGCTCGATAGGCTTTTTCATGAAACGTCTTCCGCCTAAAATACCAGATGCAGCAGCAATCATGCTGGCAGCAAATATCGGACTTGTACCGTATCAGATATATGTATTCAACTGGTTTTCCTATTCTTCTTTTATCGCCAACATACCTGTTGTTTATCTGGCTGGAATTACTGTTCCATTGGGTGTAATTCATTTTATAACGTATAGTCTGGCAGGGGAGACGAAGCTCCTTTCTGTATTGACAGATTCGCTGGCCTATCTCATAACAAAAGTAAACGAATTTCTTTCTTTCGGCGGAAGAGGAGGCTGTGACATGGTAAGTCCGCCCTTATGGCTGCTGCTGTTTGCATATTTAACCATATTTTTTCTTGCGTCAGAGCAGATGGAAATAATGAGGCTGAGAAAAGAACGGGGGAAAATTATGGCAGTCGTCGGCATGTTTTTTATATTTGCGTTGTTCATAAAGAGCGCATCTTTTATGCCGATAAGAAACAGCGATTTGGTTTTTGTGGACGTAGGGCAGGGGGACTGCCTTCATATACAGGAGAAGGAGACTGATATTCTCATAGACGGAGGCGGCAAAACGGGTTATAATGTAGGGAAAAATACGCTGAAGCCCTATCTGCTTAAAAACGGAGTGAGAAAAATAGATTTGGCTCTTGCCACGCATCTTCATACAGACCATTTTAAAGGGCTTGAAGAGCTGAAAGAGGAGGGAATGATTAAAAGACTTGAGACGGGTGTGACGGCGGGAAAAATTTTTGAAATTTCAGAGGATGTAGCGATAGAAACTCTCTGGCCTCTTTCACTTGAAGACGATCCGAATCAGGATGAAAACAGAAGCTGTTCAGTATTTATGGTTTATTTCAAAGGTTTTAAGATATTGGTCACAGGCGATTTGGACAGTGAAGGCGAACGGAAAATGGTTGAATTTTATCACGGAAGCGGCAGACTGAGAGCCGATATACTTAAGATAAGCCATCACGGAAGCAAGACAGGTACGTCGGAGGAGCTGCTTCTTGATGTCATGCCTGAGTATGCGGTAATACAGGTGGGTAAAAACAATTATGGCCATCCTGATGCTAAAATTATTGAAAAATGTCGTGAAAAAGGTATAATAGTATTGAGAAACGATACCCATGGAGCCGTGGGATTTTCTTTTGAAAAGGGAGAAATACGGCACTGTGAGATGAAAAAACCGGAGACAGAGGCGAAGTAGATTATGGCTTATAAGGCGTACAATCAGGCTAAAACGGAACATGCATTTCAGGCGTTTCATAAGGATATGGCCCGGGGGGATTTTCCTCCAGTGATATTCATGTACGGCGAAGAAGAATATCTTACAGAGTGGGCGTGCAGGTCGCTGGCGGAAAAATTTACCGATGAGGCTATGCGGGATATGGATTTTGTAAAGCTAAGCGGAGATGAGTGTTCCTCCGACATGATACTCGAGGCTTGCAATACGTTTTCCGTGTTTTCGGAGCGCCGTGTGATCTGGGTAAGCGGATTTGCTCCGCTGGTTAAAAAGTCCGTCAAAGGCTTCGGCGAAGAAGAAAGGCGAAAAATTACGGAGTATATTGATAATCCCAACGATAGAGCTATTCTTGTTTTTTCCTGCGTCAGGCCGGATGAAAGCGGCAGTCTTGTAAAATTTCTGAAAAAATATTGCAGATGCTATAATTTCACGGGACTTGACAGTGCGCAGCTTATGGCCTTTGCCGGCAAGAGATTTAAAGCTGCGGGAATTGAAATAAGCAGGACGGATTTAAAATATTTCATAGATGAAACCGGATATTTCAACAGAGAAAGCGAATACAGGATATACAATCTTGAAAACGATATAAAGAAGATAATCGCATACAGCGGAGGAGGCGCGGTTTCTCAGGAAGATATAGACCAAACTCTCCACGGAGATATGGATAGGTTTGCATTTAATTTTCTTGACGCAATCAGCGCAGACAGAAAAGAGACTGCCTTTCGGCTTCTTCATAATATGTTGGGCAGCGGCGGGGAAATATTTTCTCTTCTTGGACTTTTAATCAATCAGTTTGAGCTGATGTATGAGGTTAAGGAATTTAAAGACGACGGCGTGCCGGCGGAAGAAATTGCAAAACGTCTTAAGGTAAACGGCTACAGAGTAAAAAAAGCGGCTTCGGCGGCAGACAGGTTCAGCACAGCTAAGCTTTCAGAAACGCTCAGCCGTCTTTATGAAATTGACAGAAATATTAAAACTGGAGCTATGGATGGAATTTTAGCCCTTGAAATGTTAATCGGAAGGATATAAATTATGTCGAAACAGGTAAAAGCAGACGGAATTCTCGTATTAGTCACTATGTGCTGGGGCGTTTCCTATCTGTTGGTGGATATAAGCCTACTTGAACTTGACCCGTTTACACTTAACGCTTTCAGGTTTCTGGGAGCTTTTGCCATCGCCGCGCTGTTTTCATGGAACAAGCTGCGCGGAGTAAATAAGGCCACTTTAAGGTACAGCCTTCTTGTAGGGGTTGCTTTGTTTTTTGTATATATAGGAACTACTTTCGGAGTAAAATATACTACGCTTTCAAACGCAGGCTTCCTCTGCGCGCTGACGGTGGTATTCACCCCGATAATAAACTGGCTGATATTTAAAAAGACGCCGGACAGGAAGCTGAGCTTCGTTGTCATAGTATGCTTTATAGGAATCGCCTTGATGACGCTGGGAGATGACTTCTCCATAAATATGGCCAACCTTAAGGGTGATTTGTTATGTATAATGTGCGCTTTATGCTATGCGGCGGATTTACTGTTTACAGAAAAAGCAGTTTTGAAGGAAGAGGTAGACGCCTATCAGCTTGGCGTATTCCAGCTGGGAGTTACGGGAATTCTGAATCTGGTGATGGCTTTTGTATCTGAGAAGCCTCGATTTCCGGAAACGGCCGAGGTTTGGGGTTCGGTCGTATTCCTTGCTGTATTTTGTACAGGAGTGGCTTTTGTACTTCAGCCGATAGCTCAGCAATATACTACGGCATCCCATGTTGGCGTTATATTTACCCTTGAACCGGTATTTGCTGCTGTAGTAGCATTTTTCTTTGCAGGAGAAGTATTGTCGTTTAAAGCGTATATCGGAGCTTTTCTGATGATGGCAAGCATATTTGTAATGGAAACAGACTTTAAAAAATTGGGCAAAAAGAAAGAAATTGAGGAGGAACGACAACAGTGAACAGACTTTTTATCAAGTCGCAGGATATCGTTCAGAAAACGGTAGAAGGACTGCATAAGGATTTGGAAAGAAGAATTATTGCGAGTCCGCCGGGACAGTGTCCCGTAGATATGACAGCATCTTTTTTAAGATTGTGTCATTCACAGAGCTGCGGAAAATGTGTGCCGTGCCGAGTAGGTCTCGGCCAGCTGCAGCTTATAATAGATCGTATTTTAAACATGAATACAGATTCAAAGATGGAGGATATAGATCTTCTTGAAAAGACAGCCAAGGCAATAAGCGTTTCGGCAGACTGTGCCATAGGCTCAGAGGCGGCCAATATGGTGCTCAGAGGACTAAAGGGCTACAGAAAGGATTTTGAGTCGCATATAAAAAATCATACTTGTGCTCTCAGCATAAGAACTCAGGCTCAGCCGGTGCCTTGCGTGGCCATGTGTCCGGCCGGGGTCGACGTACCCGGATACATATCGCTGCTTAAAGCAGGAAGGTATGACGACGCTGTTAAACTGATAAGGAAAGATAATCCTTTCCCTACGGTTTGCGCGCTGATATGCGAACATCCTTGCGAGGGAAGATGCAGGAGAACGTTGGTAGACGCGCCTGTGAATATAAGAGGTCTTAAGCGTTATGCAGTGGACAATTGCGGAGATGTGCCGGTTCCTTCCAAGATGGATGATACCGGTAAGAAGATAGCCGTAATAGGAGGAGGTCCGTCGGGGCTTTCCGCCGCTTATTTTCTGTCCATAATGGGACATAACGTTACAATATTTGAAAAACGTTCTCAGCTCGGAGGAATGCTCAGATACGGAATTCCAAGCTACAGACTGCCGAGAGAACGGCTCCAGTGGGATATAGACGCAATACTTTCAACAGGCGTAGAATGTAGGATGGATTACGACGTTTCCACTCCCGAAGCCATTGAGGAAATAAGAAATAATTATGATGCTACGTACATTTCCATAGGATCCCATAACGCTAAGGATATAGGTATTCAGGGAGAATATGCAAAGGGCGTTATTCCTGCTGTAGAAATGCTCAGAGGAATAGGCGACGACGCAAAGCCTGACTTTGAGGGTAAGTCTGTAGTCGTTATAGGCGGAGGCAATGTGGCTATGGACGTTGCAAGAACGGCAAAACGTCTGGGCGCCGATGAAGTAACGATAGTCTACAGAAGAAGAAGAGAGGATATGACGGCTCTGGCAGATGAAATAGACGGAGCCATAGCTGAAGGCTGCAGTCTGTTCCAGCTTAAGGCTCCTTCCAGAATAGAAACAGATAAGGCCGGTAACGTCAGAGCTTTATGGGTAAAGCCACAGATTGTAGGTAAAGCGGATAAGAGCGGACGTCCTAAGCCTGTGGATTCATCGGAGGCCGAAGAAAAGCTTTCGTGTCAGATTATAATTTCGGCTATAGGTCAGGCGACTGACATTCAGTTCTTTGAAGATTACGGAATACCTGTATTCAGAGGCAATATAAAGGCCGGAAAGAACAGCGTTGTAGACGCTAATCACGGAACTTATGCGGGAGGAGACTGTGTAACGGGGCCTTCGACCGTAATAAATGCAGTAGCCGCCGGAAAAGTAGCTGCCGCAAACATAGACTCATATCTTGGTTTTAATCACGAGATTGAAGTTGACGTGGATATTCCTCTGCCTGATATAGCAGACCTCACTCCGAGAGGAAGAGTAGAGATGAGAGAGCGTTATGCGAAGCTCAGAGGCAGCGACTTTAATGAGATAGAATACGGAATGACCTACGAAGAGGCGATGCATGAGGCTTCAAGATGTATGCGCTGCGATTATCATGGCTTCGGTTCTTTCAGAGGAGGGAGACATAATAAATGGTAAAGCTTATAATAAACGGACAGAAGGTTTCGGTTCCTGAGGGAACTACAATAATGGAGGCCGCAAAAAAGGTAGGAATACATATACCGCACCTCTGTTTCCTTAAGGATATAAATGAAATAGGTGCATGCAGAGTCTGCCTTGTGGAAATTGAGGGCATGGATAAGTTGGTGCCTGCCTGCGATACCGAGTGCAGAGAGGGAATGAAGATAGTTACCAACAGCCCAAGGCTCAGGAGAACAAGACGTATAAACATCGAAATGATACTTTCGGATCACGATACCGATTGCGCCGCCTGTGTAAGAAGCGGTAACTGCACTCTGCAGATGATTGCCAATGATATGGGCATAATAATGAATCATTATCAAAATACCGCTGAAAAAGACCGCTGGAATAACGAGCTTCCTATAATAAGAGAGGCTTCCAAATGTGTAAAATGTATGAGGTGCATACAGATATGCGAGAAAATACAGAGCCTCGGAGTATGGGACCTTATGGGCACCGGACACAGAACTACGGTCGGAGTAGTAGACAATCTGGATATACAGGATGCAGATTGTTCCCTCTGCGGCCAGTGTATAACTCATTGCCCTGTCGGCGCTTTAAGGTGCAGAGATGACAGAGATATTTTAAACGACGCTATAGACGACCCGGAAAAAATCATAATAGCACAGATTGCTCCTGCCGTAAGAACGGCATGGGGAGAGCAGATAGGCTTGCGCGACGAGGAAAGCACCATGGGAAAGCTTGTCTGTGCGCTTAAAAAGATAGGAATCGACTATGTCTTCGATACCAATTATTCTGCTGACCTTACGATAATGGAGGAGGGCAGTGAATTTCTGGAGAGGCTGGCGCACAAGGAGGATTACCAGTGGCCTATGTTCACATCTTGCTGTCCGGGATGGGTAAGGTTTGTTAAAACTCAATATCCCGATATGGTAAAAAATCTTTCTACTGCTAAATCACCTCAGCAGATGTTCGGAGCCATGTCGAAAACTTATATAGCTCAGAAGCTGGGCATAGACCCATCGAAGGTGTTCTCCCTTTCAATTATGCCTTGCGTTGCAAAAAAATATGAGCGTGCAGTTCCTCAGGTGAATGATTCCGGAAGAGGAAGCGACGTCGATCTCGTTCTTACTACAAGGGAGCTGGACAGCTTTATAAGGAGCGACAGCATAAAGCCTGAAGATTTGACGGATGTCCCTTTCGATTCCATTTTCGGAGAGGGATCGGGAGCCGGAGTAATTTTCGGAACTACAGGCGGCGTAATGGAAGCCGCTTTGAGAAGCGCATATTATATGGTAGCCGGTAAGAATCCCGACGCAGATGCCTTTAAAAACGTAAGAGGAAATAAGGGGTGGAGGGAACATACTTTCAACCTAAAGGGAAATAAGCTGAATGTAGCAGTAGCAACGGGACTTGCCAATGCCAGAGCGCTGATAGAAGCAGTAAGAGCCGGAGAGGTTCAATACGATTTCGTTGAGGTTATGGCTTGCCCCGGCGGCTGCGTGGGCGGAGGAGGACAGCCTTTCGTAGACGGAAATGAGATGGCTGAAAAGCGTGGAGATATGCTCTACGACCTTGACAAAGCCAGCGATATCAGATTTTCTCATGAAAATTCAGCTGTTAAACTTACATATGAAGAATATTTGGGAGAACCTCTTTCAAAACAGGCGCATCATATGCTTCATACCAATATTGAAGAATGGGATCTGGCGATGATTCCGGAGGATTAACGCTTCTGATTGCCGACGATCTTACTGTTATGCCGTTTTAAAAATCCCCTGCGCCGGAATGAATTCAGGCGCAGGGGGTTTTTGTGATGTACTGCGTTGTATTATGAATTTTCTATAAGCTCTTTCGCGGCCTTTACAGTTGCTTCAGTGATTGAAACGCCGCCTAAAAGTCTTGCGATTTCATCTACCTTTTCTTCCGGAGAAAGCGCCTCTACGTGAGTAAATGTGCCGGTATCGCCGGAGTCCTTGTATATTCTGTAGTTGAAGTCTCCGCAGGCCGCTATCTGAGGCAGATGGGTGATGCATATTATCTGATGATTTTTACTGATTTCCTTTAGCTTTTTACCTACGATGCTGGCGGTAATACCGCTGATTCCGTTGTCTATTTCATCGAAGATTAAGGTAGGAATTTCATCATATGAGCTTATGATGTTCTTGAAGGCCAGCATTATTCTGGACATTTCGCCGCCTGAAACTATCTTTGCCAAAGGCTTCAGGGCTTCGCCCTTATTGGTGGTTATGAAGATTTCAGCCCTGTCCATTCCATTTTCTGAAGGCTCGTCGAGAGGTTCGATTTTAATTTTTACCTTGGCATTTTTAAAATTGAGGTCGATAAGCTCAGCTTGAATTGCGTTTTCCAGCTCTGCCGCCTTGGAGGTTCTCTTTGCCGTAAGGTCAGAGCAGCTTTTAAGAAGCTGTTCCCTGCAAGCTTTGAGCTTGTGCATGAGCCTGCGTTTTTCTTCGTCCATGTTTTCCGCTATGGATAGTTGTTTTTGAAGTTTTTCCTGATATTCTAAAATTTCTTCGACGGTGGAACCGTATTTTTTCTTAAGTCCATCTATCAGCTCCATTCTTGAGATAGCTTCGTCGAGCTCGGCTGGGGAGAAAGTCAGAGAAGACTTTATATTGCTTATTTCTCTGCATATATCCTCAAGCCTGTAATATATATCCCTGAATTCCTCGCCGAGTGCGGAGATTTTTTCAGAGTAGGAAGAAAGTTCTTCGATGGCTCTGACTCCATGACTAAGGCCATCCATGACGGATGGGGATTCTTCATACATGACTTGATATGCCATGCTGATATTTTCATATATTTTTTCACTGTTTTGAAGGAGCATTATCTTTTCGCGAAGCTCTTCTTCTTCACCGGGTATAAGCCGGGCCTTTTCAATTTCCTCTTCTTCAAACCTATAAAAATCAAGTTTACGTATATTTTCCTTTTCCATGGACAGCAGGCGGGCCAGCTCCTTGCGCGCTTTGACGTAAGAGACGTATTTTTCTGTTACATCCTCCTTCAGTGCGTCTGTATACTGATGCTTGTATGAGTCCAGAAGGATGATATGGTAATCCGGATTGAGCAGTGATTGGTTGTCATACTGGCCATGTACGTCGGCGAGCTTTGAGGAGAGGAGATTGACCTGCGACAAGGTGACTATTTCGCCGTTTATCCTGCATAAATTTTTTCCTGCTGTGGATATTTCTCTTGTTATGACGAATTCCTTGTCGTCGAGCGTACCGGCGAGCTGAATTACGGCCTTGTCTGAGCCTGTTCTTACATAGGAGGAATCGGCGCGGCTGCCCAGAGCCAGACTGACGGCTTCTATGACGATGGATTTTCCCGAACCTGTCTCTCCTGTAATGATATTCAGTCCATCCTTGAAGTCTATTTCCGTATTTTCAATTATCGCAAAGTTTTTAATGCTTATATGATTGATCATTTTTTCTCTCCGCCTGACAGCATTTCATGGAACTTTTCCATGATTACAGGTACGTTTGCTTCAGCGTCCGCCAGAAGAAATATGGTGTTGTCTCCGGCTACGCTGGCTATTATATGAGGAATACCGCATTTGTCTATGGCCTCTCCGGCGGCAGGGCCGCAGCCTGACAGGGTTTTTACTGCCACTATGTTGCCTGAGGCTACGAAAGAGGTAATCGTTTCGCAGAAAATTTTTGAAAATCTGTCTGAGGCCGGCAAATCATTATGATTGCTTACGGCATATTTATACTTTCCGGAGGAGGAAAGCACCTTTACAAGCTGAAGCTCCTTGATGTCTCTCGAGACCGTTGCCTGAGTTACGTCGAAGCCGTCGTTTTTAAGCATTGAAGCCAGCTTTTCCTGAGTATCTATCTCATAATTTCCAATCAATTCTAAAATTTTTGTCTGTCTGGAATACCTCATATACAATCTCCTTTTGTATATATATTCTTTATGTGTAAGGAAATTTTAACATAACGACTTTGCCTTTGCAAGTAGACAAACAAATGTTTGTATGATATAATTTTTCAGTACATAAACGGATAAGAGGTTGAAAAATGCGGATTTTGGGAGTGGACCCCGGCTATGCCATACTGGGTTACGGCATAGTGGACATATCAGGAAACAGGTTTTCACCGGTGGCTTACGGTTCTATTACGACGGACGCTTCGATGGATATGCCTTTAAGGCTTGAAAAATTGTTCGACGGGCTTACGGAGTTAATCAAATGTTATAGGCCGGACGAGGCTTCCATTGAAGAACTGTTTTTCAACAACAACGCCAAGACTGCCATCCTGGTAGGAGAGGCCAGGGGCGTGGCTGTTCTGGCATGCTCGAAAGGCGGACTGAAAATAAATGAATATACTCCCTTGCAGATAAAACAGGCTCTCGTCGGATATGGTAGGGCTGACAAAACGCAGGTGCAGTATATGGTAAAAACCATGCTCAATCTTAAAGAGGTGCCTAAGCCGGACGATACGGCGGACGCCCTCGCCGCGGCCATATGTCACGGTCATTCGTCGGGCAGAAGAGACATTCTGAAAAAGGCAGGTAATATCAGGTGATAAGATATGTTAAGGGGATATATACGCTGAATGTAAGCGGCGGCGTTGTCGTTGAAACACAGTCCGGGCTTGGACTTGAAATATTTCTTCCGGCAAATTCACCCGTTTATAAATATAAAACAGGCGATTCAGTTATGATTTTTACGTCAATGATGGTTAAAGAGGACGATATGAGGCTCTATGGATTTCACAACAAGGAAAGCCTTGAGCTGTTTGAAAAGCTGATAACGGTAAGCGGCGTGGGAGCCAAGGGGGCTATGGCAATAATAGGAACTCTTTCGGCAGAAGAGCTGAAAAGAGCTATAGCTTTCGAGGACGCTAAGGAAATTGCCAGGGCCAACGGTATCGGTAAAAAGACGGCTGAGAGGATAATTATCGACTTAAAGGACAAAGTGGGAATGCCGGAGGGTGAGCTTTGCGATACGGCTGCTTCCGGAAGCGGTGAAATTACAGCAGATAACAGGAGCGAAGCAATAACGGCGCTTGCTGCTTTGGGATATACCAGAGCCGAGGCGTTTAACGCCGTAGCCTCGATAAACGACGAGGGTCTTACCAGCGAGGAGTATATAAAGCGGGCTTTAAAAAATTTATTTTAAGCCTTAATTTGTGACATTTTATGCTCTGACAGCAATGATTTTCAGGATTCGCAATACGGCAATCACGCATGATAAACTCCTTGAAGCTATTACGTTGCGGACGTTTGATCGCATTGCGGATGTTTTGCGTGCTGAATATTTTGTACGCAAATCTTTTTCGCAGTAAAGCTTCAAAAGATTTTTTACTTATTTTTAATTTATATTTCCGGGAAAGGAAAGATGATGGAAAACGAGAGAATAACATCGGCAAATATAAGTCCTGGTGAGCTCAGACAAGAGACTACGCTGAGGCCTCAGACTTTAGATGATTATATAGGGCAAAAAAATGCAAAGGATAACTTAAGAATATTCATAAAGGCGGCAAAGCTAAGAAATGAGCCCCTCGATCATGTGCTGTTTTACGGACCCCCGGGCCTTGGCAAGACTACTCTTGCCGGCATTATAGCCAACGAGCTGGGAGTAGACATAAAGATAACGTCCGGCCCTGCCATAGACAGAGCCGGAGACTTGGCTGCGATTCTTACCAATCTCAATGAAAACGACGTACTGTTCATAGATGAGATACATCGGCTTAACCGTTCGGTTGAAGAAGTTTTGTATTCAGCCATGGAGGATTTTGCCCTGGACATAATCATCGGAAAAGGTCCGTCGGCCCGTTCCATAAGACTGGATTTATCAAAATTCACCTTGATAGGCGCAACTACTAGAGCAGGAAGCCTTTCGGCGCCGCTTAGAGACAGATTCGGAGTCATGAGCAAATTCGAGATGTATACTGAAGATGAACTTGCAGAGATTATAAAGAGGTCAGCTGGAATAATCGGCGTAGAGGCTGATGATGAATCTGTGGCGGAGATGGCCAGGCGGTCGAGAGGAACTCCGAGAGTTGCCAACAGAATACTTAAGAGAATACGTGACTTTTCACAAGTACGGGGAAACGGAAGGATAACTGCAGATATTGCCAGGCAGGGCTTTGAAGCTTTGGATATAGACCCCATGGGTCTTGAAAGGCTTGATAGAGAAATACTGACGGCGATAATAGAGCGTTTTAACGGAGGGCCGGTTGGAATAGATACGATAGCTGCTTCGATCGGAGAAGAAAGGGTTACTATAGAGGAGGCCTATGAGCCTTATCTGCTTCAGATAGGATTTTTGAGTAGAACACAGAAAGGAAGAATGGTGACGCCTTTGGCTTATAAGCATCTCGGGCTTGAAATTCCAGAAGAAGACCGGATATAAGCTTCCTTTCAGATGGAATAGACGATAAAGGATAAGTAGACTATGAATATAAATGATTTTGATTATGATCTGCCGAAAGAACTCATAGCACAGAAACCGGCGGAAAAGAGAGATGAATGTAGGCTCATGGTTTTGGACAGAAAAAAGAAAACCATAGAACAGAGGTTGTTTTACGATATTCTCGATTATCTTAACCCGGGAGACTGCCTTGTAATGAATGATTCCAAGGTGATTCCCGCAAGGATTTTCGGGGTAAAAGAAAGTACGGGAGCCAAGGTGGAGTTCCTTTTGATAAAGAGGCTTGAGGGAGACCTCTGGGAAACCATGGTAAGACCGGGAAAGAGACTGAAAGTCGGAGACACGGTATCCTTTACGGAGGACGGAAGCTTCAGAGCCGTTATAGAGGACTACGGACAGGACGGGACAAGGCACGCTCGATTCATATATGAGGGCGTGTTTTTAGAGCGCCTCGATGAAATAGGAAATATGCCTCTTCCACCATATATAGAGCGTCCCGCCGAAAGCGGCGACAAGGAAATGTATCAGACTGTATACGCCCATGAGGAGGGCTCAGTGGCCGCTCCCACAGCAGGCTTGCATTTCACGAAGGAATTGCTTGAGCGTGCCGAGGAAAGAGGAATAAAGACGGCTTACGTAACTCTGCATGTGGGAATAGGAACTTTCCGTCCTGTAAAGGTAGAAAATATTGAAGAACATCATATGCATTTTGAAGAATATTCGGTAAGCGAAGAAACCGCACGTACGGTGAACGAGACCGTCAGAGACGGAGGAAGAATAATTTCTGTCGGAACTACTTCTTCAAGAACCTTAGAGAGCGCAGCGGTATTCGATGAAAAAGAGGGAAGATACATGCTGGCTGCCGGTGAGGGCAGCACTGATATTTTCATATATCCCGGATATAAATTCAAGCTTGTGGACAGCCTTATAACAAATTTCCACTTGCCTAAATCGACTTTGATGATGCTGATATGCGCTCTGTATGACCGCAATGAGATTCTCAGGGCATATGAGCTTGCGGTAAAGGAAAAGTACAGGTTTTTCAGCTACGGAGATGCTATGATGATATTATAGAAACGCTATGATGATATTATAGATATGTGATAAGAAAGGATTAACATGAAACACGCCGTTACTTACGAGTTGATAAAAAAAGATGAGAAAAGCAAGGCGAGAAGAGGAGTTCTCCATACGCCGCACGGAGATATACAGACTCCCGTATTTATGCCAGTGGGAACTCAGGCTACTGTCAAAGCCATGCGTCCTGAGGAAGTCAGAGACATGGGTGCGGAAATCATACTTTCCAACACATACCATCTCTACCTTCGTCCGGGACACGAGATAGTCAGGGAGGCAGGCGGCCTGCATAAATTTATGAACTGGGACAGAGCCATTCTTACAGACAGCGGAGGCTTTCAGGTGTTTTCCCTTGGCAGCCTGCGCAAAATTACAGAGGAAGGCGTAAAGTTCCGCTCGCACATAGACGGTTCTCAGCATATGATAACTCCCGAAAAATCCATCGAGATACAAAACAGCTTAGGCTCTGATATAATGATGGCTTTCGACGAGTGCGCCCCTTATCCGGCTGACAGAACTTATGTTAAAAATTCCCTTGAACGAACTACGAGATGGCTCAAAAGATGTAAGGATTTTCATAAGGATTGGGAAAGACAATCTCTTTTCGGAATAATGCAAGGCGGCATGTATAAAGATCTTCGCCGTCAGAGCGCCGAGGAAATAGTTGCTCTGGATCTGCCCGGATATGCCATAGGAGGTTTGTCGGTAGGAGAACCCAAAGAGCTTATGCTTGATGTGCTTGATGACTGCGCAGATTATCTTCCGGCCGATAAAGCCAGGTATCTGATGGGAGTAGGAAGTCCCGACTACTTGTTTGAAGGTGTGGAAAGAGGCGTAGATATGTTTGACTGCGTACTTCCCACAAGGATTGCCCGTCATGGTCTTGCCATGACGTCACGCGGCAGGGTAAATATAAAAAACGCTCAATATGAGAGAGACTGGGAGCCGTTGGACCCGGAGTGCGACTGTTATACTTGCAGGAATTATTCCAAGGCATATCTAAGGCATCTCTTTAAATCAGGAGAAATGCTTTCATCTATGCTGCTGTCGAATCACAATCTTCATTTTTTGATAAATATGATGAAAAATATAAGAAAAGCCATAGAAGAAGACCGCTTCCTCGAATATAAAAGGGATTTCTACGAAAAATACGGCAGGTTTTAAAGGAGGTTTACTGTAATTGGATACTTGTAAACACGATGAGTTTTGCGGCGGCTGCATATACCAGGGATTGAGCTACAGCGAACAGCTTGAAATCAAGCAAAAAGAAGTTTTATCGCTGCTTGAAAAGAAAGGCGTTAAGGTTTGTTTTGCAGATGATATTGAAGGCTGTCTCAATCCTTACCGATACAGAAATAAGATGGAATACACCTTCGGCGACTTGATTAAGGGCGGAGAGATGACTCTCGGTATGCACAAGAAGGGCAACTTCATGTCTATAATAACGGTGGATAAATGTCAGCTGGTGGATGAAGATTTTAACAAAATTCTTTCTTTCACCTTGTCGTTTGCACGGGAAAAGGGATATGAAATTTACAATAAAAAGTCGCATAAAGGACTGCTTCGCAATCTGATAGTCAGAAAAGGCGTGAGAACGAAGGAGCTTCTTGTAAATATAGTAACGTCATCTGAGGAGGGCTTTGATGAGGACTCTTTCAAAGACGGCCTTTTAAATCTCAATCTTGATAACAATATCGTAGGCATATTGAGAACCTTTAATGATCGGCTGGCTGACGCTGTAGTATGCGATTCTTTAAAGGTTATTTACGGAAGAGATTATTATATGGAAAGACTTCTCAATCTTCATTTTAAGGTCAGCGCCTTTTCCTTTTTCCAAACTAATGTGGAAGCGGCAGAAAGACTTTACAAGGAAGCTCTTTCTCTGGCAGATGACTTTGAAGGAAAGACGGTTTTCGATTTATATTGCGGAACGGGTACGATAAGCCAGATTCTGGCTCTGAAGGCTAAAGCTGTACTTGGTATAGAATTGGTTGAAGAAGCGGTAGAAGCTGCTAAAGAAAATGCAAGGCTTAACAGCCTTGACAACTGCCGCTTTATCGCAGGAGACGTATTCGAGGTTCTTAAGACAGTAGAAGAGAAGCCTGACGTTATAGTGGTAGACCCGCCGAGAGTGGGCATACAGCCGAAAGCCCTTGATAAGATTATGGATTACGGCGTAGAGGAGATAATATACGTATCCTGCAATCCAAAGACCTTGGCAGACAATATAAAGTACATGGAATATTACGGATATGAGTGCAGGTATCTTAAACCGTTTGATAACTTTCCGTTTACGAAGCATGTGGAGTGCATAGCGTTGCTACAAAGACGGAAATAGTAAAAATCCTCTGTTTTAAGCAGTTTTACAGGCGTTTTGTATTTATAGAGGATAAAGACGGAGGCCGAACAAAGCAATGAAAAATTAAATGATTATATGCAAAAAAAATTCAGTTAGGTGCGGTCTTAAGACTGCACCTTTTTTTGATTTTTACAATGGCCATATATTAGATGACATGTTATAATTATGAAGAAAAAATCCATAATAATGGAGTATAGGAGGAACATAATGAAGTTTAGTTATAATGGTTTGTGGAAAACTTTAATAGATAAAAATATGAAAAAGAAAGATTTAACCGAACAGATTAGTATATCTCCTACAACAATTTCTAAGATGACTAAGGGAGAAGCGGTATCTTTATCTGTTATAGGTAAAATTTGTGTTCTGCTTGGCACAGATGTTGGGGAAATAATCAGTATAGATAAAGAAATAACGAAAGGAGAAGAATAAACATGGCTAACTTATCTCAACAAAAGCGTCAAAGAATGATTGAATTTATTGATAAAATAAGAGAAGAACATAAAGATGATGACGATATGCTGATTGCACTTGGTGAAATTGAAAACGAATTAAATTCTAAAAAATATGGTTTGGTTTGGGAAGAACATGAAGAAGCCGTTGATGTATTAATGAAGGATAATATTCCTGTTTTTACTGAATGTTCCGATAAGGAAATTGTTATAGACGAAAGTGGTAAGTTTAATTTTTTATTAGAAGGTGATAATTTACATAGCTTAAAATTATTAGAAAAAACTCATGCAGGTAAAATTGATGTGATTTATATCGATCCGCCATATAATACAGGAAATACTTTTATTTATAACGATACAATCGTTGGTGAGGACGATGGTTACAAACATAGTAAGTGGGCTTCGTTTATGATAAAACGATTACAAATTGCTAATAAATTATTAGTGGCTGAAGGAGTTATTTTTATTTCAATAAATGATTATGAGAGCGCTCAATTAAAACTAATATGTGATGAAGTGTTCGGAGAAAACAACTTTATAGGACAACTCACGTGGGAATCTACAACTCAGCCTACAAATGCAGGCGCAGCTCGTTTTTCATTGCAGAAAAAAGTTGAATCGATATATTGTTATGCAAAAGATAAGAAAAAAAGAAATGGATTTATTCTTAAAGAAATTGAGTCAGATTTAAAATATCCTCATAATGGTAAATTTGGTGCTTGTCGATTTGAAATTATTGAAAAATCTGATGCAGGAAATTATAAAAGAAATTCTATGAAATTCCCTATATTAGGAAAATACCCAAGAGAGGGGAAAAGATGGCAAATTGGAGAACAAACAGCTAGAGTGTTAGAAGAACAAGGAAAATTAGAAATTGTTGATGGCATAGTCAAAAAAGCAGTTTATCCGGAAGATGAAACAGACAAGCGGAAATTCGTACCATTTTGGTCTCATTTTCGTGCTGATGAAGTTGGAACAGCTCAAAGCGGAAAAGATGAACTTAATAAAATTCTGAATAGAGCAGTTGGCTTTGATACTGTTAAACCTGTAAGCTTGATAAAAGAAATACTTAGTCATTTTTCTAAAAACGCGCTTATTTTAGACTTCTTCGCCGGCTCCGGCACAACAGGGCACGCTGTATTAAAACTTAATCAAGAAGACGAAGGAAATCGCCAATTTATCCTTTGTACCAATAATGAAAACAATATTTGCAAAGAGATTACCTACGAGCGTATAAAGCGTGTAATAAGCGGACATAGCGATGTAGAAGGCATACCGGCAAACTTAAAATATTATCGCACTGATTTTGTATCGAAAGATGCAGAAGATGTATCAGAAGAACTTTTATCTCATATTAAAGAAATGATTCAGCTCGAACATGGAATTCAAGTTGACGGTAGTAAGTATTTAATATTACTAAAAGATGAAGATGCTGATAAGTTAGAGCAAAAATGGGATGAATATATCGAAATTAAGGCATTATATGTATCAAGAAATGTGCTTTTCACCACTAAACAAAATACTCTTTTTAAAAATATTGAAATACATATTATTCCGGATGATTACTTTAAGTTTGAATTACAGGAGGTGGGTGAAGCATGGTAAATTCAGGATTATCAATTAACCTATTCGATTTTCAAGAGCAAGCAATTATGAAATTAATTGATCTTACATCAAAAGCAGATAGTAAGCAAACAATTGTAATGAAAGCACCTACCGGTTCCGGTAAAACGATTATACTTATTGATTATATTGATACATATTTAACTAATATCAGCGATAATACAGCATTTATATGGTTATGCCCGGGTAAAGGAAATCTTGAGGAGCAGAGCAGAGAAAAAATGATGAAATTTGCTCCGGGGAGAGTAACGCAAAATTTATTTGATGCATTATTAAATGGATTTACTCCGGGCAGCACAACATTCATAAACTGGGAACTTGTAACTAAACGGGGAAATACAGCTATTCGTGATAGTGAAAGAAAAAATTTATTTGATCGGATTGCAGATGCTTACCGCTTAGGTATGGAATTTATAGTGATTATTGATGAGGAACATTCTAATAATACTGCTAAAGCAAAAAATATTATTGACGCTTTTGCTTCAAAGAATATAGTTCGTGTAAGTGCTACTGCAATAGAAAATAAGCGTTATGAATTTTTTGAAATTGATGAAGTTGATGTTATAGGTGCAGGCCTTATTACAAAAGCGCTTTATGTCAATGAGGGTATAGAAGATAATATTGAAATTACTGATGACTATGATTATCTTCTTGAGCTTGCAGACGAAAAACGCAAAGCTATTTCAGATAGATATAAGGAAATTGGTAAAAACATTCGACCTTTAGTACTAATCCAATTTCCTAACGGGCAACCTGAAACGATTGTTGCAGTTGAACAAAAATTAGAATCAATGGGTTATTCTTATGATAATGGTATGGTTAGTAAATGGATGAGTGAAGATAAAAAGGACTTGCCGGATAATCTGACGGAAAATGATGGTATACCTGTTTTTCTTCTGATGAAGCAAGCTATCAGTACCGGATGGGATTGTCCTCGTGCTAAAATACTTGTAAAGCTTCGTGAAGGTATGAGTGAAAGCTTTGAAATACAGACTATCGGGCGTATTCGTCGTATGCCGGAAGCGAAGCATTATGAAGATGATTTATTGGATTTTTGCTATGTATATACTTTTGATGAGAAATATAAAGCGGGGCTTTTGTCTGAAATGGATAAAGCTTATGAAACTCGTAGACTATTCTTGAAAGATAAATGTAAAACTTTTACTTTAGAAAAAGAACTGCGAGATTTAGATTTTAATGGCTTAGGTGAACGTGAAGTTTTATTAAAAATATATGATTCGTTAATTGATAAATACGGATTAACCAATAGTATTGCAGATAATAAATTGCGTTTACAGGCAGCCGGCTATAGCTTCGGTGATGAAATTATAGGTCGTGCTTTACATGGAGAATTTGTGCGTACTGATATGATATCGGAAAGTAAAAGTTTTTATACTACTCGTAAACGAGTTAATACGCATAAACATGGCATAGAATTGCTTCATTCTGTAGATGCAATCAAAAGTATTGTCGGTATGACGACAGCTAAAGTAAAAACTATATTAGAGCGTCTTTTTCGTAAGGGAGGATCTAAATATAAAAAGATATTATCACTAGAAACAAAAGAATTCTATGCGTTTGTAATTAACAACGAACATTTATTAAAAGAGGAATTTCGTGAAGTAACAGCTACCATGAGTCAGCAAATTAATCTGGTTCTTAGTCCTAAAAAAGCCGTTTTCCGTATACCTGAACAAGATTTTTATAAATATGATCCGGGAGTAAAGAATGAAACTGAATATTTAAGTAATGCATATCATGAATATACTTCCGGATATGCAACAAGCCTTGTGAGAAGCACTTCGGAAATGTTATTTGAACAATATTGTGAAACACGAGATGATATCGAGTGGGTTTATAAAAACGGAGATGCAGGGCAACAATATTTCTCTATTGTGTACATGGACGGGCTTCAAAATCAGTGGCTGTTTTATGCCGATTATATTGTAATGAAAGAAGATGGTACTGTTTGGATTATAGAAACTAAAGGCGGAGAAGCCGGGGGTAAAAATAAAAATATAGATAGACAGATTGAAAATAAATTTAATGCATTCAAATATTATGCGAAAGAACATTCATTGCATTGGGGATTTGTTCGTGATAAAGATAATAAACTTTATATAAATAATACCCAGTTCACTCATGAAATGTCTGATGAGCATTGGATAGCATTGGAAGACGAGTTTTAATTATTTCATCTTTATTTGTAACAAAAAACTTCAACAGAGGTAAAATGCTGACAATAAAATCTTGTAATTTATAAATTATAATTTTATAATAAGGATAACTGATAAATATTCTAAAAACTGTAGTATTTTTAAAGGAGGTAGAGGTGAATATGATAAAAAGCAGGAAATTTTTTGTATTTTTCCTGAGTTGTCTCATGGTATTGATGATGATACCTGTAACTGCCTTTGCAGGAGATGCGGCAACTCCTAAAAATGGTACGACAATAACGAAAAATACTACGCAGGCAGAATTAGATGCTTGGGCCGGAGAAGGAGCGCTGACAATAGAAACCGTTGACGGCGCTACTGTGGTAACCCTGCAAAAGGATATAAAAATGGGCAAAACAGGAGGAAATCCCAATAAGTCTGTTACGCCTATCAATTTTGGCAAGCATCCTGATTCTGCCAACGATAAAATGATTCTGGATCTAAATGGACATAATATTTCATCCGACACGATGACGATTGTAAGCGTTTGTGACCTTACTATCAAAGACAGCATAGGTACCGGCAGCGTATATATGGATACAAGCGATTCAAAAGCCCAGGCGTTCGGCGCTGTTGTAAACCAAAGGAAGCTTACTATTGAAGGCGGAACCTTTGAAGCTAAGATTCATCCGGATAATAAAACCGTGGGAGTTGTGAGCTCTGCGGTTGCAGATGTGGAGACCGTTATTGACGGCGGAAAGTTTATCGGAAGCGGCAGCGCTGTATATGTTTCAAGCGGAACGATAACTATCAAAGGCGGAGAATTTGAAGGAACAAATTATGGAATCATAGCAAACGGAAAAGCCGGAGTTGTTATTCCTGAGGATTCCAAGGCTGTTGTTACTTCAGGCTCCTTTCCTATCGTAGTAGGAAAAAGCGGAGATAATACAGGAAGCTTCAAGATAAGCGGCGGTACATTTAATGGTACGGATACAACTTCTTTGGTAGGAGTATAGGTAAACCTAATGCCGTTGCAGCTGTGAATATCGAGGGCGGCACCTTTACGCAGGATCCGGGAGCTTATACAGGCGACAATCCTGTTGCAAAGATAGGAGGAGAATTTGTCTCAGGAGAAAACTTTATAAAATCTGCGGTTAAGAATGTTGAGAACGGAGATACCGTAGAAGTAACAAAGGGAGATATCGACCTTACCGAAGTTCCTGACGGCGTTACGGTTAAAAATTCCGGCGAAGGCAGCGTAAGCGTTAACGGAGATGCTGTGAAACCTTCAGAATCGCAGACGGCTCATACTCATGTATGGGGAAATCCTGTATTTACATGGAGTGATGATTATAAAACATGTACTGCAAAACGCACATGTGTCAAAGACGCAGAACATGTTGAAACTGCCAGTGCAGTTATCACATCATCAATAAAAACTCCTGCCACCTGCACACAGAAAGGCGTGACCGCATATACAGCCAAAGCTGTATTTGACGGAACGGAATATACTGATGAGAAAAATGCAGCGGATATTCCGGTTATTGCCCATACTTGCGAAAAAATAAAAGGCAAGGCGGCAACGTGTACTGAAGACGGCTGGAAGTCGTATTATCACTGCGATATATGTGACAAATACTTTGAAGATGCAGAAGGCTTTAAAGAGATAACAGACCTTGCTGCATGGAAAAAGGATGCCGGCAAAGTTGATAAGACGGGACACATCTACAAGGACGGAATTTGCTCAGTATGCGGACAAAAAGAAATCGGATATGTAAGCGAAGAACCGAAGACAGGCGATGACAGCAATGTGGTTTTGTGGGTTGTATTGATGCTTGCGGCAGGCCTTGGAATAGGCGGCGTTGCGTATAGCAAGAGAAGAAAAGACGAAAAATAAACAAGAAAAGAAAACGGAGCTTAAGAGCTTGCCTGTCCATATGAAGGAACAGTAGACAGTCGTCTTTGACGGCAAGTCTATTTTGGCAGTTAGTATCTATCCTTTGGAGCCGCATAGTTATTGTGCAGAAAATGATCTGTTTTACAGTGAGAGGAATAGCTGCGACACACGCCCGCGCCTACAGGCGCGGGCTTTTCTTATTGGGCTATAAGCCCTGCCGCTCATGCAGGAACGTGAACTTGCAAATAAGTCGCCGGCTGTGTGCAATAGTAAAATAAAGGTATACACATGGAAAATCATCATATATCTACCTTTTTTTCATATTAAACATAAAACAAAAGGATATCACTATTTTGGCAACTTGATTCGCAATGAAACCGGTTGGGTATTCTCGGATAGCTTGGCGCATAAATACTGTAAATTAACAGGAATACGTTCTAAAATAAATAGAGAAAGAAAAGTCGCAGGAAAGAACATATTAAATTTACTGACACAGTTAAAGAAAATTGGAATACAGCAAAACCTTTTGAAATAGTGACGTCAGATATGACTTGTATTATGGATAAAGACACTCGATGGGAATGGACTTATCTTTTAGACGTGTTTAACAATGAGATTATTGCAAGCCTTGCTGTATATAAAATCGGAAGAAGTTTGCCGTATTATAATTGTTTGGAATGTTTTATACAAAAAAGAAAGAGCAGACCTATCCGCTAAACCTTCATACCGGATAAGGCAGCGCCTACTTATCAGAAAGTTTTTATCAAATCTATAAAGATTTTTAGAAATATTAAGCGTTCTATGCCAAGAGCAAAAACACTGACAGATAATCCGGTTATTGAATTTATGAACGGCCGGATAATTGTAAGAAACATTGTCCCGCTATAAAAAGAGAGTTTTATATGAAACGATTTTGCATTATTGCTTTTTCAGCCCAATGCTTTTGACATCCGGTTGCTCAAATACTGTGGGAAATATTCTTGATACTGCAAAGTATATTATTCTAAACTCATATTTTGATTTCACAGGAACATCGGCAGCAGAGACTGGCGAGAGCTTAAATGAGCAACTTGGTTTGGAAGCGATTACTGTACGGCCACAGCAGAGACTGAGGAAGGCGTATTGCCTGAGTTTACAACAGAGCAGCAGGATAATTTGGTATAAATAAACAATGACTATATTGACCAAATGATTGAAGATTTTCTCGACAACAACAGTAACGATGAGTTTAAAGCAGATGATACATAGAGCTTTATTTCGATGAAAAAATTTAGATGCGGCTGCAAGTGATAACGGTTTTAGTATTGCCTCAGGATACGTACTTAATTCTATTTTACTTAACAATGAAACGGATTGGGACGTTAAAGTTACTATTTTTAATTGCCATACGTATAAGTAGGTAATCTCGGTGGATATTCCGAAAGAAACAAGCTCATACGGTGCAGCAGAATGACAGCAGAACTACGTTAAATAAAGCTTTGCGTGACTTGCAAAATTTAAATCGGCTTATTTTCTTTTCTGCTGCGATATTGAAAACGCCGTTATACAAACGCTAAGAAATGATTATGCCTGTTGACATAAAGACGCTTTTCTGATACTATGCTATTTAATTATTATGTAAGGGGAAATATTGATATGGAAGACAGTTCAGAAGGAGACGGGAACAGTATAATAAAAACAATTGTAAAAGTTAAGCTTTTTAGAAGGTATTGTAATCTGCGTATTTAGTGACAGCGGATTGCAGTGCCTTTTTGTGGTTTTTGCAGAAATAAAGAAAAGGATATGTAAAACCGCAGATTAAAATTTATGGACAGGAGAAAAACAGATGAACGCTGTAATTTTACTTTTAATTTTAATAGGGCTGAACGCTGTGTTTGCTGCAACTGAGATAGCAGTAATATCAATGAATGACGTTAAGCTCAAAAAAATGGCTGAGGAGGGAAATAAAAAGGCGGTAAGGCTCGTTACGCTGACAGAGCAGCCGGCACGTTTCCTTGCCACGATACAAGTTGCGATAACTCTTGCAGGACTCTTACAAAGTGCAGTGGCCGCAGAGACCTTTGCCGACCTCATAGTTATAAGGCTTATCGAAGCGGGAGTTGCAATTTCGCCGGCAGTACTGAAGGCAGCGGCCATAATAGTTATTACTTTGATATTGGCGTATTTTACACTGGTTTTCGGAGAGCTGGTGCCTAAGAGAGTGGCCATGAAAAAATCAGAAGGAATAGCCCTGGGAATGTCGGGAGCACTGTATTTCGTAGCCAAGATATTCGCGCCTATAGTATGGCTCTTAACTGCTTCTACAAATTTTATTCTCAGACTTTTGAGAATAAATCCGGAGGAAGAGGACAGTACCGTTACCGAAGAATCAATAAAGATGATGCTGGCCGAGGGCAAGGAGAAAGGCGTTATTCAGCCTGAGGAAGATGAGATTATACAGAATATATTTGAATTCGACGATATTACGGCCGAAGAAATGTGCACCCACAGGCGCGATGTCATATCTCTGAGCCTTTCAGACGATATGGAAGAATGGAAGGAGACCATAAGAGAAAGCAGGCATACAAAATATCCTGTCTGCGGAGACAGCTTAGACGACATAATAGGTATTATGGACACCAAGAGCTATTTCCTTTATCCTGAAAAAGAACAACAGAAGATAATAGATAACATAGTTGAAAAGGCTATGCTTGTGCCGGAGAGTATGAAGGCAAACAGCCTTTTCAGAAAGATGCAGGAAAGCAGAGAATATTTCGCCGTGGTTATAGATGAGTACGGCGGCATGTCAGGGATCGTTACCCTCCATGATATAATGGAAGCTCTCCTCGGAGACCTTTCCGAAAAGGAAAGTCCTGTAAAGCCTGAGGAAATAGAGAAGTTGACGGAAGGCAAATTCAGAATACAAGGATATGCTGACTTGGAGGATGTTTCAGAAGCGCTTGAGATGGAGCTGCCTACAAACGTATATGATACCTTCAGCGGCTTCATATGCGGAATCATAGGACGTATACCTGAAGAAGGAGAGGCCTTTCAATGCAGCTGGAAAAATTGTCTCATAACGGTTCATGACGTGCAGCATCATATTGTGCAGAGCGCAATTATAGAACTCGTTTACGAAGAGGAGAAAGAGGATTAAATTAAAGCTATTTGCTGATGGCTTATTAAAATAATATTCTCAGCATATAACGAAATATAACGAAAAGGCGGATGAAGAACAGGTTTTGTGGGAATCTCATTTCTTCATCCACCTTTTTTTCAATGTGATATATATACTTTCTATATGTCGACAGAATAGTTTTACTGTTCGCTTTTCGATTCAGCAGTCTGAAGATAAGTTATCAGTCCTCCTGCGAAGTTGTCTTTTGTTCTCTCTGTTATACCGAGCGCTATAACGGCCATCGCCTGATTCTTGGAATTTACGGCCGAAGCAGGAGTCCATTCGGCCATATTCACTTTATCAAGGTTGATGCTCTGATATTCCGTATATGCTTTGAGAAGCGCGTCTGCCAGCTCTTCACCTGCCTTATTGGAATGGAAAGGCGCTGATGTTTCGTTTAAACTGTAGCTGACATCGGTGAGGGCGCTTATGGTTTGATAGGCTTCTGACATTTCTTTAGTCAAGTCATCGGAATAGCTTGCGGCCGCAACTTCAATATTGAGTTTTTTGTTATCGGTAGAAATGCAGCCGATATTGGTTATTGAGGCTGTTTCTCCGTCGTCGTCCTTATAATGCTCGCCGTTTATAGCCGTATACAAAAGGCTTACGATGCTTTCTGTATTTTCTGTGCTTATTACATGGGAAGGTGTTTCGACTGCTTCAAATTTATATTCGGCTTCAGGATAATCATCTGAGTATTTATCGTAGAATTCTTCTGTTGTGCTGTTTAGATTACTCTCTAATTTTTCCACAGATTCTTTGTTTACAACTATAACTACTGAAGCCTCTTGAGGCGTCATATCAGCGTCGCTTCCTCCTGAGAATGAAGAAAGCTCAAAGAGAATAGACGTTGATTTGAAGTTTGCCAGCAGATTCCCAAGCATTTTTATAGGATTGGGAGCTTCTGTATTTATACTGGAAAATCTATGAGGCGGGAGCCCCGAAATGCTTATTTTGTATGCGGCGTCATAAGCTGTTGGCTTGTGGCTAAGCTCCTTTGACAGCGTATACTTGCTGAACCCGCCCGTTGAAAGAGAAATCCTTGATGAATATGTGTCTCCCAGACAGAAGACTTTTGTATTATCGCTGAAATATTTATCCGAAAGCGCTTCGGCTCCGGTTTTGCTTCCCCTCTCTTCCGACAGGAAAATGACTTTGTATTCGCCGTGAGGCGCGTCGTTTTTAGCAACCGTGAGTGCGCAGGCAATGCTGTTTTTATATGATTCCATGCCGGCGTAATCATAGCCGCATAATATAACTGAAGGAGACTGATTTTCAAAGCCTTCGGTTGCAGGCAGAGAATAGATAACGTTGCCGGCGTCGTCTGTTTTGACGTCTATACCCTTGTTTTCCGCCCAGTTGACCAGATATTTTTTCACGGCTTCCTGAGTTGTCATTGAAGATATGGAATCGGCCAAATCCGTTTCATAGGCAGCAATTCGGCTGTTGACGGTTTCCTCAAGGGTAGGCGGCTCTTTCTTTTCCTTTGAAAAGTAGAAATAAACTGCCAAAATCAGGACTGTTGCTAAAATTACTGCGCATACGGCTATAATTATTTTTTTCTTTTTATTCATAGAATTCACCTTATGTTCTTACTTTTAAGTATTTTAATTGAAACTGAAAACGTATATAATGAAATATAATATCATAATTTTTATCTCAATGTTATAACTTCATAAAAACTTCACATATTTGTAAATGATTTTAAGGATAAGGTGAACTTAATGGAACCGTTAGAAATTCAGATAAGAGACAGTATTTTTGATGATTTGGAATATTTTGCGCGCTGGGAAAGCATGCCGGAGGTTACAGAATTCTTTACTATAGACGACGGCAAAACTTATGAAATGACGGTGAGAGAATTTTACCGTCGTCTTGAAGATAAGGCCGCAAGGCAGTTTACCGTATGTATTGCCGGTACGGGTAAGCCGGTGGGCCGTATATATGTAAGCAGCATCAATTACGATTATGATTCTTTGGACATAACGAGAATATATATAGCCGAACCTGCTATGAGAGGAAAGGGTCTTGGAGAAGCGGCTCTGAAGCTGACGATGAAATGGGCTTTTGAAGAGATGGGCTGCAAGAGGGTTACTTTGGATTATTTTTCCGACAACATTATAGCAGCCTCATTATATGAAAAAGTCGGTTTTGTAAAAGAAGGAATTATGCGCTGCGGAGGCAAGAAAAACGGAAGCTACGTGGACCTCTGTCTCATGTCTATGCTGAAGGAAGAATATTACGAAAAAATGAGCAGGAAGCCTATGGAGACATTTTGAAGAATCCGGCAAAAAAATATTGAATATAAGATTTTCCTCCTTGACATATAGCGTAATTAGTGTTAGATTTTTAATGCGGATACTACATCTTGTGTACGACTGCGATTTAAGAAAGAGGTAAAGATTTATGGAAAGCATTAAGAAAATAACAAAAAGAGACGGACGAACTGTCGATTTCAACGTTGACAAAATCGCCGACGCTATATTCAAGGCAGCTCAGGTTCTGGGAGGCAAGGACAAGGAAATGGCTATGTATTTGGCTAAGCAGACAGAGCTGTATCTTCTTGAGGTCTGTCACAATCAGGTGCCTTCCGTAGAGCAGATTCAGGACGCAGTTGAAAAAATACTCATAGAGAACGGACATGCGAGAACTGCCAAGGAATATATACTTTACAGGGCGGAGCGTACGAGAGCAAGGGATATGAACACCAAGCTCATGAAAATCTATGAAGATCTGACTTTCAAAGAAGCAAAAGAAAATGAAATAAAGCGTGAGAATGCCAATATAGACGGCAATACGGCCATGGGAACTATGCTGAAATACGGTTCAGAGGGAGCTAAAGAATTCTACAAGATGTATGTAATAGATCCTAAGCACACTGCGGCTCATGAAAACGGGGACATACACATACATGACATGGATTTCTATACTCTTACAATGACATGCTGTCAGATAGATTTGGTAAAATTGCTTAAGGGAGGCTTTTCTACAGGGCACGGTCATTTGAGAGAGCCTAACGATATAGAAAGCTATGCTGCTCTTGCATGTATAGCGATTCAATCCAATCAGAACGACCAGCACGGCGGACAGTCGGTGCCTAATTTTGATTACGGAATGGCTCCGGGAGTAAAAAAGACATACAAGAAGCTTTATCTCACCAATCTGGGTAAAATGCTCGATTTTCTGCATGATGTGGAAGACGGCGTAAGCAGGATGAAGGAGATAGGAGAAAAGATAGAGAAAGAACACGGAGTATATCCTTGTATGGCTTGGGATAACAATTATAAAGAGCTTGAGCTTGAAGAATTGAAGAAGATAGTTTCAGAAGACGAAGCAAAAAAGATGCAGGACAGAGCTACCAAGTTCGCCGACAAGGAAATAAGAAGAAAAACTTATCAGGCCATGGAAGCCTTTATACACAACTTAAATACAATGCACTCCAGAGCCGGCGCGCAGGTGCCGTTCAGCTCAATAAACTATGGAACAGATACTTCTCCAGAGGGAAGACTTGTTATGGAATCAGTAATGCTGGCTACGGAAGCAGGTTTAGGCAATGGAGAAACTCCGATTTTCCCTATTCAGATATTTAAAGTGAAAGAAGGCGTAAGCTATAATCCGGAGGATCCTAACTATGATCTGTTCAAATTGGCGTGCAGGGTGTCGGCCAAAAGGCTGTTCCCGAACTTCTCATTTCTGGACGCACCGTTTAACAAGCAGTATTACGTAGAGGGAGATCCTAATACGGAGTGCGCTTACATGGGATGCAGAACAAGAGTTATCGGCAATACTTATGATCCGACGAGAGAAATCGTTACAGGACGGGGAAATCTTAGCTTTACGTCCATCAATCTGCCTAGACTTGCCATCAAGGCCAAGGGAGATTTAGATATGTTTTTTGAAGGCCTTGACCATATGATAGATTTAGCATGCGATCAGCTTTATGACAGATTTAAGATTCAGTCTCAGAAGAAGGTGAGGAATTTCCCATTCCTGATGGGACAGGGGATATGGCTCGATTCGGATAAGCTGGGTCCTGACGATACTATCGAGGAGGTAATAAAACACGGAACTCTTACGGTAGGCTTCATAGGGCTTGCTGAATGTCTTAAGGCGCTTACCGGAAAGCATCATGGAGAATCAAAAGAATCACAGATTTTGGGTCTTGAAATCATTGGCTATATGAGAAAAAGAATGGATGAGATGTCCGAAAAAACAGGCCTTAACTGGTCGCTGATAGCTACTCCGGCAGAGGGACTTTCAGGCAGATTCGTAAGGATTGACAAAGAAAAATACGGAATAATAGAAGGCGTTACAGACAGAGATTATTACACCAACAGCTTCCATATCCCTGTATATTACGACATCAACGCTTTTGATAAAATAAGGCTTGAAGCTCCGTATCATGCGCTTACCAACGGAGGACACATTTCATATATAGAGTTGGACGGAGATCCTCTTAAGAATTTAGACGCATTTGAAAAGGTAGTAAGATTTATGAAGGAATCGGGAGTTGGGTACGGTTCGATAAATCATCCGGTTGACAGAGACCCATGCTGCGGCTATACAGGAATCATCGACAACGAATGTCCTATGTGCCATAGAAAGGAAGGCGACGGAGACGTCGGATTTGAGAGAATACGCAGGATAACGGGTTATCTGGTAGGAACGATGGATCACTGGAACAGCGCCAAGGCTTCCGAGGAAAGCGACAGGGTAAAGCATGATGTCAGGACAGAGCTTGAAAGAATTTAATGCAATAAGAATAGCCGGAGTTGTGCGCGAATCTATCGTTGACGGCCCAGGCCTGCGATTTGCAGTCTTTTGTCAAGGCTGTCCTCACGGCTGTCCGGAATGTCACAACCCTGACACCCATGATTTCAGCGGCGGTTATGACTGCGAAATTTCAAAGATAGTTGAAGCCGTTAAAGCAAATCCTCTTTTGGACGGAGTTACTTTCAGCGGGGGAGAGCCATTTTGCCAGGCAGGAGCCTTTTACAGCCTTGCCGAAGCGCTGAAGGGAGCGAGAGCTGACATTAACCTCATGGCATACAGCGGATATACCTATGAAGAACTTAGAGATATGAACGACTGTGATGTGGATAACCTTCTCTCTGTTATCGACCTGCTGGTAGACGGAAGATTTATTAAAGAAAAAAAAGATTTGACATTGCTCTTCAGAGGCAGCGCAAACCAGAGGATAATAGACATGAATCTTACTCGCCAAAGGGGAGAGCTTGTTTTGTCAGAAAAATATATATGATGCGGCGCAGACAACTATTAAAAATAAGAGATTATTACAGCAGAAACGTAGTATATTGTATATTGCGTTTCTCTCTCTTTATGACAGCATATTAAAGATTTGTTTTTGAAAATATTGATAGCCGAAGGAAAAGATACGGAAAAAGGTAGTTTGTCGGGAATAAAAAGGAAAAAAAGGTAAGGTAAACAAGCCAAAACAACAGATGTTTCAGATTAACTTCCGGTAATATAGAATTTAGTGTGGGAAACCTTACCGTCCAGTTTTTTAGAAAATATAAAAAATGTTATTCCACGGTGCCCTTGACAACAAGTCTGCAGCGGCATGAGTTCATGACGCATGGCGGACAGGCACGTGTGTTTCTCCGTCATGACGGAAAAGCCTCTCATGTCGCTGCTCATTGTCAAGAGCCTTTTGCGGCATAAGCATTTCTTTCTTAGTTGTTGTTTTTGCAGAGGGTACGAATAAACACATCGCTTTTCTGCAGCAGAGGGGATTGTACTACTGCATGGGCAGGGATATGTTTTATGCCAAACAGTCCGGCAAGTTCATGTCCGAAAGTAAAGGAAAATACATCGTAAGGAGTTTTTCCGTTGAGGCTTTTTCTGCATACGCTGTTGACGTGAGAGAAAATCAGGTTTACAGTATCCTGAGAGAAAGTGTTGAAACTTTCTCCTTTTGGAACGATGTCCCTGAAAAGGGTGTGATTTTTCTCGACAAAAGGTTTTTGAGAAGAACGCATGGGGTCGCAGAAAAAGAGATTGGAATGCTGAGAGCCGTCCAGAGCTTTTTCAAAAGCGAAAACATCAGCGAACTCGCCGCCGTTATCGGTGAGGATGACAGGGAATATGTTTCCAAAATCAAAACCGTTGTCGGCGAGTAGCTTTTTAAGAGACAGGATATGTGAAGCTGCCTGAGCGGAGGACTTGTTCTCAAGAAGCAGACCGAACATGAAATTACAGAAGCTGAAATCGAAGGTCATAATGGTCTTGCCTCCGATTTCGCCGATGACGGTATCCATTTCGACCCATGAGGGAAAATTGTTATCATCGATATATTTCAGAAAATCATCGTGTGTTCTGCCAGCTTTCAGAGCCTTTGGGATGCGATTGGTTACGCTGTTCTTTCGTGGTTTGAATTTTACCACACGGGGCATATCCAATGGTGAAATGGACAGATAGCCTTTGTGAAGGTGCCTGTAAACAGTAGATTTGGAAACGGGTAGTTTCTCAGTTTGCAGAACGTGATAAAGGTGCTGTCCTTTCTTGATTCGGTCAGATATGATTCTGTCGACTTCATAGAAGCTTTCTTTATTGAGTGGGATGCCTTGGCGGGATTCAGAGCGGAGCATCTCATATGCCTTCTGAGCAGAACGGGCGTTGTAGTAATGCCTGTCATGGGAGCACTTGCGGTGAAAGTTTTCACATGAGAAACAGACATAAGGAGGGCGTAAAAGCTTTGGGCAAGGAGCGGTAGGGATTGCTTCACCATTGCTGTTGATGCGGGTCACAGATGTTCTGCCAACGGTAATGTGGCGTGTAATCTCTTTTGAGATTGTTGTGGGATCTTTCCCTAATTCAGAAGCGATAGCTTTGAATGATAAGCCTTTTCTTAATCCTTTTTCGATCATTTCTCTGTCCTCGAAATTTAAATGTTTGTTTTTTCTGGTATTGTTCATGGTTACCTCCCTGACGGAGATGTTTCCCAGATTAAATTCTATCAGAAAAACGTCTTAGATTAAATTCCGGTCTAATTCCGTTGCGGAATTTACTTTGGGAATTTAGGGATTATAAAAAATTCTTGCTACAGGTAAAAAAGTGCTTGAACACCATGATTCCTTATGGTATAATAACATTCGTTCGAGTGCGCATATAAACGCATAATATGTAAATAAGCAATGAAAAACAGCTGACAGAAGCTACTTAATATATTAAGAGGAGGTGCGGTAGATGTCAAGAAAATGCGAGATTTGTGGTAAGGGTCAGGTATCGGGAAACGCTGTATCCCACTCCAACAGACACACGAGAAGAAAATGGAATGCTAATATCCAGACTGTAAGAATCGCTGAAGAAAATGGCACAGTAAGAAAAGCTAAAGTGTGCACAAAATGTATTAAATCGAATAAAGTGAACCGTGCCATCTAATTTGAGACGACCTGTTAAAGGAACTGCAAGAGCAGTTCCTTTTCTGTTATTTTATCGAATATTTCAAGTGGAAGGAGCCAAACATAGACAATCGCATATATACTGCGGTTGTTATCTATTAAAAACTTAAATTCCAATCTACCTCTTCAGCAGTGTGATTCCGCAGATTATCAGTATAACGCCAAGGAGGATCAACCACGCCTTAGGAGGAAGAAAGAAGGCGCATATGGTAACAGCGCCGAAGACAAGCAAAATAAAGCCTATATCTTTTGTCTCCTTATATAAGTTAAAGCATTTCTTTTTTCTAAAATTGTTGTTCATGGCGATCCTCCCTGAAGTATAGTATGAAATAACGTGTTAATTTGTGAGAAAATATGATAAAATATATGACAAAGGAGACAGAGCCATGGCGTTAAGCAGAAAAACACAGCTTGGCACCGTTACGGTAAACAATGCTGTGATAGCAAAAGTTATATTAAGGGCAGTTGAAAAGACTGAGGGAAAGTTTTTTCTTTCATCTGAGAAAAGAAGGATTTTAGGCGTTGCCTCAAGAGTAGGGGTCGGAGATCTTTCCGGAAATTTCGAGATAGAAGAAAAAGATGAAACATATTATCTGAAATTTTCAGGCATAGTGCAGTTTGGAAGCAGTATAAAAAATGTTACTGATACTGTTCTTGGGCATATACAGGAATATATGCAAGAGTTGTTTCCGGATCGCAAAGGCGTTATAACGCTGCATATCGTAGGCGTTAAAGCAAAGCATATAGCAGAGCGCGATATTGAGGTAAAAAGAGAATATGAAGCTGCAAGACAAGGTCAGTGAGATAAAGGGAGTAGGCCCTAAAAGAGCTGAACTTCTTAAAAAATTAAAAGTAGAAACTGTAGACGATCTTTTGCATCTGATGCCAAAAAGATATGAAGACAGGCGGGAAATAACGCCTATCATGGAAGCCTCAGAGGATAAAGATGTTCTCGTCAGCGGAAAGGTCATATCCAAGAAAACAGCTAATCCATATAAAAAAAAATCACCTCTGAGAATCACGGTACAGGACAATTCAGCTGATCTGGAAGTGATTTTTTTCAACGGGAAATATCTTGCCGGATGTTTTGAAATAGGAAGCGAATACACATTTTACGGCAGAATATATATAAAAGCAGGCCGCAGGCAGATGGCGCATCCTGAGTTTCATAAGCTGGGGGAAGAGGGAGACGTAAGAGGCGTTTATCCTGTTTATCCGCTGACGGAGGGCCTTACCCAGCAGGCTGTAAGAAAAATGCAGCGCGAGGTGATTACGGCATGTTTGCAGACTGAGGAGTGGCTTTCTGATGAAATCGTTAAAAAATATAACCTTTGCAGTCCGGCCTATGCGCTGGAGAAAATTCACTTTCCCGAGGATAAGAGGCAGGTGGGAGAGGCACGCTACAGGATGGTATTTGAAGAACTGCTGACTCTTCAGACAGGTCTTCTTTACATAAAGCAGGGACGAAGCAAAGCAGATAAAGGGATTTGCATAGAAAAAGATATTTCAGTCCGGGATTTTACGGACAGCCTTCCTTTTAGTCTTACTTCCGGTCAGCTGCACGTATGGAAAGATATAGAAAACGATTTGGCTTCCTGCAAAGCCATGAACAGGCTGGTGCAGGGAGACGTCGGCTCAGGAAAAACAGCAGTAGCCGAGCTTTCCATGTACAAGACGGTAAAAGGAGGTTTTCAGGCGGCAATGATGGCGCCTACGGAATTGCTGGCGAAACAGCATTACGCCTCCTTATGCCGTGATTTTGAGCCTTTTGGCATAAAGGTGGATTTATTGTGCAGCAGTATGAAGGCAAAAGAGAAAAAACTTGCTTTGAACAGGCTGATTTCGGGCGAGACAGACATAATCGTCGGAACACATGCCATAATTCAGCCTGATGTGATTTTCAAGGCGCTTGGCCTGGTTATTACCGATGAACAGCATCGCTTTGGAGTAAATCAGCGGGTCATGCTGGCTGCCAAGGGAGCTAATCCCAACGTGCTTGTGATGACGGCGACTCCGATTCCGAGAACTTTAGCCGTAATATTGTACGGCGATCTTGACATATCTGTGATAGACACAATGCCTAAAGGCAGGATACCTGTAAAGACATTTCTGAGAAATGACGACGCCAGAGATAAAATATATGATTTTGTCGAGGGACAGGTAAGAGAAGGCAGGCAATGTTACGTAGTCGCTCCATTGATAGAAGAATCCGAAGCCATGGATCTGAAATCTGCGGAAGAGCTTTATGAAGAAATTTCCGGGAAACATCCGGCCATGAGAGCCGGCCTTGTTCACGGAGGAATGAAGCAGGAAGAAAAGGATTCCATCATGGAGGCTTTCGCCGCAGGGCTTATAGATGTACTTGTTGCCACCGTAGTAATCGAGGTGGGAATAGACGTAGCCAACGCAACGGTCATGGTCATAGAAAACTGCGAGAGATTCGGCCTTGCTCAGCTTCACCAGCTGAGAGGAAGAGTTGGAAGAGGCAAACATCAATCTTATTGTATTTTAGTGTGCGGACATGAAAGCAAGATAGCAAATAAACGTAATGAAATCATGCTTAGTACTGAAAACGGATTCATAATAGCCGAAGAGGATTTGAAACTTAGAGGGCCGGGAGAAATTTTCGGAACTAAACAGCACGGACTTCCTGAACTCAATATAAGCGATTTGGTTCGTCATGCAGATATTCTTGAAGACGTGAAAGAGGCAGCATGTGAAATTTTTGCCGATGACCCACATCTGAAAAAGCAGCGAAACAGACAGCTGCGGCAAAAAGTAAAGAAGATGTTCGGCGAAAACATTCAGCTAAATCTTTAAGACGGCATATTATAACCAAGCAGCGTAAAACGCAGGCAGCTTTATACAAGCTTAAAGCAGTTTGAAACAAGCGTAAAACGCAAGCGGGAGGTTATATAAAATGCTGGATTTGATATTGGGAAACCTTAAGGATATAGGATATGCGGCCATACTTTTGGCAATAGTGTGGCTGGCTAATTTTCTGCTGGATATATATTATAATGTTAAGATTGTCCACCGGTGCCGGAGCTGCAAGCAGGTATACGATGATGTGATACGTTTTTTTGCAGTGTGCGCAGGCGTGACTTTGCTGACGATAGCGATAAGCTCTTTTCCGAGGTTTATTACTATGGTGGGACTTACCGTACCGGAGGAGTATGTGGACGTGATGTCCGTATTGACTATAGTTACGCTTTTTGCCAAGAGTATATACGAGTATACGGCCGGCGCAATTTCAAAGCTTAACGGTATAATGAAAGATAATCTTGATGAATGAGGTTTCCGAGATAACTGCGGACTTCAGGCGTAGAGGGCTTTTCAATAACGTCTGCGGGTTTTCCCACCTGATGAATTTTGCCGGCAAACATGACAGCTACTTTGTCAGACATACGCAAAGCTTCTATTCTGTCATGGGTAACCATTATGGTGGTCATACCGAAATCCTTGTGAATCGAAAGAATAAGACTGCGCATTTCTTCACGCAGATTTTCATCAAGCGAAGAAAAGGGCTCGTCAAGCAGGAGGAGCTGAGGGAGGGCAGCCAGGGCTCTCGCTAAAGCTACTCTTTGCTGCTGTCCCCCTGATATTTCGGAGATTTTGCGGTTTTCACAGCCGGAAAGTTTGACGCTGTCAAGAAACCTTTCGGCTTCCGAAAGCCGCTCTTTTTTTGTTTTACCCTGCATCTTCATTGAAAAAGCAACGTTTTCTATTACGCTCATGTGGGGAAAGAGACGCATATCCTGAAAGACGATTACCGCGCCTCGTTTATAGGCGGGGTCTGATGAAATCTCCCTTCCGTCGAGATAAATTTTACCGCTTTTAAGAGGAGCAAGGCCGGCGATGGTTTTTAGCATAGTGCTCTTTCCGCAGCCTGAAGGTCCTAAGAGAGACATGAATTCTCCTTTGCGTACTGAAAGGTTGAGATCGTTTAATACTGTGTTTTCTTTGAACTGTACTGTGAGATTCTTTAGCTGAAGCTTCATTTTACTTATATATCGAGCCTGATTAGGCTGTTTCCTTTCTGCTTAATTTTAATAACTGCTCCAAAATGAAAAAGATAATTAAAGCTGAAATTACGAATACCAGCGAGTATATCGACATCAGCGGCCTGTCTCCGCTTTGTATATAAGGCACTAAAACGAGGGAAAGGGTATTTACCCGGCCTCCGCCAATGATTAAAGTGGTAAAATATTGGCTGTAGGAGAGGATAAAACCCATGCTCAGAGATGATAATATGCCGGGTGTAATAAGCGGGAGGGAGACTTCTGTAAAAGCTTTTAAAGGTCCGGCGCCGAGGACTGAAGCCTGTTCCTCATATTTTATTCCGCAGGCCCGTATAACGTCTGACATTATAGTCGTACAGTAAGGCATGGATACCATTACGTGGATTATTATTACGCCTGCTGCGGTATCGGCAATCCCCATTTTGAGAAATACTATCTGAAGTCCCATGGTAAGCACGGTTGCAGGAACAATTACAGGAAGCATGTAACCGAAACGTATCAGGGATTTTCCTTTGAATTCATATAGCTCCAGAGCTCTTGCAGTCATCACCCCTACAGCGGTGGATATGAGAGATGAAACCGAAGCCAGAAGTATGCTGCCGCCGAGTAAGGCAGGCAGGGGGTGAACACCGTTAAAAAGCTCTTTTAAGGTTCTGAGTGAATAGCTTTCGGGAAGCATTGCAGGCCACGGCCATCTGCCGGTAAAGCTCCATATTGTTATCAGCGCAATAGGAAGCAGTATGCAAATTATTACGATGGTCAATACCACATGGTAGTATTTAATTTTTCTTATCGCTTTTTTCATTGACTTCCTCCAATCCTGCGGATAAGCTTTTTCATCAATGCCAGATACAGTATGGTAAATAAAAGAGAGATGAGCAGAGTTATCCCGTTCATCGCCATTGAATACGGCCTGTCGGTAAGATCCGGACTTGAAAATGACATATATGTTTCCACCGGAAGTGCTTTGGGCTTTGTGGCGCCCAAAAGCAGAGGCAGCTCGTAACCTCCGAGAGTGAATATGAATATTATGAAAAATGCGTTAAGCACAGACGGAAGACTTAGCGGCAGAGTGATCTGAAAGAAGCTTTTTAAAGGCGAAGCGCCGAGATTCTGAGCGGCTTGACCTAAAGAATCGCTTATTCCCGCCATCAAAGCAAAGACGAAATAGGCCACGAATGGAATTTCTTTCCAAAGATAGGCAAGGATGACTCCGATATAGCTTTCAGTGAAAAGAATTTGTCCGAATTCCGTATGATCGTCGATAGAACCGAGCGCATAAGATATTCTGGCCAGAATACCTGTCTGAGAAAAAATATTTATCATAAAGATAGCCACTATCGCATGGGGAACGAGTATGGGTATTCTGATGATGGACAGCGGCGCATTTTGAGAATTGTTTAAAGTCTTGTTTTGCTTTCTTGAAACCATGGCGGCACATAAAAGAGTGCCTGCGGCTGAGGCTGAGACAGAAGAGAAAAGAGCTGTTTTAAGGCTTACTGCAAGGGACGTAAGAAATCCCGGATCTGTAAGGGCTGAAAAATAGTATGAAAAAGTCAACGTCTCGAGTCCTAATGCGGGAACGTAGCCGAGACTTTGCAGTATTACCGTTATGACTGCCGCCAGTATCAGACATGCTATAAACATAAAAGGCAGCAGCAGAAAGATGTAAGAATAACTTTTCTTTTTCATAAAACAGCTCTCTTCAAAATTATATTATTGTATCATATTACTGTTATTTTCCAACGACCTCTTCAAGCCATATCTCTTCGATTATAGGAACGAGACTTGCAGGCATTTCAGGAAGCCTGTGGTCCAGAAGCTCTTCCTGAGTGAGGACGCCTTCCCCTAAATTTACCTTATTGAAAGCGGCCAGTTCTTCGTCAGAAAGCTTATCGCTGTCTACAACAGGCAGTTCCTTGAGGGTTTCGTATTGGGTAAGCTGTATGTCTCCCGATATTATGGCGTTGATTACCACCATGGCGCCCGCTTTGTTGGGAGCATTGAAGGCTATGCCCATATAGTTGGTGTTTCCGATAGTCCCCTTATCAAATACAAATGTTTCGGTGGTTTTTGCATAGCTGCCGTCGGCTATACCGCTGGCTACGCCGAAAGGAGAATAGCTCATATTGAGCAGAAGTTCTCCGTCGCAGAACATTGAATTTACCGAAGTCGAAGAATCCGGGAAGGTTTTTCCTTTGTTCCAGAGATACGGATTGAGTTCTCTCATGTAGTCAAGCGCAGGTTCGATGGCTTCTTTTACAGTGTCATAGTCTGCTTCCATCGTCTGGAACTGTTCCCAGCCGCATATTTCATATATCAGATTGCGAACGAATGCGCTTCCGGTGAAATCGGGCAGAGCAGGGTACGTTACTTTTCCCGGATTGGCTTTGCAAAATTCCAACAATTCTTCGGCCGAAGCGGGTGGCGCAGTTACCTTGGCGCTGTCATACATCATTACCATCTGAGCCTTGGCATAAGGGGCTTCGTAGCCGTCGATAGGCATACAGAAGTCATTCAGAGTTTCAGGATCTTTCATGTCGATATACTTCTCCATGTTAGGAAGCTTGTCTGTAAAAGAACCGTAGAGAAGACCGTTTTCCTTTGCGGAATAGAAGTTTTCTCCGTTTATCCATATCATATCTATGCTTCCTTCTTTTGTTTCTTCCTGTTTTTCACCGGAAAGCTTGGTGAGAATGTCTTCTATATCCATACCTACTATTTTGAGTTCAATATCGTAATTTTCCTTGACATAGTCCGCTACCGTTGAATTGAGCCAGTTGTTACGGTTTTCATCGCCGCCCCAGCCGTAGAAGGTTACAGTGGTACCTTTGGCAGCTTCAACGATTTCTTCCCATTCGGCAGAGGAAAGATCGAGTTCATTGGTTTTGTCGGAACCGCCGTCTTTTCCGCAGGCAGCCATGGCAAAGACCATTGCAAATACCAGCATGATAACGACGGTTTTTTTGATTTGATTCTTCATTTTTCTCTCCTTTTTATTATTTATAAATCATCTGCAGCCTGGCTTCCGCTTTCAGGAAAGACCGGCGCAGAGAAATATCTGTCATATACATGCGAACTGTAAATTTTTTTATCTTTTATAATAGGCAGAAACGCACGTATTTCTTCTCCTTCGCCATGTAAAAAACCGCAAGTCAGAGAGTCTTCCGTAGGTGAAATGATCGAAGGATTGAGATCAAAGAGCTCCGGGTGCATCATCTGAGCTGCCGCCATAACATCCCAGTTTACTATACCTTCTATATTCCAGTACGTGCGGTTTATATCATACCAATCTTTTAAGGTTTTTCTCAGGTATGATGAAACAGCGCCGGGGTGACTGTCAAGCTTTGAATTCAGTTCTTCTGCTGAAAAGTAGGAATCGAGACAATGGGCTGCGCAGGCTATCTTAATATTTTTGACGTTTTTTAATATTTGCAGCGATGATGAACTGTCGCATGAAAAATTAAGCTCCTTCATAGGCTTTCCACCGACGAAGAGGGGCTTTGTAAGACCACCCATCATAGATAATTCCGCTATCTGAGAATAAAAATTTTCATTTATTTTTGCGGCGGACGCCAGATTTGACGTGGAGCCGGTACATAATATTTTAAGAGTTCCTCTGAATTTTTCTGCTGATTCAGCTAAAAAAACAGAAGCCTCTGTTTTTTCATTGCCGGAAGAAAAACATCCTTTATATACAGGTATGTTTTCCATGCCCCAGTCTTTGAGAAGTCTTATCGTATTGGCGTATACAGCCTCTTGATTGCTGTTTCCGAAAGAACATGTAATTCCTATAACATCGGCCTCAGGACAGCCCATCAGATAAAGCAGGGCAAGTCCGTCGTCTACATCGCAGCCGTATATTCCGTAAGTGTTATCACAATCCAGTATTATCGGTATTTTTTTCATATGAATCAGTACGCTTTCTTTAATCAATGAATTTACATAATTATTTGCTAATACTAATCTAATTGATTCGATTTAAACTTGTCAATATGTAAAGCATAATATTAGTTTGTCGGTGCCATTGCACTTTTCAATGAAAGTTTAAATCGTATAAGTTTTATCAATTGGACTTTTTGATTTGCAGAGATTAGCATGTATATGCTGAATATTATCAAAAATCTAATGATTTAGGAGGAAAGATACAAATGAAAAAATTTTTGGCAGTGTTACTGACGCTGGTAATGGTATTTGCTTTTGCCGCATGCGGCAGCAGCGATAAAGGAAACGAAGGAGATACAGCTGCTCCTGAATCCGATGTTGAAATGAAGTACATGACGGCAGATGAGCTTGAGAAAGCTCTTGCAGAAGGCGATGATTCGCTTCTGGTGCTGGACGTTCGTAAAGCGGCTGACTATGAGACAAGCCATATTCCGGGCTCCGTTTCCATCGACATGGATGCCGCAAAGGAAGGCGACTTTGATGCCGGCGTTAAAGCTATGAAAAAAGGTCTCAAGGAAGCTGCCGGAAGCGAGACAGGAGCAGACAAGAAGCTGGTTTTAGTATGCTACAGCGGAGCAAGATATGCTCAGGTGTCCACCAACGTTCTTTCTTCAATAGGAGCTGATATGGATAACGTAGTAACCCTTGAAGGCGGTTTCAAAGGCTGGGGCGAATCCTACGCTGATATTGTGACAGGCGGAGAAAAGGTTGAAGAAGGAAAAGAGATGAAATATATGTCTGCTTCCGACCTTAAGAAGGTAATCGACGATAAAGACGAAAGTTATCTGATCGTAGATCTTCGTAAAGCTGAAGATTACGAAAAAGAGCGTATTCCGGGAGCTGTTTCCATAGATATGGACGCTGCTAAAGAAGGAGATTATGTTACAGGCGTTTCTGACATGAAGCTTGGTCTGCTTAAAAATACCGGAAGCGTAACAGGCGGGGATAAGAAATTGGTTTTAGTATGCTACAGCGGAGCAAGATATGCTCAGGCAGCTACCGACGTTTTGGCAGCTATCGGAGCTGACATGAATAACGTAGTAACTCTTGAAGGAGGCTTTAAGGGCTGGGCTGAAGCTTACGCAGATTCGATAGAAAAGTAAACTTTTTCACTTATTCATAAAGAGCGGGCCGTATTTTATTGATGCTGCCCGCTCTTGAATCTATAATGCGCAGTATGAAAGAGAGAAAAAACGTTTATAAAATAATTATATTTATCGTTACGGTTTTAGCATTGTTTGCAGCAGGTCATATGTTCGGTCTGTCGGATTATCTGAGCGACGTGGACAATCTTGTTTCCATAGGCGTATATGTTGAAGAGAACATGGCGGCAGCCCTTGCAGTGTATATGGTTTTGACTGTAATAGGCTGCGTGCTTTTGGCTTTGCCCGGAGTTACTTTTGCTGTTGCGGCAGGAATGATTTTCGGACCTGCGACAGGAAGCGCAGCCTGTCTGGCTGCCACAACCTTAGGCGCCATGGCTTCCTTTTTGGCGGGGAGATATTTCCTCAAAGACGGAATAAAACCGAAGCTTGAGAAAAATAAGACTTTGAAAAAACTTCTGTTTTCAGACGATGACAAAAATGAGATAATACTCTTAATGATAACGAGGATGGTACCGATTTTTCCGTATAATCTTCAGAATTTTGCCTATGGAATAACTGATATCGGATTTTGGAAATATTCTGTATTTACATTTGTATTTATGACGCCGGGAGTCCTGTTTTTTACAACAGCTGCGGCTGGGATTACAGCCTCCGGCGATAAATGGAAATATTTCGGAGCCTCCTGTGTTTTTGCTGCTATAGTTACTTTAGCTGTAATCTTTATAAAGAAAAAATATATTAAATGACCGGGAAAGTTAATGATGAAAAAGGCGATTATCATATTTACAAGAGTTCCTGTCCCAGGAATGACCAAAACCCGTCTCATGCCTTTTCTTACGGGGGAAGAATGTGCAAGGCTTCATGAGACTTTTATTAAAAAAATATATGGCACTTGTCTTTCGTCAAAGGAAGCTGAATTGGTCATAGCTTATACTCCGGAAGGTGAAGAGAATATTTTGATGGAAATTATTCCTTCTCATTTTAAAAACGGAGGAAAGACTTTAATTCAAAGAGGAGGAGATATGGGAAAAAGGATGGAAAACGCTTTTTCCGATGTCTTCTCTTTGGGGTATGACAGAGCGATACTGATAGGTACGGATATTCCGGACATTACGGAAAAAATAATAGAAGAAGCATTTGATTTGCTTGAGGAAAACGATATTGTGATAAATCCGACGCTGGACGGAGGATATTATCTTATAGGAATGAAAGAAACTCATCGCAGAATCTGGAATATAAAAGAATATGGAACAGGCTCTGTGTTTGAGGATACTTTAAAGCATATAAAGGCTCTCGGCCTTAAAGCTGCTAAAGGAGCAATGTGCCGCGATATAGATACTGAAGAAGATTTGAAGGCATATTGTGAAAAGAGAAGAGAACCCACGGAGTGTATACACTGTGGAAAATGCGTTGAAAGCTGTCTTTTCCTTAAAAAGTATGGGATTGACTTAAGCGGTTTTGCAGAGCGTCCGGAGCTTGCATATTCCTGCTTTTTATGCGGAAAGTGCAGCAGGGTATGTCCCGTCGAAATAGACGGAGCGGCCATAGCTTTAAAACACAGGCAGGAAGCGGCGCTTATGCAGAAGAAAAAGCTGTATAAAGAATATAGAGGAATATTATGGGAAAAGAATCCTTATAAATTTTCAAATTACAGAAAAGGCGAACGCAGATCCATACTGTTTCCCGGCTGTAATTTCACTGCTTTTTTCCCCCGTACAATGAAGAAGCTTGAAGAAATGATGAGAGCTCATAATATAGGCGTAATTTATGACTGCTGCCAGAATCCCGTTTATCAGCTGGGATTTTATGAAGACAGCAGTGAGAATTTCAACGAGATGGAAGCAAAGATGAAAAAAGCAGGAGCAGAAGAGATAATAGTCTTATGCCCGAATTGCTATCATTTTATGAAGGAAAGGTGCGATATACCCGTTGTTTCCGTCTATGAGAAGCTTTATGAGCTGGGAGAAGGCGGAAAAATTTCAGAAAAAGCTCTCGATGTGTTTTTTCCATGTCCCGAAAGAAGCTCAAAAGAAATGTTTGAAAGCATAAAGCTGTTTTTGGAAAGGGAAGCCGTTGATTCCTTTGAGGACGTGCAGTGCTGCGGTCTCGGAGGCTGCGGAGGTTCAAAAGAGCCTGAGCTTGCCGAAAATATGATAGAAAAGGCGAAAAACAATGCGAAGGGCAAGCCGCTCTATACTTACTGCGCTTCCTGCGTCAGCAATTTCAGAAGAGGCGGAATGAAAGACGCTTATCATATTTTACCCTTGATTTTAGGCGTTGATGAGGAAGTTCCGCTCAATATAAGATCATTGGTGAACAGAGCAAAGAGGAAACTGTTGTGAAAATATCTGTAATAATACCGGTTTTTAACGAAAAGACGACGATAGAAAGTCTTTTGGAGCAGCTGGAAAAAATAAAAAATGACTGCGAGATAATTTTCGTTGACGGTGGCAGTACCGATGGAACGACAGAAAAGATTCCGGAAAGCATGAAACTTGTAAACAGTCCAAAAGGCAGGGCTGAGCAGATGAATGAAGGCGCTCGAATAAGCAGCGGAGAAGTATTGTTCTTTCTCCATTGCGATAGTTTTATCCCGGAGGACGCCTTGAATCAGATAGAAGATGTCATGAAATCTTACAGAGCCGGCTGTTTTGGAATTTCTTTCATTGGAGCGGGATTTCTTATGAAATGCTGTGGACATCTCTCAAACTTAAGAGTGAAATTGTGGAAAATAGCTTTCGGCGATCAGGGAATCTTTATAGAGAGAGATTTGTTCTTTGAAATAGGAGGTTTTCCGAAGCTGCCGCTTATGGAGGACTACCAGTTTTCTTTGAATCTCAGAGAAAAGAAAATTGACATAGGTATGACAAGAGATAAAATTTATACGTCTGACAGGCGATATGCAAAAGGCGGAGTCATAAGAACAATGTGGAGGATGCACAGCTTAAGGCGCAAATACAGAAAAGGTGAAGACATAGAGAAAATTGCAGCCTTGTATAAAGATATAAGGTGATAAGAGGGTAAAAATATTGATAGACAAGATAAAGAGTTATGTAAACTTGAAGAAATTCAAAGACGCGATAGAGATTCCGGCGGCCGCCTCCGTAGAGCTTTTTGAGCTGGCGAGGGGCGAATATAATGCAAACTATTTGTTTGAGCATCCTATAAGCGGGAAAAAACTTGTTTTCAGACTTAATACGGCGAGCCAGATGCATCTTTCAAATCAGATAGGATATGAATACAATGCTTTGAAGCTTTTGGAAAATTCGGGCAGGACTCCCAAAGCCCTGTATGTAGACGGAAGTCTTGAACATCTCGACTACGGCGTACTGGTGATGGAATTTCTGCCTGGAAGACATCTGAGATATGATACAGACATGGATAAGGCGGCGAATATACTGGCGGATATACATGCGGTTTCCGTAACTGAAGACTGCGGCCTGATAACTCCCGAAAATCCTCCGGCGGCTATGCTCGATGAATGTGAGAGTATGGCTGAAATTTATTATAAGTCAGAGCTTTGCGACATGAAGATAAAGAAAAAGATCGAAGCAATGTTGCATAAAGGGAAAAAATTGGCTGATTCTTACAGATACTGCGGCGTGGGAAATTATAAATGCATAGTCAATACGGAATTGAATTCAAACAATTTTCTCATAGAAGAAAATACGAAAACGGAAACCGGAGAAAATCTGTCAAGGGATTGCGGATATAAAGCTGATTGCCTCGTGGACTGGGAAAAACCGATTTTAGGCGACCCTGCCCAGGATATAGGACATTTCCTTGCACCGACGACCACATTCTGGAAAACAGACGTGATACTCGGAAAAAATGAAATGAACGAATTTGTCCGTCGTTACAAGAAGCAGACAGCCGGCAGGTTTGAAACTTACGGAATAGAGGAGAGGGTAAACATCTTTGTACCGATAAACTGCCTCAGGGGAATAACGTGGTCGGCTATGGCGTTTGTGGAATATAACCGGCCGGATAGACCTATAAAGAATGAATACACGTTTAATAAAATCTGTTCATATTTAAAAAGTGAATTTTTGGAGGTTATAGATGAAGAATTTCTGGAATAAAAAAAATGTCGCAAGACTTATTCTGCTTGCGCTTGTGCTCTTTTTCCTCTGCGGATATTTCATGATACCGGAATTTAATGAAAAGATTAAGGAAATATTCTCGCTTTTCAGCGGCATGAGCGTTGAAACTATTGTTGAATACATAAGGTCCTTCGGAATATGGGCGGCTGTTGTGTCATTTCTGCTGATGGTATTTCAGTCGGTGGCAGCGCCTTTGCCGGCATTTTTACTTACATTTGCCAACGCAGCAATCTTCGGATGGTGGCAGGGCGCCATACTCTCATGGAGCAGCGCTATGGCCGGAGCCTGGGTATGCTTTGTAATTGCCAGATTAGCAGGCAGAGACGCTGTTGAAAAGCTCACTTCGAAATTTGCCATGGACAGCGTAGATATTTATTTTGAAAGATACGGAAAATATACTATATTGATCTGCCGTTTGCTTCCGTTTGTTTCTTTTGATTTTATAAGCTATGCGGCAGGTTTGACGTCGATGAAGACGGCGCCTTTCCTGATAGCCACCGGCATAGGACAGCTTCCGGCGACTATCGTATATTCCTATGTTGGGGGAATGCTTACAGGCAGCGTAAAGACGGTCGTCACAGCGCTTCTGATAATTTTTGCTTTATTTACGTTAGTATTTTTGGCTAAAAAGATATATAATGATAAACATAAGGAGGATAAAAAAATATGAAAAAGATCGAAGTAAATGCAATCGGCGAGCAGTGCCCGATTCCTGTTGTTAAAGCCACAAAAGCGCTTAAGGAAATGAAAGAGGCCGGCATTGTAGAGGTTCATGTCGACAACGAAGTTGCAGTTCAGAACCTGCTTCGTCTGGCACAGAGTCAGAACCTCGAAGCTAAGAGCGAAAAACTTGATGAAAAGCATTTTACGGTAGCTATAAATTATGAAGGAACTCCTGTCGATACCGAGGAAGAAAATATTGCCTGCATACCTGACAGCCGCGGCGATATGGTTGTTGTAATAAGCTCTGACCGCATGGGTTCGGGCAATGATGAACTTGGAAAAGTTTTGATGAAAGGTTTTATTTATGCCGTTTCCCAGCTTGAAAAACTTCCTAAAACAATGTTGTTTTATAACGGTGGCGCCACTATTACTACCGAAGGCTCTGCCTCTCTTGAGGATCTCAAGAGCATGGAAGCTCAGGGGGTTGAAATATTAACGTGCGGAACATGCCTTGACTACTATAATCTTAAGGACAAGCTGGCCGTAGGAAACGTTACAAATATGTACAGCATAGTTGAGGCTATGAACGGTGCAGCGAAAATTTTGAGACCGTAGGGTTTTAAATCATGAGACAGAAAGAACTTAGACTTATAATAACATTTAACTCCACAACGGACGCTATGCGATTTGAAAAATACTGCAAACAGAACGAAATAGAGGGCAGGCTGATTCCTGTTCCAAGAATAATTTCTGCCAGCTGTGGTATGTGCTTCAGAACCTCTCCGGAAAATAAAGAGAGGATTGAGGCTGATATTGACAATGCGGGACTGAGCGTGGCGGGAATATATCAGATTGTAATATAGGTGTTGCCGTTTTCTGCTTGTACAGAAAAAGCGGGAAAACCGAAGAAAAACGTCCGCGAGTAATCTCCCGGACGTTTTTCTCTGTTAAGAAATATAATGATAAATTTTCTTTTTGCGGAAAAACTATTTTCCAGCCAGCTGTCTTTCGGCCATTTCAACTAATTTCTTAGTCATATAGCCGCCGACGTAACCATTCTGTCTTGCAGTAAGGTTACCCTTATCAGCCTGTTCGTAGTTAGAAAGACCAAGCTCATTTGCAACCTCTGTCTTCAAACTGTTTAACGCAGGCTTTGCGTTGATGTTCATCTTATCTTGTAATGACATTTTGTTCACCTCCTATTACATCAATAGTGTTGCACAGGCGATAGATTATTATGTCATGCAATAAATGGTTATTCTGGACTCCGCTGGAAAAAAATATTTGAAGGCGTATTATAGAAATGATATTTTTATTTCATACTTTTGATATGAACGGTTAAAAATTTGATTTTATTTTCGATATGAGGTAATATACATTTATTCTGAATTTAGTATTTGCAACGGAGAATTTTTATGAGAATAATTGCAGGAGAATTTAAAGGCAGACGGCTTGAAACGCCGGAGGATGACCAGATAAGACCGACGACGGATAAGGTTAAGGAGGCTATGTTCAGTATAGTTTTACCATGGCTTTCAGGAGGAGTATGCGTGGATTTGTTTTCAGGAACAGGCAATTTGGGATTGGAAGCAATCTCGAGAGGCGCTTCAAAATGTTATTTTGCCGATAATTCAAGAAAGAGCGTAAGCATGATAAGGCGAAATATAGAATATTGCAGAGCTGGGGACAGAGCAGTTTTGCTTCCGGGAGATTATATGAGAGCTCTTGAAAGAATAAACGAAAAGATTGACGTATTTCTTCTGGATCCTCCTTATGAAGCCGGATATTATGAGAGCTGCTTTGATAAGATAAGAGAGCTTGAGCTGCTGGCGGAGGATGGAATTATAGTCGCCGAGCACAGAAATGATTTGAAGCTTCCGGAAGAGCTGGCCGGTTTTATTAAGATAAAGGAGAGAAAGTACGGCAATATAATATTAAGCGTTTATCAATAGATTGGATATAGAAAATCCGGCATTTATATGAACGGATGTATTTTTCCTAAATATTTTTTGAAAAATGTTCAGGGAAATTTTAAATGCTTTAAGTCAAAAAGAACAATACTTTTCTTAAGCAGCTTTTGACATTTCAAAGGAGAGTAAAGCGGAGATAAAAGGTTGCTTATATGATTTTGATATGATAAAATAAAAAATATTAGATTTGGAGGAAAGCATGAAAACTAAGGCGCTTTACGCTGGCTCTTTCGATCCGCTTACTTTAGGACATCTTGACATAATAGAGAGGGCGGCGGGCATCTTTGATGAAATTGTAGTCGGAGTTGTTGTAAATCTTGAAAAACGAACTATGTTTTCTTTTGAGGAAAGAATGGAAATGATCGAAGAAGCTACAGCGCATCTTTCCAATGTAAAGGTTGATATGTGCGACGGACTTCTGGCTGATTTTGTGAACGATAACGGTTTTAACGTAGTGGTTCGGGGGCTTAGAGGAATGTCGGATTTTGACAGCGAACAGCAGATGGCTCAGCTGCACCAGTATTTGTATAACGATAATACTGAAACCGTATTTTTGATGTCCGATTCAAAATATGCGTTTATAAGTTCCACAATGGCTAAGCAGGTTATATCCCTTGGGGGAAAAGGAGATATGCTCGTACCGCCTTGTGTATTAAAAAGGATGAAAGGAAGATTGAACAAGTAATGGAAAATACGATGAAAGTTTTAGAACTTCTTGAAGAATTGGAAGATATAGTCGATGAAGCAACAGGACTTCCCTTGACGGGAAAGATTATGCTTGATGCCGAAGAAATTTTCCAGATTGTTCGCGAGATTAGGCTTGCTTTGCCTGATGATGTGCAGCAGGCAAAATGGATAAGAGACGAGAGAGACAGAATTTTGGCCGAGGCTAAAACGGAATATGAACGCATAATCAGAGAAGCTAAGAAACAGGCCGACTACCTCGTGGAGACAGATGATATAACGTTGAGAGCAACAAAGCTTGCCGCCGAAATCAAACAGGACGCCGAGACTCACGCTCGCGTTATGAGGATGAGAACTTATGATTATGTGGACAAGATGTTATACGATATGCAAGGCAAGATGGATGAGATGAATATGAAGTATTTCGGAGAGATGTACAGCAATCTTGAGGCAACTTTCGCCCATATCAACGAGACTCTTGCCGCTAACAGGGAAGAAATGAAAAATCTCGCATATAAGACTCAGAACGAGGTCGAGTCCGGCACATTTGCCGAAAGCATAGAGGAATAAGCCTATAAACGCGAGTTTGGAGTTTGACGATTACGGCAAATGACGGTATAGGGTATACGATGAATTAAAAGTTTTTGATCAAAAGCCTCAGGACGGAAGCACGTTGTTTCTGCCTGGGGTTTTTCTGCAATTTATAAATATTTCGGAGAGGAAAAAATGATCTTTAAGCGTATAACTGATGAAGAACATACTATGTATACAAGAGCATTGCAATTGTATAGGATCAGCTTCCCTCATCATGAGCAGAGAGAGGCATATTCTCAAAAGAAAATTTTAAAGGATGAGGAATACAATTTCAGTTTAATATATGATGAGAATATTTTTATAGGTCTTGTCTTGTATTGGGAAACCGAAAATTTTATTTATATTGAGCATTTCTGTATTCTTCCGGAAATGCGAAATAAGCAGTACGGACAAAAGGCGTTGGCCGACTTGGCAAAACAGAATAAAACTCTGATTTTAGAGATTGACCCGCCTGTTGACGATATTTCTGTGCGAAGGAAGGGCTTTTACGAACGCTGCGGCTTCAAAGAGAATTATTTCAGCCACATTCATCCGCCTTATCATAAAGACTGCGAAGGGCATAAGCTTGTTGTCATGTCTTGTCCCGAAAAAATTACACAAGATATTTTTGATGATTTCAGCATGTATTTAAAAGACAGAGTTATGAAAAATTCGTTCGAATAAATTTAAGCATGCAAGAAGCATATAATCAGAAAAGTGATAATATGCTTTAAATATGGAAGATAAGAATATTATCGTAAACAAACTTGTCGTAGCCTGCGCTTCATTCTTTGCTTTTGCAATGGTATTGTTTCCGGAGGTAACTGAAGCAGGGTCTAAAACGGCTATAATAATATGGGCCAACTCAATTGTTCCTGTCTTGCTGCCATTTTTTATTTTTTCCGACTTTATAAAGAGGACGGGGGATTTGAAAAGACTTCCTCCTGGTATATATCCCTTTGTAATGGCGTTTCTTTCCGGCTATCCTATGGGCGCAAAGGTCGTGGGAGATTATATAAAGGAGGAACGTCTTTCGCTTAATCAAGGGAAAAGGGTGCTCAGCTATTCCATGGTTACAGGTCCTGCTTTTATACTGTTTACAGTCGGAGAATTCATAGGCAGCGGCAAAGCAGCGGCAGTTGTGGCCGTTTCTCATTATGCAGGCGGTTTAATCAATGGTCTTTTATATGCGGGCGATAAGGGGAAAACTCATAAAGGCAGAAGCGAAGCCTTTGTACCAAAAGGAGATTATCTTGAAAATTTTACTTATGCCATAGTAAATGGTTTTAAATCCATGGCCGTAATTTTGGCCTATCTTATAATTTTTACTATCGGAATCAATCTCTTAGATAAGGCGGGACTGTTTGAAGCCATAAATAATAAAACGCTGTGTGCCTTTATAAAAAGCTTTTTTGAAATGACCATAGGCATAAATCAGATGGGAATGTGCGATATAGGAATACGGCTTAAAACCGTTTTGGCTTCTTTTATGGTTTCTTTCGGAGGAATGTCGATAGTGGGACAGTCGGCTTCAATGGTTCGGAACACAGGAATAGGTATAAAGGATATATTTTTCATGAAATTGACTCATGGAATGTTAGCTGCTATAGTCGCTGTATTTTTGGTAAATTTTGTGTTATAATGAACCCAAAATTATATTGTTCGGCGTTGCCGCAGGGAAGGG
>CALCEY010000012.1 GCA_937900415.1 uncultured Clostridia bacterium
TATGCGGTTTTGTTCTTTCAAACTTTGCTTTTGCCATTTTCTCTGTTCCTCCTAATTATATAACGTTATTTTTTGGAAGTTGCGAATTCGGGCGTCCCCAAATTCACTTGGGTTTTGCTCAAACCTGTTATATATTTTACCACAGTCTGCCATCGTTTGACAAGAGCTTTATATGTCTAAAATCCCTCCTGAAAGATTCTCTTTAAAACATCTCTAAAAAAATATATTTTACAATTGTTTGCCGGCGCCCGCTATAAAAGTCAGCCATATTCAATCTCTTCCTGTTCTCAACCCGTCGCCGTTCTCACACGGGTAATCATAAACGCCGTTTTTCCGTCTGCGGCTCGTCGCCGATCTCGGTTATTTTAAGACGCGTATTCATTTCCTGCATACAGTCCTTGATTTCCTGCAGCAAGCCGACAGCCTCTCCGATTCCGTATATAAGGACGCTTACTGCGCCGACCGTCAAAAGAGAAATACGCGTCCAGAGTCCATCCAAGTCCAGCAGAATAATGCCGGCGGCTTCCAGAACCGCGCTGCTTACCGCATAAACCTTGACAATATTGGCGACTTCATTTTTACACAAAAATTTCATCCTATTTCTCCTTTTACATGCCGATTTTCAATACTTTATAAATATGCCTGAACTATTATATCCCTAACCCCCCCCCGTCAATATTTTTGTTTTTTCCGGACTTTTTATAAAGGTTCAAATTATATTATGATTTTGAAGCAGTCTCAAATTTTGAAGTGGGCGAATTCTCGCAATAGAAAATCCGCAAGGCACAAGGCTATGCGGATCAATTTAATTTTGTTGTTGTAATTCTCTCTGCTTCGTGGTATATTGAGGTCAAGAGGAAAACCGCTAAAAACGGGTAACCACCACAGTCAAAATGGCCGCTTAGGTTTCAAGCATAGCGGCTATTTTTTATGTAAATAGTAATTCGTAACTTCTTAAAAGTAAGAGTTATTCTTACCATTCGCACCGCCTCCTTTAATCCAAAACCCCTTTCGAGTTTCGGGGAAGGCTAACAGCTTTCAACTTGTCCTCTTGGCAGCTTTAATTATACTACAATTCTTTAGCTTCCAGCTACTGCTATCTACCGGCAAAAATCGACAAGCAGAACGGCTGTATACAGTCAATGAAATTGCTGAAAATTCCTCAAGTTTATGACCCAGAGCTTTCCCTCATCCTTAGACCTCTCCCCTCCCTTAATTTTGCTGTTTATGGAAGCTCCGGCGTAACATAAGCGGTCCAGCGCAACAAAAACAGTCCGGCGTAACATAAGAAACGAAAAAAGACGTTGAAATTTCAACGCCTTTTTTGTTTTGGAGCTACTGGCCGGAATCGAACCGGCGACCTCATCCTTACCAAGGATGCGCTCGTACCGACTGAGCTACAGTAGCATATTCACTTTTATTATGCAGCAGCAATATCAATCTGCGGGTTTTACACTCTTTTAAATTCCGCCGAAATATCCCGCAAGGTTTATCCTACTATATGTCGCCAAAAAAGTCAATATCCAAGATGTCAATATCCGAGATAATTATACATCTTCTTTTTTATTCGCTGTATGGCATTATCAACCGTCTTGCCGCTTCTGTGAAGTTCCGATGCGATCTCTTTGTATCTTTTTCCCTGAAGCATGGCCGCAAGAACTTTTTGTTCCAGAGGGCTGAAAAGCTGATTGCTGTCTTGTATTAAAAACTCCGTTATCTCACGCATAAGCATGAGCGTTTCCGGGTCGTCGTCATTTTTAGGATGAAAGCGTTCCTCAAGGGGCTTTTCATCTCCCATGTCATTTTCCTGATTCAGAGACAGCGATTCATTGAGTATCTTGTGCTTCCTCAGATTAGCTTTGCGTATCGCCGAAATAATCTGCCTGTTTATGCACACCTCGGCAAATGTCCTGAAAGATACGTTTTTTTCTTCGCGAAATTCCCTTATGGCTTTGAAGATTCCTATCATACCCTCCTGAATTACATCTTCCTTATCACCTCCAACGATAAAATATACGCTGGACTTTATTTTGGCCAGTTCTTTATATTTATTTATGAGAAACTCCTCAGCAGTAACACTGCCCTCCTGAGCCATTTTTACAAGTTCTTCATCTGTAAGAATGTTATAGTTATCTGTATTCATCCCTCTGTCGTCTCACTTCATACATCAGTACCGCCGCAGCGTTTGATGCATTCAAAGAATTTATCCTACCGCACATAGGCATAGAAACGGTAAAATCACAGCTTTCCTTTACAAGTCTTCCTATCCCTGCGCCTTCGCTTCCTATAACCACCGCCAGCCTGCCCTTAAGGTCAGCCTTGTAATACTCCTGACCCCCCATATCGCAGGCGCCAATCCAAAAGCCTCTTTTCTTAAGATCTTCTATTGTTCTGACGATATTGGAAACTCTTATACACGGAATGTATTCTATCGCACCGGCCGAAGTTTTTGCAACGGTTTCGGTCAGTCCGCAGGCATTTCTCTTTGGAATAATTATTCCGTGAGCGCCGGCACACTCCGCAGTTCTCATTATAGCTCCTAAATTATGCGGATCCTCGATATTGTCTAAAATTATTAAAAACGGCTCTTCTCCCGCAAGCTCTGCTTTCTTTAATGCGTCGTCAATCTCCTTGTATCCGTAGGAAGCGACAAACGCACATACCCCCTGATGAGCCCCTCCGTCAGCAAGCTTATCGAGGTAACGTTTCTCCCCACGAACTACCGGTATTCCTCTTTCCTTTGCCATAGCCAGGATTTTAGCTGCTGAGCCGTCCGACGAAGTCATCACAACTTTTTCTATTTCACGGCCGCTTTTAAGGGCCTCTATTACGGGATTTCTCCCGAAAATCACATTAGACATTATTTATCCTCTTATACTCGGCAAATCGGTAGCTTATGCCGTTTTCAATGTGTTCCTCGCTTATGCCTGCAAGTTCAAAATCACGGTTTTCATCTAAATCCGGAAGAAAAACGTCTGCGCAAAAATCTCCGTCCAGCTTTGTTACGAGACAGGAGTCGCAATACTCCAGCAGCAGACTGTAAATTTCTCCGCCTCCTGCCACAATAAGCCGGTCATCCTTTGCCGCTTCCTCGCCGCCGCATAATGCAAGCAATTCCTCCACGCTTTTAACCGTCTCGCAGCCTTCCTTTTCAAATTTTGCGTTTCTTGTCAATACTATGGTTCTTCGTCCGGGCAGAGGATTTCCGCCGGGCAAGCTTTCAAGAGTCTTACGGCCCATTATCAACGTCTTTCCCAACGTATTTTCTTTAAAATTTTTAAGGTCTCCGGGAAGATGGCACAATAGACCGCCTTGTCTTCCTATTCCCCAATTCTTGTCCGCAGCTGCGATGAGTTTCATTTCGCTTTTCTTCCTCCGAAATTCTTAATTGTTTGCCGCCTGCTTTTAAATAGCTATAGGGATGTTCAAAATCTGAGGATTTTTCCTGTAATCCTCTATTATGATATCATCTGTCGTAAAATCATAAAAGTCTTTCACATCAGGATTAAGCCTGAATTTAGGCGCAGGATACTGCGGTCTTTTTATGAGTTCTTTTATTACGGGAATATGTCTGTCATAAATGTGAGCGTCGGCAATGACGTGAACCAATTCACCTGCCTCAAGGCCGCTGACCTGAGAAAGCATGTAAACGAGAACCGAATATTGAACCACATTCCAGTTGTTTGCCGCTAAAATGTCCTGCGAACGCTGGTGGAGTATGGCGTTCAGCTTATTTCCCGTCACGTTGAAAGTCATGCTGTATGCGCAAGGTTCAAGGTTCATTTCCGAAAGATCGCTGAAATTATATATATTTGTCAAGATTCGTCTCGAATAAGGCGTATGCTTGAGCTGCCAGAGAACATTATCTACCTGGTCCATCTCACCTTGGGCGAAACGGTATTTTTTACCCATCTGATAACCGTAGGCCTTGCCGATGGAACCGTCTTCATCTGCCCACTCGTCCCATATATGTCCTTTTAAATCTTTAATGTTGTTGGATTTTCTCTGCCATATCCACAAAAGCTCATCGCAGGCAGTCTTTATTGCCGTAGGTCTCAAAGTGAGCGCCGGAAATTCCTCCTGAAGGTCATAACGGTTGACTACGCCAAAAATTTTTATGGTATGAGCGGGAGTTCCGTCTTCCCACCTGGCTCTGACCTGCTGACCCTCTGAAGAGAAGCCTCTTTCCAATATCTCGTTGCACATGTTGACAAACAATACGTCAGCTTTGCTCATTACTTTTCTCCTTTAATATTTTCAATTATCCTTACGGCTTCAGCCATGATTTCTTCAAGGCGCTCTGCTTCTCCCGAAAGATACAGATACCCTATCAGCGCCTCGAAAGCCGTGGCCATCTTGTAATCCATTAAATCTGCGTTTTTGGGCTTTGAAGACGTTCTTCTGTTTCTGGCACGTCTTACAAGAGCGGCTTCATTCTCTGAGAGGAACCCCTCCAAAAGGCGTCTTACGGCCTCTGCCTGCCCTTTAGCCTTAACATACGGCACAGCCATGATGTGGAGCCGGTCGGCATTTACCTGCCCGGTTTCCATCACACGCTTTCTGACATATACCTCGTATACTGCGTCTCCCATATAGGCAAGAGCCGTGGTATTTATACGGTTCAAGTTTTTTATCATGATTCCTTTATTATCTGAACTCCCTGCGGCGTATCCTTGAGAGTGATCCCCATAACTTTAAGCTTATCTCTTATCTCATCGGCGAGAGCAAAGTCCTTCGCTTTTCTGGCAGCCTGCCGCTGATCTATGAGAGCCTGTATTTCCGGATCCACTTCTGTAACTGCTTCTTCCTTATCCTGCTGAAGAAGACCCAAAACCGAAGCAAGCTCCATTAAAAGATCGAGGCAGCCGTCGGCAAAAGCTTTTGACGCCCCGTCCTTTACCGCTGTGTTGACGGCGGTAATCAACTCAAAAACAGCGCTTATCGCGTCTGCCGTGTTGAGGTCGTCCTCCATCGCCGCTATGAATTCCTGTCTATACTTATCGAAACCGTCAAGGGTTTCTTTTTCCTTTTCTGTCATCTCGCCCGCACCTGAAGCCGCAAGATGTTTAAGATTGCTTTTGGCATTTCTCATTCTGGCAAGGCCGTTCTGAGACTGGATAAGAATGTCTTCGCCGAAATCTATAGGGCCTCTGTAATGTCCGCTTAAAATGAGAAATCTCAGCGTTTCTCCGTCATAGACTTTAAGCAGATCTCTGACTGTTTTGAAATTTCCGAGAGATTTTGACATCTTCGTCCCGTCGATATTTATATATCCGTTGTGCATCCAGTAGTGAGCAAACTCCTTACCGCTGTGAGCTTCTGACTGAGCTATCTCATTTTCATGATGAGGGAATTGCAGGTCCTGACCTCCTGCATGAATATCTATCGTGTCGCCGAGATATTTTTTAGACATGGCGGAACACTCTATGTGCCAGCCCGGTCTTCCCATTCCCCAAGGCGATTTCCACGCAATCTCGCCATCTTCTTTTCTCGCTTTCCACAGAGCAAAGTCGAGCGGATCTTCCTTGCTTTCTCCGACTGCAATTCTGGCTCCTGCGATAAGGTCGTCGATATTCTTTCCCGAAAGTTTTCCGTAGCCTTCAAACTTTCTCGTCCTGTAGTATACGTCTCCGTTCGCTTCATAAGCATATCCGAGATCAATCAAATCCTGAATAAACTTGATTATATCGCTTATCGTATCTGTAACCTTAGGATGAACCGTGGCCTTTTTGACGTTGAGAGCCGCTGCGTCCTTGTAATATTCTTCTATATACTTTTCGCTTATCTCTCCGGCTGCAACGCCCTCTTCCTTTGCTCTCTTTATTATTTTATCGTCCACATCGGTAAAGTTCTGAACAAATTTTACTTTATATCCCCTGTACTCCAGATATTTTCTCATAGTGTCGAACACTACAAAAGGACGAGCGTTACCTATATGGAAAAAATTATAGACGGTAGGTCCGCAGACATACATTCTGACTTTTCCTTCTTCTATAGGTACAAATTCCTCTTTTTTATTAGTCAGCGTATTATAGATCTTCATTGTTACATTCCTCTCCCGTTTGTTCGTCACTTGGATTTAATCCTGCCGGTTCGCCGACATTTTCTGCGCTGCGCAGCCTGTTCTCCAAATTAACGATTCTTCTTCTCAGGCACTCTATCTCTACGGCAACCGGATCAGGTAAATCCACCTGATTGAGTTCCTGATTGGTACTCTTTCCGTTTCTCTTGATTATGGTTCCCGGTATTCCCACTACGGTACAGTTTGGCGGAATTTCCTTCACCACTACAGACCCAGCTCCGATTTTCACATCATCGCCGACCTTAAAAGGTCCTAATACTTTAGCGCCTGCGCTTACAAGAACTCTATCCCCTATGGTCGGATGTCTTTTCCCGGAATCCTTTCCTGTTCCGCCCAGCGTCACTCCGTGATAAATCGTTACATCGTCGCCTACTTCAGCGGTTTCTCCTATGACGATTCCCATTCCGTGGTCTATAAAGCACCGTCTTCCTATGGTTGCCCCGGGATGAATTTCAACTCCCGTAAACCATCTTGCAAGCTGGGAAATTATCCTCGCTATGAGCTTAAGCTTATGACGGTAAAGCCAGTTGGCCGGTCTGTGGAGAATCAAAGCCCAAATACCCGGATAACAAATCAGAACCTCAAAACCGTTTCTGGCTGCCGGGTCTTTTTCGACTATATTTTTTATGTCTTCTCCGACTTCTTTAAAAAATGCCATGATTATTTCTCATTTCTTGAGTTATTCTTCTTCAACTACTTTAATAGTTTTTATCACTTGCGGTTCGAGCGGCTTATCGCTGTAATCTCTTTTAGCTGAAACTATCTTATCTGCTGCTTCCATCCCCTCTGTTATTTTTCCGAAAGCGGCATACTGTCCGTCCAGATGAGGAGCGTTTTCCACCATGATGAAGAACTGCGAGCCCGCCGAATCGGGGTGCATGGCTCTTGCCATGGAAAGAACTCCTCTCTTATGCTTAAGATTATTCTCAATTCCGTTGGCGGTGAACTCACCCTTTATATTATGACCGGGACCTCCCGTTCCGTTACCGAGAGGACAGCCTCCCTGAATCATAAATCCCGGAATCACCCTATGGAAAATCAATCCGTCGTAAAATCCCTCTGACGCCAGTTTTTCAAAATTGGCTACGGTTATCGGCGCAATTTCGGGATAAAGTTCTCCCTTCATCACATCTCCGTTTTCCATTTCAATAATTACTTTTTTCATAATATCTCTCCTTTACATAAGAATGCACCTAACACACCCATTATTACTATAAGCGTCAAGGCGTTGACCTTGAATTTTTTAGCCGCGATAAACGTGACCGCAGCCATTCCTATCTGAACAGGCTTTACTGCCGCAAGAAACTCTCCTATACCGGTAATGCCGGAAAGCCCTGAAAAGTCTCCTGACATGAGCGACGTCTCGGCAATCATTACAAAGCCTGCCATTATCATACCGACCGCTACAGGTCTTATACCCACAAAAGCTCCCTGCACAAGCTTGCTTTCCTGATATTTGTTAAGGAATTTCACGCATATCGCCACCAGAATAAATGCGGGGAAAGCAACTCCGAGCGTTGCTGCCAATGCTCCTGCCACTCCCGCCGTTTCAAACCCCGTAAATGTCGCCGCATTCACTGCAAGCGGCCCTGGCGTAGCCTGAGATATGGCGAACAGATTGGTGAATTGCTCCGGTTCTATAGTATTGAATTCCGATATGCTCTGATATATGAGCGGCAGTATCGCCATTCCCCCGCCGAAACCGATAAGGCCTATCTTGGCAAAGGTCAGAAAAAGTTTAGCTATCAATTCCATTTTTTTCTTCCTCCTTTGCCCCGTCTTTAAGCTCCTTTGCGCTTTTCTCCTGTTTTGCTCTGCCGACTGTAAAATATATTTCACCTGCTAAAATTCCGGCAAGTATTACCCAGCCTGCGTTGACTCCGAAAACACCTATCGAAAGAAACGCAGCTACGGCTATCGCCCACTGAAAAACGCCTTTGAGCGTCTGCTGTCCCATTTTACATGCGGCATAAGCTATAAGTCCTGTGGCGGCGGCCTTAACACCCTCAAGCATACCTCCGATATACGGATTGCCGCCTACCTCCTCTAAAAAACATACCACCAAAATGATTATCACAAACGACGGTAATATAACTCCGATAGTCGTGACAATGGCGCCCCGAAGACCCTTTTTAAAATACCCTACGTATGTGGCCATATTTATGGCTATAACTCCGGGCAAACCTTGACTCACCGCTATACAGTCCAGTATTTCTTCGTCGGACATCCATTTGTACTTATCGCATATCTTTTCCTGAAGCAGCGGAACCATAGCCATTCCTCCTCCTATTGTGACTATCCCCACCTTGAAAAAACAAAGGAAAAGATTCATATAAATATTTTCTCTGAAAAAAGTCTTTACTTTGTCCATCTATAGCTTCTGTCCTTCTTGCGCCTTCTATCCCCTTTTCTCTGCATTTACCAGAGCGATGGCTTCTTTTGCAGCCTCTTCCGCCGTCTTTTCCTGTTTCTCGCTTTCTCTCCTGAGCTTATATTCAACTATGCCCTCGGCGGCACGTTTTCCCACCGTTATCCTAAGCGGAATTCCCAAAAGATCTGCATCCTTGAATTTAACCCCCGGTCTTTCATCTCTGTCATCTAAAAGTACCTCTACTCCCGATTCTGAAAGCTCCCTGTAAAGCTTGTCTGCGACAGCTTCCTGAGCTGCGTCTCCCGGTTTAACCAGGGTAATAATCACGTGATACGGAGCTACCGACATCGGCCATATTATTCCGTTATCATCATGATTCTGCTCCACTATGGCAGAGAGCGTTCTGGTAACGCCGATGCCGTAACAGCCCATGACAATATGCTTATCTTTTTGGTTCTCATCTTTATATGTAGCGTTCATAGCCTCCGAATACTTGGTTCCGAGCTTGAAAACCTGTCCCACTTCGATGCCTCTCGCATGTTTTACGGGAGCTCCGCAGACAGGACACGGATCGCCTTCTTTAAGAATTTTTATATCCGTAACTATATCTCCTTTATAGTCTCTTCCGTAGTTCACGTTCTTTACATGATAATCTTCTTTGTTGGCCCCTGCGCAAAGGTTCTTAAGTCCCGTAAGCTCGCTGTCCACAACTATTCTGCAGTCATGGAGCCCTACAGGCCCGGTAAAGCCTCCTATGCATCCTGTTTTTTCCGACATTTTATTTTCATCGGCAAAGCCTATGGCATGTTCCGGAATACCGAGAGCGTTTACCAGTTTTATCATGTTCAGCTCCCTGTCTCCTCGTATAAATGCAGCTACATATTCTTTTTCTTCGCCGTCATCTCCGTAAGTTACAAACAAAAGCGCCTTTATGGTTCTGTTCTTTTCAATCCCAAGAAAGCCTGCCACTTCTTCTATAGTCTTGGTTCCCGGAGTATTCACCTCTTCCATAGGCAGCATTTCAGCCTTTTCTTCCAGAGCGTCGGTACACTCAGCCCTTTCTACGTTGGCAGCCATGGAACATTTTTCGCAATAAGCTATTTCACTTTCTCCCACCTCGGAAAGCGCCGTAAATTCGTGGGAATTGCTTCCTCCGATAGCTCCCGTGTCAGCTTCTACAGGTCTAAAGGTGAGTCCGCATCTTGTAAATATTCTGTCGTAGGCATCGTACATTTCCTTGTAACTCTTATCAAGACCCTCAAAATCCTTGTCAAAGGAATATGCGTCCTTCATGATGAACTCTCTGCTTCTCATCAGTCCAAATCTCGGTCTTGCCTCGTCTCTGTACTTGGTCTGTATCTGATACAGATTCATCGGAAGCTGTCTGTGAGAGGAAACGTCGTTTCTTATAATATCTGTAAAGATTTCTTCGTGAGTAGGACCGAGGCAAAAGTCTCTGCCTCCTCTGTCTTTCACACGCCAGAGCTCCGGTCCGTAAGCAAACCAACGTCCCGATTCCTGCCACAGCTCAGCCGGCTGAATTGCGGACATATGTATTTCCTGAGCCCCGGAAGCGTCCATTTCCTGTCTTATTATGTCCTCTATCTTCTTGATTGCTCTCCAGCCAAAAGGCATGAAGCCGTAGATTCCCGAAGCCAGCTTTCTTATCATTCCTGTTCGCAGAAGCAAAACATGGCTTGGAATTTCTGCTTCTGCCGGCACCTCTCTTAAAGTCTTTATATGCATTCTTGAAAGTTTCATGTTCTTCACCTCTAATGTTTCTAATATCTTGTTAACGTACATACCGCCTCTGCGGCGATTCCTTCTTCTCTTCCGACAAAACCAAGCTTTTCCGTGGTCGTCGCTTTTATATTTATGCAAGAAGTTTCTTTTTCCAATGCTTCCGCCACATTAAGCCTCATCTGCTCAATATGAGGAAACAGCTTGGGCCTCTGCGCCATAATGGTGACGTCGGCATTATTCACTGTCCATCCGTTTTCCTTAAGCATCTCCTTCACTGTTTTAAGCAGCTTCATGCTTGAAATTCCCTTATATCTCATATCCGTATCAGGAAAAAGCTTTCCTATATCTCCGAGCCCTGCGGCTCCCAGCATTGCGTCCATGAGGGCGTGAACCGCCACGTCTGCGTCCGAATGTCCCAAAAGTCCCTTCTCAAAGGGAATTTCTTCACCGCACAATATCAATTTTCTCCCATACTCCAGACGATGAACGTCATATCCCGAGCCTGTTCTGAAATCCAAAGGCAAATCCTCCCTTGTAGTGATTTTTATATTGCCGTAGCTTCCCTCTGTAATAGCTACCTTTACTCCAATCCGGTCTGCAAGGCCTGCGTCGTCAGTTCCGTAAAACCCGTCTTCATATGCTTTTTCAAAAGCCCTCTTAATCAGCTCTGCCTCAAAGCACTGCGGAGTCTGCACCGTGTAAAGCAAGCTTCTGTCTATGCTCCTGCCTGTCGTTATCTTTGCCGCCTCCGTCCATTCTCTTTGAACTCCGCCGCCGGTTTCTGAAACGCAGCCCTCCGGGGCAAGGCCTTCGGGAACGCGGTTCTCAATATATTTGTGCTCAGCCCCGCAAACCTGTCTTACGCTCTCCTTCATCGGTACGCACGGAACGGCAGCTCCGTATTTTCCCGCCGCCTCAAGAACTCTATCTATGATTTCTTCCGTAACGTAAGGCCTGGCTCCGTCATGTATCATCACATAGCCCTCCGTCACCAGACTTAAAGCGGCGCTGACAGAATCCTGCCGTTCTTTTCCTCCGGTCAGTATTCTGCAAACCTTTGAAAAACGGCTGCACTTTTCTCTGCAAAGCTCCTGAAAATCTTTGCCCGCAACTACAAGAATATCATCTACATGAGACGATTGCTGAAACGGCTCTATCGCCTTTTCAAGAATTGTTCTACCGTTTAAAAGAAGAAACTGCTTAGGAAGGGAAGCCTTCATTCGGCTTCCCTTTCCGGCTGCTGTAATAATAACTGTGACTTTTTTATCGTGAAACATAGATTAAATTTCCCGTCCGCTTATTTGGTAACTTTTCCGAAAATCATCCTGCCTGCGGCCGTTTGCAGCACGCTGGTTACAACAATATCCACTGTTTTTCCTATCTGCTTACGTCCGTTTTCAACTACTATCATGGTTCCGTCGTCAAGATATGCCACCGCCTGGCTCGGATCCTTACCCTGCTTAATCAACGTTACCGTCATGCTCTCGCCCGGGATTACCATCGGCTTAAGAGCGTTTGCAAGCTCATTTATATTGAGCACCGGAACTTCTTTTATGGCCGCTACCTTATTGAGATTAAAATCATTGGTAACTACTTTTCCTTTCATTATCTGCGCCAGTTTCAGAAGCTTTACATCTACCTCCGGAATTTCCTTGAGCGCTTTTTCAGAATCGGAATTGTAAATTTCTATGCCGTAATCTTCCTGTATCTTATTGAGAATGTCCAGACCTCTTCTTCCTCTGGTTCTTTTCAGCGAATCCGATGAGTCGGCTATATGTCGCAGCTCTACCAGAACGAACTCCGGAATTACTATCGGGCCTTCCATGAAGCCTGTCTTGATTATTTCAAGAATTCTTCCGTCTATTATAACGCTGGTGTCAAGAATTTTCGGCACCTTAGTCTTTTTCTTATCCTTGGCGTTATATGCGTAAGCGTTTTCTTCCTCCTGTTTCTGTGCAGTTGTTACCTTCTGAGTTATTGATTTTACGATAAGCTCAGAACCTTTCTTGCTTCCCACCACAGCGCCGAGAAACCCCAGCAAAGCATAGCTGCATATGGTCAGAACCACATATATTGCTGGCGAAACTATGTCCTGATATATCTTTGTAAGAAGAAAAGCTATGACAAGGCCTATTATCATTCCCACGACGCCTGTAAGCAAATCGTTTGCAGAAACACCCTGTAGATCTTTTCCTATGTTCGTAGCCATCTTATTGCCCGTTTTGCCAAGAGCCGGGGCTATTCTGTAAAATAAAATTCCAAAAATAATTGCAAAAACGATTCCCATTCCAAGAGCTTCCATCTTGGAAAGAACCATATAATCAGGATTGGTCTTGGCCTCTTCAACCGCAAAGTTGTTGAACAGAGCAAAGAGTCCGTATCCCACGAGCATTCCTACCGCCGTAAAGATTCCCCTGAACAGCTTTTTAAACATCTCCAATTCCCCCTTTCTTAATAAATTTTTAAGTATGCGTTGAAATTCATATCAATGTGCTCGGCGCGTCAAATGGCGTCCTCTACGAGCTCCGACGCTTCCCGCTCCGAAATACCGCAGGCCAGGATGATTTCACTTACAAGAATTTGCTTTGCGCCCGAAAGCATTTTCTTCTCTCCAGCGGAAAGTTTTTTCTCTCTGTCTATTCTTGTGAGATTGCGGACTACCTCAGCCACCTTGAAGATGTCGCCGGTCTTGAGCATTTCCATATTATCTCTGCACCTGCGATTCCAGTTGACGTCCATGGACGAGCTTTTATCTTTCAGTATATTTATCGCCTCGTCTATAGAAGACTTGTCCACTATTCTACGTATTCCAACTGATATTTCCGAATCCGTTGGTATCATTACGTCCATATCGCTACAAGGTAATTTTAAAACGTAGTATTGGCTCACTTTCCCTAAAATTTTTTTCTCCTCAATTTTTTGAATGATGCCTGCACCGTGCACAGGATGCACGATCTTATCACCAACAGAGAACATAACTCGCTCCTTCCTTTACATACCTAAATTAAGTATAAAAGAAATCCTGCTTTTATGTCAAGGCTCTATAAAAAAATATAATTGTATCACATGTAAAATTTCTATGTCAACATCTATTTTTCACAATTTCATTATATTCTCTTTTAAAGGATGACTATGTTTCCTTTTTCTGATAAACTAAAAGCCCCTGTATGAAATCAGGGGCTCTTAGCAAACCATAGCAAAACGATTACCAAAAAATTATCTGACTATTATCATGCGATTTTTTTCTCGCTATTTATTCTTTTTCTTCTTTCCTTTAGCTTGTAGCTTTTCCGTTTCTTCAGCGGTCAAAGGACGGTATGTACGAACACTGTTTCTCTCTCCGGTTTTCCAGAAGAATTTTCCTGTAAAGCCATAGATAACGGCTATGATAGGATCTATCCAGCAGAATACGGCAAACGGCAGATAGGCGATTGTAGATACGCCGAGAGTTCCCGCCATATATGCGCCGCAAAGGCTCCAAGGGATAAGCGGCGATATGATTGTTCCGCTGTCCTCCAAGGTTCTTGAAAGCGTTTGAGGAAGCAAATCGCGTTTTCTGAACTCGGTAACGAACATTCTTCCTCCGACGATGATTGCAAGAGTCTGGCTGGCAGTAGCCGCAAGCAGGAGAGTACAGGTAAGCACAACAGCAAGCACCAGACCTCCCAGGCTCTTTATAAGCGGTTTTATCGCAGTCAGGAAAGCATTCAGCAATCCAGTCTTTTCCATTATGGCACCGTAAAGCATACCTAAAATTCCCAGAGCGGCTGTCGAAAGCATACTCTGAAGTCCACCCCTGCTCATGAGGACGTCAAAATCCTCTATTCCCGTTTCAATGCTGAAGCCTGAATTCAATATATTTGTAATTTCTCCGAATTTTTCACCCTGGAACACTATTGCCAGTATAACGCCCACAAGCGTTGAAACCAAAAGGGTCGGTATGGACGGACACTTTTTCGCTGCCATTATGATTACTGCTACGGCAGGCAGGAGAAGGAAGATATTCATATCGAAATTATCTTCTATCGCCTTCAAGGTGGCTTGAACAGCTTCGCTTTCCACTGTTCCCGAAGAATGCTTCATGCCCAGCACTCCGTATACTACAAGTGATATAAGAAATGCCGGTAATGTCGTATATACCATTGATTTTATATGATCGAACAAATCTCCTTCGGATACAGCCGGGGCAAGATTTGTCGTATCTGACATAGGGGACATTTTGTCTCCCAGATATGCTCCGGAAATTATCGCTCCTGCTGTCATTGACGGATTAACCTCAAGTCCGGCTCCTATTCCCATCAAAGCAACGCCGACGGTTCCGGCGGCAGACCAAGAACTTCCCGTAGCAACTCCTATTATCGCAGTGATGATACTTGCAGTCAGTAAAAATACAGACGGATTTATAATTTTAAGTCCGTAATAAATTATCATCGGAACTGTACCGCATACTATCCATGCGGCTATCAGAGCTCCGATAAGCATCATTATTATCGTAGGCTGTATACATATTTTTCCGCCGTAATCTATGGCGTCCGCCAACTTTTTCCAGTCTCTGCCGTTGTTGAGCCATGCTACAAGCAGCGTTACGGCTATAGACGCAATAAGGTTTATATGGGTAGGTATGTCAAGCCAGATTACCGATGATATCATCGACACCAGCAAAAATCCGAGGCAGAACATCGCAGACCCGAACGGCATACTTTGTTCGCTTATTTTTTCTTTTTCGTTATCGCTCATATATTTCTCCTAACTGTTGTTAAATTTAAATATGCGTTTTATTAAAACAAGAATTTATCTGCAATCTGCGCAATCCATTTAGCATAAGCCTCGTAGCAAAGCTCTCCTTCTTCCGCTGTAGCGTCGGCCGGATTTCCTATGTATCCTGGGCTCTTGTCTTCCTTTGTAGGATGGAAAACGCCTACAGCGCCTCCATAATAGAACAATCCGCTGAATTTAACAGGATTTGTATCTTCGTCAGCATAATAAGGCTCAACACCTTCAACATTGACGAGGCTTGGAACCGCTGCCATTACGCAAGCGGTTTCGTCTTCACCGCCATGTCCCTGATGCTCGGGATTTTTAAGAACGGTAGGCCAGAAATCGTTATGTGCAGGCACCCAGTCAGGCACTACGCTCTTAATGCCATAACGGTTTGCCATATCTTTCGCAACTACATTGAGAGCCGCTTCATTTTCTGAGTGGTTCAAGCAAAGCACAAAACGTCTGAATCCCATCTCATGGAGAGCCAAAATAAGGTCTTCTGCCATTTCTATAAAAGTTTTCTCATTAAGATAACAATTGCCGAATAATTTATCACGCTCAAACTTGTTGGTTTGCACGCCAAACGGAACTGCAAATCCCGGGACAGCCTTATGTCCCATCTTCAGCATTTCCTCATAGACTCTTCTTATGAGTACGGTTGCCTGAAAGTAATCTGCTCCAAGCGGCAGATGTCCAGCATGATTTTCAATCGCTCCAAAAGAAAGAATAACAGTATCCGTTTCTTTCATTGCATTTTCAAGCTCCACAGCGCTCATCTCGAGCATTGTTTTAGGCCCTTTGACCTCGTACAAAGTTTCCCAGTTTTTCATTATTTGCTCCTTCCTTAACGCTTAAAAAGCGCGTTATAATAACGTGCGCCTTTCGGCGCTTTATAAAAATTTTAGCACCGCGTACATTCTACCAAAAACCTTTTGTCATTTCAATACACCGGAACAAAATATACCTATCCTGCAAAGCCTAAATGTCATTAAAACATCATATTAAAACATACTGCAGGCGCTTATTTATAAAATATTTTAAAATCCTGTTTGACAATGGCGATAATGATGATAGAGTATAACTAAACAGGTCTTCCGTTCAAAGTACAGCCGGCTGTCATTCAAAAGCAGCCAGACCTTTCCGGCAAACCAACTGCACTACCGGAAGACTCGTCAGATTGATTTTTCACAAAACCTTCTATTTCCGAACATGTTTATGCTAAAATATCAATGTTACAATGTGAAAAGCAAAATACCGGTTTACCGCCATTGACATGCAAGACCGCATACCGATGGTACCCGTACAGGAGGACGCCAAATGTATAAAATTCTTATTGTGGACGATGAAGCCAAGATTCGCGAGGTTATAAGAGAATATGCCGAATTCAGCGGATACGAAGTTACTGAAGCAGAAGACGGCATGAGCGCCATAGGTCTCTGCAAGCTGAACGATTACGATTTAATAATAATGGATATTATGATGCCAAAGCTGGATGGTTTTTCAGCATGTAAGGAAATCAAGAAGCTGAAAGACATACCTGTCATAATGCTTTCAGCCAGAGGCGAGGAGTACGATAAGCTTTTCGGATTTGAACTGGGCATAGACGATTATGTCGTAAAGCCTTTCAGTCCCAAAGAGCTCATGGCCAGAATAAACGCTATTCTCAGCAGAAAGAACGCCGCTTCCGCTGCGTCTCAGAGCGTAATGAAATTCGGGGGTCTCGAAATCAATATTCCTGCCAGAACCGTAACGGTAGATGGACAAAAAGTAGAACTGACTCCTAAGGAATATGATCTTCTCTTTTATCTTGTGGAAAACAGGAATATCGCCCTCTCCAGAGACAAGCTTCTGTCGGATATCTGGGGATACGATTTCTTCGGCGATGACAGGACAATAGATACTCACATCAAAAATTTAAGAAACAATCTCGGACCATACAGAGATTACATCGTGACGCTGAGAGGAGTAGGCTACAAATTTGAATATGAAAGTTAGATTTGACGCCAACAGCATTAAATTCAGGCTTTGGGTATATTTCGCCGCCATAGGCATAGGCGTCGTAGCCCTAATCTGGTTTCTGCACCTGTTCTTTTTAGACACTTATTATGAAGAAATGAAAATATCGGAGGTTAACAGAATAGCAACCTCTATTTCTCGTTCCTATCAAAAAAACGACCCTAATTTTACCAAGTCAATCCAAGAGCTTTCCGTAAGCAATGATTTTTATGTTATGATGGAATCCAGCAACGGTATTCTGCTTTTTTCACCCGAATCGGAAAGCCAGCTTCCTGTCTACAGTTATCTTGAAAAGACTTCAAAGCTCAAGACTTTATTGGAGGACAGCTCCGGCGCACCGGTATCGTTTAAAATGGATACGGGACTTTCAGATTATAAAACTCTTGCTTACGGACGAAAGGTCAAAAGCCCAGATGGTGAAGCCGCGTATCTTTATATCTTTTCGCCGCTTTATCCTGTCTCCTCCACAGTCAACATTTTAAGACACCAGCTCGTATATGTGACTATATTTACGTTGGTCTTTGCTTTGCTTTTAGCCATGTACTTCGCAACCAGAATATCAAGACCGATAAAGGCAATAACCAATACGGCCAAGGAAATGGGAAAGGGAACCTATGATATAAAATTTGAAGCAAACTCATATTCCGAGATAAACAATCTTGCCGATACCTTGAATACCACCGCCTACGAGCTTGGGATGGCGGAAAACCGTCTTAAAGATTTAATTGCCAACGTATCCCATGATTTGAAAACGCCCCTTACCATGATACGTTCCTACGCTGAAATGATTCGTGATTTATCGGGAGACAATCCGGAAAAGAGGAACACTCATCTTCAAGTAATAATCGATGAATCTGACAGGTTAAACCAAATCGTAAGCGATATGGCTACTATTTCCGCCATGCAGACTCACAAAACCGTTCTTGAAAGGGCTGTTTTTGATCTGGCCGCTTCGGCCTCTTCTCTGCTCTCATCATACGATATACTTTCCGAGCAGGAGGGATATAAATTCTCCTTCAGCTCGCCGACCTCTGCATATGCTTACGGGGACGAAAACAGGATAAAGCAGGTTATGTCCAATCTGATAAACAACGCTGTCAAATACTGCGGTGAAGATAAGCAAATCGCAATATGCATAAAAAGAGTAGGAAAACGATACAGATTTGAGGTCGCCGATCACGGCCCGGGAATCTCGCAGGAGGAGCTCCCTCATGTATGGGACAGATATTACAAGACAAGCACCAACTATGTGCGAACCACAGAAGGCAGCGGTTTAGGCCTTTCCATCGTAAAAGGGATACTTACTCTTCACCATGCCAATTTCGGGGTGAACAGCAAGCTCGGCAAGGGCACCGTTTTTTGGTTTGAACTCCCTTTGATGAGAAAACCGAGGGACCGTTCAACCGAAAAGGACCGTCTATCTGAAAGGGACCGTTTAGCCGAAAAGGACCGGGGAAAAACTATACCACAGGATCCTGAATCCATAGAAAAAATAGATTAACAATCGTTCGCTGAAAGATACGACAGACACTTTCAGCGACATCTTATCTTCAAGCTCAAAATATTTTGAGCGCTTCAGTAACATTTCTGACCCCTACTATGTCGCAGCCCTCAAAATCTCCTTTGAGGGCTTTTAAATTGGAGATAGGCAATATTATCCTTTCATATCCCATTCTTACAGCTTCCTTTACGATCTTGTCGGCAAATCTGACAGGGCGAACGTCGCCTGTAAGGCCGACTTCTCCTATAGCCATAGTCTTGCTTTTTGCCGCACGATTTCTGTAAGATGAATATATGGCCAGACATTCCGCAATATCAAAGGATGTTCCTTCAGGTTTGAGACCTCCTACTATATTGACGTATACATCTTCATTCATAAGCTTAAGACCTGCTTTTTTTTCGAGAACCGCAAGCAGCATACTTAGCCTGGTATTATCCGCTCCAACGGCTGTACGTCTTGCAAAGCCTACGTTCGCCGGAGTAACGAGCGCCTGTATCTCAAACATGACGGGGCGGCTCCCCTCATAAACGGCTGCCGTCACAGAACCTTCCGCTCCGTCGATTCTGTTTTCAAGAAAGGTGCCGGAAATATCGCGCACTTCCTTCAACCCCTGTTCTTCCATAGTAAAGGCCCCGATTTCGCTGGTAGTTCCGAATCGGTTTTTAAAAGACCTCAGTATTCTCAGCTCTTGATCCCTTTCGCCGGCAAAGTTCAAAACGCAATCTACAAGATGCTCTACCGTCTTAGGCCCTGCCAAATCACCGCTCTTTGTAACATGAGCCACTATAAATACCGGCGTGTTTTTCATCTTACCTATCTTCATAAGCTTATTACCGCATGTTCTCACCTGAGACACACTGCCCGGCGCAGAATCCAGCTCGTCGCTGTACATGGTCTGTATGGAATCTATTATGAGAAAATCCGGCTCTATATTGCAGCATGCGTTCTCGACAGATCCCAGATTAGTTTCGGGCAATACAAATAAAGTCTCCGGAAGCTCCCCGCATACTCTGTCAGCTCTCATCTTTATCTGCTCTTCCGACTCTTCACCCGATACATAAAGGACTTTTTTCCCGGTTCCTGCGATATTAGCCGCAGCCTGAATTATAACCGTAGATTTTCCTATTCCCGGTTCACCGGAAATCAAAACGAGAGAACCTCGCACCAGTCCTCCTCCTAAAACACGATTAAGCTCACCTATACCTGTGTCTATTCTGCTGTATTCTCTTGCTCCTACTTCTTTTAATTTAACGGGCTTACTGTCCTTCGATGTTCTTCTCCTATCGTCGGCGACTGCGTGAAAAGCCTCTTTTTCTTCTACGAAAGAATTCCAAGCGCCGCATATACATTGTCCCATCCATGTCGGGCTTTCATATCCACATTCCTGACATACAAATACAGACTTCGCTTTTTTAGCCATGGTGTTTCGCTCTCCCCAAAATTCAAAATATATCTATAACCTAAGCAGCAATTCAGCCGCAGCCTTCTAAGAACGTTTGTTCTTTTATATACTACACCCTTCTGTGGATTTTCGCAAGCCATATTTTTTAAATTTCTTTCATTAAAATTATTCGGCCACAAAAGAAAGGTTACACATTAAACCTGTCATAAGAGCTGTAGCAATCCAGACACAGTTTTTTACCTTCTGAAATCCTAATCCAGTTGGCTCCTGTGCTTTCACCGCAGCACTCGCATGTATATGATTCAAACAAACGTGCTTGCCGTGGTAATGGAATTACAGTCTCTTTTATGTCGAACATATCCCTGAAATCGGTTTTCTGATAATATTCAAAGGCTTCCTCTCTTGTCATATCTGATTGCCTTGGCCTTAACACAAGTCGAACCGATTTGCCCGAGGTTCGATTGTAAAAGGAAAAAGCCTGCTTTCCGCGAACATGAAAAAGCAAATTCCCCTTGCCTGCCGAGCATCCCAATATCACCTGTATAGCGTCTACACCGCAGGCGTCATTTTCACTTATACATACAACGCTTTCATCTTCCGAGAAGGTAAGCTCCAAAAGCTCAGCGGCATAGAGCGCCGCCTTATAGCCAATCGTTAAACCACCGCATTCATGTCCGTGAAACGCAACGCATTTCTCCCAAAGCTCTCTGTTTTCATTCATAACTGTTCTCCTTAATTCCTTATTGTACTATTACTATCCTCTGCCCGTCTATTTCATGTATTTTTACCGGAACATTATACACCTCCGACACCACTTCGTCAGTCAGAACAGAAGAATCCCCGTAGCAATACACCCCGCCGTCCTTAACGAACATAAAGCGGTCGCAATATCTTACCGCAAGATTCAAGTCGTGTATAACCACAATTACCAGTATATCGTCCTTTTTCGCTATTTCGTTTACCGTCCTCATAACCTCATGCTGGTTATAAATATCCAGGCTTGCAGTAGGCTCATCCAAAAGCAATACGTCAGGCTGCTGGGTGAGCGCACGAGCAAGCACGACTTTCTGAAGCTCTCCTCCCGAAAGCTCGTTTACGTAACGAAGCGCATAGCTCTCCAGCTCCATTCTGATTATGGCTTTCTTTGCTATCTCTATATCCTCTTCAGCAGGCTCCAGCTTTATGTATGGTTTTCTTCCGAGCAAAACCGCATCGAACACGGTGAGGCGGCTGCCCTCGTTATGCTGCTCCACGTAAGCCATCCTTTGAGCTATCTCATTTCTCTTCATCTTTGAAATATTCTGCCCCGATACCGTAACAATCCCGGCTTCAGGAGATAGTATCCTGTTAAGGCATTTCAGAAGAGTGCTTTTACCGGCTCCGTTGTTTCCCAGCAGGGCAAGGCAGTGACCGGCCCCGAGGTCAAACGAAACATCGTTCAGAACGTTCCTGCCGCAGCGATATGTAAAACTAAGGTTCTTTGCCTCAATCATCTTCCCCTTCCTCCTTTGAAAATAAGATACATAAACAGAGGCGCCCCTAAAAACGAGGTGATTGCGCCTATTGGAAGCACCGCAGGCTGCACTGCAAGCCTCGCTGCGGTATCGCTCAGGAGCAACAGTATCGCGCCGCCCATTGCGGAGGCCGGAAGCAGATAACGGTAATCGCTGCCTATGACCCTACGCATGAGGTGAGGCGATATGAGGCCGATGAAATTGATTATCCCTATATATGAAACGATGACGGAGGCCGTCATCGAGCAGACTATCATTCCGACAATACGCATACCCTCCACATTGACGCCAAGACCCTTGGCGGTATTTTCACCGTTTTGCATAGCGTTGTAATTCCAGCGATTTAACATGAAGTAAATCAGTGACGCAGCCACAACAACCGTCATTATTATAATTTCTCTCCATGATGTGCTTCCCAGATTTCCGAAGGTCCAAAAAACCACCGCTGCTACCTTTACGTCATCGGCAAAATACTGCAACAGAGTCGTCCCTCCGGAAAAAACAGAAGAAAGAGCTACGCCCGCTAAAACCATCATTTCAGGAGTAATCCTCTTTACCTTTGACAGCACCAGAATGACTATGGTGGACATCATCGAGCCTGCAAAGGCACATATGGAAATCTTATATGGCTCCGAAAAAGTTACTCCATCTACAGTCTGGTTTTGCATGCCTGCTCCCAGAGCTATTATGGCAAAGGCCGCCCCAAAGGCCGCCCCTTGGGAAACTCCCAAAGTGGAGGAGGAGGCCAGCGGATTTTTTAAAAGGCTCTGCATGACGCAGCCCACCACAGCCAATCCCGTTCCGGCTACAATGGCTGTTATGACTCTCGGCAGGCGGATGTTAAAAACAATCACCTCTGTCTGCTCAGTTCCCCGCCCTAAAAGGGTGGCGAGCACCTGATAAACCGACAGGCCTGACGAGCCGCAGGCAATGGCGATTATGCCTGTCGCTGCCATTATGACGACGAGCAGTAGCAGAAAGATTTTTTTAAATCTTATATATCCTTTATAGCTTTCTATGTTTGTTAAAGACGACATATATGTTACTCTCCGATCGTAAGTCTGCCAAAGCCTATTCCGGCCTCATCAAGGACATCAAGATATTCCCGCCCGAGCATCGTCGTAAATATTTCTTCAGCCTTTTCGTTGAAATCAATATCAGAAAAAGCATCCGGGTAGATAATGCTGCCGGCATAATAGGCGTCTGCTATGGCTATTTCCATATTGGTTGAATTATAATTGTAAGACACCTGGCTGTACAGCTTTCCTTCCTTCACGGCAGTCAGATTGTCATAAAAGGCAGAATTCTTTTCGTAGTCCTCTTTTACCAGATACAGACTTGACGGGTTGATGAATATTATTTCCGGATCCCAAACTGTAACCTTTTCAAGATCTATGAGTAAAGCCCCTGTCTGACCGGTTTCATCGACGACGTTTTTTGCGTTTATCGCAACGAAGGGAGGGTAAAGTCCGCAGGTTCCTTCAAATCCATGAGGGCCGCGGAAGCCCATAGCCCCCATGTAAACCTCCGGCTTTTCTTCTTCTTTTATATCCTTCGTCCTGTCGTTTAAATCCTTCTGCCATCCTTTTACAGCTGCAATAACCTTGTCGGCCTGATCTTCGGTTCCCATTACAGCTCCGACCAGCGTCAGGGAACCGAAAAAATCATCAGAAAACATGTCGGTTGCATAAAGGCCCACTACCGGAATCCCAGTCTGCCGCGAAAGTTCGTCTAAAGCTGCGGCGTCTACAGAAAACGCAAAAATCAAGTCAGGCGCAAGAACTGTCAATTCTTCGGCATATGTTGTATCTCCGCTTCCTCCTGATCCTGTAGATGCAAGCTTTTCAAATCTTTCTTTATTAACGTAGGCATACGGCATTCCCGGTTCTCCTTTTTTGTCCAGGTCTGTTACTCCGACAAGCTTATCTGCCGCGCCGGCATACGTTATAATCCGCGCCGCACTGTTGACAGCCGCTATCCTTTCTGTTTCCGCCGGTATTTCCACCTCCCGGCCTGCCATATCGGTTATAGTATATGTTTCTCCTTTGGACGCTGTCTTTCCATCCTCTCCGTTTTGACCTCCGCAGGCAGTAAAGCCGAAAACAATCAGCATTGTCAAAAGTATCGTCAAAATTTTCTTCATTTTTCTTTCTCTTTTTCTCAAATGTCTAAAATACATCTCCCTATAAGGCCTTGCATCTGTTATTTTCCGCTGCGCTCCAAAAGGGATCTCAAATCATCCGGCGAAACATTTTCACGCCGTGCAAGTTCAGCGATATCCTCATACTCATATTTATATCTTTCTATTCCGTACCCTCTGGCAACTTTCTTTCTAACTTTGCCGTAGGGAGTATCCTCCGTCTCAACAGAACGTTCAAGCGTGTATCTCCTGCTCAGCTGCTCTCTGATTCCCAAAGTGGTCGTATATTTAAAGATGAGCCGTACCATCTCTTCCCGTTCCGCCTCTCTGCATATAACGCTCAAAAGAGTTGCGGGCCTTGATTTTTTCATGCCGATCGGAGCCGTATATACGTCCAGTGCCCCGGCGGAAAGAAGCCTTTCCATGGCAAATCCCAGCGATTCTGCTGTCATATCGTCTATATTGCAGCTTAGCTGCACTATTACCTCACCCTTATCTGCCGTTTCACCCAGCAAGGCGCGCACACAATTAGCCGCAGCAAAATCCTTCTTGCCCATTCCGTAGCCTATGTTCTCAAGCTTCATTACAGGCATCTGCCCGAAGCCGTCAACAAAATGCTTGAGCAAGGCTGCTCCGGTAGGCGTACATAATTCTCCTTCTATATTTCCGCCATATATAGGCACGTTTTTCAATATATGCGCTGTTGCCGGTGCAGGAACAGGTAAAATACCATGCGCGCATCTTACCATGCCGCTTCCCACATGAATCGGAGAGGCTATGATTTTATCAGGCGCAAGCTGTTCAAGCAGCATGCATACCGCAGCAACATCAGCGACGGCGTCTAAAGACCCTACTTCGTGAAAATGAATTTTTGTAACGGGAACGCCGTGCGCTTTGCTTTCAGCCTCGGCGATAAGCTCATATACCTTTATCACATCTCCTTTAACCTTTTCCGAAAGGTTTAAGTGTTCCGTCACCATATGCTCAATATCATGCAGACTGTTGTGGGAATGCTCGTGACTGTGGGAATGCTCATGGCTATGGGAATGCTCGTGGCTATGGGAATGCTCGTGACCGCAATCTTCACTTTCTTCCTCAGCTCCGAAAACCGTCACAGAAACATGAGTTCCGGTAATCCCGCATTTAATCGAAGGCTCTGCCTTAAACTTCACCCCCGGAATTCCCGCGGAATTGATTTTGTTTAAAAATGCTTCACGGTCAGGCAAAAGTTCCAGGAGCGCAGCCGTCAGCATATCTCCTGCCGCACCCATTCCGCAGTCCAAATATAATATTTTCATTTTTTCACCCCCATATGATTTATCATTCCAGCCAGATAACCGGCTCCAAAGCCATTATCGATATTTACCACCGATACTCCGCTGGCACAGGAATTAAGCATGGACAAAAGCGCCGAAATACCATTAAATGAAGCGCCGTAGCCTACGCTGGTCGGAACTGCGATGACCGGACAGTCTGCCATTCCTCCTATAACGCTTGCGAGCGCTCCCTCCATTCCCGCTATTGCGATTATAACGGAGGCTGTCATAATATCGTCCATATGCGAAAGCAGCCTGTGTATACCCGCTACCCCCACATCATATATCCTTACCACTTCGTTGCCGTGAGCCTCGCATGTGAGAGCCGCTTCCTCCGCGACAGGAATGTCAGAAGTACCTCCTGTTGCCACAACTATCTTCCCGATTCCATCGGGACGAGGTTTTTCTCCTATGATTCCCACTCTCGCCTGCCTGTCATAATCTAAATCATATTTTTCGGAAATAACTGCGGCGTTTTCCTCTGATAGCCTCGTAATCAATATGGTTTTCTGACCGCCTTGTTTCATTTTCTCTATAATTCCAAGCATCTGCTCTGCAGTTTTTCCTTCTCCGTAAATCACTTCCGCAGCTCCTTGCAATACATTGCGGTGCATATCGACCTTTGCATATCCTATGTCCTCAAAAGGCGCTTTTTTAATGGTAAGCAATGCCTCCTCTACCGGCATCGTCCCTGCTTGTACAGCTTCTAAAACAGCTTTTATATCGTTCATTCTCTTACCTCCAAATCTAAAAGCACAGAAGTATAATATTTTTTAAGCTCAGAAATGATCTGTTTTCTGTGCCCCATAAGTAAGTCAAGCTCCGTTTCCGGAAGTTGAATTTTTGCCGCCCGTTTTTCCATTCTCACTCTTAAATCTGTAAATCCCAGCGAGTTGAGAAACTGCTCGGCTTTTTCCGTCGCCGCAAGCTTCTCCGAAGTGATTTCCTCGCCGAAAGAGATTCGCGTGGCCAAACATGAATAGGCCGGCTTATTCCATGTAAAAAGCCCTGCTTCTTCAGACAATTTTCGTATCTCTTCCTTTGTTAGTCCATGCTCTCTAAGAGGAGAACGAATTTTAAGCTCCCGTAAAGCCTTCATTCCCGGACGATCCGCCTCATCGTCGGAAGCGTTGGTACCGTCCAAAATCATATCAAATCCGTCCTCCTCGGCGTTCTTGATAATCGCTTCAAAAATTTTCCTCTTGCAATGATAACACCTGTCCTTGGGGTTTTCGGCAATATCTTTAAATCTCAAAACATCAAGCGCGATGATTTTTATGTCGACGCCGAGCTGCTTCGCAAGCTTTACTGCGTCCTCCGTCTCAAACTGCGGCTGAAAGGCAGATTTCACATAATAGGCTCTGATTTCTGCTTTGCTGCGTGCCGCCTCATAAAGCAAATATGCCGAATCCACGCCGCCGGAAAAAGCCACGGCAGCTTTATCGTTTTCTTTAAAAAAATCCACAAGCTTCATATATCTGTACTTTTTTCCTTTCTTCGCTTTATTTATTCGGGCAAAAAATAAAAGATATACAAGCTTCCCTGCTGGAAAGCTGCATACCTTCAATAGTATACATTAAAATCTGACAAACCAATCCTTCAAACCGGGTTTACAAGGCTGCTATTCTTAGCTGCTCAGTTCGGCTTCCTGCCGACAGATTCAAAACCCTTTTTTATAGTATATCTAAAAATCCTGCGCCCGTCAAGGGAATTCACCACACTTCAAGTAAATTCACCATCCGTCAAGGGAATCATCCGTCAAGGGAATTCACCGCCATAACATCTTATGGCTTATCCCGCAAACCGGAGTTGCACCCGCTCACCGGCTTCTATATATGTACTAAAAATCCCCCGCGGCGGTGCATTTCATGATGAAATGCACCGCGCAGAGGATTCTAATATTTAATAGAAAGGTTGTTCTTATGCTTCTTTTGCTTCTGTGGCTTCTGCCGCAGGAGCCGCCGGTTTTCTTTTTGCTCTGAGGTTTATTATTGCACCTGTAGGACACTCCTTGGCACAAAGACCACAGTTCTTACATTTTTCAGGGTCAATCATCGCTAGATTATTCTCAACCTTGACAGCGTCAAACTTACATGCCTTTTCGCACTTCTTACATCCTATGCATCCGTTGGTGCAAGCTTTCCTTGTCTTGGCGCCGGGATCAGTGGAATGACACTGAACGATAACCTTGCTCTTTGCAGGAGCTATCCTGATAACATGGTTCGGACAGGTCTTGGCACAGATGCCGCAGCCTACGCATATATCCCTGTTCACAACGGCTACGCCGTCGCAAACCTGTATTGCGCCGTAAGGGCACGCCGCCTGACAGTCACCTAGACCCAGACAGCCGTGAGCGCACATATTGAGTCCGCCGAACATCTGCTTAGCTGCCGCACAAGTTGAAAGTCCCTGATATTCCATAATTTTCTTTGAAGCCTGAGCATTGCCGTTGCACATTACCACAGCGACCTGGGGCTCTGCCGAGCCTGCCTCTACGCCGAGGATTTCAGCAAGTTTAGCTGCAACAGCCGCTCCGCCTACGGGACATTTAGACGTTCCTATTTCATGATCCGCAGCAAGCGCAGCCGCATAATCGTCACATCCGGCAAATCCGCATGCTCCGCAGTTGGCGCCCGGAAGTTCGGCTCTTAAGTTTGTAACCGTTTCATCTACGGGCACAAAGAATATCTTCGATGCGACAGTCAAGATGACGGCAAGGACGAAACCCATTGCTACTACCAGCAATACCGGTATTAAAATATCCATCATTTCTTAATTCGCCTCCTTATCCTACACTAATCCGCCAAAGCCCATGAACGCCAGCGACAGGAGAGCCGCAGTTGTCATCGTAATCGGAACTCCCTGGAAAGGCGCCGGAATTTCGTTGTTTCCTTCAAGCTTGCTTCTCATTCCCGAGAAAATAATCATTGCCAAAAGGAAACCTACGCCCGCACCGAAGGAATTTACAAGAGACTCAAGATAATTGTATCCCGAATCAATGTTGGAAATACATACTCCCAGCACTGCGCAGTTTGTGGTTATAAGCGGTAAATATACACCCAGCGCTTTATGGAGCGAAGGGATAAATTTCTTCAAAGCCATCTCAACAAACTGAACCAGAGCGGCTATGATGAGAATAAACACTATAGTCTGCAAATAAGCTATGTTCTGATCGTTCAAAATCTGCATTATAGGCCATGTAGCTGCGGTAGCCAATACCATTACAAAGGTAACGGCAACACCCATGCCGACTGCTGAATCCAGTTTTTTGGATACACCTAAGAATGGACAGATACCGAGAAATTGAGCGAGAACATAGTTGTTCACCAGGATTATTCCCAGCAAAATAGTTAGATAACCTGACATTATGCTTCAACTCCTTTCTCTAATTCTTCAAGACACTTTTCTTGTTGACATACAGAAGCCATGGCACAGCCCTGACAGCTGAAGTTTCTCGGTTTCTTACCCTTTGACTGAAGTATTTTGTTCACTATCGCGATAGCACAAGCGTACACGAAGAATCCGCCCGGGGCAAGAGCTATGATAAGCATAGGATGCTCTGATATGAACGGAATAGAAATGGTAAGCTTCTGAGCAAGCTCTTCGCCGCCGAGGAAGAAACCGGAGAAGATAGTTCCCGCTCCGATTATTTCTCTTATGGCTCCGATGAAAGTCAAAGACAGAGTAAAGCCCAGACCCATTCCAATACCATCTAAAGCGGAATCGAGGACTCCGTTTTTGTTGGCGAACATTTCTGCTCTTCCGAGAATTATACAGTTAACTACGATCAGCGGCAGGAATACTCCCAATGAGTTGTAGAGCGGTTCTGCGAACGCCTGAACGATAAATTGCACCAAAGTTACGAAGCCTGCTATCAATACGATATAGCACGGGATTCTTACTTTATCAGGAATAATCTTTGCCAACAGCGAAATTGCGATGTTGGAGCAGATAAGTACGGCGGTAGCCGCTATACCCATACCCATGCCGTTGAACGCCGACGATGTGGTCGCAAGCGTAGGACAGGTTCCCAGCAATAATACCAGGTTAGGGTTTTCTTTAATTATGCCCTTTGTAAGGACTGCTAATCTACTTGCTTTTTCTTTCATTAGTTAGCACCTCCCTGAACTGCTTGATACTGCTGCAGCGCTGCGCATACTCCCTGGTAAACGCCGTTGGAGGATATGGTAGCTCCGCTTACATATGAAACGGCGGAATCGCCTTTTATATTATCAGCGCCTGAAAGCTCGGTCAAACCTGCATACTGCTCAAGGTATCCTGATTCATGAGCCTTGGTTCCAAGACCCTTAGTGTCTTTATGTGCAGTTACCTTAACGCCCGTTATGCTTCCCTCGTTGTCGATACCTATCATCTCTGTAATAAGACCTCCGAAAGAAGCAGTCTGAACCGTAACTACCATTCCGACACCATCTGCAACATAACATTCAGTAACAAATACCTTTTCAGGAACTGCTACAACCAGGTCTCCCTCGTACTTTTCAAAGCTCTTTGCCGCAGGAAGCAGCTCGGCTCTTGAAGCGTCGGCCGCTTTTATCGTGTTCTCCTCAATTATAGGTTCGGTAATGGAGTTCACATATGCAAGTGCGAAGGTAATCATCAGACAAATTGCTACGAGAACGACTACCGGCTGTATGTATTCTTTAAATGTATTACTTTTCATTTTTCTTAGCACCTCCATACATTCTCTTCTGGAAGAAGTTGTTGATGAGCGGTGTCAGGCAGTTCATGAGCAGTATCGAGAAGGATACGCCCTCAGGATACTGTCCCCAGAGTCTTATAACCATGGTAATCAAACCGCAGCCTATTCCGAATACGACTTTTCCCATCGGAAGCAGCGGGGTCGTAACGTAGTCCGTGGCCATAAAGAACGCTCCCAGCATTACGCCGCCGGCTAAAATATGGAACACGGCCATATTCAGCGCGTCTTCGCCTGTAGCGGTATAGTATATGAATGCAAACACGAATACAGTTCCTATAAAGGCAACCGGTATGATAGGGCTTATTATCTTTTTCCATATCAGGAACAGGCCGCCTACCAGCAGAGCTATAGCGCTGACCTCGCCCATTGAGCCGCCTATGAATCCTAAGAACATCTCGAGATTACTCGGGAGCTCTCCTCCTTCTGCCAGTACTCCGAGAGGAGTAGCAGTTGAAACGGCATCTGTGGCCATTTTAGGAAGCGGCCATGTGGTCATTTCTGTGGCAAAGGAAATGAAAAGAACTATTCTTGCCGTAATAGCAGGATTAGCAATATTCTTGCCTACACCTCCGAACAGCTGCTTAACGATGATTATAGCCACAAAGCATCCTACTATGGCAATCCAGTACGGAAGGCCGGAAGGAACGTTGAATGCGATAAGCACACCCGTTACAACGGCACTCAAATCGCCCACGGTCTGTCTCTTATGCATCAGAACATTCCATACCCATTCAAAGAATACGGAAGCTACGACGCATACCGCAGTCAGAGAGAGCACTCTCATTCCGAAAACATAAACGCTGACAAGCAGAGAAGGCACGAGAGCCAAAATTACCATCATCATAATTCTGCTTGTGTCCATATTGCTTACGATATGAGGAGCTGACGATACTACTAAATTATTGTAAGTTTTCTTTTCCATTACTTAATTCCAGCCTCCTTTACCACAGCTTTTCCAAGCTTGTTTGTGAAGCCCAGAGGTCTTCTCGCCGGGCAGACGTATGAACAGCTTCCACATTCCATGCACTGCATTACTTTGAGATCTGAAAGAGCCTGTGCGTCTCTTCTTTCATATGCGTCTGCCAGAGCAGTAGGAATGAGATTAAACGGACATGCCTGATGACATCTGCCGCAGTTGATACAAGCAGTTTCTTCTTTTACCATCGCCTGAGCTTTGGAGAACGCAAGTATGGCGTTATTGTTCTTAACGATAGGCATTTCATCTGAGAAAATGGCTCTTCCCATCATAGGGCCGCCCATCAAAATCTTTCTCGGCTCCTGCTTATACCCTCCGCAAAAAGCGATGACGTCGCTGATCATGGCGCCGATAGGAGCTATAACGTTCTTAGGCTGAGCTACTGCGTCGCCGTCAACCGTCATTCTCTTGGAAACCAAAGGCATTCCCGTTCTGAAATATTCGCCCACCTTTGCGAAAGTGGTTACATTGGAAAGAATTACTCCCAAATCTGCCGGCAAAACGCCTGCATTCATAGTCTTTCCCGTGATTTCATAAACCAGAACTCTCTCAGCTCCCTTCGGATATCTGGCCTGAAGCTTGAAAGTCTTAATATTTGTAATGCCTTTGTCTGCCAGAACCTTGTCTATATGGGCTATGGCATCAGGTTTGTTTTCTTCAATTCCGATAAAACCTTCGTCAAGGCCTATATACTTCATTGCAAGCTGCATACCGCTGATTAAATCTTCGGTATCTTCCAGCATCAGTCTGTGGTCGGAAGTGATAAAAGGCTCACATTCCGCCGCATTGACGATGAGAGTATGAACATCATCAATGTTTTTAGGATTAAATTTAATGTGGGTAGGGAATGAGGCTCCTCCCAAGCCTACCAGGCCGCTGTCTCTAATTGCCTTGATAAATCCAGACAGATCGTCGACTGCCGGCGGTTTGATTTCTTCGTAAATTTCCTGTTTCTTATCCGTTTCGATAACAACTAAAGTATCTGCGCCTCCCATGGCGGAACGCTGTTCTTCTATGCCTGTTACCGTTCCCGAAACACTGGAGTGGATCGGCGCGCTTACAAAGGCGTCAACATCACCTAAAAGCTGACCTACTTTAACGTAGTCACCCTTTTGTACTAAAGGCTTGCAAGGTGCTCCAATATGCTGAGACATGGAAATTTTTACAACATCAGGAATAGGCATTACTTCTGTAGCACAACCGGCAGTGTGCTTGTAATGATTCACATGGATGCTGTGTAAATGTTTGTGACTCATTTGTTGAGACCTTCCTTTCTAAAAATTATACATAATCATACGCAATATATTATACAACACAATGCTTCAAAAATCATCAAAAAATTTCACAATTATCCCCGTGAAGTTGCCGCAGCAACAAAAAATCCGGCTCTTTCTCGTTGAAATTCCGGATTTTCTATGCAAGCACGAAGGCAATATCTGCCTGTTCGATTGGCTATACGTCTCTAATTTTTGCAGGAAAATTCTATCCTCTGCCGGGAATGCGCTGCTTCCCGACCCATACGCAAAGAGCTTCGTCTACTCCGACAACCTTTTCTCCCGCCTCTCTTTGCTTTTTAACGTAATCGGTGATTTCCCGGGTAAAAACCTCTCCCGGACACACAAGGGGAATTCCGGGAGGATAAGGTATCACGGCGGCGGCGCAAACCCTCCCGGCCGCCTCCTCTATATGCACAAGCTCCTTTTCCTTGGGAATATCTCCCAGCTCAAGCCTTGACGGCAGGGAAACAATCTTGTTTTTTGTCGCAAATTCCTTCAAAGAGCCCCCTCCGGCTCCAATTTCAAGGCTGCCACAGGATCCGGAGCTCAAATCTTTTCCATCGAAACCGCAAGTTTTTCCTCCAAGCCAAGACAAATCGCTAAGCGCCTCGATAAGCCGCTCATAATCCTTCCTCGTATTTCCTATACCGGTCATACACATGACTATATCTCCTGAAACTAATTCAGGAAAGATTCCGCGTCCTATCAGAAATTTTTCCAAGCAAGCTCCGTCACAACCAAGACTGGACATGTCTATATTAAGCTTTGTATAATCCAGCCTGCCGCTTTTCATCAGAGCAAGCCCTTCTATTTTCCCTGCCTCTTCATAAAACCATTTGACATTTTCCAGCCATTCCTCAGCTAATTTTCGGCCGCAGGCTTCAAGAATATCAGCGTTTATATCAAGAGTTGCCATTAAAGGATATGACGGGCTGGAGCTTTCCATGATCTGAAGCTTATCCTCTATGGAATTAGTGTCTATTCTGTCACTGCAAATATTGAGAACCGCCGTCTGCGTAAATGAGGCCAGCGTCTTATGAGTGCTGTTTATAACCGCATCAGCTCCCAGCTCTTCAGCCGCCCGCGGAATTGTAACCGCCTCGGAAGCCGTATTATTGCCGATGTCTCTAAAAAACTTAAGATGAGCGCCATGCGCCTGATCGACAATCAAAACGCCGTCTCTTTCATGTACTCTCCGGGAAATTTCCTCAATATCGCTGCAAATACCATAATAATTCGGGCTTGGAATTATTACGGCAGAAGCGTCGGGATTTTCCTCCATACATTTTTCTATTTCAGTCGTGAGAATTTCGCCCGAAATACCGTATTTCTCCTCCATATACGGAAAGGCATATACAGGCTCTATGTCCCCAAGGCGCAGAGCATTGAAAACGGATTTGTGGCAGTTGCGGGCCATAATAAGCTTGCCGCCCTTTGGCACCGAGGCAAGAACAGAGGCTATTATCCCCGAAGAGCTGCCGTTTACAAGCAGATACGATTTTTTTGCGCCGTAAAGCCTCTCATATTTTTCCATCGTCTTCCGTATTACGGTTTCAGGCTGAAACAAATTGTCTGCGCCGTATATTTCCGTAATATCCCACGAGGCCAATCTTCTTACAGCCTCCCCGAAGCCGTTCCTTTCAAAAAAGTCATAGCCCTTATGGCCGGGCATGTGAAACGATACGGGCCTTGACAGTTCATGCCCGGTTAAAAACTCTCTGATTCCCTGCGTCATAAAATAAACCCACCTGTCCTTTTACGAACCCCTGTCTTATTCCAGGTCTTTACAGGCCCAATCCTGCGCCTACGTTTCTCATAAAGTCCTGTACGTTGGTTACTATTCCCTTAGCCGACAGACTTCCTCTGTCCCCGAGTTTGTTGGCTGCAAATTCCGAAGTATCCACCATATAGAAATATATCGGCCTTATAGTGCCGTCGGCAAGCTTTCTATAGGTAGGCGTCATGTTTCCCGTAGCGATGGTATGAAGAACCGTAGCCATTCCTATGACGGTGGTGGCCTTTCTCACGTGCATCCTTATCGTATCCTGGCCTACATAAGCATGCTCGAAAACTTCAGGCAGCGGTCCGTCGTCTCTTATCGAACCGTTCAGAACGAACGGAACTCTATGCTTAACGCAGTTGTATATTATGCCGTTGTCTATATTTTCGCCTTTTATAAAATCAGGAATTGAGCCGTATGTGTTTATCGCATTTATAGTATCAAGGTGATTATAATGGCCGTTGAAATGGAGCTTCTGGTTCTTGATGTTGCATCCAAGAGCCGTTCCCAGATATGCGCCTTCAAGGTCGTGAGTCGCAAGGGCGTTGCCTGCAAGAAGCGCCTGGCAGTATCCTTTGGCAATCAATTCTCCCATAACCCGCCTCGCCTCTACGTCGAAGCTGCACGCAGGACCGAGCACCCATACTACGTAGCCTCCGTTTTCCTTTTCATGCTTTAAAAGCTCCGCCAAATCTTCATAATCCTGAGTAAAGGAAGTCTCCCTGCTCCTGCTCTGGCGAAAAGCAAAGGTGTTTTTTGCATCCTCTTCCTCTTCTTTAGTCCAGCAGTCCACATGAACGTATATCCCCTCGGAAGCGTCCTCCGTTCTTCCCACCACGACAAGATCGCCTTCTCTTATATTTCTGAACTCTACGACTCTTATCCTCTCGCCGTCCCACACAGGCACAGCGTCCATCCTGCTGTCTTCGGCAAGATACCATCGGCCTTCTATTTTAAAATATTCCGGAAATATAGACGTTGCATGAAAGCCCACAGGCGCCGCCTTGGCGCGCGGGGCGGTTACAAGCCTTGCATCGGGCGCTTTTGTAAATCTTTCTTCTGTAAAATCCGGTTCTATGTATTTCGCTAATTTAAAACTCATTTCTTTTTCCTCTTCTTTTTATCTTCTTTTCAGCTTAATCATTTTAACACAGTTAAAACAAGAATAAAATACGGAATTAAGTATATACTTTTTTCAATAACTTATCAGCATATTTTTATAAATTATATTGAAATTTCAATATTTTTTTATTATACTAAATTCTATACTATAAATTGTATCAAAAAATAAACATATAAAACAAGGAGAGGAGTGCAAGCTCATAGTGAAAAAGAAATCCTCCAGAAACACAAAAGGAAAAATCGTCTCCGCTGCATGGCGGCTGTTTTATCAGCAAGGATACGATGACACGACTATAGATGAGATAGTTGAAGCCTCCGGTACCTCCAAAGGTTCTTTCTATCATTACTTCGACGGGAAGGACGCTCTGCTCAGCTCCTTATCCTATCTGTTCGATGAAAAATATGAAGAACTTATAGAAACCATGGACGACAATCTTTCTCCCATAGATAAGCTCATATACTTGAACAAGGAGCTGTTTCTGATGATTGAAAACACGGTTTCCGTTGATTTGCTGTCCCAGCTGTTCGCAAGCCAGCTCATAACCAGCGGCGAGAAGCATCTGCTTTCGACAAACAGAACCTATTACAAGCTCCTGAGACAAATCGCCATAGACGGTCAGCAAAGCGGATATTTCAGAGAAGAGCTTTCGATAAACGACATCACCAGAGCATATGCCATGTTCGAGCGTGGTCTGATGTACGACTGGTGCCTTTGCAACGGAAATTATTCGCTTTGCCAGTATTCGGCGACGGTGCTGCCTCTGTTTTTAAAGGGGCTTTGCAAATAGAAAGCAAAGTCCTCCTTTCTTTCATCTGCTGCGGCCGTCCCTTCAAAAGACCTAAAGTCAAAAAGACGGATCGCGCTTTGCTTTGCGCCTCTCCGTCCTTTTATATTTCATATGATTGTTTTATTCCTGCCGACTATTCTGTTTCCAAAGTTTCTTTGCTGTTTATTCCTCACACATTTTTCTGAGCAGCAATAAAAGAAACTCCCAGAAAGGCTTAACAGAACAAAGATCAAGATATTCCTTAGGCGTATGCGCCCCCTTGCTGAGAGGCGCTATTGCGATACAGTCCATATCGGGAAGCGCGCCTAAAATTATGCCTGTTTCGGCACACGCATTTTCTTTCTCGGTCTTGAGTTCTCTTCCCGTCATTTCCCTATATGCCTCAAAGCACAGTTCCCTGAGAGGAGAATTCTTGCGGTACGGCCAGCCCGAAAAGCTGTCCTTCACTGTAAGCTCAGCGCCGCAAAGCTCCATAAGAAGCTTCATCCTTTCGACCAGTTCTTCCTTTACCGCATCCCACGGAGATCTGACCATTGTCTCTACTTCAAAGCAATCGTCCTTTAATAATATTTCAACGGTATTGTTGGAGCACAGTACGGTCTCCTTTTCCTGCCAGTCTCTCTTGGTCACGCCGAAAGGCATCAGATACAAAACTCTCTCCAAAGCTCTGCTGGATTTCTCGTCCAGCATCGTATCCGGCTCTTTTCCGCAATATTTTTCAAAGGCTATTGTAAGATTTTTCTCAGGGTCTTCGTATTCATCGCATATCCTTTTAGCTTCCTCTGCCACAAGGGAAGAGGCAATTTCCGCATCATCTTCCCTGAGAGCGATAACAGCGTTCATTTCCGGAGCGATACCACTGAGCCTTTCAAGACCTGTGACGACCATGTTAAATTTTACCTTTTCCGACAGACGGCACAATATCCTGCCCATAGCCAAAACGGCGCTCAGCCTTCCGGAGTCTATCATCAGTCCTCCGTGACCGCCCAGAAGTCCTGCGATTTTAATTTCCATAAGGCAGCCGCTGAGCTTCTCTCTTGAAACCGGAAGCTCGGCAAGACAGACGGCGGCTCCGGCTGTAGACACGCATATAGTCTCGGGGTCGCCACAGTCCATATTCATCATTCTCCTCGATTTTATTCTGGAAAAATCCACATATCTTATGCCTGTAAGGCCTGTCTCTTCAGTTACCGTAAAGAGCATTTCGAGGGGTGGATGCACAGCCGTATCATCTTCCATAAGCGCAAGCATGTTCATCATGCCTACTGCGTTATCAGCTCCGAGGGTAGTTCCGTCGGCATAGAGATATCTGTCGTCTACCAGATGAGTTTTGATTGGGTCTGTTAAAAAGTCATGGTCTGACGTTTCTTCTTTCGCCGGAACCATATCCATGTGCGCCTGCATTAAAAACGGCGGTACGTTTTCATATCCCTGGCTGGCGTTGACATAAACTATGAGGTTCCCCGCCTCGTCTTCAAAATATTCATGCCCGCATTTTTCCGCAAAGTTCTTTATGTATGCGCAAAGAGCCTGCTCGTGTCCCGAAACATGAGGAATTTCACATATATTTTTAAAGTGCGTCAACACCTTCTTGGGCTCGAATTTATCTGTATAATCCATTTAATGCCTCCAAAAGTCAAAAGAATGTGCGGCCGCAAAATCACGGCCGCACCACAATAATCAATGTCTTTTACTCTGCAAAGCTCCATTCATAGAAGTAGTATGTATGAACTGTCGAGTCATGTACAACACCTTCTAAATTGCTGTTCCATGCATAAATGAGCTCGTGATGGAAAATAGGTACGGAAGGAGCTAAGTCGATTATGTAAGCAATCAGTTCTTTGTAAAGTTCTTCACGCTTAGCCTGATCTCCTTCGCTTTCAGCCTTGGCAAACATTTCATCAACATATTTATCACTCAGCTGTGAGAAGTTGTTTCCGCCTATTCCGGAAGTTCCGTACTGACATACGTTGTATGAGAAGTCAGCTCTGTATGACAGAGTCTGAGTCATCATAGAGAAGTTTCCGCTTTCAGCGTCTTCATCCGGCGTTGAAGTATTACGCAGTTCGATTTTAACTCCTATATCAGCTAAATTCTGCTGATAAATCTGAGCCGCCTTTTCCAGGTATGTTCCACCCATTACGTCAAGAACAACACCGTAATCTGACAAGTTCAGTCCGTCAGGATATCCTGCTTCAGCAAGAAGTTCTTTAGCCTTGTCAGGGTCATAAGTTACTTCTTCCGCACCGGCAAAGTCAACTCCGAAGCAGTTAGCGTCGCTGGCCTGCAAACGTGCCGGAGTAGCGTATCCTTCATAAGCTACGTCTATTATAGTCTGCTTGTCGCATGCATAGTTGAGAGCCTGACGTACAAGCTTATTGTCCAGAGGCTTAACCGTAGTGTTGATTGCAAATACAGCCGTCTTGAGAGTCTGCACTTCTTTTACGGTAAACTTGTCATTATCCTTAATGTTGTCCATCTGAGTAGGTTCAACTCTCATAATATCCATCTCGCCTGTTTCCAGCTGAACTGTAGCAGTTGAAGTGTCTCCTACGCAACGGAGTTCAAGACTCTTAAGGTTGGCAGGACCGAGTCTGTAATCTTCAAAGCTCTTCAGCTGAGCTGCAGTGGCAGGATCAATGGAAACCAGTTCGTAAGGGCCGGTTCCGCAAGCTTTATCGTTAAATTTACCATCATTTTCAGTTACGAATTTTTCGCTCATGATAGGCACTTCGTTAGTGTACACCAGGAAGAGCGGCGTAATCTTGCTAAGTGTAATTTTTACAGTATAATCGTCAACCGCTTCAACTTTTTCGATCATTTCAACGAAGTTCTTCTTTGCAGCCGTTTCCATGAACTTTTCATATGAAAAGACTACATCGGATGCCTTCATGGTCTCTCCGTTATGGAAAACGGCGTCATCAACCAGATTGAAGGTGTATTCAAGACCGTTGTCGCTTACAGTCCAGTCTTTCGCAAGGCAAGGCTTTACACTTCCGTCATCTTGAGTGATTGCCAGAGTTTCATATACCTGGTCAAACACCATCTGGTCGGAGTTTGCAGTTGTGTCATACGGAACCATAGTATTGAATATATCAGGCACGTATACAACAATTGTGTCATCTTCAGATTTTTTGCTACCGCCTCCGCCGCCGCAAGCTGTAAATAAGCTCATGACTAATACGAAAACCAGAAGCACCGTGATTTTCTTTTTCATTGCTTTTCCCTCCTTAGTTAGGCGTGTGGTTTTATATGTAACTTTTAAATTGTTACCTCTGTTTGTCCATCAACCGGCAAGCTACGAAATGTCCCTCGCTCACCTCAGTCAAAGGAATTGCACTTCCCACGCAAGACTCGCAGCAAAAATCACATCTAGGTGAAAATCTGCATCCCGGCGCAGGATCTATAGGGCTGGCTACCTCACCTCTGATAGGCTGCAATTTCTTGCTTCTCATCGAAATGTCAGGAATAGGTATCGCTGACAAAAGCGCCTTGGTATAGGGGTGAAGCGGGTTTTCAAACAACTCTTTTGCAGGAGCCTTTTCAACACAGCAGCCCATATACATTACCATTATCTCCGTGGATATATGCTTAACAACCGAAAGGTCATGGGTTATGAACATATATGTCAGCCCCATTTCCTCCTGCAAATCCATCAGCAGATTAAGAATCTGCGCCTGAATAGATACGTCCAGAGCAGAAACCGGCTCGTCGCATACTATAAATTTCGGATTTATAGCCAAGGCTCTTGCTATACATATACGCTGTCTTCTTCCTCCGTCAAGCTCATGCGGATATGAATTGTAAAGTCTTTCAGCCAAGCCTACGGTATCCATCAGCTCTCTCACACGTTTCTGCAATTCGGCCTTACCTTTGCACATGTGATTCACTTTAAGCGGAGTCGCAATGATTTCTGCTACCGATTTTCTCGGATTCAGGCTGGAATACGGATCCTGAAATATGATCTGCATCGACTGCCTGTACTGTCTCATTTGCGCTTCGCTGGCCTTGGTTATATCATGTCCGTCAAACAAAACCTGTCCTTCAGTAGGTTTGAGCAAACGCAGTATGGTTCTGCCCAGCGTACTTTTTCCGCAGCCCGATTCGCCTACTACGCCAAGGGTAGTTCCCTTATTTATGGTCAGATTGATATCATCGACGGCATGAAGCGTTTTTCCGTTTTTCTTAAAATATTTTTTAAGGCCGTTTACTTCAATAAGCGGAGTTTGTTCTGTCTTATTCATCTTTTTCCTCCTGTAAGCCTTTTTTACCGAACAGGTGACAGGCTATGCTGTGAGTCCCTTCAGTGTAAACGTCAGGATAAGTCTGTTTGCATATTTCCATGCAGTGCGGACATCTGTCGTGGAAGTAGCATCCGCTCGGCAAATCCGAAGGGTCAGGCATAAGTCCGTCTATAGGAGAAAGTCTCTTTGTCTCAACCTTCAGGTTCGGTATGGCGCCAAAAAGTCCTACCGTATACGGATGATGCTCTTTCTTTACATATATATCTTCCAGCGTACCGGCTTCGATAATCTTTCCGGCATACATTATAGCAACTTTATCGCAGATATTCGCTACTATACCAAGGTCATGGGTGATAAGTATCATTGCCGTTCCCAGCTTATCTCTCAAATCGCTCATCATTGCTAAAACCTGAGCCTGTATGGTTACATCGAGCGCCGTCGTCGGTTCGTCGGCTATCAGGAGCTCCGGTTCACAGGAAAGTGCCATCGCTATAACGACACGCTGTTTCATTCCGCCGGAAAATTGATGAGGATATTCATCTTTTCTGGAAGCCGGTATACCTACCAGCTCAAGCACCTCGTCTACCCTCTTGTCAACGGGTATCTGCTCCTCACCCTCTCGCGTGCTGTTGTGGTATTCTATAGCCTCGGCAATCTGCTCGCCTACAGTCATTACCGGATTTAAAGACGTCATCGGATCCTGGAATATCATTGAGATTTTCTCGCCCCTGACCATGGTTCTCATCTCTTCTTCGGAAACCTCCAGAAGATTCTGCCCGTCAAAGGTTATGCTTCCCTCCGGAATGAGTCCCGTACGCTCAGGAAGCAGGCGAAGTATGGCAAGAGCCGTGGTCGTCTTGCCGGCTCCTGTCTCTCCCACGAGTCCGAGAGTTTCTCCCTTTTCAAGGGAAAGATCGACGCCGTTTACTGCACAGACAGGCACGTCGCCTGATTTGTACTGTACTTTAAGGTTTTTTATTTCAAGAAGCTTTTCACTCATTAGTCCATCTCCTTAACACATTAGTCTTTAAGACGCGGGTCCATTGCGTCGCGCAATCCGTCGCCCAGAAGGTTGAAGGAAAGCGCCGTAAGAACTATTACTATTCCCGGTATCACGCACATATACGGATCGCTTCTTAAAAATTCTCTCGCTTCCGCTATCATAGCGCCCCATTCAGGATTAGGCGGCTGTATACCCATACCCAGATAACTCAGGCTGGATGCCGTAAGCATCAGGTTGGCTACGCCTTGCGTGGAAACGACTATTATAGGTCCAAGGGAGTTTGGAATTATTTCCTTGACTATTATTCCTATATTCTTCATGCCGCTGGCACGAGCTGCTTCAACGTATTCCGTATCTACGATTCCAAGCACTGTAGAACGAACCAGTCTGCAATTGCCCGGTATGGCGGCCACAGTCATAGCTACTATCAAGCTGGTTGCGCTCGCTCCCATAGCGGCAACTACGCACAATGCCAGCAGAGTTTCAGGTATGGCCATGAACATATCTGTAATACGCATGATTATGCCGTCCAGCTTTCCGCCAAAGTAAGCGGCTACTGCTCCGAGAAGGCCTCCTATTATCATGCTGACTGCCATGGTTACAATACCTATGGTAAGAGAAACTCTTGAACCGAATACCATACGGATGAAAATATCTCTTCCGTAAAGGTCGGTTCCAAACCAGTGTTCAAATGAAGGCGGCTGATTTCTTATTGCACTGTCCTGCATCGTAACCACCGACTCGTCAAACAATAAGTTGGCAAAGATGGCGAGAAATATTACAATGCACAGAAAGCCCATGCTGATCACGCTGCTTTTATCTCTGAGAAGTCTGCGCCATATATCTCTTGTCATGCTGTGTCCGCGAGTATAGGCGAGAGCGAATTCTTCTCTTTCTTTCATTTTTCGACTTCTAAATGATAATTTCATAATTGATACTTGCCCTCCAGTCTGCTACTTCGCATATTTTGCCTTGATACGCGGGTCTATGAATGCATAAACCAAATCTACCGCAAGCATTATCACTGCAAAGAAAAATGCCAGCAGCAGTACGCACGCCAGTACGCAAGGTGTATCTTTAGCTTCAATGGATAATACGATCAGATTGCCGAGTCCGGGCAAGTTAAATACGCTTTCTGCTATTACGGAGCCTCCGAGAATTGCTCCGAAGGAAGAACCGATAGTCGTAATTACCGGCAGCAGAGCATTTTTAAGTGCATGCTTATAAATAATCGTATTTTCGGGAATTCCCTTTGATCTGGCTGTTCTGACATAGTCCTGCCTGATTTCCTCAAGCATTGTGGAACGCGTCATACGCAGGATTTTTGAACCGTACGGAACTCCTACCGTAATTGTAGGCAATATGTAACTTGTCCATCCGTACGTAATTCCTCCTGAAGGAAGCCATCCAAGGTTCAATGAAAAGATAAGTATCAAAAGCATTGCCAGCCAGAAAGTAGGCATCGCTACCAGTACGGTAGATGCTACACGAAGAAAGCTGTCGGACTTTGAATACTGCTTAACTGCCGAATAAACACCGAGCGGCAGTCCCATTACTGTAGCCAAAATCATTCCTAAAAATGCCAGAGTCAAGCTTACCGGAACTCTGTCAAAGATGTCCTGAAATACAGGATTTCCCGTTCTGTATGATTCTCCGAAATCAAGGTCTACAACTATGCCCTTGATATATTCAAAGAAACGGATCCAGAACGGCTGATCCAAGCCCAGTTCCACTCTAAGCTGTTCACGAGCTTCAACGGATGATTCCGGCCCTAAAATACGTATGGCCGGATCGCCCGGCGTAAAGTCCATGATAGTAAAAATAATGAATGCTACACCAATCAGAATAGGTATTAGAATTAGTAGTCTCTTAACGGTGTATTTTACCATGCTACGCCTCCTGATAGATTTAAGTTTTAACCTTATACATTTTATAACTTCTTAACTTTTATCTCAATTGAACGTCGTTCTTTTATCTGTTTTTTAAAGATTCCACGAAGAAGCTATAAAATGTACATTAGTTATATTACTAATAATATCAGTTTTTCTTACAAAGTTCAACAAAAAATAAACAAAACTTTAAGAAAAACACATCCATTTTTCAAATATTAACAGAGACCGTCCCTGCATTGAAGACTTTAACCACATAATGCAAGGCGATCCCTTTTTATTCTTTTTATCGTTTCCAGGACGTCAAACAGCGCAAAACTGCAGGGTTCCCTTCAGTCCGGCGGTATATTCCTTCCACGAAAGCAGGGATGCCCGGCAAGCCCCGTCAAAAGCGAGAAGATTCTGTCGCCGTCAGCCTCCCGATTATCCGAATTATCTTATTTATCCAAAGCTCTATTTGTCAGAATCTTTGCAGATAACATCACAGCCCATATACTTTCTCAGAGCCTCGGGAACAACTACGGAACCGTCCTTCTGCTGATAGTTTTCCAAAATGGCGGCGACGGTTCTTCCCACTGCCAGACCCGAGCCGTTGAGCGTGTGAACGAACTCAGCCTTACCTGTCTCTTCATTTCTGTAACGGATATTGGCTCTTCTTGCCTGGAAGTCTTCAAAGTTACTGCATGAAGAGATTTCAACATATCTGCCGTAGCTTGGCATCCAGACCTCAATATCATAAGTCATAGCTGATGAGAAGCCCAGATCTCCGGAGCTCAATCTTACCACTCTATAAGGAATTTCGAGGAGCTTGAGAACTGCTTCGGCGTCGGCGGTCAGCTTTTCCAGCTCTTCGTAAGACGTTTCGGGCTTTACGAATTTTACCAGCTCGACCTTATTGAACTGATGCTGACGTATCAGCCCTCTCGTATCTCTTCCCGCTGAACCGGCTTCCGCACGGAAGCAAGGTGTGTAGGCCGTATAGTATACAGGAAGCTCAGCTTCAGGCATAATCTCCTGCGCTCTCAGATTTGTAACCGGGACCTCCGCCGTAGGTATGAGGAAGAAGTCCTTCTGCGGAACGTAGAACATATCCTCTTCAAACTTAGGCAGCTGTCCGGTTCCCGTCATAGCCGCCCTGTTTACCATAAAAGGCGGAAGGATTTCAACATAATCCTGTTCAACTGTATGCAAGTCAAGCATAAAGTTGATTACAGCTCTCTCGAGTCTGGCTCCCAATCCTTTATATACGGTAAATCTGGCTCCGGAAATCTTAGAGGCCCTGTCGAAGTCGAGTATATCAAGCTCCGTTCCCACGTCCCAATGGGCTTTCGGTTCAAAATCGAAGGCGCTCGGCTCCATGAATTTTCTCATTTCCACATTATCCGTATCGTCCTCGCCTATCTGAACGTCCTTATAAGGGGTGTTTGGAATTCCCAACAGAACGTCCTTAAGCTCCTTCTCTACCTCGGCAACCTCTCCGTCCAGCTCCTTAATCTGACCCGAAAGCGCCTTCATTTCCGCCATGATTGCAGACGCGTCTTCTCCGGCCTTTTTCAGCTTCGGTATCTCTTTGGAAACAGTATTCTGGCGATTTTTCATCTGCTCTACTTTAGCAAGAACCTCTCTCCTTTTGGCGTCGAGCTCAGGAACTCTGCTCAGCCCGAAATCTCCTTTGCATCTCTTTTCTACTCCAGATTTTACACCCTCGTAATCCTCTCTTATTCTCTTAATATCTAACATCTCATCCTCTTTTCCGTACGTGCGCAAGCCTCTTTAAAACAGGTTCTTCCTGTACGTACTGTATAAATTTCTAAGCATGCTCATCTTGGACTGAAGCTCCAGCTGTAAATCCGACGCTCTCTGCAAGTCCCCGCAATCGAGAGCTTCCTTCACTCTCGCCAGGAGGCACTTCTTCGATAAGCTGCTCTTTGCAATCTCGTACTTCAGGGAAGTTATTTTTTCCCAATTATCTATATCATAATCAGTTGCGTCATCGCCATGAAGCTTCACATATCCTCTTATATCTCTCATATACTCAGGAATGGTCCTGTTATGAAGCTCTGTTTTCCACTGAGTGAGAGCGTATACCGTATAAGATTCGATAGACGCTTCGGAAAAGACCCCGTCTCCCGATATTGCGGCGACTTTTTCCGGATATTTTGTAAACCCTCGCAGATTCTCCCAAACGGTAGCAGGCGCTGCTCCGAACCTGGCATTTCTCTCCTCTTCTGTGAAGTCCTCGAACACATCTTTTTCAGTTCTGTATTCTCTTTCCTTCTCAAGATAAAAATCCTCTTCTCCAAGGGTCTTGGAAATTGATTTTTCCAGTTCTTTTGGTGTTTTTTTCGCTTCAAGCGCACTTCTGATACCATCAAGCATAGCCATGTAGCTGCTTGCCAGTATCAGATACGTATTGGACTTCGGATTAGGCGAACGGAGCTCGAATCTCGTCGCTAAAGGTTTTCTCTCATCTCTTACCAGCCCTATCAGTATGGTTCTGTTCCGCGACGGTTCATGAGCGCTGTGTCCAAGTGAGGTTACTATGCATACGGGGGCTTCATATCCCGGCTTAAGCCTGTTGAGGGCGTCGAGGGAAGGGCTCACAAAAGGATTGATTACTTCATAGTTTTTCAGTATACCCATAAGTCCTCCGAAGCCTATGGGGTTTAAAAAGTCTTTTTTCGGTTCTGCAGCTGCAAAAAGGCTTATCACCTTACCCGACTTCGTTCGTGCTGAAACACCCAGATGAGTGTGCTCTCCGCTTCCGGCTACTCCTTCGACAGGCTTTGCCATGAAGGTGGTCGATAAGCCGAACTGATTGAACACATCCCTTACCACGTATTTTACATGCTTTTCATTATCGGCAGCCTGCATGGCGTTGGAATATTTCCAGTCTATCTCAAGCTGCTCCATTATGTGGTCATGATTTCCCGTGCGCGTGATTTTGGATTTTACGCCGCCGACCTCCTTATGTCCCATTTCCATCTCTATCCCGTAGCAGTCAAGAATTTCCAACGTTTTTTCAAGAGCTGTCCTGACAGGGCCGTACGTTCTTTTCCAATATTGTTCCTTAAGCTCCTGCGAGGTGGAGAGCTGTTCCTTATCAGCTTTGTCCTCAGGCGTCCTCACCCAGAATTCCAGCTCGGTAGCGCTTGTTATAAGAATTTCTTCCAAATCCTCGGCGCTGTCTGCTCCGTCTATGTATTCAAACACATAGGGATTTTGACGTAACAGCTCCATAAGGCCGCTTTTAAATTGCTCCATTGACTTTTTAAGGATTACTCGCGCTCCCACCTCTGCTTTCTCATTATGTATAAGAAACGCGGGAATTCTGAGGGTTCCTACCGGAAGGCCTGTTTTCATGGAGATATTGTCGAAATTGTAGTCCACATACCAGTTTACGCTTTTATCCGGTATCATGTCTACCTTCGCATTGTTTAACTCTGCTATTTTAGGCAAATGTACGCTGGAACCGTCCGTCTGCACGCCGTGCTCTAACATATCGTCCATATCGTCTAAAAACAATTTGACCGGGATTCTCTCGTCTGTGTCGTTGCCGGCTATATCAAGCCCCACCAGAGATACGAACTGTACCTCGGGATGCGCCTTTAAAATCTCGGCGATTTCTTCATTAGTGTGCTCGCTTGGCGGTATTTTGAAAAGCATTCGCTCAAAATCAAAATCCAGCATTTTTTATTAACCTCCGTTTTGCAAGTTTTAACATTTTACACTTCTGATGTTTTGCAGATGTGACGTTTATTATTTATATTTTCCCATATGCCGCCAAGTCCCGCCGTATCCGTAGGAGCCGGCAGGACTGGCTTTAAAGCTTTATTCAGTTAGCTGATTGAGAGCGTCTTCAAGCTCTGCCAAATGCTCCCCGTAGGCTGCCCAGTCGCCCGACTGCTGTGCATTCTGTGCGTTTTCGAGAGCCGTTACCGCCTTATCTATCAGCTCGTCTTGCGAAAGAGTCTGCGAACCTCCCTGAGGGGCTGTAGGTTCGCCGTCCTGACTTCCGTCATTCTCCGAAGAATCGACTCCCTCTTCAGCCTGGTCGCCAAACAACGATACGAGACACTCCGCAAGGCTTTCTTCATATGCTATCTTATCGCCGTAAGCCATGATTATTCTCTTAACCTCAGGGATACTCGAGTTAGTCGCTTCCAGGTATACAGGCTCAACATACAATATGGAGGAATTTATAGGTATTATAAACATGTTTCCTCTGCTGTATTTTGCTCCCGACGAATTCCAGAGGGAGAATTCCTTTGAAATCTCCGTATTCTGGTCAATCTGGGCTTCAACCTGTTCCGGTCCGTAAATGGTTCTGCTCTTAGGGAACTGGTAAAGTACCAGCTCGCCGTAATTATCTCCGTCATTTCTTGCTACAAACAACGCCGTCATATTCTTCTTGGTCTTAGGAGTATAAGGTATTGAGTTGAAGAACTCTGCCTTTTCCTCTCCCGGAAGCTTGGCGATGTAATAGCTTGGAGTTATCTGAACCTGTTCCGTTCCGTAAATCTCATAAGCTATGTCCCACTGATCTTCATTCAGATAGAACGCGCTGATGTCCTCCATGTGGTATCTTGCATATATATCCGCCTGAATTTCAAACAATCTGTTAGGATAACGGATATGGGACTTGATTCCTTCAGGCATTTCATCGAAATCCTTGAAGAGCTCAGGATATATTTTGGCATAGGTCTGAGCGATAGGATCTTTCTCATCTACCACGTAGAAATTTACATCTCCATTGTATGCGTCAACTACTACTTTGATGGAGTTCCTTATATAATTGGTGCCGTTTGCGTCGCAAGGCTGAGAGTAAGGATAATTGGAGCTTGTAGTATATGCGTCCACCATCCAGTAAAGCTTACCGTCAACGACTACCATATACGGGTCGCTTTCATAATTCAGATAAGGCATTATGGTTCTGATTCTGTCCATAACGTTTCTGTGAATTATGATTTTTGAATCGCTGTCTATATTAGAAGAAACCAGGAGCTTGAAGCTTCTTTCATTTATAGCGAATACCAGGCGGTTGAAAAGATTCATATTTATTCCCGCCGTTCCCTCGTACTGAGCATACTGGTTGCTGTCGCCGGAAGGATAGTCGAATTCCGGCTCATTGGTTCCCACTACGACATAATCGTTGGAAAGCTCTCCGAAGTAAATTTCCGGTCTTGTAATTTTAAGCTCGTCAACGCTTGATTCAGGAGGAATATTTCCCACCAGAACATCCGGCTGGCCGCTGGCAGTAACCTGGTTTACCTGCGAAATCGTTACGCCGTAGCCGTGAGTATATTTCAGGTGACGGTTGAGCCATGATTCACCTGTTTTTGTCTCGTCAATTTCCCTCGTAGACAGATATGTCTGGGTATACTTGCCGTTGATCATATATCTGTCGTTATCTACATCGTTGAAGGTATAATATTGACGTATACTTTGCGTCTGATTATAAAATTGTTTTGTAGGATTAAAGTCGTTAATACGTATATTGTTTATTGTTTCCGTGTTTTCATTTATATCGGTCGCAGAAAGGCTGTTATCCGCTTCAAAAGCCTTTATCGAAACGTCGTCCAGCTGATAAGCGTACTGGGTATATTCTATATTTCTTTCGATATATTTTGATTCCTTGCCCAGCTCGTCAGGAGAAACGATTACAGTCTGCACCAGCAGCTCGGCACCGCTTCCTACGAGACCCACGGCTATCATTATCACAGGAACGGTCAAAAGTTTTTTATACTGTCTTTTCTTCATGAAAACTACGAAAAGAACTGCCGCAATTACTGAGAGCGCGCAAAGAATTCTAAGCTTCCAAAGAGTTATATTGACATCGGTAAATCCGGCTCCATATACGGCTCCGCTATGGGAATGAAGCAAGTCAAACTGTTGCAGGAAGAAGTTGATTCCCAGCATTATGAAGAAAATAAAACCGAGAACGCCTATCTTGCCGGAAGCAATTTTGAAAAGTTGTTTGAAGTTGGCGTCGTCGAACTGCTTTTTCTGTCTCGGCCTTGATTCAAACCTTCTGCCTGTAAAGGCCTCCGTAAACTTTCCGAACATATCGCCGGATCCGCCTTTGTTTCCAGCATTTCCGCCTTCGCCGAAACGCTGACTCTCGTCTTCATAAACATTGCCGTCTACATTTTCAGCTCCCGGAGGAACGGTTTCCTTAAACACGTCCGGAGTTCTTACCGTCAGCAACACTGTATAATATATAACCGTCATTATTATAAAGCCTATAATGACGCCTATCATTATTTCATTAAGCTGAGTAAGAAAATCCAGCTTGAAGATATAGAATGAAATGTCAAAATTAAACAGCGGATCGGTAATATCAAAATCCGTGCTGTTGGCGAATTTCAATATATCAAACCACAGCTGCCATACAGTCATCACAGTGGCAAATATGCCAAAGACCACCGCAAGCAATACCGTAGTTCTCTTTAGCCTCTTCATATTGGTTGGTTCAGATGACGCTATCTGTGAAAAATATCCTTTTCTGAGCATTCCCAGATACAGATAAACCAATAAGGTTATGACTATGAACGTCGGCACTCCTACCGTCAGCTGAGTGGTCAGCTGCTTAAAGAATACCGAAAGGTAGCCCATCTCCTTAAACCACATAAAATCCGCAATGAATCCAATCAGTCCGAGAAAAGCAACAATTATCAGCACAACTGCCAATAGTATAATCGATGCTTTTCGGTTAGTTTTACTCATTATAATTTCTCCTCCTTTACCTCTTTGACTGCTATTTCATTTGCCGAAGACGCAAGGTGAACAGACTCGTATACAGCTGTCTCTCCTCCGTCCTCGTTAGCATAAGTAATCTTTGTCAAAACATAATACCCGGCTTCTCCGGTTCTTATCTCCCCGATTTCAAGCTTGTTTATTCCTACAGTTCCCTCCGGAAGCGTTTCCTTATCCTTTAGCTGATTGTAGTAAATTATTACGCTTTCAACTATTTGTCTTCCTGAATATATATCCTTGCCGTCATCGCCGGTCTTCCAAACGCTGTTTTCAAATTCGCTCGTCGTGGAAAGTTCTTCAAAGGCATATTCTTTGTCAGAATCATATCTGAGGCTTATATTCTCAGAAATATTTCCTATATTGGAAGCGCCTGCCGAAGTTTCGTTTATATATTCGGTAATGTAAGTCGTCTCTATCACCGGTTCCTTCGAAGCATTTGCTCCTTCATCCTTACCGGTGAAAACGCTCGTAACCGAAGCGATGAATTTATCAACTCCTTTTGAGAATCCGCTTTCAGGAGCTATGAGCTTTACCCCTATAACGACTACTTCTATGGCTACCAGTATGGCCAGGAATATTATGATAATTTTCAAAACCGGCCGGCGGCCTTTTCTCACTTCTTCGTCGTCTTCATCATCTTCGCCGAAGTCTTCGAAGCGTATCTTTTCTGCTTTTTCTTCTTTTCCGGAAGCATCATCGCAGCCATCACCAACGCCGCTGTCAGCGTCAATAACGTCACGGGGAAATACGTCTGAAAATCTGAGCTTTGCCTTTTCCTTATGCTCTTCCTCAACTTCTTCTCCCGCTTCGGTTTCAGAATCTCCCTCCGGCTGAAAGGGAGGCGCTTCTGCGCTGTCCTCTCTTTCTTCATACGCTTCCGCCTCTTGCTTCGCATCGCCTGATTCCTCTGCCCCTGCATCCGGCTCTGTCAGAGCTTGCTCAGCAGGCGGCTCCTTCGGCAGCTTCTCACATTCTTCCGCGCCTACTTCGCCGTTTGCGGCGGCTTCACCTTCTTCACAGGCTGCAGCGTTCACGGCTGCTCCGGCTGCGACGCCCAAAGCGGCAGTTCCCAAAGCGGCAGCTGCAATTGTACTTGCCTCTCCCCTTGCTTCGTCCTGAGCTATGCCGTTCTTACAAGCAGTTTCTGCGGTTTCAACGCTTTCATCACCATTGCAAGACTTCTGCTCCGCCTCTCCCTGCGCCATTAAGACAGCTGTCTTAGGCGGCATTGCAATTCCCACTTCTTGCAATGGGTTTTCACGAAAAATTGCCGGCTCTACAAATATATCTTCAAAGGCAGGCGGTTCCTTTACCGGCTCCTGTTTTTCCCCCGAAGCTGTCAGCGACTGCCACTGCGCTCTATGCTCTTCTTCCAGCTTTTCAATGTGGGCTTTTTCTCTGTCAAGAAGCTCTTGAAAAGCGTCCCTCTTTGCATTATAGGTATAAAACTTGTCCTTTGCTCCGTCTATATCCTCCCGCCTGTACTGAAGAGTCATTTCCAGCTCTTTTTCCGCGTCCTGAGAAACCTGACTCGGCGCTTCTCCAAACAGCTCTCTTTCGAGCTCTTCTATGGATAAGCCTGCTTCCGCTTCTTCCTTTCGCGTATCGTTTCCAAGTTCTGCAAAGGTTCCTGATACTTCGCTCTGTCTGTCCGCAGCTTCCTTTTGCTCATCTGCAGTTTTCTCATCTATCGGAACTATTTTCTTAACATTCACTTCTCTGCTTCTGTTTTTCTTTTCAAGAACGTCGTCCCAATTAAATTTAAAATCCTCGTCATCCTTTGACGAGCGGCTTCCAGGAAAACCGTCGAGATTCCAATTAAAATCTAAGGACTCCCTCTTTGGCTCACTGCTGTATTCTTTAATTTCCCTGGAAATTTCCTCCGTTCTGCGCTGGGCTTCGAGCTTAAACGGCGGATTAAAAACGACATCCGAATATCTGCTTTCGCTTTGTCCTGTTTCCTCTTTTCTTACTCTGGTGCCGCACCGTGCGCAAAAGACGTCGCCGTCATGCAATTTATTGCCGCATTTTGTACAAAACATTTTTATGCCTCCGTCTAATCTCTTATTTGTTTTTCCAGCTCTTCTTCCGTAAACACACGGCCGGATCTGGCAGTATTAAAGTTATCTTTCCCGAATTTGCCGTACCTCTTAATGTCTTCAACCCGGGCAATTTCTTCGGGGATTATTTTTTCTTTCAGGACTTCCCTGCTGTCTCCATACTGTTCGCTGCAAGACTCAGCCTCGATGAAATTTTCCTCTCCAGCGGGCTCTGACTCTGCGCCTAAGGTTTCCTCTTCAGCCAGCCTATCCTCGTTTTCTGCGCCGGAAAAACGCTTGACCTCCTCTTTAAGGCCTTTTTCGTCCTTGTATCCGACATATCTTATCCTGAGCTCAGCACTTTGAATTTTTATCTGCACCTCTTGCAAATCCTTGGCTGAAGCTTTGGCAATTTCTTCTATGAGCTCCTCCGGAAAGATCACATTCTTTTTACATTCTCTCAGAAGATTCTCCCTTTCTTCACTGCAAAGCACCTCTTTATTATGGTTCGGCTGCTCCGCTTCTACAGGCTTAATATCTGTTTCAGCTTCTCTGCCCGGAACTGAAATTTTTTCAGAAGGCTTTAATTCTGCTTCAAAGACTGCCGCTTCCTGTTCCAAAGCGTTGCCATCCGTACCCTTAACGGCTTCCGGCGCATGAATCTCAACGGCCTCCTTTTTCTCCTCTTTTCCCTCGGCCGCTTCATCAATTCCTGCTCTTTTGTTCTCTCCGGTCTCTTTAGCCGCCTTGGCCTCCAAAAGCTGCTTTATATACAGTTCCTCGTCGAAATTCAGGTCTTCGCCATCTTTGCCGTCTTTTCTTGCTATTCTTATTACTGCAATCAAAATTATAAAAATGACAAGTACTGCCCCTCCAATCATCACTGCGTCAGATTGTTCGCGGCAGAATTCAATAATTTTATCATATAATTGCCTGAAGCTTTCAAGCATAACAACTTTCTCCATTCTATAGTTCTCTTCATTATATAACAAACAATCTCTAAATGCAAAGGAAAAAGCGTTTAATAATTGGTATTTAAATGTTAAATAAACTCTAATCACATAAATAAAACACTGTTTCCAGTTCACATATAAAAATTACGCAGACTTGCGCTCCCGCCATGTAATATCCCTGCCAATCAGCTCCGCAGGCTTAACCGCCTGCGCCCGCGCTTCGACTCCTTGAAGCAGCGGAAAAAAAGTGCTATCATGTATAATAACATGAAAAATAATCTTGCGCAGGGGAAGCAGGCAAAATTCCCGGCTAAAACCATACGCAGGCTGAAAAAAGCCGCGTCAAGCTAAAACGCCGGCGCAGGCTTTATGAGAATTCCCCAGACTTCAAAGGAGGAGGCTTTATGCTTGAAGTAGAAATAAAAGCTTTTACGGGCAGTCGAACAGAAAGCTCCATAGAAAGCACCGCAATAAAACTGGGCTTCACAAAGGATGACGTTCTTGAGGAAACTGACCTATATTTTAACGGCAACGACCGTAATTTCATAAAAACGGATGAGGCACTCCGCCTGAGAACCTGTCTAAGTCTGACGAAGGGCACGTCAGAATCTTACATAACCTACAAAGGTCCCAAGCTGGACGATCGTTCCAGCACGAGAAAGGAATTTGAAACGGCAGTCGGAAGCTTCGACGTCATGAAGGCCTTACTTGCTTCTCTGGGTTATACGCAGGCCTTTACTATAAGTAAAACAAGAAAAACATGGATACTGAACCGCTCAGACGATAAGCCGCAGATTACTTTGTGCATAGATTCCGTCACAGGTCTTGGAAATTATGCAGAGCTTGAAACTCTTGTAAATTCACCGGAAGATGTTCAGCGCGCCACCGACATGCTTTTAGACATGCTAAACGCTTTTAATATACCAAGGGAAAATCTTACAAGAAAATCTTATCTCGAGCTGCTTTTTATGGCAAATAAATGTTGAGAACTCAACAGCCGTATAGTATAATATTTAAAATAAGATTACGCATTTACTTACAAAAAACAAAAAGCTTCAATGTGTTGCAATAAATCGGCTGAAGCCATGGAGGTGTATTTATGGATAATAACACAAAGAAAAAACTCGTCTTTGCAATTTTACAAGGAGACGACTATGAGCAGGTTGTAAGAGAACTCAACAAAAACGGTTTTTATGTAACTCTGCTTAATTCCGTGGGCGGCTTCCTTAAAAAGCGCAGCGTCACGATTATGATAGGCTTAGAGGAGGCTCGTCTGGAAGATCTGCTTGCTATTTTGAAGGAGGAAGCAGGAGAAAGAATAGAAACCGTATATCAGACGCCTGCCGTAACCGGCGGCCCTATGATGGGTATTCCTCCTACAATCCCTATGGATGTAAACTGCGGAGGAGTAACCATATTCGTCCTTGACATGGAACAAATGGTCAGATTCTAAAAACAGGGGGCTTCTCACAAAGGGGCACACCCATAAGGAAGTAATTGTTAAGTTGCAGGGCAGCATAGCGGTTTGCTATGCTGCCTTGCTTTTTCTTTGCCGTTCAATAGTCTGTATATCTTCGCCCTGTTCCAGTTCCCCGATAAAGTTCCATACAATCTGTATCTTCTGCCTGCGGTGTCCGCTTGACTTATCCGGCGCATAGACGATGATTTTTTTATAAACTCATTGACGATAGTGGGTGTTAATTCCCGTATTCCCACATACTTACGGATTATGGCGGCGAAGTTGTCAAAATCGGACTTGTCCTGTTCGTAAGTATCAACGGCGGCTTGCTCTTTCTGGACAAACTCCGTCAATTCCTTTTGCTCTGCTTCATACTCTGTGGACAGCTTCAAAAATCTCTCGTGATTGATTGTGCCGTTTATATCGTCCTCATAAATCCGCTTGAAAATACGGTCAAGTTCGGCAATCCGTTTCCTTGCTTGTTCCAGTTCCTTTTTCTGCCGCTTTACCGCATTTTCCGCTTCTGTAAATCTCTGCTGATATACGATTTTCTGAAAACCCTGTATATCATCAATGAACATAGCCGTTACATCAAAAATCCTATGCCGGACAAACAGCTTCAAGGTTTCCTCTTGGATAAAGTGCATGATACAATCGCCAGTATTGCTCTTATACCTTGAACAACGGTAACAGTCTTGCGCCGGTGTCATGTTTTTACCTGTCGCAAAATGCAATTTGCTTCCACAGTCGGCACAATAAAGTAATCCGGAGAATAGCCCCTGCCGTTCTGCTTGTTTTGCAGGGCGGCGTTTGTTTGTCCGTAGTTCCTGCACCCGTTCAAAGACTTTCTCCTCGATAATGGCAGGCTGGGTATTGGGGAAAATCCGTTGATTTTCGGGAGCGTTTTGCAGACGCTTTTTCAATTTGTGAGATTTGGAATAAGTTTTGAAGTTGACGGTACAGCCTGTATATTCCGGGCGTTCCAAAATCCCCGATATGGATTTGTAATCCCACCGATACAGATTGTCCGGCATAGTCTTTCCGTCACGCTTTGCGTAGTAGGCTTTGACCGTCAAAACCCTGTCTGCTGTCAGCACTTTTGCTATCTGCATTGGTCCTTTTCCTGCAATGCACAAATCGAAAATCCTCTTTACCACCTCGGCGGCTTCTTCGTCCACAATCCATTTCTTTTTATCTGCCGGGTCTTTCCTGTACCCATAGGGCGGGTTGGTACAGAGGTGTTCTCCTGCATTGCCCTTTGACCGCATAACGGCTCTGATTTTCTTACTCGTATCTCGTGCGTAAAAATCATTGAACAAATTTCGGAAAGGAGTGAAATCATTGTCCCCCTTTGTACTGTCCACGCCGTCATTGATTGCGATATAGCGAATATCACGCTCGGCAAAGAAACTTTCGGTGTAATATCCTACTTTCAGATAATCACGCCCCATGCGGGACATATCCTTGACAATAACAGTCTGGACTTTCCCTGCTTCTGCAAGGCGTATCATCTCATTCCAACCGGGTCTGTCGAAAGTTACACCGGAAACGCCGTCGTCAATGAAAAATGTAGGATTAGGGAAACCGTTGTCCGTTGCGTATTTAAGCAGGATTTTCCTCTGATTGGCAATGCTGTTGCTCTCTCCGTCTAAAGCGTCCTCTTGACTTAATCGGGCATATAAAGCGGTAATGTTGTCGGGATAATTTTTCGTTGTCATGTGTTCATTCCTCCTGTAATGAACGCCCGACAAACAGGTTGCTATCTTCATTATAGCGGACTTTCTCTTTCTTGTCAGTAGGCGTTTTTATAGTTTCTGATTTAATAAGTCGTTCCATTTTGTCATAGAGTAGTTCGGAGCCGCCGCAAACCGTTTCCACCTCAAAGATTGTGCCGCCGATTTGGTAGATAACTGTTTCATGCAGTGGATTTCCCCTTTGTGGTAATAGATTATCTTGTTTTTCCTCTCGTTTCCGTTCCATTCCTTTCCCGTCCTTTCTTTGATTTGTAATGTGATAAGTTTCTCAGCAAGCATAGGAAAAGAGTACCCTTTTCCGTATTTTCGCCCGATTGCCCTGCGGCATATCAGTTGAAAATTGCTTGTTGGGAAGTATCCCAAACCCTCTGAAAATCCTCTCAAAACTTATCCGTCTGGATAAAAGGGATTTGTTGCATTTTGCCCCTCACTATATACAACACCGGAAAGGGCGTTTTTGCCGAAGTTTTGAGAAAATTTCTTCAAAAAGTTTTTTCACTTTATACATACGGTGGATTTTCCAAAATGCCAAATGTGAGCAAAAGAAAAACGCCGCAGTCTGCGACGTTTCACAAATCATTTCGAGATAAGGTTTCTTAATTATTCCTTGCTTTATATTCCTCGCCCCAATCCCACATAGCGTCAAGAATGGGGCGTAAGCTCTGCCCTAATTCGGTTAAGGTATATTCTACTCTTGGTGGCACTTCTGCATATACGGTACGAGTTAATAAGCCGCTATCTTCCATAGCCCGAAGTTGTGCAGTCAGTACCTTTTGAGATACATTTCCAATAGACCGCTTCAATTCTCCAAAGCGTTTTGTTCCCGGCAGCAAGTCACGCAGTATCAGCACTTTCCATTTATCCCCAATCAAAGTTAAAGTCGTTTCTACGGGACAAGCAGGCAATTCCTTTTTTATATTTTGATTGCTCATAATCATACATTCCTTTCAATAGTTTCATTTAGAAATCTTGCTTCTAATTATACTATATAGAGATTTTAGCGTCAATGCACTTGTTGGAAATCAAAAACGAAAAAAAAGAAAAATTTTTTTGATTACACAAACAACACCCAAATCCCGAAATCACGCATTTGTTTCCTTTTGGTAACTGTCTAATTGTTTCCTTGCGGTAACTACGCCACAATATTGTGCGTACTTTACGGGCAAAACAGCCACTCCTATAATATAGACAAGAGCTACGAAGAATAGCAGCTGCAAGGCTCAAAGCAAGACCATAAGGAGCAAATCACTATGAACATTTTTAAGAAAATCTTTGGCGACAGCCAGACCAATATGAAGGAGGAAATCAAAATGACAAATACACAGAAAGCTCTCGAACTCATCAATACCTTTGCAAATGGCGATACGGAAAAAGCGGCAAGTCTGTTGGCAGAGGGGTACATTCAGCATAACCTCGCCTACGGCACAGGACGCGACGCTTTTGTTGGTTCGGTTGCCTACCTTGCTTCTGCCCCTGTCAAGACTATGGTAAACAATATCCGCGCCTTTGAGGACGGCGACAAGGTTTTCTTGCAAACGGTTTATAACTTTGCCGGAGCGGGCGAACAGGTTGCTTTTGACATCTTCCGCTTTGATGAAAACGGAAAGATTGCTGAACATTGGGATAATCTCGTTGCAAAGGCAGACCCTAATCCGTCCGGCAGAACGCAGATTGACGGCACTATGGAAGTGAAAGACCTTGATAAGACCGAAGCCAACCGTAAGGTGGTAAAAGACTTCCTTTACGACGTTATGCAGGGCAACCGTCCCGAAAAGACCCCGGATTACTTTGACGGCGATACCTACATTCAGCACAACACAGGCATTGCCGACGGACTTTCCGGATTGGGGGCTGCGCTGGCGGCAATGGCTGAACAGAACATTCAGATGATTTATACAACCGTTCATCAGGTGCTTGCACAAGGGAATTTTGTTCTCGCTGTCAGCGAGGGAACTTTTGGCGGTGCGCCTACTTCTTATTATGACTTATGGCGTATTGAGGAAGGCAAGATTGCCGAGCATTGGGACGTTATGGAAACGATTGCGGACAAATCCACTTGGCAGAACGAAAACGGCAAATTTTAAGAGAAGCTCGAAACCTCAACGCCCCACTGCCTTGAAATATGCGGGGCGTTGGGGCTTATATCATGGCATGGGAGGGAAAATAAAGTGGACTATTTACGTTTTTTAGAGCAGGAAATACATACTGTCATTGTTGCGACTGTTGACGATATGGGGCTACCCGTTACCTGCGCCATTGATATTATGGATAGCGACGATAAAGGCTTATATTTTCTTACCGCAAAGGGAAAAGGATTTTATAATCGTCTAAAAAAGAACAGCTATCTTGCATTGACTGGAATGAAAGGCAACGATACCTTATCCTGTATTGCTGTTTCTGTTCGTGGTAAGGTATGCGAACTTGGCAATCAGCCGATTGGAAGCCTGTTTGAAAAAAACGGGTACATGAATGAAATATATCCCACAGAACAATCCCGTCAAGCACTTACCGTCTTTCAGCTGTACGAGGGCAGCGGCGAATGGTTTGACCTCTCAAAGAAGCCGATTGAAAGAGCCACATTTACAATCGGCAATATGCAGGAGAAAATACAGGGTTATGAGATTACGAAGAAGTGTATCGGCTGCAAAACCTGTAAAACGGTATGCCCGCAGTCTTGTATCGACTTTACCACAATTCCTGCTGTAATTAAACAGGAAAACTGTCTGCATTGCGGTAACTGTTTTACCGTCTGTCCACAGAAAGCGGTTATAAAAAGAGGATAAGAAAATGACACAAGCAGAAAGAAGAAAATATTTAATTACAGCTTTGATAAAAGAACAGCCGCAGTATTCAAACTTGGTAATCCCAGAGGACGAGCAAGAAGAAAAATATCTGCTCCGTTCCCTTTTTAATATTCGTATGCCGCAACCTGTAAATCAAAAGTTTTTAGAAGTACAGGACGCATATTTGCAAGAAGAAATAGAGCAGCATGGAATTACACGTATTGAAGATTTACAACCAATACAACAAGGGATTTATCTATGGCAGGGAGATATTACTACACTCCAATGCGACGCTATTGTAAATGCCGCCAACAGACAAATGCTCGGTTGTTTCTGTCCTAATCATGGTTGTATTGACAATGCCATTCATACCTTTGCAGGTGTTCAGCTTCGATTGGCTTGTGCAGAGCTAATGAAAGAGCAAAAGCATGAAGAAACCACAGGCAGCGCAAAAATCACTCCGGCTTTCAATCTGCCTTGCCAGTATGTCATTCATACAGTCGGACCGATTGTTGGAGATTGCTTGACAAAGCAAGATGAAATGTTACTTTCTTCCTGTTATCGTTCCTGTCTGGAACTGGCAGAGAAAAACCACATAAGGCACATAGCATTTTGTTGTATCTCTACGGGAGAATTTCGCTTTCCAAACGGCAGGGCGGCAGAAATCGCAATTCAGACAGTCAAAGAATACAAAGCACAGACACATAGCAGAATGGAGGTAATTTTCAATGTTTTTAAGGAAGCCGATTATAACATCTACCGAAAGTTACTCCAAACAAATTAACAGACTGAAAAACGAGATAGAAAATGCCGACGCTATTGTGATTGGAGCAGGGGCGGGAATGTCTGCTTCGGCGGGATTTTCTTATGACGGAGAACGGTTTGAAAAGCACTTTGCCGACTTTCATCAAGAGTACGGTATTACCGATATGTATTCCGGCGGCTTTTATCCCTATCATTCTCTTGAAGAATATTGGGCTTGGTGGTCAAGGCATATTTGGATAAACCGATATGACGTATGGGTGGGAAAACCTTATACTGCATTATTGCAGCTCGTGAAAGACAAAGATTATTTTATCTTGACAACCAATGTAGACCACCAATTTCAGCTTGCGGGATTTGATAAAAAGCGGCTGTTTTATACGCAGGGCGATTATGGGCTTTGGCAGTGTTCTAAACCATGTCACGATAAAACCTATGATAACGAGGAAACGGTGCGGCTAATGGTGGCAGAACAAAAAGAATTGAAAATTCCAACAGAACTGATACCCCAATGTCCCGTATGCGGTGCACCTATGGCAATGAATTTACGGTGTGATAGTACCTTTGTGCAGGATAAAGGTTGGTATGAAGCAGCGAGCCGTTATGATAAGTTTATCAGACGGCATAAAGGTAAGCGTATTTTATTTTTAGAACTTGGAGTTGGGGCAAACACGCCTGCCATTATCAAATATCCATTTTGGCAAATGACGGCTCAGAACGCACAGGCTACTTATGCTTGTATTAACTATACCGAGGCGGTTTGTCCGTCGCAAATACTAAAACAGTCAATTTGTATAGGCGCTGATATTGGACGTGTAATTTCAGAAATTGTCGCTTAGGGGGGAGAGAAAAATTGAGTAAGGAAAATTGGGTGCTTTGTCCGATATGCGGCAGTAAGACGAGGACAAAAATAAGAGAAGATACGATTCTTGCTCATTTTCCTCTTTACTGTCCAAAGTGCAAACAAGAAACTTTGATTGAAGCAAAGCAATTAAAAATATCCGTTGTCAAAGAGCCGGACGCATAGACGCAGAGCCGATAACACATAAGGTTTTTTCCTTGTGGTTATCGGCTTAATTTTTTTGAAATAACCGCCGTTTTCCTTTTTCAAAACGTGAATACGGAGGGCGTATTAAATTTGCCTATTTTTAAGGATATGGCGGTATCAAATGCTTAACGCATTGGGAGGTATCGTTATGTCCTTTTTCTACGTCCTTAATCATTATCTATCATCAAAAAAAGTCTGTTTCCTGTAAGGGGATTTTGCGGCTATGAAAATGAACAGACAAATCATATTGATTGCTTAAATAATTCATATTACCTAAATGCCTATGCCGCTTTATGCTGCGTAGGCGTTTGTTGTAATAGCCCCCTACTGGGAAGAAAGGGGGTGATTTCAGATGATTTATTCAGAGCAATACAAGGAGCATATCGAATACACCTTTGCAGCCTTTTGCAAAATCGTTCTCCGCAATGCCGCCCTGTCTGCTTATCGGGATATCGGCAGGCGGCGAAAGTGGGAAATTTCTCTTGATTATCTCATGGAAGAAAAGCACTATGAGCCGTCTACAACAGACAATTACTTTGATAAACAGGCAACAAAATTTGTTGTATGCGGCGAGATAATCGAAATTGAGAATGAACGATTAGCAAAGGCATTTTCCAGTCTGCCAGAACTGCGGCAGGAGATTTTGGTGTTGTATTACTTTTTCCGTTATACGGACAAGAAGATTGGCGAAGCATACGGAAGAAGCCGCACAACGGCAAACTACTGGAAGCTGTCATCACTCAAAAGATTAAGAAAAGAATTGGAGAGATTGGAGCGTGAGGAACGAAAAGCTGATACCCTTTGAAACGATTGAAAAAGCGGTTGCCGGAGAGCCGGAAGCGGTAAATACTGTCTTATTGCATTACCGCGGGTACATCAAACATCTGTCTGTATTTCAAGGACATTATAACGCCGAAATTCAAGAGAGAATGGAAGCACAGCTTGTAAGGGCAATCCTAAAATTTCGTTTCGACAAGTAACGAATAGCAAAGCCAGGAACAGCCGTCAAGGATAAACGTTGCGCTGAAAGCGTCCTTGACGGCTGTTCCTATCTTTGCTTGTGGGTAGTCAAGAGAGCGCAATCAGATAAACCGCTTACGCTCTTAAATCATTATGGAGAATGTCACTCAGTAGGCGGTCTGAACGCCTTGATTTTGTGGCTTTGTGAGTGCAAAACAAAGGAGGGCAAGGTTTTATACTCATACCCCCGAAAATAGCGTTCTACTGCGTGACAAAATAGGTAGCCTGTTTGCGCTCCCTATAGGGTTCTAAACGGATAATGATTGCTGTCTTTCCGTTTCCTTTCGCTTCCATTCCGACAGCTTGCGAGTAAAGAGAAAATTGGTGGAACGGAAAGGAATGGATTGGGTAATTGATTTAATCCGTAATTATTTTATCTTTACTTTATATATCTTTATTTAATTGCATTGGATTTTCCGACGTCGGATTATCCGGTATCGGAAAATCCAATATCGGGTAATCCAACACCGGAAGCGGAAATTGTAACATAGTTTTATTCCATGCGAACAGCTACATGAATTGCCGTAGGAATGTTACGCAGTAGGGGCTTAAAAAGCCTTGATTTATACGGCTTACAGACACGAAAATATCAAGGATAGGGTTTTATACCTTTTCCCTCAAAAGTGGCGTTCTACTGCGTAACGGGATATAAAAACAGCGTGTACCGTTTCTTACAGTACACGCCGCTTTGTTGCAACCCTGTTTGTCAGCCGTTAAGTTAGTTTCTGCATGATACTTCCTTATCGGCGTTCATCTAAAGTGAGAAGCCCCTCCGCGTTCACCATAGCTTTAAAATTAGCGGCAAATCCTTATTTTGTTTTTTTCATGTCCGTGCTCTCAAATTTTTGCTGCGCAAATTTTTTTATTGCCGCAAAGCTCTCTTCGCTGACGGCATGTTCCATTCGGCATGCGTCCACAACAGCGACGTCGGGAGAAACGCCCAGGCATATCAGCCACTCTGTAAATAAAGTGTGCCTTTCATAGGTTTTCTCAGCAATTTTACGCCCCTTATCGGTAAGGGAAATCATTCCCCCGTCATTGATGACAATGTATCCGTTTTCTTTCAGATTCTTCATCGCAACGCTGACACTGGGCTTGGAAAACCCCATCTCATTGGCGATATCTATCGACCGTACAAATCCCTTCCGCTGATAAAGCATTAAAATCATTTCAAGATAATTTTCAGCTGACTCTTGTATTTTCATATTCTTCCACACCAACCCCAAAAGTTATTGTCTCTTTATGCAGAATAATATAACATAGGCATCAAGTTTTTTCAAGCTGCAGCCACTTCTCTTCATCTGACTTCAAGCCTTTTTCTGATTAAAGCATCTATACCTAATTTTTTTAAATCTCAAAGTATATGATTTACAATCGAATTATTTTGTACCTGCCTGTTCATAGGCAAGCGAAGCTGGCCAGGCTTCACAAACACTGATTACATGAATTTAAGAATCGCAAAGCTCTGGCAAAAAATATCTTTAACCTCTGAAATCAGTCATAAAGCCTAATAACTAATACCATGTGCTCAGCTATACCAAAAGACCATCTCGTAAAACGAGATGGTCTTTTGGCTTTTTATATCTCAATTTTAACGAAAAGCATAACTTCTCTTATATTTTCTACCAGGAAGAAATCAATTCCTTCACCCATCTGCACAGATTTGCACTTGCCATATTTGCAGTCTTTAAAACTTCTTCATGGCTGTGCTTTACCTTTGAAAGCCCCGTCGCCATATTCGTTATACATGAAATTCCCAGAACTTTCATGCCAAGGTAATTGGCGGCTATGGTTTCAGGAACAGTCGACATTCCCACTGCATCGGCTCCCAGAGCCGCAAAGGCTCTTATTTCGGCAGCCGTTTCAAAACAAGGTCCCGGATAAAAATTATACACTCCGTGTTTGAATTCAATGCCGAGCTTGGACGCTACAGCTTCAGCCTTAGCGATAAGAACTTTATCGAAGGCCTCCGTCATATCAGGAAATCGAGGCCCGAGACGTTCATCATTGATTCCTATAAGAGAATTGTTGGCTGAAAAATTGATGTAATCCGTAATTATCATCAGGTCTCCAGGCTTAAACTCTTTGTTGATTCCTCCGCAGGCATTGGTAACTACAAGAGATTCGGCTCCCAGCTGCTTCATGACATATATGGGATAAGTCACTTCTTTCATCGCAAAACCCTCATAGTAGTGGAATCTTCCCTGCATTGCGGCAACTCTCCTGCCTCCGATATTTCCAAAAACAAGGTTGCCCGCATGTCCCTCTACGTGAGACTGAGGGAAATGAGGAATTTCTGCATAAGGAATTACCTCCTTGTCCTCCATAACATCTACAAGAGCGCCAAGACCGCTGCCCAAAACAACTCCTATCGACGGTGCCTGCGAAATCCTTTCCCTGACAAATTCTGATGATTCGATAATATTTTCGTAAAACATTCTGTTTCTCCTGAAATCTTTAAACTATTTCATAAATTCTTTCACCGACGCAGCAAGTCCTGCTAAACCTTGTATTTCCGAAGGTATGATTATCTTTGTCGCCTGTCCGTCTGCAGCTTTCTGGAAAGCTTCAAGGCTCTTAAGCTTTATTACCGACTCATCGGCCCCCGCTTCTTTTATCAGCTTGAGACCGTCGGCAGTCGCTTTATTAATCATGAGTATCGCCTCTGCCTGACCTTCTGCTTCTCTTATGGCGGTCTGCTTATTAGCTTCTGCCTGAAGGATTGCCGCCTCCTTCTGACCTTCCGCTATGAGAACCTGGGATTTTTTCTCTCCCTCTGCTATGAGAATAGCTTCTCTTCTTTCTCTCTCTGCTCTCATCTGCTTTTCCATAGCAACCTGAATGTCCTTAGGCGGAATTATATTTTTAACCTCAACGCGGTTAATCTTGATTCCCCATGGATCGGTCGCCTCGTCAAGAACCATTCTTATCTTAGTATTTATATGTTCTCTGCTGGTCAGAGATTCGTCAAGCTCAAGTTCTCCTATGATGTTTCTGAGAGTAGTAGCCGTAAGATTTTCTATGGCGTCCATAGGGCTCTCAACACCGTAAGTGTAGAGCTTCGGATCTGTAATCTGAAAATAAACCACCGTGTCTATTTCCATAGTTACGTTATCTTTCGTAATAACGGGCTGTGGCGGAAAATCTATAACTTTTTCCTTAAGCGAAACCTTCCTCGAGACCTTGTCTATCAAAGGAATTTTAAAATGAAGTCCTACCTGCCACGTTCCGTGATATGCTCCAAGCCTTTCAACCACATACGCCCTGGCCTGCGGTACGATTCTGATGTTTGAAACCAGCAGCCAGATTATAAGAGCAACAACTGCGAAAAGCATTATAATTTTAAAAATTTCCATAATCCCCTATCCTTTCCTTAATTTTCTTCAAAAGGCGAAACTATAAGCTTAACGCCTTCTATACCTTCAACCTTTACAAGTGAGTCTTCAGCCAGAGTTATATTTTCCTCGCATGTTGCTGACCAAACCTGACCTTTCAGTTTTACCTGTCCCACTTCAAAAGGCTCTATCCTGACCGTCACTTGTCCCACTTCGCCAATTACAGCGTCTATATTGGTACTTTCAGCTCCTGTTCTCAGCTTTTCTATAAAGATTTTCCTAGTAAACAGGAGAAGGCAGACAGACACGGCAAAAAAGCTTATAACCTGAAAGATGACAGGAACGTCGAACACCGAAAGTATCAGCGCCACCGCGGCTCCTCCGGCAAACCAAATCGTGGTAAGGCCTACAGTCAAAGCTTCTATTATTAAAAATATTACTGCCAGAACCAGCCATAATACGGGAATCGTAAAGTGCAATCCAAAAACCGTCATAGTTTTCCCCTTTCATTTTATCTATGATTATTATATATGCTCTCTCGTCCTATATGCAACACATTCCTGAAAATTACAGATTGTTTTTCCAAAACGACCTATTTGCCTCAGGTACAAAGTTCCGTAAAAAGTTTTAAAGCTTTATATAATTTTTATCGAAATCAATTACCGTAAAGAAAGACGGGTATTCTTTGTGAATTGCCTTTTCTACAGCTGCCTTTATTTCCTCTTCGGAGAGCTTGCAGTTTTGGCTCACAACTATATCGAAAATCACGTTGGTATGAGTAGGTCCCGACACCATTCTTAAATCATGCATACTCAAAACGCCTTCCATCGTAGCGATAGTGTCGTTTACGATTTCCATTATTTCTGTTCTGTGAGGCGCAGTAAGATCAACGGGATCCATATGAGCCGTAATGTTTATTTTCAGCTTTTGCGATATTTCATGCTCGATATTGTCTACCAAGTCGTGGCTCAGCATTACATCAACCGCCGCATCAACTTCAATATGTATCGACGCAAAAATTTTTCCCGGACCGTAATTATGGACAGTAAGGTCGTGGATATCCAATATTCCGTCATGGCTTTTGGCAATCTGCGCAATTTGTTTTACAAGCTCCGGATCCGGCGCTTCGCCCAAAAGTGGACTGACCGTTTCTTTTACAAGAGAAATTCCCGACCACAGGATAAACAGCGCCACCAAAAGTCCAAGGTAACCGTCTATTTGAATCCCTGTAAAATAGCCGAAGATTATTCCTGCCAAAACAACGCATGTGGAGATAACATCGTTTCTGCTGTCTGCTCCCGTCGCTATCAGCGCCAGCGAATCTATCCTTTTTCCCGCCGAAATATTAAACATAGCCTGCCATATTTTTATAGCGATGGCGGCTATCAAAACCACAACCAGCGCCGGACTGAATTCCAGCTCCGAAGGATGTAAGATCTTATCGAAGGAGCTTTTCCCCAATTCAACGCCGACTAAAATTATCATTACGGAAACGGCCATTCCGGACAAGTATTCTATCCTTGCATGGCCGTATGGATGTTCTTCATCTTCCGGCATGGAGGCCAGCTTGAATCCTACCAGAGTTATGACCGACGAGGACGCATCTGCCAAATTGTTTATTCCGTCTGCGACTATCGCTATACTGCCGGAAATCCAGCCTATGAATATTTTCATTGCGCAAAGAATTGAATTGGATATTATTCCGACTATTCCCGCCACTTTTCCGTAGGCGTCTCTGACACTGCAATCCTTGACATTTTCGTAATCCTTTATGAGTTTCTTAAACAAAAATTCATTCATAATTGCCTCACATATTTTTTATATTTTAGTTCTCAATTATATTATGTCATTATTCTCCGTGTCCGCGTATCCTTCTTTTCGCCGCATGACGCCTGCCGCCTGGCACATTTCAGTTTTGGCTCCGACACATGGCGCATTTCAGTTTTATCTACGCCGCATTGCAGCCTTGACTCCGACACATGGCGCATTGCAGCTCCGGCACATGATACATTACAAATTCGGCGCCGGAGCGCCTCATTTGATTTTCCCCGGCATTACGCGCTTCTATTTAGCTCCCTGACCCGAAGTCGCCTTGCTCAGAGCCTCTGCCAGCTGATCAGGGCAGGAAGTCTGTTTAAATCCACATTTTATTCCCGAAAGTTTTTTAATGACTTCAATACAATCCATTCCCTCTACAAGGGCGGAAATCCCCTTGAGATTGCCGTTGCATCCTCCCGTAAATCTAACGTTTTTTACTTTATTGTTCTCTATTTCAAACTTTATTTCAGTAGAACATGTTTTAGACGGTATATATGAATATTCCATCATAATCTCCTTTCAATGCCGATCATTACTGTGATATAATATTATTCTGCAAATCATGCCGAAAAGCCGGGTTTTCCGTATGACTGCGGTCTTTTTACAGAGCCTTCTCTGCGGCAGCCTCCGAATATGCAAATATCATAACATAAGGTTTATTATAACATGGAAAACAAATTACTGCTAAATATAATTGAAGATAAATATCGTAAATTTGAAAATGATTACGCTATCGTCTCCACAGACTTTCTCGACCTTGCGCAACAATCCATATCGGCAGCTTTTTTGAAAGCTCATGCCCAAGAGCGCATATTTCTCTACGGAGGATATGCAGGCGCGGAAAGGAGAAAAATAATATTCGTTCCTGATTACATCGACGCTTCAGACGAAGACCAATTGGCGGATTTTTTTGTTTCCGCTCCGGACCTTTGTCCTCTGGCCGTACTGGATGTCAAAATTCTCGCAAAAGGAAAAATACTCAGGCACTCAGACTATCTCGGCTCGCTTCTCTCCCTTGGTATAAAGCGTGAAAAAACCGGTGACATTCTAACCTTTAACGACGGCGCTCAGATAATCGTGAACGAAGAAATCGCCGCTTACTTAGCGGAAAATTACACTCAGGCTGGAAAAACCCCGATTTCCGCAACCGTAATCGGAATCGACAGGCTCAAAACATCAGAAATTAAAACAGAACGAATAAAGCTGTCCTTAGCTTCCCCCAGGCTTGACAATGCAGTCTCTTCCGTTTTCGGTATTTCCAGGAAATCGGCTGCCGAAGCCATCTCCTCCGGTCTCGTTTTCGTCAACAGCGCAGAAAACAGAAAACCGGATTTTACACTCAGGGGCGGTGAAAAAGTCGTGCTCCGGGGGAAAGGCAAGGCTGTATACAGGGGCTCCTGCGGAATTTCCCGAAAAGGTAAAATCTACGTTGAATTTGACAGGTACATTTAAATCAGTATTTAATCAATTAAAAACACACCCCCTCTTGTTTGCCTGCATCGTGTTTTCCGATAATCACAGCCTTTGTGCTTTTCCGTACGGACTCTTTCAGGAGCGCTTTTTCAACTTATTTAGATTTGCCCAATCGCCGCAAATTTTGTCAAAAACATCGAAATTATAAATTAAGTCATAGTTTCCCTGTATATTAAATTTTACGCAGAGAGCTGTTTCCCCGTCCTGTTATTTCCCTCAGGCAAATTCACGCGGACAAAAAATCTCACCTTAAACCAGCTTTTCAATATTTCATGTTTTTTCATACCGGCCGGACTTATATGTTGTTTAAACAGCTGTCCGGCACAGCCGGCAGCTTATCGTTTGTCGCTGTCTGCTTTCTATCTCCGGATAGAATAAAAAACAATCAGAGCTTAAAGCTCTGATTGTTTTTTCTGGTGCATCTTCAGGGGTTCGAACCCTGGACACCCTGATTAAGAGTCAGGTGCTCTGCCAGCTGAGCTAAAGATGCATATGCAATTATTGCCGTTTGGCACATTAGATATGTTAGCATTTTCTAAGAGTCTTGTCAACAAAAAAATATATTTTACGAAAACAAATCTTTTAAAAAGCAACTTTTCATTTTATCTTGTTATAAAACCTTGATTTCAACAGCAAATCGTCAGGAGACGATGTAAGCATGCTGAATACTTCAAACACTTCATTTTAATCTCCAAAATGAATTTTTTAACCCATCAGTTTTATTGCTCTGTTCAACTCTGATTCTCCGGCCTCGGCAAAAGACATTCCGACTTCGGCTGTTTAAGAAAATCCGTCAAATCCGCCCGCTCTGCCTGCTTTTTTCTAACTGCAGAACTATAACTCCAATTAAAATATCCAAAAATACCCTCATCTGCAAAAATTATTGTTTATAAACCGCTTTTTACCTCTCATAGTTTTTCAGCCTGTGTACAGAATATTCATTGAGGAGGGAAGAAAAATGAAAGAAACCAACAAGAACAACAATAAAGTATCTGATAATAAGTATACTTCTGAAAAAAACTCAAACGAGATCAATCGCGAGAGAAGCGAAAAGAGTCAGAAAAACCAGAAAAATCAGAACAGTAACAAGAGCATTCGCAACAGCAGATAACGCATCACTGTATGCGCATATCCTTTAACAGCTCTTTAAAAATCAAACTGATTGCATCACGAATCACAACCACCGACGCACTGTCGGTGGTTGCTTGCTCTTGCCTCTCGCCTCCCGGAACACGCAATAAGACGAAAACCCCTGTAAAATACACTGTATACACAGTGATAAAATTGTTCAAAGGTAATTGACAAATCTATCAAAAATGAGATAATTAGACTATAGTCCAATTGGACTGTAGTCCAAATTTGCTGTAAAACTATCCCCAGTACACAGCAATTATTTATAAAATTAAAAAGAAAGGCAGGCGCATCAATGACAAACTGCAAAAATGAATCTGACAGCAAAAAAGAAATCATCGGAAAAAAAGAAGCCACAAGACGTGCCATAATGCATGCAGCCAGATGCGTCTACGAAAAAAAAGGAATAGAGAAAACCAATTTCCGCGATATAGCAGAAGCCGCCGGCGTCTCCCGAAGCACCGTATTCAATCACTTTTCCGGAGGCAGCGAACTCCTCATGGCTCTCTGCGGACAGGAAATAGAAGACCTGGAAAAAGCTTACATCACAAGCGGCTGCCGCGGAAAAGACGGAATTATCGCAATTTTCGACAGCTTTATCGACGATACTGCGCGATATCCCAAGCTTGTAACACAAATAATCCACAGCACGATACTCGGCGGCGGAGAGAAAAACCCTCTTCAAATGATCGAATCTCTTATATCCAAAAACCTTGACGACAACGCAGCCGGCGAAACCAGCATGCTTCTGATGGGAGCATATTACGGCTTGATAAACCACTATCATTTATATAATCAGCCTTTTGACGGAAAGAAAATGAAAAAAGAAATGAGAAAAATGATAAATTCCATCATATGATTACCACCTATAAACCGACCTAATTAACGGCTAAAATCTTTCCGGAAGGCTCGTGTCCTCAATTCATGCCTGTGGCTTCAAACAGAGGCTCATGCCATCAACCGAAGAAAGATTCGTATATAACACCGTCCTGCTGATTTAACTCGCAGGGCAGAACTACCAGGAGGTATAAAAATGGCAGTGAAAGTAATCACCTACGATGTCGGGACAACCGGCATGAAGGCCTGCATGTTCGACATTTCCACCAAAGAAAGCGTCCGCTATATAGCCGGCGAAACAGAAGGATACGAGCTGCACGTTTTAAAAAACGGCGGCGTCGAACAGGAGCCGGATGATTGGTGGCAGGCTATGGCAAGAGCAACTAAAAAGCTTCTCCAAAAAACCGGGGTTCCAAAAGAAGAAATAAAAGGTATTTCCTTCTGCTCCCAATTCCAAACAGTCATAATGGTAGACGAGGCGGGAACGCCGCTGTACCGCGGCATGAGCTGTATGGACAGCAGAGCCGACAAGCAGTTCAAGGATTGCATGAGCACCGGTATCAAGGTCGAGGGACTGGACGTAATAAAAGTCCTCAAGTATCTCAAAATCACAGGAGCCGTATCAGCCAGCGCCAAAGACCCTGCATGGAAATATCTCTGGATCAAAGAAAATGAACCGGAAATTTTCGCCAAAACATACAAGTGGCTGGACGCTAAAGAGTATCTTACATGCCGCGCCACAGGAAAAATGATAGCCAGCATAGACGACGCGGGCGGCACCTTCCTCTATGACGTACATAAACAGTGTTGGAGCGGCACCTTATGCAAAATGCTGAAAATTGAAAAGAAGCATCTGCCTGAACTCTGCAAGTCAACAGACGAAGTAGGAAAACTATTGCCTAAAGCCGCCGAGGAACTTGGTCTTGCCGCCGGAACCGCCGTTATTTCCGGAGGAAGCGACGTAAGCCTCTGCTCGGTAGGCGCCGGCTGCACCGAGGTGGGCGACGTTCTCGTATATTCCGGAACCAGCGGCTGGGTTGCGACAACTGTAGACAGGCTGCATCTCGATCTGGCAAACATCATAGGAGCGCTTGTAGGAGCAGACCCTAATACCTATAACTACATTGCCGAAGTCGAAACCTCCGGAAAATGTATCGAATGGGTAAAAGACCGTATAGACCAGATAGAAATGGATTATGAGCAAATGGTAGAGTACATCAAGGAAACGCCCGCAGGCAGCAACGGCGTAATTTTCTCGCCTTGGATGCACGGAAATCGCTGCCCGTTCGATGACGCCAACTCAAGAGGCGTATTCTTCAACCTGGACATAACCACCAAGGGAAGCGACCTTATGAAAGCCGTCATTGAAGGCATATGCATGCATATGCTGTGGCTGCTTCAGGCTACTGAAAAAACATTTAAGACAAATCCTGTAATCAGGTTCTCAGGCGGAAGCGCACTGTCCCCTTTCATATGTCAAGTTATGGCAGACGTTCTGGGAAGGGATGTCGAAACTATCGAAAACCCGAGGCAGGTCGGCGCTATGGGCGCAGCAGCCTTAATGGCCGTCAGCTTCGGAATGTTGGATGACATTAAGGATATAAAGAAAATCATCAAGGTGAGCGACGTTTATCACCCGAACATGAAAAATCATGCGGTATACGAAAAGCTACTGCCCGTATTTAAAGATTTATATAAGAACAACAAAAAAGCTTTCGCCGCCCTCAACGGCTGATATAGAATTCATTAAAATATCAAAACGGTTTTAAAAACCAGAATAAAACAATCAGGAGGTAAATCAAATGAATGCAAGTTACGGCGTATCAAGATGGCCAAATGAAAAAGAAGTGTTTGAAAAAATGGAAAGACTGGTAAATCAGCCTCTCCGTCACATCAAGCCTGAAGCTATGGCAAAATACAAAAAGTATTTTGAAGAAAAATGTAAAGGCTCAAAGGCTATGATAGAGCAGGCAAAAAAAGTCATCCCCGGCGGAGTCCAGCATAATCTGGCCTTCAATTACCCATTCCCTCTGGTAGTGGAAAAAGCGGAAGGAGCTTATTTATACGATATCGACGGAAACCGCTATGTAGACTATCTGCAAGCTGGCGGCCCTACTCTTTTAGGCAGTAACTATGAGCCTGTGAACCGTAAAGTATGGGAAGTAGTAAAAGAATCGGGACCTGTTACCGGTCTTTTCCACCCTTACGAAATGAAACTGGCGGAAAAAATCCACGAGTGTATGCCTTGGGTTGAAATGTACAGATGTCTGGCCAGCGGAACAGAAGCAGACATGGTTGCTATCAGAATCGCGCGTACATATACAGGAAAGCAGAACATCATTAAAGTCGGCGGAGCATATCACGGATGGAGCGATCAACTTGTATATTCCCTGCACATTCCTTATACTCAGACCTTTGAAGCCCACGGAATCCCTAAGGAAGCCTCCGCCAACACCAAGGAATTTTTCCCGGGAGATATAGACGGACTTCGCAAGGTTCTTGAAGAGAACGAAAAGAACGGCGGCACGGCGGCAGTAATCATCGAGCCTTTCGGCCCTGAAAGCGGCACTCGTCCCGTAGCCATGGATTTTGCAAAGAAGGTCAGAGAGCTCTGCGATGAATTCAACGCCCTTCTCATCTTCGATGAAGTAGTTACAGCCTTCAGAGTAGGCCCGGGCGGAGCACAAGGCTTCTTTAACGTAAAACCTGACCTGACTGTATTCGGTAAAATAGTTGCCGGAGGCTATCCTATGGCCGGAGGCGTAGGCGGAAGCGAAGAAATCATGTCCTGTATAGCTGCCGGCGTAAAAGCAGGTAAAAAGAAAGCTTATGTAGGCGGAACACTTACAGCCAACCCGCTTTCCTGCGCTGCCGGATATTTCGCTATCGACGAGATCATCAAACAGGATGCTGCGAAAAAGGCAGGTGAAAACGGCGACAAGCTGTGCGACGGAATCCAGAAGCTCATCGACAAATACGACCTGCCGTTCGTAACCTGGAATACAGGCTCAATAGTTCACTTCGAGGTTTCCGGCGTAATGTACCTGAGCGTAACAGACCCTGATATTTTCAAGAAGATTCCTGAACGTCAGCAGTACATTGAAGAATTCGGAGCAGCCCTGACCGCTAACGGAGTCATCACTCTTGCGGGAAGCAGAATTTACACCAGCATGGCGGACAACGACGAAACTATCGCCCAGACTCTGACCGCATTTGAAGAAGTATTCTCCAATATTGAAAAATAACGAAAAACAAGACGCAAAGCGCATGCAAAACTCCAATAATGCGCGCTTAAATTACGAGGAGGTAAATTATGATTCGTAAATTAGACATGGAAAACTTAACCCACGCATTTCCTGAGGTAGCCTTTTCCGAAGACTACGTTATAGCTACTTATCAAGCCAAGGTGCAGACGTCAAACATCGAAAAGCTGGCTATGGCCATCGCTGCCGAACAGACTACCGGAACCTGGATAAAGGTAGGAGCAGACTCAATCGAAAAGACAAAGCGCTTCGGTTCGAAACTGGTAGCTCTTTATGAGGTGCCGGATATCGGATGCGACTATATGTCAGATGAACCGCCTATGTACATCATTCAGGTGGCTTACCCTATGGAAAACTTCTCGACAAGCATGTCTGCAATCCAGACGATTTTATTCGGAAACATTTCCGCTTCCGGAATGATTCGCCTCATAGACGTTGCTTTCCCTAAGAAATTCATCGAAAAATTCCAGGGACCTAAATTCGGTGTAGAGGGAATGAGAGAAGTTCTCGGAGTCAAGGAAAGACCTCTCCTCAACGCCATGATAAAGCCTAATATCGGCTGGACTCCAGATGAAGGAGCAGAACTTTTCTATCGTGCCTGCAAGGGCGGCGTAGACGTTATAAAGGACGACGAACTGATGCTGGCCGACGGTCCTTTCTGCCCTCTGGAAGAGAGAGTTTCCAAATTCATGGCTATGGAAAAGAAGGTTTATGAAGAAACCGGCGAGCACAGTCTCTATGCGGTAAATATTTCAGACAACACCGGCAAAGTTAAGGAAAACGCTTACAGAGCTCTTGAAGCCGGCGGAAACTGTCTGATGGTAAACGTTTATACCACCGGTCACGACACGCTGAAAATGCTGGCTGACGACCCTAACATCAACGTTCCTATACTGGCTCACGTAAACTTTGCAGGAACGATGGCAGCTTCAACCTATACAGGAATCGCCGCCCCGCTTTTAGTCGGAAAACTGACTCGACTGGCAGGAGGAGACTTCCAGATAAACGGACATCCTTTCGGCAAATTCCCTGTATCACACAAATTATTCTACCGCTGCTTCAAGTTCTTTACTCAGCCATGGTGGAACATAAAGCCTATGATGTACGCATGCTCAGGCGGCACCACTCAGATGGCTGTTGAAAAAATCGTTAAAGAAGTAGGAACCGACGTCATGCTTGCAGCCGGCGGCGGAGTTCACGGTCATCCGGATGGAAGCGAAGCCGGTGCAAAATCCATGCGCCAGGCTATCGACGCAGCAATGCAGGGAATCCCTGTTACAGAATACGCAAAGGATCACAAGGAACTGGCAAGAATGTTAGCATTCCTGAATCCTGATCTTAAGAAGAACTTCGATTTAATGATGTAATTCAAAGCGTTACTGCTATGGCTGCCGGTTTTACCGGCAGCCATAGCTTTAAGAGGGAGGTTAAACCATTGTATAAAAATATAATTTTTATTGATTTCGACGGAACCATCACGACGGAGGACACTCTTACAGGCGCAATACTGCCTTTTGTTGACAAAGCCGAATTCGCCGAATACATGGGAAAACTGCAAAACGGCGAAATGACCCTAAGTCAGGTAGTTCGTTATGCCTATGACGACAGACCGGCTTCCTGGATTCCCGATATGCTGAAATATATAGACAGGGTAAAAATCCGTTCCGGCTTCGGGGAGTTTCTCGATAAAATGCAGAAAAAAAATATTCCCGTGGTAGTAATTTCCGGCGGATTCCGCCAATTTTCCGAGCGAAAACTGGCTCCCTATATGGATAAACTTACTGCCCTTCACGCCGTGGAAATGACGGTAGAAAATGATAAAATCAAACTGATTTCTCAGCATGACGACGGCAACGAGCTGCTTAAAAAAACCGACATAATGGCAAAATACGAATATAATTATTCCATAGGTATAGGCGACAGCTTTACCGACAAGAATATGGCTCAAGCTGTTGATTCCTGCTTTGCCAGAGACATCCTGGCTCAATATCTTGATAAACTTGGAAAAAAATACAGGCCGTACGAAACATTCTTCGATGTGATAAACGGAATCGAAGAAATTTTATAAATCAAAAATTGCGCTGTTCTTCAGAACAGCGCAATTTGTTTTTCAGCAATAATTGCAGATTTTATTTGTTTTCCACTGCTTTCTTTCTTATTACCACAGCGACTCCCGCTCCTGCCGCTACTGCCATCATTGCAACCCAAAGAAGCGCATTGCTTCCGTCCGTTGTTTCCGGAACAGATTCATCTTTTTTATCTTCGTCCTTTACGTCTTCTTTGTCGTTTTTATCATTATCGCTTGGCTGGTCTTCATCATCGGTACCCGGATTAGGCTTTACAGGCTCTTCCTTAACAGCATATGAGCCGTCATCATTCTTAACAAGGCCTGCTTCCTCTGCGCCTTCAATGACTGCTGCGTCCTGGTCCTTATCCTGATAAATGGCCGAAACATTTTTGTTTCCGTTTACAGTTATCTTAGAAGCTGATGCAAATACTACCTTAGCAGCTCCGTTGGCAGTATCTACATTGATTCCGCCCCAGGCCTTTTCGCCTGTGACAATGTCAAGACTGCCTTCAACCTTTACTTCGGAGGCGTTTACAACCATACCTGCTCCTCCTACCGTTTTGGTAACGTCAAGGGTAACATTCTTAACGACAACATTCTTGGCCTTATACACATGAAGCGCACTCTTATTTGCTTCAGAGGTCTTTATTTTAAGATCTTCCAGAACAACGCCGTCACCTGTAACCGTTACTACATTATCTTTTCCTAAAGCCTCAGTTCCCGAAATTGTATGGCCATTGCCTATAACCCTTGTTCCGGCTGTCAGATACAACGGCTGCGTCAGTTCAACATCGTTGTTAAGCGTAATGGTTTCAACTTTAGTTCCTTTTGCAGCAACAAACTGTGCAAGGAGTTCATCGCTTACATAAGCGTTTTGTCCGTCACCGGTTTTCACTTCAGTCATTACAGCTCCCGATACATTTCCGCTGTTTTCACTGCAAATCACAGACTGGGTTCCCTGTGCTCCTTCTATCTTTATATCAGCTCCGTCAAAATTTGCCTTTGCATTGTCAACGTTGATGCCATACCATGAATTTGCTCCGAGCTTGATAGAAAGGCTTCCGGCAAAAACAGCTGAAGCTTCCCTGTTAATGATAATTGCTCCGCCTTTAGCTGCCGCACTGTTGTCCACGGTAAGATTTGTCGCATCAAGCTTTGCTTCGTATCCCACATACATAGCTGAATTGCTGCTTGCTCCGGCTACAACGGCAACTTTTTCAAGTTTTAAGTTGGTATTCCCCTGAACTGCCAATACTTTTTCACCACAGGAATCGGAAGCCATGAGAGTTCCGTTGCTTATCGAAACATTACCTTTATCTGTCAGTGAAATCATTGAATCTACATTAACCGTCTTTCCGCCGAGGTCAACGCTGCCGTTTTCCAAAGCAGCCTCAAATTCCGCTTGCGTCATTGTGTTTTCTGCCGCAAAAACCATGGTCGGCATAAATACAGCAACCATAATTATGCAGAGAAAAGCAGTCAATAACTTTTTCATCTTCTTTTCCTCCTTAAATTTAGCATAATAAATGCATCTTATCAATTATAATAATACCCCCCCCCAATATAATTTGTCAATTTGTATTCATTGGAAAATACATATTCTAATCTTGTTTTTATCAATCCAATGAGAAGCTGTTATGTAAACAGCATCAGTCTGTCCGCCTCGCTGCCGCTTTTCTCCGCTTGCCGCTTCTTCCAGATCACGAAATTTTTCATTACACACTCTTGCCAAAACAAAATCAGGACGTATAAATACATCCTGATTTTGATGGTGCGGATAAAAGGATTCGACCGCCTGCTTCGCATCCGCTTGCAGGCTGCCTCCTCGGCTCCCTCTCCGGCCGCCTCGGACCGCTCGTTGCCGGAAGCTTCACCGGAGCTTCCGGCTTTACGCTCGCGCCTTCTCAGGTCCGAATCCCGATAAACAGCATAAAAAATCAAGAGGCAATAATATAACCTCTTGATTATCTGGTGCGGATAAAAGGATTCGAACCTTCATGAAGTAACCCTCACACGGACCTGAACCGTGCGCGTCTGCCAATTCCGCCATATCCGCATATTAACTCTCGACATTCCTACTATACACTAATTCAAAATAAATTTCAATAGAAATTTTACATTTTGAAAATCTTTTTTCCGCCTTGAATATCCGCAATATATAATTATAGACTCAAGGTCTTTCGAACAAACATGTACGCTTTACAGCTAATTTGAATAAACTGCACATTTTTGAATTCTTCATTTTCCTAATTCAGCGCTTTGCAAATCTTATCATAATTTTCTAAACAAACTTTCGTTTGGTTTTTTAACTGAGTCGGCAATTTTAATAAATCCATGCCTCAAACGACCAGCGCTTTTAAGATACCACAGCAGCTGTCATACGGCCTGGATAAATAGTTTTAACGAAGCCCTGCGGCCTTCTTGGCGGAATCGTTAAATACGCAGGGCTCCGCTGGTGTTCCATTTTTCAATCGGTGGTTTTACCTGAGCTCCGGAAGCAAGAAGTCACTCGGAAATATGTCCATTATATTCCATATCCCGACGCCGGCCAGATTGTATTCGCCTACCAGAGCAATCCTTTCTCTCCAGCTTTTTTCATTTTCAAACCATACTATATGAGCGTTTCCCTGTGAATCTTGATATTCAAAGAAAGGCGCTCTTGCCGTTTCGTCAAACATCACCTGCGCGCCATATCGTTCGGCTCTGGCTCCAGCCTGCCGCGTCAGCAACGTTTCCGCTCGCTCTCCTTGCTTAAAAGGCAGCTTCCAGTCATACCCATAGTTGTTAAGGCCAAGGAGAATTTTTTCCGAAGGAATTACGCCAAGCGCATATTCCACCACCTGACGAACGCTTCTCATCGGTGAAATCGCCATGGGCTCTCCATAAGCATATCCCCACTCATAGGTCATTAAAAGGCAGTAATCGGCGGCATTTCCCATTCCTTTGTAATCATGGCCTTCATATATCTGTCCTTTCTGATCATCGGACGTCTTAGGAGCCAGCGCAACTGTAGTAAGATAGCCCCACGGGGACAGCCTTTCTCTTGTCTCTCTCACTAATTCCACATAATCATCTGCATACTCTCCGGATATATATTCAAGATCGAAATCCACTCCGCCCAAACCTTTTTTCTCTATCGTAAGACAAATATTATTTATAAGGTTTTCCCTTGCCTGTCTGTTACGAAACACACTTGCCGCCGGGCCCTCGCTGAACATTCCTTCTTCATTCATCGACGTCACCACCATCATCGGTCTTACGCCCTCATCGTCGGCTTCTTCTATGATTCTCTCATCATAAAGGTTGCTCAGACTTCCATCTTCTTTAATTCCATAGCTGAATCCAGACACCCAGGTCAAACGTTCAAGCCACCATTCAAGAACTTCTTCACCTATGGACGGATACGCATATCCGTTTACTATCATCATATACACCTCCTTCTTATATTCAAAATATGCTCCTAAGTTCCCCGGCAATCCACTTTTTACGATAAATTGCAATATATTATAAAAAAATGATATAATCAGTTGAACTATTTCTGCCAATAATATGACAAGGCTTTAAAAGCAAAGCTGCGGCTGCAAGTTCCCAAATTCGGAGCGCCGGCAGAAAAACGTGCAGTCAGGCAAAATGCCAGGCATGCAACCAGGTTTATGAGCGCGAAGCTTATCAAAGAAAATACTGATGAGACAAAATACCGCACCGATTAAACGTATGGCAAACGAAACGTCGTACAAACGGCAAAAAATGCACGACAAATGAAATGCCGGACAAGCGGCAAAAGAAATGCCCGGCAAATAAAATGCCGGACAAACGGTAAACACACCGGAAAAGACAGGAGAAGATAACGATGGAAAAAATAAATGCTAAAATATTACAAAACATTTTCAAAATAGGTATACGCCTAATGCCGTTCAAAATGCCCGAAACGTTAAAAGGCGAAGGCTGTGTCACCAAACTTCCGACTGCAATAAAAGCCCGCGGTCACAAGAAAATCATGGTCGTAACCGACCGCAATCTCCTAAACGCAGGACTTTTGGACAATATGCTTGAAGCAATGGAAAAAGCCGATCTTCAATTCGTAATTTACTGCGGCGTTCATTCAAACCCTACCGATAAAGAAGTCTTCGCCGGCCTGAACCTTTACGAAAAAAGTCGCTGCGATGCCTTGGTAGCTTTCGGCGGCGGTTCTCCGATAGACTGCTGCAAAGGCATTGCCGCCGTTTCTGCAAACAAGGGAAAGACTATAGAACAACTAAAAGGTCTTTCAAAGGTCGGAAAGAAAACGCCTGAAATATTTGCAGTTCCCACTACTGCAGGCACAGGCTCTGAAACTACCATTACAGCAGTAATAACAGAAGATACTCTTCACCATAAAATCCTCATAAACGATACGAGCTTGATTCCGAAAATTGCAGTGCTCGACAGCAAACTTACCGAAACTATGACGCCGGAACTTACCGCCGCGACCGGTATGGACGCCCTTACCCATGCCGTTGAGGCATATACAAACCGGACTTACAACACAAAAACAGAAAACCAAGCGGCTGAAGACGCAGTTTTCCTCATATATAATAATTTATACAAGGCTTACGCTTGCGGTCACGACAAGGAAGCTCGCCGCGCCATGCAGATGGCAGCTTTTCATGCAGGCCGTGCTTTTACCAAAGGCTGCGTAGGTTACGTTCACGCTGTCGGTCATACTTTAAGCGGGCTTTACGGTTTACATCACGGCCTCGTTATGGCCGTCATCCTGCCCCATGTAATGCGCCGGTTCGGTTCTGCCGCACACGAACGTCTTGCAAGGCTGGCAGAAGTCTGCGATATAAAAGGCGGCAGCGACGCCGAGAAAGCAGAGAAATTCATATGCTGGATAGAAGAAATGAATTATAATATGGAAATCCCTTCCGGCTTTACCGTTATCAGGGATGAAGACATTCCACAAATTATAAGCTGGGCGGAGGAGGAAGCCAATCCTCTCTATCCAACACCTGTGTACTGGACGAAATCCGACTTCAGAGAGCTGATAGATTCGATACGATTATAATTTTACCAAAAGTTATAAACAAATAGAGGGGAGAATCCCCCGAAACTGTTGAACAAACAATGATCCCGGCGAAATACTCCCCTCCTCTGTTTTTCAGCTCATTTTATCTGACAGCTTTCACTATTGAATCAACCGTCATGATTATAGATTTGTCCACAGCCTCCTGAGTGTTATATGCAATATGCGGCGTGGCAATCACATTTTCAATGCCTGCAAGCTTCAAATCCTCAGCCGACGGCGGTTCGCTGTCATAAACATCTATAGCTGCCCCCGCAGGCTTTCCTTGCAGCAAAGCTTCAACCAAATCTTCAGTTTTAATCAGCTCTGCTCTGGCAACGTTGATAAGTAATGCGCCTTCTTTCATAACACTGAAATATTCAGCATTTATCGACCTTTCATTTTCCGGAGTAACCTTCATATGCAAGGTCACTATATCAGAACGCTCAAACAGCTCCTTCATCGACACGTATTCAACGCCGTACTTTTCTTTTAAATAATCACTCTCAAATATATCGCAGGCAATCACCTTTGCGCCAAGAGCTATAAATTTTTCTGCTGCAAGACGTCCTATGTTTCCAGTGCCGGCTACGCCTACGATACAGCCTGCAATTTCTTTTCCCAAAAGACCGTCTATCGTCCATCTCTTTTCTTTTAAGACATTATTGGCGATTGTTATCTTTTTTGATAATGCCATAGCCATGGATACGGCAAACTCAGCGACTGCATTGCTGCCGTATCCGTCTATGTTGAGAACTTTTATTCCTTTTTTTTCTGCATATTTTACATCGACAAAGTTCCATACCCCGGTTCCTATAAACTGTAAAATTTTAAGTTTCGGAAGCTTATCGAGCATTTCATTGTTAAACTGCATCAGGCCGAAGGCTATGACATCTGCGTCCCCTGCACGCTTAACCACTTCGTCCACAGTTTCCGGCAGTCCTTCATATACCGAAACTTCACCGAGAGCTTCAAGAGGCTTTAGCAGCGCCGGCTTGTCGATATAAATGCCTGCATCTATCAAACATATTTTCATATTTTCCTCCGTAATAAACCGGTTCTGTCAATCAAACTGTACCGGTATAGTAATTTTGAGAATTATTCAGGATCTGGCTTTCAGCCATCGGATATACCGCAACTTTTTTCGGCTTTCCGTCGTCAAGCAGGGCGAGAACGTCTTCCCATACTTTAAAATATTCTGCGCCCTTTGATTCATCGACGAACCAGGAATCTCTCATGCCTTTAACAGTATATTGAGAAAATACAATCATTTTTCCCATTTTTTCCGTCGGCTCATACAGACCCGCATACAAAGCTCCTCCCGGAGCCGTATGTCCCCATTTATCGTAAAGGTAATGGACGCAGCTGCCATAAGGTGAATTGGCAGTCAGCACATAGCTTCCTCCCTCTTTTAAAGAATCCATGGTTTCAGGCGTATAAGCGCACGCTGCTTCCAATGGCTTAAAATAGCTGTTGGATATAACTATATCACATTCAGGTATGAATTCAGCCATGTAATGTTTCGCCGCATACTCTCCGGCGGCTTTAGCCTCCTCCCTGAAATTTCCGCAGTACAGAGCGGCTATTTCAGCCCTGCCGTTTAAGATAACGTCTATCTTATAGTCCAGCCCCATCATTTCAGCCGCCTGTTCGGCATCTTTTCTGATCAGAGTATCGGGGTTTCCCATATTGAATTCTTTGGGAGATGTAAATTCATGATTTTTCACTATGGTATTGATAGACGCAACTCCGGGAAGAATCGACTTTGCTCCTCCGCTGAAGCCGAAAAAACTGTGCGGCATCATCGTTCCCACGGCGATTTTATATTCCGCCCGCATTACGTCGCTGTTTATTTCAATGGGTATTCCATTGTCTGTAATACCTAAAAAATCATGATTGTAAAATACATTGTGGTTATACACGCCGTATTCTTCTACGATTTTCTCGCCCAATTTCCTTATGAAATCTTCACGGTACATGACCCCGTGCGCTCCCAGCGCAGCCATAAACCATATGTTGTTTTTCGGAACGCCGGCTTCAAGCAGCTGTGATATGACGGCTTCGGCAATTTGCCCGCAAGGCGTAGGTCTTGTAATATCGTCGATGATTATAACTGCGCTTTTCTTTCCTTTTGCACCTTTACAAATCGGCTCCGCTCCTACGGGATTTTCTATTCCGTTTAAAATCTGCTCATATGTCAGAGACGGCGAAGAGAAGCCTTTTATCCCGGAAACATGAATATCCCAATAATCAGGCATTTCAAGGGGAACAGGCCGGTTTCCGCAAAGTACGTTGGACGGTAAATCATAAATCATTGTTTCGCTCCTTTCACCTGCATCTGAAGTCCGAATTTCCTGCCAATATTGATGTGACGGCTGTATACTTCAAGCCTTGCTCAATCAGGCTTTCGCCTTTTTATCCTTAAAGAAAATCGAGCCCAAAATCAAAACGATAATAGATGAAATCAATCCGATAACTATCGGATCGCCTAAGAATACATCGTATCCTCTGGTTGCAAACAAATATATTGGAACTATGCAGCCTGTTATCATTCCTGCGATAACACCTTTTCTGGACGCCTTTTCCTTAAACCACAGAGCTGCTACAAGCGCCGGCATAGTTACTGCTCCAAGCACGGAAAAGATTACATTAAGCGCGCCTAATATAGAGGAGATGTAAATTGCGATAATCACAGTAGCCGCTCCGAATCCCAATACGGCAATCCGCTGCGCCCTGTTTTCATCCTTGCTGCTGACATTTTCTTTAAGCGTTCCGAGAATGTCATATGTAAGATGGGTCGTACCGAGGACTAAGAACGAATCGAACGTAGACATGATTGCAGCCAGCAGCGCCGCTATGGTAATACCTTTGATTACAGGAGGAAAAGAATTCAGCACATAAGCTGAAATCGCTGCGTCCGGATTTTGCTGATCAGGAAGAATGACGGCAATAGAACCTCCCAGCAACAGCAGGCATATAACGATTAGCACGGACATTGCTCCGGAAATTGCAAAAGCTTTTCTCGCAGACTTGGTATCTCTCGCCGCCAGCGCTCTCTGAGGAAGCGTAGGATCTCCGGGAGTTGCCAGAAAATATGAAATAGCCAGGCCTAAAAATGCCGGCGCAAAGGAAGGAGTTGTCATTGAACCGCCCTTAGCCTCTATAGCCTGAGTGATATTTTCCAAACCGCCTGCCTGCGACACTCCTAAAACAGGGCCTAATATAAAGATAAATGCTACGATAATGAAATACTGAACGACATCGGTCCAGACGACGGCATAAAAGCCTCCGAAAAACGTATATGCTATCGCTATACAGGTTGCCAGAATCGTAAGAGTAACGTCAGACATCGCAAGGCTATCACCGAAAATAGTAATTATAACCGTTCTCAGGCCTGCCACCGTTATGGATAATATACCTATTGTGTATAAGACCACAATGACCGCTGCCACCATTCTCGCATTTTTTCCAAAAGCTTTTCCTATAATTTCGGCAAATGTCATGGAATCCGTCTGTCTTATCTTGTGAGCGCATATGGCAATTGCAAACATACCTACGGCCATGCCTCCGTACTGCCACACGATACTTCCTGCGATACCGTTATTATAAACATTGGAAATCATCCCTATGACCATTCCGCTTCCCATCATGGTTGCCATAATGGTTCCCACCAGCGAAACAGTTCCAAACCTTCTTCCTCCGAGAATAAAATCCTCTTTTGTTTTAATCTTTGTGTTAGCATAAATTCCCACGCCAACCATCGCTAACATATAAACGACTATAATGATAATATCTATGGCTCCCATTTTGCGCCTCCTATTATTTTTTGCATCATGGAGTAATAGCTCATTGGAAACAATTAAGGTTTTTTAAAAATATTCATTTTTTCAATTCTGTCAAAGGCTTCTTTTAACACTTCAATGCCTACCGTCGCCGCTATTCTGATAAAGCCCTCTCCTGCTTCCCCGAATCCCGAGCCGGGAAGTACCAATACATGCGCTTCATCTAAAATCTTTTCCCAGATTTCTTCAGACGTATATCCGGTTTCTTTTATATTGATGAATACGTAAAAAGTTCCCTCCGGTTTGCTGCATGACATGTTTTTTATATCTTTCGCTCTGTCATATATATACATTGCCCGCCGGTAATATTCATCATATAAGCCCGCTTGAATTTCCCTGCGATGTTCTAACGCATATATTCCTCCTCTCTGAGACATGGAGTTCACTGTAAAAGCAACGGCTTCATTAACTCTGCGCATAGTCGCAATCAAATCCTTTCGGGCTATGATATGTCCCAGCCTGAGACCCGTCATGGAGAAATCCTTTGAATAAGTATATATCGTTATAACTCTGCCGGGAGAACCTTCATATGCGCATATAGGCTTCCTGTTTTCAGTATAATTCAATGCCTGATAAATATCGTCGGCGATTACAAGAAAATCATATTTTTCAGCAAGAGCTAAAACTCCCATGATATTTTCTTCGCTGTAAACTTTACCGCTTGGATTGCACGGTGAGTTGATGATTATTGCCTTTGTTCTGCTTGTAATCAACTTTTCCAGCTCATCGAGCCTTATATCAAAATTGTCTTCGCTCCTCGTATTATAAACGACCAGCCTGCCTTTCGGCATCTCTATCTGAGGTTTATAGTAAATATAATACGGAGCCACTGCAATGACCTCGTCCCCCTCGTCCAGAACGGCCTCCATGGTAAGATACATGGCATGAGTTCCGCCGGCGGTGATTATGATTTCATCTTCTTTGAAATCGTAATCGTAATCCTCCTTGTAAGCTTTCATGGTGGCTCTTCTCAGATCTTCATCTCCGAGAAATTCCGTATAACGGGTATGTCCCTCAAGTCCGGCTTTATAGATGGCTTCGATAATTCCCCTGTCCGCCGGATAATCCGGATCTCCGATACTGAGATCAATTACGTCATCATACCGTTTTACCATTTCATTGGTCTTGCTTAAGGAAGCTTCTTCAAACTCCCAGTGGCGTTTTGCTATATAAGGACTTTTCATTTTCTTACCTCTTACAGAAATTTAGAATCTCAATGACATGCAGCTCAGTCCGCCGTCAAGCTTTCTGAATTCCGAAGTATCGCAGAGAATTACCTCATATCCTGCTTCGGCAACCAGCTTTGCGACTCCCGGATATCCTTCCGGAACGATTACTTTATCGTTCATCCAGATACAATTGGCCGCATATTCTTCTCCCTCAGGTATGATAATTTTCTTGTATTCAGCAAAATCAGGCTTATCTATAAACTCTCCCGATACGAGCATTATGCCGTTTTCAATATAATTTACTCCGGTCTTCAAATGCAGAACTTCTTCGAGCGGAACCTGCGAACATGTCATTCCGTATTTAGCCAGAATTTCGCCGAATTGTCTTATTCCCTCCTCATTAGTTCTTGCCGAAAGTCCCACATAGAAGTGGTCTCCCACCATCATTACATCTCCGCCGTCCAGATGTCCCGGCTCCGTGATGAAATGAATCTTGCCGTCATCAAAAAATTTCTTGATTGCCGGAAGTATCTCTTCCTTTTCACCATTTCTTGAAGCAGCTCCGGGGTTTGCTATGATTGCGCACGCTCTTGTAACTACCGCCGGGTCTTCTACAAACACCGAATCAGGATACTCTTCCAAAGGTTCAAGGACCTCCACATCAACGCCCGTCTTCTTAAGACATTCGATATAATAATCATGCTGCTTACAAGCCAGCTCGTAATCAGGTCTGCCCGGATACAGACCGCTGGTAATGCCGTCAACGAGCGCTTTACAAGGTTTTCTTACGATACAATGCTTAAACATAACTAATTACCTCCTAAAAACGTTTTATTGTATACTAAAATATATTTTAGTATATTATAATGCAATATTTCATTATGTCAATAGTATACCAATAATATTTTTTGTATACATAAATGCCATTCATGTTTTCCCGTGAAGGCAACGTACGCTTCAGCATAATTGACATTTTTTCTGTAAATGTATATAATTTTAAAATAAAGGAAGGAAAATGAATCAATGAACAAGCACACTTCGTCTCTTAAAGACTATGCCTATAAATATATTTTAGACAAAATAAGCGATGGGAATATTGCTCCCGGCGAAAAACTGAACGAGCACAGCATAAGCACGAAGTTAGACGTAAGCCGCACGCCTGTAAGAGAGGCGCTAATCCAGTTAGAGCATGACGGGCTGCTGGAAAAATCCCCTAAGCGCGGTTACGTAATCAAAACGCTTACACTGAAGGAGGCCAGCAACGCTTACGTGATTTTAGGCGCACTCGACGGCTTCTCCGCTTATCTGACATGCGACAGGCTGACCGAAAAGGAAATAAACAACATGCGTTTTCATATAGGCGCAATGGATTTGGCTATAGAAAGCAATAACGTGGACATGTACTTCACCCAGGAGGAGCAGTTCCACATGACCTACATCAACCTGTGCGATAACGAAGAAATGATTGCTATGATAACCCGGCTGAGAGCCAAGTTCTTAAGAAAAATGTATAAGATGAGCTTCGGCAAAGATTACGTCAATGTTCTAAAGGAGAGCAACGACGAGCACCGGGAAATTCTGAAATATTTTGAAGCAAGAGACCCCCGCGGTGTGCAGGAATATATCCAAAACGTTCACTGGGATCCAAAACATTCGCGTAACGACGTTACAAAAAGAGAAGATATATAAGCACAAAAACAGAGGGCGCAGGCCCTCTGAAGTTTTTATTGCATTAAATTATCTGAATTATCTTTCTCGTCTTACGATATTTCCCCGTTCTTAACATACCCCTCTTCTACCATACATTCCACCACCTGCTTGCGGCGCTGCTCCGCCAAATCAGGGTTTACATTAAGGTCATATACTGACGGTGCGTTGGGTATACCGGCCAGCATGGTCGCCTCATAAGACGAAAGCTGCGACGGCGTTTTGCCAAAATAGCCCATGCTCGCGTCGTATATGCTATAATACCCTGAGCCGAAATATATGGTATTTACATACAATTCCAAAATCTCGTCCTTATCGTACTCCTTTTCTATCTCAAAGGCGACCAGAACCTCCGCCACCTTGCGGGTCAGCTTCTTATCCTGCTCAAAATACATATTGCGAGCCAGCTGCTGAGTGATCGTGCTTCCGCCCTGCTCCGGCGCTCCGGCTTTAATATTGTGTAAAACGGCCCTTGCCGTTGATATTGCATCAAAGCCTCCGTGTTTTCTGAACCTGCTGTCTTCCCCGGCTATAACAGCATTTATATATATAGTGGTCAAATCCTCATACTTCGTGTAATTTTCCCGGCTTTGGATTTCTTGAATCTTTTCAGCTACGGAAATCTCATCCGTAACCTCCTTATACATCCTATAGCCGCCGTACACTGTGTATCCTGCCGCTAAAAGCAACACCGCCAGCAGCAGCGTCAATAATCTCTTTATGAATCTCATCCTTTTCCCCTGTTTCTATCGTTGCGCCGTACCCTGAAATATAGTTTCCCCTTCGTCTATTACAAATTGCTTCAGCTTCTTTACATGTTCTCCCGCGGCAACTCTGGCTTTTTCAAAGTTCCCGCTTAATATGGCCTTTTCAATTTCTCTGTGTTCCATTGGCATACGCTCATATCTTGAAAAATCATCGTAATAAAGATACCTAAAGCGCAGAGCCATTTCCTGAACTTGTGAAAACAGCTGAATCAAGGTCTTATTGCCGCTGCAATTCACTATCAACTGATGGAATCTTTCGTCGCACCTTATTATATCTTCGGTTTTTCCCGCTTCTACCGCTTCCTTATATTCCAGCGTAACTCTTACGAGCAGCTCTTTTTCCTCATCGCTTACCTTTTGCGCTGCCATTGCCGCTGCCATCGCCTCTAAATCCTCCCTGACTTCGAGGACGTCGACCATATCCTTTATGGATACGTCCGAAGCGTATGCGCCCTTGCGAGGTTCAATCGTAACGAGACCTTCCTTTTCAAGTTTTCTGATGGCTTCTCTTACAGGAGTTCTGCTGACGCCCAGCTCTTCTGCGAGTTCTATTTCCATCATCCTCGTTCCGGGCGCAATTTCTCCCACAAGAATTTCCCGCTTCAGCTCCTCATAAACTATCTCTCGCAATGGCCTGTGATTTTGCAAATCGAAATTTATCATCCTTTTCCTCCATATCCTAATGCCCTACAAAGTCTTTGCCCAATAAGCTTCATAACCCTTTCTTCTCATATATAAGCAGGCCGCTTTAGCCTCTTTAATGCTTGAGAACAATCCAAAAACCGTGGGTCCGCTGCCGGTCATAAGCACCTTTTCCGCAGCAGTTTCTTTTTCAATTTCTTCTTTTATGCTTCTGACTTCTCCATAGTTGTCGAGAGTATATACTTCGAGCACATTTATCATCTGCTTATATGCAGTGTTCGCATTTCCCCTTTTCAGAGAGCCTACAAGCTTCTCCGTATCGGGTCTTTCAACTATCTCGCAGCTGTCCATGCCCTGATATACTTCCTTTGTGGAAACTCCGAAGGCAGGCTTGACCAGCATAACCGCCCGTCTGAATTTACTCTTAAATGCGGTAAGCTCGGCTCCCGTTCCTTCGCCGATAGCACAACCGTACCTGCTGTTTTGCGTAAGCACGCAAAAGGGAACGTCAGCCCCCAGTCCGGCTCCCAGCTTGCAGAGAGCTCTCGTGTTAAGCTTAATATTCCAAAGTCTGTTTAAGGCTGTAAGAACTGCGGCGCCGTTGCCGCTTCCGCCGGCAAGTCCTGCCGATACGGGAATATGCTTGTCGAGATATATCTCTATTTTACCGCCTCCTATATCGGAAGAAAATTTCTCAGCCATAAGAGCGGCCGCCTTATATGCTATGTTTCTTTCGTCTTTCGGCAGAAAAGGCCTGTTGCTGTCGAGGCTTATTTCAATGGCACGGACTTGTGCAGGCGTCCATTTAACCGAAACCGTATCACAGAGGGAAATCTTCTGCATTACGGTCTGTACGGAATGATACCCGTCGGCTCTGATTCCGCTGATGTTCAAAGATAAATTTATTTTACCGTATGACTTTATTATTTCTTCTGCCATTTTCTCACCTTAACGAAAAATGAGAGGGAGAGCCTCTCATTTTTCTATTTAACTGCTGTTTATTTCTTTTTCTTTTTAGCAGCAGCTTTTCTCTTTGCCGCCTTGGCTCTTTCTTCTTCGGCGGCAGCTCGTTTGGCTGCTACGTATTTACTTCCTGCTTCCGAGGCAGAATGTCTTACTTTTACTCTGTAGTTATCGCTTTCCTCTTCTTCCTCTTCTTCTATTTCGGCTGCCTTCCTCGCAGCTCTTTCCGCTTCCTTCGCTTTTCTCTTCTGATCTTTTTCTACTATTTCTTCAACAGATTTCCCTGTCTTTTTAGCTTCTTTATACGGATTTACTTTTTCCTGTTTCTTTCTTTCCTCTTCAACAGTCTTCTTGGCAGCCCTTGATGTAGCTACTATCATACCTCCGAACATAAGTATCATCATTCCAAAGCTTATCATCATATTTGTGCTCTGGTTGAGAGTTTTAAAAGTTATCTCCTTATCTTCGCCAAGCTGTTTGCCGTTGTCGTCCACCAGATCTCCTGATATCTTCAAAGTATATTCACTGTTGCTTTCAACAGTAACTTTTTTGTCTGAATTCATATCTAAAAGGACGAGAACTACTCCTTTTTCTTTGGAAGCATATATTACTCTCGTAGGAAGCTTCTTGCCCTCGCTGTCATAAAGCTGAAATACGTCCTTGTTGGTCTTTCCCGCTTTTTCCTCCGACATATCTCCGTCAAAATACAGCTTTACTCCCAGATTCTCTAAGGAAGCGCCTTTGGAGCCGTCTTTAGGGTATGAATCTTCGAGCACGAGCTTGCCGCTGTCGGCAAAGCAGACAGATACTGATAATGTTACTAAAAGTGCTGCTAATGTAAAGATAGCACCAATTTTTTTCATTGTTTTGTGTCCTCCGGTTTCTGTTCTTTAGTTTTCCTAAGGGCTCTGAAAAAATCTTTAAGGATTTTGCTACATTCCTCCTGCATCAGCCCCGTATTTATGTTTACTCTGTGATTTAGTCTTTCTTCCTGCGGAATATTGAATACCGACCCGCAAGCGCCTGCTTTGGGATCCATGGTTCCTATATACAAATTTTCTATTCTGGCCCATACTATGGCTCCGGCGCACATGGCGCAAGGTTCGGCAGTTACGTACATATCGCATCCCGAAAGCCGCCAGCCTCCCAAAAATGAAGCCGCCTGCCTTATAGCCATCATCTCCGCATGAGCTGTGGGATCCTTGGCAGATTCGGTCAGATTATGACCTCTTCCCATTATGATGCCGTCTTTCACTATCACGGCTCCGATAGGAACTTCTCCCAGCTCCCCGGCTTTTTCCGCTTCCTTTAAAGCTTCCATCATAAACTTTTTCATATACTTTATAATATTAACACATTCTTTTCGTGAGTTCAACTGCATTTTGCATACAAGCTTTCATGCCCTGTAGCGTTACAATAGATGCGAGGCTTTAGGGGTAGAAAAAAGCGATTGAGTCCATTAGAATGGTTTTACCACAAATCACCTAATGAAAGGACTATTAATCGCTATGAACAGTATAGCACATTCTCAACGATATTCGCCACATACAATTGACACAAGATTTCATGCTTAAAACGCTATAAAGCCGCCGTTTCGTAAGCTAACCTCCAAACTTCGGCAATGCAAGCCGGTGACGGACTTATTCTTTACCTACGATAAACACGCCGGCGATTTTTTAACCAAACGCTCGGCTCTGGCTTTTGCAAAGACAATCTGCAAAAATGGGGCGTTGAACCGGAGAAAGCGGCTAAATAAACACACACATCAATAAGCCGGAAAAGTAAGCTATAGGCCGCACGTCATAAAGCGGAAGCTGTCCTACACAAACCGACGCACAATAGTTGCGCTCTGCAAAAGATATACCCAAAAGCATTAAAAAGCTCGCACCTTCATACCCCGAATGCGAGCCGGAAATTCATAAAGCGCGATTTTCGATATTACTAAAATATTAAAACAGCCACGTCCTCTTTTCTCGCATAGTGATAATAACAAAGCGGCTCGCCTTGGGCGAGCCGCTGTCGAATTCATGAAAAGCAGGCTACCTGATATGGTTGCTGTTTTACTACTGTTTTATTGCTGCCTTTCCACTTGCTTCAGCTTCTGCTTCACGCTGCAAATCCTCCGTCTTGGTGCTCTTTCCAACAAGCCTTACAAATATTGCTATTGCGGCTATGCCGAGAGGAATCAGGATTATAGGCGATACTCCCGCAGCCGCAGGTATAAAGCCTATCGCTCCGGCTGCAATTGCAGCAACCATAGCGTATGGAACCTGAGTTTTCGCATGGTCTATCAAGTCTGCGGCAGAACCCATCGACGACATGATAGTCGTATCTGAAAGAGGAGAACAGTGATCTCCGAAAATTGAGCCGCAGGTGCAGGCTGCGATGGTAACAATACAGAGGTCGCTCATTTCGCCTCCTGTTATTCCCCATGTCAAAGGGAAGGCTATAGGAATCATGATAGCCGTTGTTCCGTAAGAGGTTCCCGTAGCAAAGGCAACCAGGCAGGATATCAAGAACAGAACTACAGGAATCAGTATTCCCGGTATCGAGTCGCCTACGACATGAGAAATGTAGTTTCCTGTTCCCAGGTTTTCCATGGCCGTTCCCGACGCCCATGCCAGGACCAGTATTGTATCGGTTAAGAGAAGCTCCTTGCAGCCTCCCAGCCACACGTCAATACATTCCTTTAAAGTCATGATTTTTTGAACCATGGCCATTATTATGGAAAGAATTGAGGTGAATATAACAGAATACAGTATGCTGGTAGCGGCGTCGGCATTTCCAAGAGCATTCTGTATGCCTGTAAAATTGAAAGGTTCATCTACGCCGCCGCCCGTATACCACAGTGCCATTATCGTTACTACAGTAAACACGACGATAGGAACTACTGCGTTACAGATACGCAGAGGAGCTCCCTCTTTAACGTTCATGGCGTCAAGCTCCTTGCTTATCATAGGCTTGGCATTGTCTTCATAAAGCTTTCCCTGAAGACGCGCACGCTTCTCAGCTCTGTACATCGGGCCGTAATCTCTCTGCATGAGGATTATTATGAGGACCATGAATATGGCGAAAATGTTGTAAAATCTGTAAGGTATCGTCTGAATAAACGTTCCGCAGGCATTGCCGTCATATCCTACCGACGAAAAAGCCAACGCTATCATACCTATCTCATAAGCCGTCCAGGATGAGATAGGCGCAAGGTCTGTAACAGGGCCGGCAGTAGAGTCGATTACATAAGAAAGCTTTTCTCTTGAAATCCGTTCTCTGTCAGTCGCAGGTCTCATGGTAGGGCCTACTACAAGAGAGTTGGCGTAATCCTCGAAGAATATTATAAGACCCATTATCCATGTTATGAGCAGTGAATTTTTAGCGTTCTTCGCCTTTCTCGACATGGCGATTGCCATCGCCTGCATTCCGCCCATTTTGCTCATTATTGCGATAAGGCCTCCCACCGCCAGTATGAATACCAGCAGTGTTGCGTTCCAGCTGTCGGTAACCGTACCCACTATGTATGTGTCGCAGGTTCTGAGGAAGGCTGTAAAAACATTTCCTCCGTCAAGGATTATCGCTCCGGCAAAAATTGCCGCAGCCAGGGATAAAACCACCTGTTTTGTTATAAATGATAAAACTATAGCTAAAAAAGGCGTTACGAGAGAAAGCAGTCCGTAATGAGCGGAAGCTTCTTCTCCCGTTTCACTTTCCGCAAAAACGATATTTGTCGCAAGAATCGTAACGGCTATAAGAAGCGCCGCAATAATCCATCTGCGCTTTGATATTTTCTTACTCATTTTCTTCTCCCTCCGTTAAAGGAATCAACGTTAACTTCATTTAGACAATGCTGCGTTTGCCAGCGCAATCACGTCAATAGGCACATTGACAGCGTCAAATACCATATTACGTATTCTGAGCACCATCGTCTCCCACAGATAAAATTCCTCGGAAGCCGGACAAGCCGCATTATATTGGTCTAAAGCTTTTTTCAATGCCGGTATCGGATTTTCTGTCGCTACTGCGCAGCATGAATCCTGTCCGTAACGACCGGAATAGCATCTGAACATGGCGGTATGCCTTTCACACATGACAGCAGCTTTGTTGTACAGCTCTTTCTGTGAGTCGTCAAGACCTTCCCGCACTTTGTAGAAAGCTTTGAGTGCGTCCGCATACTCGTTGATTTTAGGAGTCAGCGTATCAAGTATTTCTTTCGCACGGCCGGAGTCAGCCATAATACAGCTCCACTGATTTTGCACGTCGTCTGCCAGAGCTTCAAGATTATAAGGAAAAACTGCCGAGTTCAAAAGTTTTTCCACGATATAAATAAAATATTCCGCATGCTTGCCCATCAGCTTTTTATCGACCTTATCTACAGTATCGTCGTCTGTATGCAGCCAAGGGCTGTAAAACGCATAGTTAAGCTCTTCCAGTTTTTCCTCCGTATATTCCGTTGCAAAAGAAGTATAAGGAACTCCGACTCCAAAGAATGACGAATCGCCGCCACCCTTATAGGCATGGTGCCATATGCCCTCTTCACCGAATACGGCTTCAATCGCATCCATGAGAAGATTTTTCAGCTCAGGCTGACCCTCTACTCCCGGTAGAGTGGTTTCCCTTATCGCTATATTGTCTATGTTGACATAGCCGACGCACCGCTTCGTCATATCTCCCCAATAATTATCTGCGTACCATGCAGAGCCGCCGCCCTCTGCAATTTCATGGCCGTCCCAGAAAGCAAACACCAGGCTTCCGTCAAGCTCATCTCTGTGCTTTGCAAAGATTCTGGCGATTTCAAGATTCAGCGCATTTCCGGAAGCATTGCAAATAGCCGATTTCCCCCAAGCGTCCACGTGACTTCCCACAAGAACATACTTGTTATCATTCTTTCCTTTCAGAAAGCCTGTCGGCTGGTCTGCCGTTATCCATTCGCGCGTAGCATCGGCTTCGATATGAACTCTTACCTTCGCCTCTTCGCTGCATGCCTCACCTGCTTTTGTCACATTCTGCTCTCCGGCCTTTTTACACAGTGATGCAAGATATTCTCCGTCTTTTCTTGAAATGCTTATAACCGTAAGTCTTACTACGTCCTTCATGGTTTCCGGCGTAGGGTTTCCCCACTGTGCTTTTACTGCGCCCATTTGAATAAGGTCGCTGTCTGCCTCTCCCCAGTTCATAATGATAAGAGCCTTCGCACCCATTTCCCAGGCAATGCGGGCCTTCTCAGGACGTCCCGGACTCCAGTTCATATTTGTAAGTACGATTTTATCGCTTACGTCTATTCCCTCATAGTCCTCATACGTTCCGGAACCGAGATATATCAGTTCTCCCTCCAGACCGCCTTCAGGCGTAGAGTCTATATGACCTACCGGGCGAGCTTTTATATGACGCTCTTCAGGAGACAGAAGCTTAAGGCTCGCTTCTCCCGGATAACTCTGATACATAGGAAAATGGTCCATACGCGCTTCTATCCCGTTTTCTTCCAGACGGGAACGTATGTATTCCGTAGCCTTTTTCATTTCAGCAGTTCCGGAAAGCCGCTCTCCTACTTCTTCCACCAGATATGTCATATCGCGGTAAATGTTTTCCAGAGATATTTCACTCTTCAATTTCTCATAAAAATCCATTTTCTCACCTCCTTAATCGGCGCCGCCATCTAACAGGCGGTTGCTTACTGCCCACGCCATGCGTGACCGACGGGGCATATACGCCCCTCAAATGCTTTTCTCCCGGCAAACTGCTGAAAAAAGCAAGGCTGCGGCGCATAGCTTCCAAATCCTCCGGCTTCAGGTCGCCTTGCGCGCAGAAACAACTTCAATATCATCCCTCTCCTTTCCTAATATTTTAATAAATATACTGCAAGAACGGTGCCAGAACCATAACCGCTGATTTATCGCAGTTTCAACTGATTTCAAGTAAATAAATCATCAACAGTAAAGAGAGGCTTTACCAAAACGGTAAAGCCTCTCTTTACTTATATGTCATGCCGCAGCCGACCGCCTCTTTAAACGCCATAGCTGCGAAACCTTTATCCTCTTCGCTTTATTTTAAATTTCTTCATCTTATAATTCAGATTCTGCTTTGTTATGCCTAAAAGCTTCGCAGCCTCCACCAGGCTCGGCGCCGTTTCGACAGCGGCTGTTATCAGCATTTTTTCATATTCCTCAACAGCCTCGTCAAGCGGCCGGGGCATTATTCCGTTCTCTCCGGAGCTGAAAGCGCTCGCTAAAGCCGTGCCCCCCCCCCCGCAAAAATTTTTCCATTCATGACGCACTCAGAAAAAACCGTTATATTGCGAGTCAAATATGCCGGTAGAGCATCCGGCTTTATAACTCCTGAAACAGCAATATTAAAAGCTCCTTCTATGACGTTTTTCAGCTCTCTTATATTACCGGGCCAATTATAGCTCCTGAAAAGCTCTTGCACCTCGCTGCTCAAGCCTGTTATTTCTCTATTCATGCTGCGATTGTATTCGCTGATAAAATAATCCACGAGATAGGCCAAATCCTCTTTGCGTTCTCGCAAAGGCGGAATATTAAGCTGTACGACACTCAGTCTGTAAAACAAATCGCTTCTTATCCGACCGGCCTCTGCACATTTGAAGGGATCTTCATTGAAAGCGGAAATAATCTTTACATCGGTTTTTACAGGCTCGTATCCTCCGAGGCGGGTGACCTGTTTTTCATCTATCGCTTTCAGAAGTTTAGCCTGCAGGCCTACCTCCATTGAGTTTATCTCATCGAGAAAAAGAGTACCTCCGTTTGCCGTCTCAAACAGGCCGGGCCTGTTCTCCGCACCCGTATAGCTGCCTCTCACTGTTCCGAAAAGTATACTTTCCAGCAGATTGGGAGGTATTGCCGCACAGTTTTGAGAAATAAATTTTTTATCTCTTCTCTTGCTCGAGGTATGAATAGCCTGCGCAACCATCTCCTTGCCCGTTCCCGTTTCGCCGTATATCAAAACGGACGAGTCTGTGTCGGCTATCATGGGAATTCTTTCTTTAATAAGTTCCATACTTCGAGAGCAGGTAATTATATCGTCGATCGTATATAACGAGTTTTCTCCGGAGGCGTCTCTGACAGAGAGGACAATGTCCTCTCTTCTATAAGGCGTATCTATATATCTTGAGACATCTACCGCACCGACTATCTCTCCGTTCTCCTTTATCGGAAACGTGGTGTTTATGGCGTTTATGTTCTCTCCCTTATAGCTTTGAAGAGTTTGAAATTCGTTTGAAATACTTTTACCGCTTTTAAGCACGCGCATTATGCTGCTGCTTTCTCCGGTCAGATTCGGATATACCTCCGTCACATGCTTGTTGATGACGTCGCTTTCCTTAAGCCTATTGAGATTGGGCCTGTAATTCTTATAGAATTCCACATAACCCCGTTCGTCCGTCACCATTATTCCATCTATGTAATTGTATACGTTAAGCAGCTGCTTTACATACTGTCTAAGCATATTGCAACTTCCTTTTCTCTCCCCTTATTAAATCTGATTCTACAATATTTTAAAATAAAAAGCAACGGCTGTGTATACTATGGCTTCCTGCCTTTTGTCTCGCTCCTCGTTGAAGTTCTGCTTCTCATGCTTCGCTTATTTCGAGAGTTTCATCGTCTACGCACGCTATCCAATAACCATATACCAGCTCCGCCGTTTTCCCATCCATTGTCTCTAAGCTTGGATACATTTCTTCGCCGCCTCTCAAGGGCTGCCACAGAGTGAAGCCTGTGTTTCCGCCCGCAGGCTGTTCTTCCAGCATGAATCTTCCGGGAATACCTATATAGCTTTTCTCTCTGCCGTTTCCTATTATGAAATGTCCGTATTTTTTAGCCATGGGATATCCTTCCCTGCAAAATTTCTTCAATATCTCAACATCAGTCTCCTTGTGCCATTTGCTGCTCGTTTCATCTGATGCAAAAATGCCCTGACTGTTCTTTTTCATAAGCTGATTTAAAAGCTGCATAAAATATTGTCCGTTCATGTCATAACCTCCCCAATAGAGAATATGATTCACTCTCCGCCGCTATGCTAAGCAGACTTCAACGCCCTTTGCCGCAAACCGGCCGGGGTTTTCCTTTTCAAAAACAAATTAACTATTTATTGTATGTTTTTTGAAAATTAAAGTTTTAATCTACAACATATGTGTGTATAATAAATTCAGTCGCTCAGAGTCAAGAGCTTTAAGCGCTTTAAAAGGAGGTTATAAATATGAGTATAAATATCACAGGAAATGTGCCGGCGGCAGAAAGCCGGGCATACGTAAATTATCTGGAAAGCAAATACAACAGAAAGCTTAAATCCCTGGACATTAAAATCGACGGTGATTTCGCCGACCTCAATTACGAATTTGAGCATGTACCATTTGAAAGAATCCGCAGAATCACAGGTTACCTTGTCGGAACAATGGATCAATGGAACAATGCCAAGGCGGCGGAGGAGCACGACCGCGTAAAGCATGAGGTTAGCTCCGGCATGGAGCAGCTGTAAAGCCCTTATGCCACGACAGCATATTCTTCATTATTAAAAACGGAAGCCTAAAGCAGTAAAAATACTTGCCGGCTTCCGTTTTTTATATCAATTCATTTGGCTTGAGTTTTATAAGCCTGTAAAGCTACATGGTTATAAATATAAATTTCAAGCAGAACAGCAAACCTATAACTGCAACCATGATATCCTTCTTCTCAAACTTTCCGCTAAAAATGCTTATCAGCGTATAAGCGATTGAACCAATTCCTATACCATTGGCAATCGAATAAGTCAGAGGCATCATGATAAGCGTCAGGAATGCAGGCGCCGCCGACCTCATGTCAGACATATCTACCTGCTTAAAATTTCCGAGCATTAAAACACCTACATATATCAATGCCGGTGCTGTAGCACAGCTTGGCACGATACTGGCCAGAGGGCTTAAGAACAAACATACGAAGAAGCATCCCGATACTATCAAGCTGGTCAAGCCCGTTCTTCCTCCTGCGGCAACGCCAGAAGCAGATTCTACGAAAGTAGTACAAGTTGAAGTTCCCATTACAGCGCCTGCAACGGTAGCTACGGAGTCACAGGTCATACACTTGTCAAGGTCCTCAGGGTCGCCGTTCTCATCAAGCATTCCTGCTTGAGAGGCAGTTCCGTAAAGAGTTCCTATAGTATCGAACATATCCACCAGACAGAAGGTTATCACATACATGATTGCGCTGAATACTCCGCCTACAAATGCAGGACTGAAAGCATGCTTCCATGATTCCGCATTGAACACTCCTGTTATTCCAATATCAGCAAAATCCTTAAACGACTGTCCTATCTGTCCCATATCGAAAGACGGCGCCGTTCCCGTTACTATGTAATAAATGATTGTTGTCGCTACGATTCCGATGATGACGTTTCCCCTGACATTGAATTTCTGAAGAACCACTATTATCAGAAACCCAAGAAGAGCCAGAAGAGCCGGCGCTACGGTCATAAGTCCGTCTCCGTTTATCGCACCGTGTATGTCCACAAACTGGGTAAGGGTATACTGATTAGTCTGAATAATTCCGACATTCTGGAATCCTATATACGTTATAAACAGTCCTATACCTGCAGGAATGGCTTTTTTCAAACATTCCGGCATTGCTCTTGCGATGTACTGTCTTGCTCCTGTAACCGAAAGCAGTAAAAATATTATACCTGAAATAAGAATAATTACCAGACCGGCCTGATAACCGGCAACAGCATCTCCTCCTGAAATTACCTGGGGAAGAACAAAGCTTACAAAGAAAAATGAGTTCAGTCCCATTCCGCAAGCCTGCGCAAACGGTTTTTTAGCATACAAAGCCATAAGCAAAGTGCCTATGGTCGCCGCCAATATAGACGCCACATATACGGCGTTCCAGATATTGTCCAGCCCCTCTGTAAATCCCGTCACCTGATTAGGGTTTACAAAGACAATGTAGGCCATCGCAAAAAATGTCGTGAATCCTGCGATAATCTCAGTCTTTACGCTTGAGCCGTGCTCAGAGATTTTGAAAAACTTGTCCATTGATTGTTTCCTTTCCTACTAAAACTTTTATAACTTATATTTATCTTATAAAAGAACAAAAATTAAACACGCGAACCTTATATCAAAGTTCGCTGTTTGATTTTATTCTTTATTAAGCCGTTTCCGTTTCTGCCATGCCTTATTGTTTAAAAGCTTACTCGCATGCTTTCATCGCCTCAAGAGTCTCCTCCAGCAATACGTCAAGCTCCCAGCCAAGCATTTCTGCACCTTTTGCAATTACCTCTCTGTCGCAGCCCGCAGCAAAACGCTTATCCTTAAATTTTTTCTTAAGAGACTTAAGCTCCATATCCCGGCAGCTCTTTGACGGCCTCATAAGTGCGGCGGCCCCTATGAGCCCCGTAAGCTCGTCACATGCAAAAAGAATTTTTTCCATCTGATGTTCCGGCTCCACGTCCGAACACAAACCGTATCCGTGAGAAACCACCGCACGGATAAGTCTTTCGTCAGCCCCCGCTTCGCTGAGCAGCTCCGGAGCTTTTTTACAGTGTTCCTCGGGCCACATTTCAAAATCTATATCATGAAGAATTCCAACATTCTCCCAGAAGTCGGCATCGTCTCCGTATCCTAGCTTTTCTGCAAAGTAACGCATTATTTTTCCTACCGTCTCTCCGTGGTGAAGGTGAAATTCTTCCTTATTGTATTTTTTTAAAAGCATAATCGCTTCATCTCTGTTCATCATTTAAGTTTCTCCTCTTTCGTGGGCAGCTGAGCCAAAATAACCGCAGCAAAGATTACTATGCAGCCGAATATCTCCAGCCCGGTCATGCTTTCTCCCGCAAACAGCACTCCGGCAATTACGGCGAATACAGACTCCAGACTCAGAATAAGAGAGGCCGCAGTAGGTTCTGCATATTTCTGCGCCACCACCTGAAGAGTATATCCCACGCCCGACGATAAAACACCGCAGTACAATATAGGAAGCCAGCAGTCTAAAATAGCCGCCATTGAAGGTTCCTCAAATATGGCCATCAACGCAAGACATACAACTCCGGCCACTATAAATTGCACGCATGACATCTTTACTCCGTCGCATTTAGGCGAGAAGTGGTCTATGACAAGAATATGACATGCAAAGGCTATGGCACACATGAGAACGAATAAATCTCCTGTCGTCAATCCGAAGCCGGCAGATGAGCCCGCCATGGTAAGAAAATAAAATCCTACCGCTCCGATGAGAACACAAAGCCAGATTATTGGGCGTACTTTTTTCCCAATGAACAGCCCGAGCACCGGCACAAAGACTATGTAAAGAGTGGTAATAAAGCCTGCTTTGCCTGCGTCCGTCTCAAAAAACAAACCGAACTGCTGAAGCGACGAGGCTAAAGCCAAAATCAAGCCGCAAGCAACGCCTCCTACTAAAACAGTCTTTTTCTCCGTTTGCTTTTCCTCTATTGTTTTTTGCTCTTTCTCTTTGTTTTTTGCTGAAAAAATCAGGATAACAGGGATTAACGCAATTCCTCCTATGATCATACGCAAACCGTTATAAGTAAACGGTTCCAGCACTGTGCCCGCCTTCTGCGCCACAAATGCTGAGCCCCATATGAATGCCGTGATAAGCAGCATCACATTGCTTCTGAATTTTTTGCTCATAAAATTACCTCTTCCATCTTTGCATTATAGAGCCATATAACATATAAATCTTAACAGAAATTTTTCATACTTGCAACACCATGATTCCACATGGCGTACCTTTTTTTAAGAGATAAGCTGTGGTATAATGAACCCAAAGTCATATTGTTCGGCGTTGCCGCAAGGCAGGGTTCATTGAATCACCGCCGGCAAACTTGCTTTGTGGTATAATGAACCCAAAGTCATATTGTTCGGCGTTGCCGCAAGGCAGGGTTCATTGAATCACCACCGGCAAACTTGCTTCGTGGTATAATATACGCAGAAGATTATACCGGCTTCGCCGCAGGGAAGCGGCCGTTGAAGCGCCGCCGAGATACTCGCTCTGTGGTATATCATTGTAAATATCGCAATCCTATTTAACACACTCCAAGAAAGGTTTTATATGCTTGACCTGAAAAACAAATTATATGTCGCCACCTTTCAAGACGACTTTATAAACGTTATAAGAGAATACGGCCTGAATATGGAGTTCAATCACACCTGTATATCAGAATCCCTTAACGAAGAAAATTTCGATAATCTTATTGCCGCAATGCGCCATGATTTTGAAACTTCGGGTGCAAAATCAGCCATACTTCACGCCCCCTTTACCGAAATCTACCCTGCGGCCATAGATGAAAGAGCCAGGCAAATGGCAACTCAGCGTCTCGAAGAGGCTTTCCGCGTATGCCGTCTTTTGGATATAGACCGCATGGTCGTGCATACCGGCTGGATTCCTTTTATATATTTTAAAGAATGGCAGGCAGAAAAAAGCTCCCTGTTTTGGGAAAGCTTCATGGCGAATAAGCCATCAGATTTCACTTTACTCATAGAAAACGTTTTGGAAGATGAACCTTACATGCTAAGAGACATGATGGAAAAAATCAAAAATCCTCAGATAAGGCTGTGCCTTGACACAGGACATGCAAATGCCATGACCTCCGAAAATATTTCCGTGGAAAACTGGATACGCGAGTTAGGGGCTTATATCGGTCACTTTCATCTCCATAACAATTACGGCAGCAGCGACAGCCACGGAGCATTCTGCGATGGTTCTCTCGATATGGAAAGTATTTTTTCCGCTGCAGAACGCCACTGTGCCGATGACGTTACCTTTACCATTGAAGCCCGTGACTGCGCTTCCTGCGCGTCGTGGCTGAAAGCCCGCGGATACATATGAGCAAGGCAAGCTCTACGCACATTGCTGTTAATCGACGCCTATTACTTCCTCCGTCCATTGCCAGCCATTCATTTAATAAAAAGGAGACATAATGGAAAATCTGAAACAATCTTTAGATGAAATACTGAAAACAATTGATAAAACAGGAGTTCTCGATGAAAAGGCCGAAAAGGCTGCCGCAGAACGCCAGAAAGTTTTGGCTAAGCCTACCGGCGCACTGGGAGCCTTAGAGGATATAGCTGTACGCATGGCCGGAATCACCGGAAAAGTCAAGAATTATCCCGGCAAAAAAGGCATAATCATAATGTCCGCCGACAACGGCGTCACAGAAGAGGGCGTGGCTTCAGCGCCTCAATCGGTCACTCTTTCTCAAACAATAAACTTCACCAGAAGGCTTACAGGCGTAGGCTCCATGGCAAAGCATTTCAATATAGATCTGCTGGTCATTGACGTAGGAGTCAAGCTCCCTATACCGGAAGCTCTTTATACAGACTCAATGACAGAAAACGGCAGCTTCACATCTAAAATCTATAATCACCGTCTCGCCAACGGAACCAATAATCTCGCAAGGGAAGATGCGATGACTGAAACACAGGCACTTTCTGCAATGATGTGCGGCGTAAACGCCGTAAAAGCTGCAAAAGACTGCGGATATGACCTTTTGGGAATCGGTGAAATGGGTATAGGAAATACTACTACCAGCTCCTGCGTACTGGCAGCCCTCACAGGGGTTTCTGCATCTGCGGTTGTCGGAAGAGGCGGTGGTCTGAGCGACGATGGTCTTTCAAAAAAAATATCAATAGTAGAAAAAGCCGCTGCAAAATGTAAAGGCTGCAACGTGACCGATATTCTCTCCAAGGTCGGCGGCTTCGACATCTGCGCTATGACAGGAGCCTTCCTCGGCGCAGCCTATTTCAGACTTCCGGTGGTAATTGACGGCTACATCTCTTCAGTCGCCGCTTTATCCGCCTGCCGCCTTGCCCCAAACGCTGTCAACTTCATGTTCGGTTCGCATCTTTCAAAGGAGCAGGGCTATAAAACGGCTATGAACGCCATAGGAATCCGTCCCTACTTTGATCTTGGAATGCGCCTTGGCGAAGGCAGCGGCTGTCCTATAAGCTTTAATATAATCGAAACGGCCTGCGCAGCGATGAACGGCATGGCTACCTTTGAGGAAGGATCCATAGACGCCGACTATCTCAAGGAGGCCGAGAAAGGTAACTTCTTCTAATGAACATACTGATCAGCGGAGGTTGCAAAAACGGCAAATCGTATTATGCCCAAAAAACCGCACGGGATATGGCCGCAGAATCGGGGCTTCCCCTGTATTATCTGGCCACCATGATCCCAAAAGACGATGAGGACAGGCGCAGAATAAGCCGCCATCTGTCCGAACGAGAGGGCTGGGGGTTTGAAACTATCGAGCAAGGCTGTAATATATGCGAATGTCTCAGCAGCGGCAGAACCCTTTCCGGAGAAAAAATAAATCCAAAGGGCGTATTTCTTCTTGACAGCGTTACGGCTCTGCTTTCCAACGAAATGTTTTTAAACGACGGAGTCTTTATTGAAAATGCGCCTGTCAAAATTGCAGAGGATCTGAAAACTTTCTGCAAACTCACCGGCAATACCGTCTTCGTTTCAGACTACATATATTCCGACGCTTCCTTTTATGATGCGCTGACGGAGAAATACAGGCAAGGTCTTGCATTGGCAGACAAAACTCTCGCCAAGCTATGCAGCCAAGTGACCGAAGTCTCATACGGCTTTATCCGAAACTATAAATAACAAAGCGATAACACAAATATACTGCAATTATATCAGGAGGTTTTATGAAACTATTAACAGGTTTTTTAATGGCATGGGGCAATTTCATCATCCTTCCGTGCCCTAAGAAAAAATGGGATGATGATCTTAAGAATTATATGCTTGGATTCCTTCCGACTATGGGATTTATAATAGGAGGCTTATGGACCGGATTGTGTCTTTTGCTCGTCTGGCTGGGCACGCCGTTTTTCCTCCTTTCTTTTCTGCTCACTTTTCTTCTTCCTGCTTTATGCGGTTTTATGCACTTTGACGGCTTTATGGACTGCACGGACGCAATTTTTTCCCGCAGAGACCTCGAAGAAAAGCAGCGTATACTAAAGGATTCAAGCTGCGGCGCCTTCGCCGTAATAGGCGTTGTATTTATGATTTTAGGATATTTCTGCTGTATATCCACTTCTCTTGGAACAGGCATAGATTTCATCGACCTATGGATAATCCCAATAGTAAGCAGAGCTGTTGCAGGAATCTTCATCCTTCTCAGCGACCCTATCGGCTACAGTCAGTATGCTGGCGGCAAAGGTGCAAAGGACATAAATCAGAAGAAAAAAACAGCTGCAATAACGCTTTTCCAATTATTTTTCTTCTGCGTGACAGGACTTTTGTTCACCAGCTCCATAGAAGCGACGCTGGCTGTAATAGGCTTTACGGCTCTTGCAGCTTCTCTTTCCATCGTACTCGCCAGAAAATCTCTGGGCGGAATGAGCGGCGATATAGCGGGCTTTGGCATCGTTTGGGGAGAACTGGCCGGAATCTTCGCAATGATATTGATGTAAGGAGTTAATATGATTTTAATCTTCGGAGGAGCGTATCAGGGAAAATTAGATTTCGCTAAAGAAAATTTCGATGTTTCAAATGAAGATATTTTCTGCTGTACAGAAAAAGATAACATTGATTTTTCAAAAAAGGTAATCTATAAAGCAGAGCTTTTCTTTCTCAAGTGCGTAAAAGAGAACGTCGAAGCGAAAGCTTTTCTGCAAGAAAACATGGAACATCTGCGAGGGAAAATCATAATTGCCGAGGACATTTCCCAAGGAATAGTTCCCGTAGACACGACTCAGAGAGCTTGGCGCGAATCATGCGGCCGGGCGATGATGTTTCTGGCTGGAGAAGCTGACGAGGTATACAGAATATTCTGTGGTTTAAGTCATAAAATAAAATAATCTGAACCCGGGACAATAAAATCCCGTTATTCAACACCGCAACAGTCGTTCACTCATTTTAAAAAATCGGCAGCAAGGAGACTTTAATGAAAAAATCTTACATTCATTTTATAAGGCATGGCGTCACTGAGGGTATCGTCAAAAAATGGTACTACGGAAAAACCGATTTACCGCTGATAGAGGAGGGCGTTTTTCAGCTCAACAAGTTAAGAGAAGAGGGAATATATCCCTCCTCCGAAAATTCCTCCTGTTATACCTCCGGCATGCTGAGAGCAAATCAAACTTTTGAGGTCATATTCAAGCACAGCAATTACCATGTTATAGACGACCTGCGAGAAATGGATTTTGGTTCCTGGGAGTGCAAAACCTTTGACGAATTGAAATCTTTAGAGGGCTTTGACCTATGGATAAACGACAAATCCGGTGACTTTACTTTTCCAGAAGGAGATTCTCCACTCAGCTTCCAAAATCGCGTTTCGAAAGGGCTCAGCCGGCTTTTGGCAAACCATTTCGAACAGGACCGGACAACCTCGAAAACGTCGTCAATAATCGTTTGTCACGGCGGGGTTATCGCCTCCTGCATGCGCATACTTTTAGGCGAACCCTCAAAAGATTTTTGGAGCTGGATCCCCGGCCCAGGCCGAGGCTATACCGTATATTTTGAAGATGAAAAGGCAGTAGGATACGATAAAATTTAATAAAAAACAGCGATTTTTTTTGATGTATACCCTAAATCTCAGACACATATCATTTGAACTTCGCTGTTTTTTATTTTACCTCATTAAGTTTATTACTGCTTCTAACCTTTAGAACAGCGCAACTACTGCGCCGCCGTAAGTTTCTTCCATGAACGCCTTGACTTCGTCTGAACAAAGAGCTTTCATGAGAGCCTTTATCTTATCGCTGCTTTCATTGCCCTTAGCAACTGCTACTACGTTGGCGTATGCTTCGGCCGCTTCTGAGTCGTCGGCTTCTATAGCAATAGCGTCAGATAAATTAAGACCTGCGTCTATAGCATAGTTACCGTTGATTACGGCCATATCCACAGTTTCCAAAACTCTCGGCAGCTGAGCCGCTTCCATCTCGACTATCTCAAGTCCCTTAGGATTTTCAACTATGTCCAGCTTTGTAGCGAGAAAACCTGCTTCAGGGTCAAGCTTTATCAATCCCTCGGCTTCCAGAAGCTTAAGAGCTCTTCCTTCATTGGTTCCGTCGTTTGGGACTGCGATTTCCGAACCTTCCTTAAGGTCGGCCAGACTCTTAGCCTTACCTGCATATAAAGCAAACGGCTCATAGTGCACATTGCCTGCGCTCACCAGATCCGTACCGTTTTCTTCGTTATAGTTATTCAGATAGCTGATGTGCTGGAAATAGTTCGCATCAAGGTCTCCTGCGCTTACGCCCTTGTTCGGAAGGATATAATCGTTATATTCTACGATTTCCAAAGTGTATCCCTCTTCCTTAAGATTATCTTTGATAACTTCCAGAACCTCCGCATGAGGAGCCGGCGTAGCTCCTACCTTGATAACCTTATCATCTCCGCCTTTTGCCTCGTCTTTTCCTCCGCCGCAGCCTGACAGCGCAAATACTGCAGCAAGAGCTACCGTCAAAACTGCTGAAAGAACAATTTTCTTCTTCATAATCTTCTCCTTCATAATTGTATTATTTTAATCTTTTATCAAGTTTTTTCGCTGCCATCATTCCGACTTCCTGGAAAATCTGAACTATTACAACGATTATAACGATAGTTATAAGCATTACCTCATTATTGTAACGGTAAAGACCATAGTTTGTGGCTACGGCTCCAAGCCCACCGCCTCCTACGATACCTGCCATTGCAGAATATCCCAAAATTGTGGTTATTGAGATTGCAGCTCCTATCATCAACGATGGTTTTGCCTCAGGCAGCAGTACCTTGTATATGATCTGCCATGAGTTTGAACCCATAGACTGAGCAGCTTCTATAATTCCGCCGTCTATCTCGCTCAAAGAAGATTCCACCATTCTTCCGACAAAAGGCGCCGCTGAAACCACCAGTGGAACTATCACTGACGTCGGACCCACCATAGTACCTACTATGGCTTCTGTAACCGGCAGCATCCAGATCAGTAGTATCAGGAAAGGTATGGAACGGAAAATATTTACTATCACTCCCAGTATGGTGTTTATCACCTTGTTGGGACATATTCCGTTTTTGCCGGTGATGTTAAGTATGACTCCCACGGGAATTCCTATGGCATACGACAGCAGCATAGATACTATTACCATGTAAAGCGTTTCTGCCAGTGAAGTTCCCATCAATTCAACCATTGCATTATTCAACGTTCAATCCCTCCTCCTTGTATTTTACCTTTTTTGACTCCAGAAAAGCTTTGATTTTCTCAGCTGTTTCTTCATCCTCCGGCAGCTGTATAAGCATTTGACCGTAAGCTACACCCTCAATATTTTTAGTGTTCGCCCCCAATATATTGACATTGGTATTACATTCGCGGCTCAGGCTTGAAATTATCGGTTCAAAAGCCGAAGTTCCGTCAAATACAAGTCTCAGGCAGCGGAAACCTTCCGCCGAGGGTACTCCTTGATTTTTAGGAAGTATAAGCTGTTTCGCTATCTGAGACTTAGGAGCCGTAAACACTTCCTTTACAGGTCCCTCCTCAACTATCATGCTGTTATCTATAACGGCAACTTTATTACATATCTGTTCGATTACTTTCATCTCATGGGTTATGACTATTATAGTAACCCCCATGTTTTTATTGATGTCCTTCAGCAGATTGAGAATCGAAGCTGTCGTATTTGGATCAAGAGCGCTGGTAGCCTCGTCGCACAGCAGCACAGTAGGGTTGGTCGCCAAAGCTCTTGCTATAGCCACCCTCTGCTGCTGGCCGCCGGAAAGCTGTACGGGATACGACTTTTCCTTATCTTCAAGCCCTACTACCTTCAAAAGCTCTCTTGCCCTTTCTCTGGCGTCGTTTTTGACGACGCCCGCAATTTCCATAGGGTAGCAGATATTTTCCAGAGCCGTTCTCTGACTCAGCAAATTAAAGTTCTGAAATATCATGGACATGGACTGTCTCTTTTTAAGAAGCTCCTTTTTGCTTATGGCTCCAAGATCCACGCCATCGAAGATTACTTTTCCTTCAGTAGGCTTTTCAAGAAAATTGATGCAGCGAATCAGCGTGCTTTTACCTGCGCCGCTTAAGCCTATGATTCCGAAAATGTCTCCGTCCTCTATTGTAAGATTTATGTCTTTTATAGCCTCAACTCTGTTGCGGCCGTTATCATAAATCTTGCTGAGATTTTTTAATTCAATCATATCCGGGGTTCCTTTCTAAAAAAATAAGCAGGAAAGCTTTCGCTCCCTGCTTATGTAAGAATCTTTGTCTATCTGAGGAATTCCTCGCACAAAGTATCATAAGTTCGGAAGCAACACACGTGAAACCATGCACATGCCCATTGTCATGCACATATCCATAGTCATTGCTTCTCCGCATACTTTGCACTTCATCGGAAAATCTCCTTTCCTCAAATCTAACGCAAATTTACATAAAATCTACTTATTACCATACTCCAACATTGATTCCGTGTCAATAGTTTTTTGAGAATTGCCGTTTCTGCGCTTATTGCCATGCTTTCTTGAACTCGTCCATAAACTCCGATATTATTTTTAAAATGTCTTCACAGCTTCCTCTCGTAACCTCTATATTAAGAGGAAGCTTAGGATCGTGAAGGGATTTTCTGAGCAGGCACCAGCCTTTCACCTTTTCATTGTCAAAATTTATTCTCACTCCCTCATAGTTGGGTTTTACCAGCGATGCGCCAAAACCGGCGCCCTTATCCTCTACCCACTGTTCCAGTTCTGACAGAACCCGCTGTCCGTACTCCTGAAAATCTTTTCTTTCAATGGAAAATCTTTTCTCCATTGATTCTTTCGGTTCCTCAAGGCTTGTCAGTACAGCTCCGAGGCTCTCTCCTGATTTTTTAAGCTGAGCTGCTTTTATTACTATCTTTGTCGCCAAATAAGCGCCGTCGTCAAGGAAATAATTTTCTTTATATGCCGCATGTCCGGAAGTTTCGATGGCAAGCTGACTGTCGATTCCTTCCTCGTTTAATTCCTTTGCCTTATTTATTACGTTCTTATAACCTCGCTTGAAACGCAGGTGCTTAAGTCCAAGGCATTTTTCCAGATAATCGGTAAGCTGGTCGCTGGTTATGCTGTCGGTAACTACCGTAGTTCCCGGATGTTCTGCCGCTATGAGCGCCGCAGCCATGGCGACTATGGCGTTTCTGTTTATCTCTTTACCCTCTGCCGATACTGCCGACGAACGATCTACGTCTGTATCAAATATAAGGCCGAAATCTGCCCGGTTTTCTTTAACAGCCCTGCACACGGAGGCCATCGCCTCAGGATTCTCCGGGTTTGGCTGATGATTCGGGAAATTTCCATCCGGTTCGAGGAACTGGCTCCCTTTTATATCTGCGCCCAGCGGCTGCAAAATGTCCGTTGCGTAAAAACCACCGGCGCCGTTGCCGGCATCTACCACTATTTTAAGCTCTGCCAAAGGCTTTTCCCGGCCTACTTCTTCTATTATCTTCTTTTTCAGATATTCGCAATATGTAGTCATCAGCGGCGCTTTAACCGTCACAGCCTGAACCGGCTCTTTTGAGATATCTCTTACAGCCCTTTCCTGCGAAGCAATCTCTTCCGGCTCAATTTTCTCAGCTGTTTTGATTATCTCGGCAATATCTTCCTTGTCAAGACCGCCTTCCCTGCTGAAATATTTGAATCCATTGCGATCTTTCGGCAAATGACTTGCTGTAATCATTACAGCTCCGTCACAGCTGTATTCTTCAAATACCGTAGACATAAACATCGCAGGAGTAGACGCAAGACCGCAGTCAAGAACCGTAATTCCCAAAGCCGAAAGTCCGCGGCAAACGGCCTCCTTCAAGCTTTCTGCCGTGAGCCTGCTGTCATGTCCCACAGAGACTTTAAGCTTGCCGGCCGGTTTTTGGCTTTTCCCTGCAAGCCACTTGCCAAAGGCCGCAGATAAATTAACCGCTTCTTCTGTTCCCAATGTCACCGGCTTTTCGCCGGAAAGAGCCACGCCTCTTATGTCGCTTCCGTTCTGCAAACCGCTGTAATCTTTAACCATATCTTTCTCCTTCACGATAATAATTTGACGCCTCCCAAAAATACGAGGCATAGTAAAAACCAAAGCAGAGTAAACGTCGGACAAATCTGTCCCAAAATATTTCCCGGAACAGAGGAATAATCCCACACATTCCAGCCCAGCCTGAGATTGACTATAATTCCCACAAAAAATTCATATGCCGTAATTATAACAGCGCCCGCAAAAGCCGCAGCCACGAGATTCACCGACAAAAGCCACTCCGAGAGCAAATACAAAGTAAGCACGCATGCTCCTCCCGTCAATACCATCGTCCAGTGGGTATATCCCCTGAAGAGAGTCTCGATTAAGCCGTAGGCTGCTCCGCCCAATATGAAAATCAGAATTTCCGCATATATTGAATTGCTTCCGTCACTAAAAAATTTCTCACTCATAAATTTTATTATGAGTTGGAGCATTTACAGATATTCTTTAAATCATCTCTATTATTTCGGTAATTTTATCCTTAGCCTCCGCCATTATTTTCTGCACATTCTTTCCGATTATATCCAGCTCTTCCGCCGAAGCAAAATAGGTTTTTTTAATGCCGAAAAGGGAGCACAGTCCTTTTACATAATCGTATCCGAAATTAAAATCGCCTATCGGGCTTCCCGATGTGGTCAGATAGCTCAGACTTGCAGCCCGGCACTGGCCGGCCGGACTTCCCTCCGGACTGTATATAAAGGTTAAACCGGTAACAGAACAGCGTTCCAGATATATTTTAAGTTTTGCGGGAAAAGACAAATCCCAGTAAGGCGCTCCCACAAGAATGTGGTCTGCTTCTATAATCTGTCTCGCTAAATCGAACTCAGTATCATCGAAGCTGCCTGCGCCTGCCAGCCTGTTTCTTTCATCCAGCCGAGCTCTGCTTAAAGGCTGAATTTCCATTTCATTTAAATTCACTTCTTCCATCGTCCAGGATTCTCCTGCCTTTGCCTTTTTAAATTTTTCTATATAGTCTTTGCAAAGTTGATACGTTCTCGATTCTTCTCCTCTGATACACGCATTCACAAATAAAAATTTCATCAATATGTCCTTTCCCCTTCTTCGCCCTTTAATATCCTCATTGCTCCCGCAGCCAGTGCGCCAAGCTCATCTTCGCCCGGCATTATCACAAATTTGCCGAGATATCCCGCATAATCCTTTATCATTTCAGTGAGCATCGGGGAATTAGCCAAACCTCCCGTCAAAATAACAGCGTCTGTATCTCCCCTGAATACAACTGTCATCTGTGCGATACTCTTAGCTATCTGGTAAGCCATCGCCTCATAGATTAAAGCGGCCTTTTCATCTCCGTCTCTGATCATGGCCTCAACCTTTCTGCAATCTGTCGTTCCGAGGTACGACACTATTCCGCCCCTACCGCTTATCAGCTTTTCCACCTGGCTTTCCGTATATTTCCCTGAAAAGCACAGCTTAGTCCACAGCACCAGAGGAATACCGCCGGTTCTCTCCGGAGACATCGGTCCGTCATCGTATGTTGAAACGTCTATAACACTGCCGTCTCTATGTGCGCTTACCGAGATTCCTCCACCCATATGAGCGACTATAAGTTTCAAATCTTTGTATTCTTTTCCTATGGATTTGGCATAATTCATCGCCTGAGCTCTTGAATTAAGCAGATGGCAGCAGCCGTACCTCTCCAGCTCGGCGAGGCCGGAAACCTTAGCGACCGGCATAAGCTCGCATCCCATGGTCGAATCGTAAATAAACGATGGTATTCTTAACGGCTGAGCGATTCTATAGGCCAGCTCCGCTCCCATGCTGGAAGCGTGAGGCGGATTTTCCGGATTTCTCATTGCTTCGCAAAGTTCCTTTGTAACTCTGTATCCGCCGCCATGGAGGCCGATTATCATGCCGCCTCTTCCAACAACAGCAGAAAGCTTCGCCGTGTCATAATTTTCTTCTCGCAAAACCTCTCTTATAAGCTCTTCTCTGAACTCCATCTGTCCGAAAATATTTCCCATCGCCTTAAGCTCTGCGGCATCATGGGTTATAGTCCTGGAAAAAAGCTCTGCTTCTCCGCAAAAAACCGCAATTTTCGTCGTTGTAGAACCGGGATTAATCGCTAAAATTTCCATATCGTTTTTCATAATATCATCTCCCTAAGCATTTTTATTTCTTCCCCGTAGCCATTTAAGTTTTCCTGCGGCGTTTCAAGGACAAACGGAAGTCCCTGAAGGCTCGGATGAGTCAGTATCTTTTTAAAAGCTTCCAGCCCTATATATCCGGCGCCTATTACCTCGTGCCTGTCTTTATGAGCTCCGATAGGATTCTTACTGTCGTTTATATGAATTGCTTTCAAATAATCTAATCCTATTATATCATCAAACATCTTAAGGACCCCGTCCAAGTCTCCTGCTATGTCGTATCCTGCGTCGTGAACGTGACAGGTATCAAGGCATACTCCTATTTTATTTTTAAGGTTTATCTTATCTATTATGCTTTTCAGTTCTTCAAACCGGCCGCCTATTTCACTTCCTTTTCCGGCCATGGTTTCAAGGAGAACTGTGGTCGTCTGTTCTTCTGTTATTATCTCGTTCAGCAGAAAGCTTATCATTTCGATTCCTGCTTCTGTACCTTGACCCACGTGGCTTCCGGGGTGAAAGTTATAATAGTTTCCGGGAATATGCTCCATTCTCTTAAGGTCATCCTCCATGACCATATATGCAAAATCTCTGGTCTTCTGTTCTTTTGAGCAGGGATTCAGCGTGTAGGGCGCATGAGCAATCACTTTTCCGAAGCTATACTCTTTTGCCATTTTTTTATACTTTTCCACGTCTTGGGGATCTATATCCTTAGCCTTCCCTCCTCTTGGATTTCTCGTGAAAAACTGCAATGTGTCGGCATTTATGGAAATTGCTTCTTTTGCCATGTTTTCAAATCCTTTTGAAGATGTAAGATGACATCCCAAATAAATCATAGTGCCTCCTTTTACTTTTAACTGATGTGTTTTAAATTTCAATATTTCCGAATTTTATGATTTTGAAACTGGGTATTTTTCTGTTTTCACAATTTTGGATTTCGGTGGTTTTCTGTTTGTGGGTTTTGGATTTCGTCCTTTTTATGTTTATGAGTTTTGGCGTTCGTCCTTTTTATGTTTTTTGGTGAGGTTCACTTTGCTGCTCTGGTTTGAATTATTTTCGTGGAGTGCTTTTGAACCCCGCCGGTTTACTTTCCGTGATTTTAATCTATACTTCCAAAACCAAATTTTTTAAAACGAGCCGGCAATCAGGCTGCAATCAAAATTCAAACGATTTCCGCAGCTCGGCGTTTCAATGGCCGCTTCCCTGCGGCGAAGCCGGTATGATCTCCTGCGGACATTATAACGCCCTCCGGTCAATCAATCGGCGTTTCAATGGCCGCTTCCCTGCGACGAAGCCGGTATGATCTCCTGCGGACATTATACCACAAAGCAAGTATATCGGCGGTGATTCAATGAACCCCTCCTTGCGGCAACGCCGAATAACATGATTTTGGGTTCATTATACCACAACGGTTCTTCACACGACTAAGCTTTTTTGAAAGCTTTCAGTGCAAATCCTATTCCAAGACCCAGCACGGCAAAGACGTAACCAAGCATATAATTGTCAAGCGCTATGCCGAGAGCGTTTCCGACGGCAAATCCTCCTATTATGAGCCATTCAAACTTATCGTCAAGTTCATTGTCATCCTCACCGTTCTCCTCTGTTTCTATACCTAATGCTTTATCTATAGAAAAATTCAAAGTAACCGCCAGACCTTTCAAGCTGTTTAAATCAGGAAGAGACTCATTGTTTTCCCACTTACCTACAGTCTGCCTGGCTACATTAAGCTTTTCCGCAAGCTGCTCCTGAGTCATATTTTTTTCTTTTCGCTTTAAATATATCAGATCTCCCATTTCCATTTTATTACCTCCGGTATAATTATGCCAAAGCGGCAAATTTTTAGCTACCATCTGAAGGTGGAAAGTACGCACGCCAAATTAACATCTGTTAAAATCAAACTCTACAAAAGCATAATTCAACAATTCAAACAAGCTTTTCCGATTTTTATCTTTATACGCAGATTTCATAGGCTGTGTACGGAAAACTTATCTCGTAGCCCAACTTTTGCGCCAGACGGACTGATTCTTGATTATGGGCGTCCCAATCAGGGTATATTCCTTTTTCCAAACACTCATATATCAATCTGGCTCCGCAAATTGTCGCAAAGCCTCTTCGGCGGTAATGCTCTTCCGTATCTATTTCAACTTCTATACAGCTTCCGCAGGATACATAAGAAGAGGCTCCTGAAACGATTTTTTCCTCTTCAAGAAGCACAAAGCCTATGCCGTGTTCTCTATATTTCAAAAAGCTCTCATAATTTGCGACCAAATCTTTGCTCCATTGTCGGCTAAGGCACTGATCATATATAGGCGATGTAATTTCCGATATGCGCAGTTGCTTAGATTGCCCGGCCGGAAGCAGCAACGCCTTCTTTCCCCAAAACTCCGTCTGAAACTCATTCTCCACTAAATCCGTGCGCTTCTGTAAAACAGGTACATGCAAGAAAAAATGTTTAAGCCGTGTTTTGTCAAAAGCTGACGGATTCCTTTTCATAGCATATCTTTTTATTTTTCTGTACGCACCTCGGTAAACGTCTTCTATTACAACCTCCCAAGCGCGGCCATTCGGAATTAAGATACGATAACTTCCGGCGCTCTCCTTTTGGCTGAAAGCAACTGCTTCATAGCTGGCTGCACCGGCGAAAAATATAAAATCGCCTATTACCGATACTGCTGTTTTAGGCGAAACTTTCTCATCGACATAGATTCTTCCCGTTTCTCCCCGAAGACAGGCCGAAATCATGGTATTGCAGTTACAAGCAGATAAGAGCGCTTTTTTGCAAGGCTGTACGCCGAGGCTTGAAAGACCGCCTGAGTCCTGCAAAAAAAGCCCTTCGGCGTTTTGGGGATTTTCCAGCCTGTACATTACTTTCTCCACTCCATAAACAAATTTTCTTCTCCTGACGTATCATCAATACTTTTGCCGCAAATGCTAAAACCCTCCCGTTCATAAAACCTCAGTGCTGCCGAATTCTTACTGTAAACGTTAAGCGTGAGCTTTTGCTTTTTCTCCTTTGCATAGTCTAAAAGAGTTTTTCCTATACCTTTGGATCTATGCCGCCTGCACACGAACAAACCTTCTATGTGAACACCATTAAGTCCGATAAATCCTAAAACGTTCCCCATCTCGCTCTCATTTTTGCAGCCGCAAATCATACCGGTTTCCGGTTCGGCTGTCAGCGGTAAAACGCTCCGCTCCGCTGCGCTTTCACAAATGTAAACTTCTGCTTTCGGTAAAAGCTTCCTTACAATTGAAGCATTGCTTTCCCAATATTCGGCTGAAATAAAACTGTGCGCCTGTTTGTTGGCCTCCAGCCATATTTCCATAACCTCATCTATATCGGTTTCTTTGAATTCTCTTACTTTTTTAATCAACATCTCTTCCCCCGTTTCAGCTGAAACCGTTTTTTCCATCAAATAATTTATAAGATATGTCCCATTTCTTTCCGCACAATTTTCTTTAATTTCACAATATCCTCTGTTTGTAAAAAAAGGTTTTGCGTTTATTGAAACGTATGAATAAATTTTACCTGTACGCCTGTATTTTTCAATTATATCGCAAATAGACGATGCAATACCTTGCCTTTGGTAATCCTTGTGAATAAACAACTTATCAAAATACCCATCGTCTGTCATATTGCCAAATCCCACTATTATTCCGTCTCGTTCAGCTACTACGGTACAACTGTTGAGAAAGCTTTCATTCCACTGCTCCAAATCCACTTCTCCCGTAGCCCATGAATTTAACTGCTGCTCACTGTAATCTGCGGCATTTACTTCATGAACCGTGTCATAAAATATTTTTGCAAGAATGGTACAATCAGACGGTTTGTAACTTCTGAGTATCATCTCAATCTCCCTTCGGTTAAGTCTTGTCTGAGCTGAAGCTCTTACTTTTTTTCTGCAATATCAATGAGACCGTTTCCATCAGCCTCATATTAAACACCTTAATTTCTTATTCTATACCCTGTGCCGGCTGCGGCGGGGTACAATCGGCAGCATACAGTCTCAGCAGCTCTCCGTCATCATATTTTGCCATAGTCATAAATTTCCAGCCGTATTTTTCATAAAAGTCGGTATGTTCCGTCAAAAGATACAGCCGCTCAATCCCAAAACTGCCCATATTTCTTAATGCAAAATCCAGTATTCTTCCTGCGATTCCCCGGTTTCTCCATTGCTCATCCACAAACAGGGCGCATAGATTAGGAGACAAATCTTTTCTCTCGTTGAAATCGTTTTCCACTATACCGGCTCCAGCAATGATATTTTCCTCTTCATCTAAAACTATATACCATCTGGGAACAGCATAATATCTTATCGTTCGTCCTCCGGAAACTGCGTATTCTTTCCTCTGTCCAGTCATGTTTCTCGCCATCTCCTTGGCGGCAGCCTCTTTAATGCTTTCCTCATAGGCTTCCTTTGAAACGCCCCACTTTGAAGAAAACCACAATGCTGCCTTCGATGACAGCTCCGGCCTTTCGCATAAATTCAAAATTTCCATAACGTCTTTCCTCAAATCACAAAAGCTATCACAATCGGCTTGTATCTATATTAGCACAATCGCCGCAGCCGTAAAAGGCCTACTTTAAATGTACCGTCTTCCGGCTTTTAATGCTGTACTTAAACGCTTCTGAACACCCAAATCTTTCGTCGCTCTCTGGAGGCAGAAGTCTTTTACCACAGTTCTTGCAAAACCTCCGCTGATTTGTTATTCTAAATACAGGAGCTATTTATCGGTAAGCGTCCCAGATAATCCAAAAGCGTTAAGGTTATCGTAGGGCTAACGCAGGCTGTCTGTCATACGACTTTTCCTTGATATTATTATGGAAGCTGCGCGACATATCTTCTCCTGTAATATGAAATTTTTAAAAATAATGTTATTGCGATTTGCCCAAAGGGTATAAATAAAGAGTAAGACGAAAAGGAGGTATTTCTGAATGTATTGTACTAAAAAGATAACGGACGATTTGATATGGGTCGGTGGCAATGATCGCCGTCTTTCGATGTTTGAAGGGGTCTATTCAGTTCCGAAAGGAGTTTCATACAACGCCTATCTTCTTTATGACGACATAAACATACTGTTCGATACAGTGGATAAAGCCGTGGGAAGCATCTTTTTCCAGAATCTTGAACATGCGCTCGACGGAAAGCATCTCGATTACATTGTTCTCCACCATATGGAGCCCGATCATTCAGCGACGCTGGCAGAGCTGCTGCTGAGATATCCCGATGTAAAGATAATCTGCAACAGCAAAATCCTCGCCATGATAAAACAATTCTTCAACATGGATCTATCTGATAGAGCCCTCGTGGTAAAAGAGAATGATACCCTTGAAACAGGTCATCATAAGCTGAAATTTATATTCGCGCCTATGGTTCACTGGCCTGAAGTCATGGTAACCTACGACGAAACCACAGGAACTCTTTTTTCTGCCGACGCCTTTGGTGCGTTCGGAGCTATCAACGGCGCAATTTTTGCCGACGAAGTGGATTTTGACAGAGATTACATGAGCGAAGCCCGCCGCTATTACTGCAATATCGTAGGCAAATACGGCAATCAGGTCCAGGCATTGCTTAAAAAGCTACGTACTGTAGAAATTAAAATGATTTGTCCTCTTCACGGCTTCGTATGGCGCAGAAATATAGAGGATTTCGTAGATAAATATGTTAAATGGAGCACCTACACACCTGAAGAAACCGGCGTAATGATTGCCTACGCATCGGTATACGGCAACACTGAAAACACCGCCGAAATAATTTCAGCCAGACTCCGCGATATTGGAATAAAAACGGAAATGTTCGATGTTTCTGTGACTCCGGCTTCCGAGATTATCGCCGCAGCGTTCCGATGGAGTCATCTGCTCTTCGCTTCGACCACCTACAACGCCGGAATCTTCGTTTCCATGGAAGAACTTCTCAACGATATAGCCGCTCACAATCTTCAAAACAGAACCGTTGCCTTTGTAGAAAACGGCTCGTGGGCGCCTACCAGCGGAAAGCTCATGCGTGAAATTATCAGCAAATGCTCAAACATGACACTCCTTGACGAAACGCTCACATTAAAATCAGCCCTCGCTCCGGGACAGGAGGAGCAGATAGATGCTCTCGTCAACGCCGTATCTTCCACTATTCCTCGTTTTGAAGGACCTGTGGCAGATACATCCGGAAAAGAGTCTGAAATAGATCTGAATGCACTCAATAAATTTTCATACGGCTTGTTTGTTCTCTCTGCTCAGGCCGACGGAAAAGACAACGGCTGCATAATCAACACAGCCGCCCAACTGACCGCTACTCCTGGCAGAATCAATATCGCCGTCAACAAAGCCAACTTTACTCATGACATGATATTAAAAACAGGCGTATTCAACCTTTCAATTCTTTCAGAAGACGTTTCCTTTGACATATTTAAACGATTCGGCTTCGCCAGCGGAAAAGATACGGATAAGTTTGCAGGATTTGAAGAAAACGCTGCCCGCAGCGCCAACGGCCTGCTGTATGTAACGCAGGGAACCAATGCCTTCATATCTGCCAAGGTGATTGACTCTCACGATTACGGAACTCACACGCTGTTTGTAGCTGAACTTACAGAGGCTCAAATTCTCAGAGAGGAGCCTTCCGTTACCTACGCTTATTACTTTGAGCACATCAAGCCGAAGCCGCAACCGAAGATAGAAGAAGAAAAACACGGATATGTATGTAAAATCTGCGGATACATATACGAAGGGGACGAGCTCCCTGCCGATTTCATCTGTCCGCTTTGCAAGCACGGCCCGGAGGATTTTGAAAAGCTGTAATATTAAATCGAGACAAATCGCACAGCTTTACAATCATCTGCGCCGGCGCAGCTGTGAAGCTTCTAATCATCGAAAACGCTTTAAAATACTTCAAAAATAAAAAACTTTCAGGAATAATCTATTCCTGAAAGTTTTTATATATAACACGATATAACACGCTTTATTTTATATAACCTTTTTCTACATACGGGCTGGTTGCCGTCTTAAGCATGCCGCCGTAACCAAGGGTGAATTTCACAATATCCCCCACTTTATACTCCTTGTCGGATTTTGTCACATCCAGTATTATGTGGTCTGAACTTCCGCCTAATATATCTATATTTTCATCCAGAGGAGTCATGCTTTCTATGTCTGTATCCTGCTTTCCGATGGCTATTATAGCCCTCTTTATTATGCCCCTGTCCTCATAGTAAGGCTTCTGTCCGAAAGCGTCTACTCCCACCTCTCCTATAGGAAGAGACGGTTTTTCTTTCAGCTCAACGATCTGTGCCTCAAGAATAAGACCATCGCTGACCGTTCCCGGAAGCTTTGTTTCATAAGCGGTATCGTTTCCGAGCAGAAAGGCTTCGCCAAGACGCAGGTTATTGATTCCCTCAGGGAGCTCGCCTTTTCCTATTAAATAGATAGAACTGGAATTTCCGCCGGAAACCATATTGAGTTTTATATCAAATTTTTCTTCTATCTTCTTCGCAATTCCAGTCAGCAGGGAAAGATTGTCTGTCTTGGGAATTATGGCTCCATAACAGGTCAGATTCACACCTATGCCGTAAAGGCTTATGTTGGACATTCCCAGAATTTCTTCAACTGCGGAAAAAATTTGTTCTTCATTTTGATAAAAAATTCCCTCTCGCAAATCTCCGAGGTCTATCATCAGCAACACGTTATGTCTGACTTTCGCTTTTTTCGCCTCTTCGTTCAGCAGTCTTATGGTTGAAATCTCAGAATTGAAGCTCAAATCAACATGCTCTACCACCTCTTTGACCTCTTCATGCATAGGGATTCTAAGCAGAACTGTTTTTTTACCGTTCGCTCTCGCTTCTTCGGCATATGTGCTTATGTTTTTTACTCTGGAATCAGCTAAAAAGTCTACCTGCGGATGCTCCGCTACCATATGTGCCATTTCCTTATCTGCGCACAGACCTTTAGTCACTATCATCAGAGAACAGCCTCCCTGTTCCTTTGTTATGTGGGCCACCGCATCAAGGTTATCCTTTAGTTTTTTTAGATTTATCACTAATTTAGGGTACATGTTTTCCTCCTTGCTTCTTCGCTTTACATATTGATTTTTATTGTGCCCGGCGCCCGGGCTGCAGAGCTTTTTTATTTTTTACCATAAGGACAGTGCCTGCGTGTACATGTATTGCAGTCTCCGTCACAGCCGGCCTTTTTCTTATTTTCCTGTCTTGTCAGCTCTTTCTCATCTCCGCAGCTTACTCCTTTATTTTCAACGAGATCCAATCCTTTTTTAATTGAGCGGTCTGCCATAAGAGTCTCTCTCTTGGCGGCTTCGACTTCCTCGGCTGTTGCTCCGCCTATTTTTTCCGGATTTTTATACTCGCTCATATCATATCCCAGCTTTTCCATTTCCTCGATATGATGCGCCTGTTCTTCTTCTTTAGCCTTTCGTGCAGCCTGCATGCGTTGCAGCTCTTCAACAAACTGAGCCTTGTTGGCGGAATGTTCCTGCTCCTTTATGTCCATTCCGAGGCTCTTTCCCAGAAGCTTTATTGCTCCCTCTCTGTGGGTCTTTGAAAGAACGCCGAGTGACGCCATTATATAGTCGTTATCTACGAGGATCTTCACAGCGTCGCTCGGATAGAGCTTCATTCCGGTTTCATTGTCCTTTGGAATCATGGACATTATATCTACTCTGTGAGGCAGTCTTGTAAGCGCTCCCCCGGTTCCCACTATATATTTTATCTGCGTCAAATCCTTGCCCTCGGCGAGGGTCTGTCTGCCCGACGGACCATAAACGTATCTTATCTGCCCTGCATGTCTTTCCACCGCTCTTAATGTAGCTTCTTCCGCAAATCTTTCCACAAGCTTGAACTCAGCCTCCGTATTTGGAATAGCGACATATGACTTAAGCGTTTCATCCAGGTCAATATGGAGCTTTTCTTCGCACTCCCGGCGAAGCTTTTCTTCTCCGATGGATTCTATTACTTTCATCCTGTTTACATAAACCCCAAGGTCTCCCTCAACGGTTCTCTTCGCCTTAGGCTCAGGCGCAGTAAGAACTCTGGATACTGCGTCGGAATCCTCCGTAACCGCATGAACGTCGGTGGTGGCTCCGCCTACGTCTATTACCATCACGTCTCCTATGCAATCGTAGAGAAGCTTGGTACATTCCATTACTGCGCCCGGCGTCGGAATGATGGGGCCGTTTACCATATCCCTTACGTGTTCCATTCCTGGTGCGTGAATGATATGGTCTTCAAAGGCGTCTTGTATTACCTTACGGCATGGTTCAACGTTCAGGGTGTCTATCTTAGGGTATACGTTGTCCACTATATACAGGTACTGGCCGCTTTCTTCATCGAAGATGAGGCGCATCTCGTCTTGATTCTCGATATTTCCGGCATAAACTACAGGGGTTTTTAATCCAAGGCTCCTTATCATTTCCGCATTATAAATAGCCGTGTCTCTTTCCCCATAATCCACTCCTCCGGCTATAAGGATAAGATTTGGATTTATTTCCTTTATTCTGGCAAGGTCGGTTCTTCTGAGTCTTCCTACGGTTATATCGTGAATTATTCCTCCGGCTCCCAAAGCGGCTTCTTTGGCCGCTTTTGCAGTCATATCAAAGACCAGTCCGTGAACGGTCATCTTAAGACCTCCGGCCGCGGAAGAGGTTGCGAGCATTTCATCATATTCGAGGTTTTCTATGCCCTTTTTTCTGCACAGATCGTCTATCGCGCCCTGAAGTCCGATTCTCACATCTCCGTCTAAAACCGATGTGGGCGCCTGTCCCTGCGCCCAGAAAACGGGATTATCGCTGTCCAGGTCTTTGAAGGCGTTTACTACTGTTGTGGTCGAACCGATTTCGGCAACCAATACGTCTACTTTCATTTTTTCTGTTCCTTTCTTTATAACGGTACCCATGTTCCTGCCGAGGCTCCTATAAGCTTTTCTGTCTCCTTGCAGTACATTTCTGCCCTAAGTCTTATTATTGACCTTCCTTTTTTTACAATATACACTTTAATTATCGGGTGCTGGCCGAAATCAAGCGGTCTTATATATGACACATTCATGTCTGCCGTAGCCGCTTCATTTGCTCCTGCGACAAAATTTGCAACAACGCCAAAGGCTGTATCAAACATTCCGGCAATGGCTCCTCCGTGTATTCCGCCTCTTTCGTTTATCTGCCACTTAAGTGTTTCAAATTCAATGGAAACAGTCTGTTCTTCGTAACTGTAATCAATCAGCTTTGCATGCATCTCTGCATCAAAGCAGCCGTCGTCTCTGGTCAAATAACCTGTAATTATTTCTTTTATACTCTGCTCCCAATTAGCTTTATCCATCTTATTCTCCTATAAATATCATACATAAAAACTCATTGCTGCCGGATTGATCTTATCCGACTAAAACTGCAATCTTTTAAAATTGTTTCTCCGTACGTAATTTTCTATTTTTCCCTTGAGGTTTCGTCAATAGTCTCTTCTCTTATACTTATCATCAATACAGAGACTGTCTATAAACAGCGCAATGACCTCAGATTACACGCTGAAAATTTTATTATGTCAGCAAAACTTATCGTTTTGCCCTTTTCTTCTATCATAATATAACTATGTTTTCGGACTCTCTAAAGCCTTCATTCGTCCAGTCCTTCGTTTTCTGCCAAAGTAATATCGTTCCGCAAGTTTTTATCTTGAATCGCAAAAGCCATAAATGCTCCGTTTAGCTTTATCCGGTCAGCCCCGTCGTCAGGCCAAGCCTGCCGCCAGCCTTAGCTTTCTTAACATCTCAAGCGTTTACATCATTTCTTTTAAAAAGCTGCTCTGCTGTCTCAGAGTCTAATAAATCATCCGGCTCAAATCAATTCAAAATTCTATTTTTGTGTCGTAATTTTTTGTTATAATTTCTTAATCTTATTTATTATTTCGCTCTCAATCACCGAAAGGTCTAAGATTCCGCATTCATCGTCATAGGTTACTATCAGGTTCTTCCATGGAAAGATTCCGGCTTGCCCGTAAACTTCAAGCTTGCGTTTATGTGCGTTCATATATTGACTGTTGTTTGTCATTCCGCAATGTTCCCAATATATCGTTTTGCCTGACCGGGTGCGGATTGTAAAATCCGGTGCGAAATCTATATTTCCTATGGAAAGTATCTGCTCGTACCTAAATTCGACTCCATGCTCATGCAGCTTCTCAGCTATCAAAAGTTCCGATTTGCTTCTTACTTTTAAACCTCTTGAAGTGGTATGTACTTTTCGCTCCGGCATATATGTGCTTTGGTTATATGGCTCATCTGACCATGCGGAAGGCTTTTCTGCTGCATATTCTGCTATGTATTGAGGCAGCGTTGTTATCACATCGTCAAACGACATCGGGCGATAGGCTGCTAACGTTTTTTTGATTTGGTGAATATTGCTCTGCAATAATGCAGTTTCTTTTTGCAGAAAGGCTTTTCGTGCCAAGGCTTGTATTCTTTTCAAGTCTTTTGTTATAGCCTTTCTTACTCGCTTATTATTCTCATTCATTACATGAAAAAATATGAATGAATTTCCCCGTTTTTCTCTCGTCAATCTTCCCCTTGGTAATTTTCCCAGCTCTTGATTGGCTTTTTGCAGTCGGTTTTCTAATCCAGCCAACATTTTCTGTAAAACTTCTCTGTTTTGCACATTTTTCCACCTCTTTTTTGGCTTTTTGCTAATAAAATCACTTATAGGACAACATTTTCATCAAAATTTGTTGGCCTTTTTTTGATTTTTTGTTATTTTAGCCAATTTACTACATATTTTATAGCAAAGAGATAGATATTTTAGGGGAAATGTTGGCTGATTTAAATAGCTTTCTCAAATCATACAACATTTTCCATATTTTTACAAGTACCTCTGCCGAATTAAGCAGAAAAATAGGGCTGGGCTAAATTGCCGCCCAGCCCAAAGGTCCAGTAACTATCTTTCGCCTCTTCTTCTCTGTCTTTCTTCAGCTAGGAAAGTAGCAACGTCGATACCGTGAGAGTTTCTGCCAAAGCCCATATCAATACCGGTCTTAACAGCCTCTTCAGGAATTACCTGAGTTCCGCCGGCGCATATGATAACTTTGTCTCTGATACCCTTTTCAACGCAGAGGTCGTTGATTCTCTTCATGTTCTTATAGTGAACGTTATCGTGAGAAATTATAGTCGAAGCTAAAATTGCCTGCGCGTTTTCTTCGATACAAGCGTCTACCATCTTCTCAACAGGAACGGAGGTTCCGAGGTAGATACATTCGATACCCCACTTTTCAATTCCGCCGTGTTTGATGTTGATAATTTCTCTCATACCTACGGAGTGTTCGTCCTCACCGACAGTTCCGCATACAACCTTCATGTGCTCATGACCTTCAAACTCATCATAGAGCTCCTTGTCGGACATGTGATGAGGTTCAGGAGGAATTACGAGAGTGGTAAGGTCAATGTCAAAGTCAACTCTTCCCTTAAGCTCTATTCTCGTACCTTCGGCATCCTGCATTACTTCTGCGGAAATAACTTCAGGGTCTACAAGGCCAAGCTTCCTGCCGAGTTCAACAGCAGCAGCCTCTGCGACTCTTCTGTTGGTAGGCAGCATCATGGTCAGCATGACAACTCTGTCGCCGCACCACTCTACTTCAGGAGTGATAACCTCGCCGGTTCTGTATTTAGCAACCTTTTCAAGTCTTACATTTACATTGTCATCGTCATCCAGCTCGTCGATGTAAACGATTTTGCTTCTGTCCTCGAAAGTACAGCCTCCGATCAAAGCCGAAGGATTTTCAGGGTCTCCGCCGTACTGCTCTACGTTGTTGTATCCATAGTGAGCAGTTACAGGAGCCATATAATCTTCGTCTCTCTCGAATATGAAGCCGTAGCCTACGCCGCCTTCAATCTTACGGGCGATACCGTCGCCGTTTCTTTCAGGATATTTAGCAGAGTCAACGAAGAAGCCGTCCTGTACAGCCTGGAAGTATCCGCCGTTTTCAACGATTTCTTCCATGAACAGGAGCGCTCTTTCCTTGATGTCTCTTGCCATTTCTCTGAGCGGGCCGTCTTTTTTCAGCTCAACCATTTCCATCAGGCCGTCAAGTCCGATAAGAGTCTGCTTCGCAGTGTCGCAGGCTTCCATATTGTAGATATGCCAAGGAACGTTTCTTCCTTCGTCAGGAGTTATGGTTGACTGAATGTCGGCTCTTGTCAGCTTTGAAATAAGCATGTTCATTACATGGGTAACTGTAGCTTCTCTTGCTGAGGACTGAATGTACTTGGTGTTCATCTGAGCTCTCATCTTGTATCTGTCGCAGATGTCTCTCAAAGCAACCGCATAAGGCAAATCCATATATACGCAAGGCGCCGGAGTTGCTGTCGGAGGTACCGTGGACAGTGAAATATTTTCAGGTTTAATACCTACTTTTTCAGAGAATCTGGAGTTAATAGCGTGCTGAACGATCAGCTCAGGCATTACCTTCCATGCTTCTCTTGCAGTAGCGTTGGCGTTATGTGCGCCGTCAATCTGGAGCATGTCAGCCCAGGCCATTACTTTCTTTGATTCGCAGGCGTCTACGAAAGAACGAACGCAGTTTACGTCTCTGTAAAGGACGTTGTACTGAGGATCCTGGTGAGCGCCGTTTACGCCTTCTTCAGCAAAAAGAACCGCCACGTCAGGGCCTGCCACGCCTGATACGTATGAATGATAGTTGATAGGGCGGCCAACCTCATCCTCAATCATGTCGATAGCTTTTCTCTGCGCCCTTATCTGTTTTCTGGTGATAGGAACGCCGCCGATTCCCTGAGGAGTACCCTCCATGAGACCGTCTATATGAGACTGTCCCATATGTCTGATAACCATCAGATGGTCAGCTCCGTGCCATGCGCCCATTCTCATTCTTCTTATATCGTCCTCAAATCTTCCGGAAGCAATCTCCGTAGTGATAGTCTGCATCGGCTGCGGGTCTATATCTTCCATAAATTTTGCAGGAGGAAGAGGAACGCTCTGTTTCAGAGGCTCGGAAATTTCTCTGTATTCAAACGGTCCCATATGCTGGTCTTCCGCTTTCTTTCTCCATGTCCAGCCTCTTCTTCTAGGCTCGTATTTGTCAAGGTCCTTAAGAATATTGACAATATCTAATTTTTCATTTCTTTTTAATTCTGTCATTATTTCTTACCTCCCTTGAAAGCTTCCACAAGTTTATCCCAGCCTTCGCCTTTTGCCAAACGTATGCTGGCGTCTCTGATCGAAATGTTTTCCATCTTTGAAAGCTTGTAAACGCAATGGCCGCATCCTTTTCCCATCAAGCCGTGATCCATGGCGTGGTTTACGATAGGCATGCAGTCCAGTGAGGATACGCCCATTCTCAGAAGAACGGACCTCTCAACTGACGGAGTAGTATTTTTTCTGCCAAGCTCCAGAAGCGGGTCTACTACCTGATCGGTCAGTTCCCAGAATCTCTGGTAAAGTTCTTCGTCGGTAAGATTAGCGATATGCTGTCTTCTTACTTCAAAATCATCTGCTCTTTTCATCCTTTAATCTCCTAATTTTTATTTTTTGAAAGGCGGCTCAGTGAGCTTATATGGCTCCCTGAGCCTTATTTTTTTAAATTTCTACAGCAATCCCAGTTCTTCCATTGCTTTCTTTACAAAATCAACGTCTGTCTTGGTTTCTGCTGCCAGGAAGTCGTAATCTTCAGCTGTCAGTTCTTTTACATCAGCACGTGTAACGGCTTTTCTGATAAGAGATTTTCTGAAGTGATCAAGATCTGCCTCCTGACATTTGATATAGCTTGGATCCTTAGGCAGAACGATGTTCACTCCAGGCTTATCTTCAGCAGCAGGGTCTCCGAACTTGATTTCGATTCCGTTTTCTCTTGCAAATGAAAGCTGCGGCTGAATATGTTTTCCGGCTCCGGTATATTCAGTTTCGCTGATTACAATAACCGCATCCTCCGGCAATTCCTGAGCAAGTGAAAAGGCTGCTGCTAAAGCAGTATTTCCGGCAGGGCCTCTTTCAATACCTTCAAGATTAGCTAAAGCCTCCGTCATATACATTACCTCGCCCTGTGTAACAGTTACGTAACGATCCATGTAACGCAGAGGTCTTGCTGCTGAACGAGGAACGTCCGAATGGTCAGGGTCTGTTGCGTAAGGAACTCCGAATCCCGTGTGTCCCGTCGTACAGGATTTCTTGTTGAACTGCTCGTCGGAAGCCATGTGAAGTCCTGTCAAGTCTATAGAAGCGGAAACCATCTTCGTATTAACGCAGCCTGCTTTAAGAAGACCTCTAGCGGTTCCTGTCATCATGCCGCCTCCGGCATTGGTGCACACTACCATATCAGGATCCTTGCCTACTTTTTCACGGCACTGCATAGCGATTTCATATCCGAGAGTTTCTATACCGGCGATACCAAACGGCGAATACAGGGATGCGTTGAAATATCCCGTATCTTCAAGGACGGAAAGGAAGGTGTAGAAAAGCTCCGGTCCTACGGTAAGCTGAATTACTTCTGCTCCGTAAGCCTCGCATTTTCTTGCCTTTTCAACGATTTCAGGCTGACCTACGCCTCTTGAGTCATAACATTCCTGAACGATGATACATTCAAGACCCTGCATTGCTGCCTGAGAAGCTACTGCTGCGCCATAGTTGCCGGATGTAGCGGCTATAACGCCCTTGTAGCCCAGCTTCTTGGCGTGTGCCACTGCGCATGCTGCTCTTCTTGCCTTGAAAGAACCGGAAGCATTGGCAGCCTCATCCTTGGCAAATATTCTTGCGCCGTATCCCGGCTTAGCATATTTTCTTGACAGGGCAGAAAGGTTTCTCAGCTCGATGAGCGGAGTGTTTCCTACTGCCGTTCTCGCCTGAATCTTTGCCACTTCATCTAAGGTATAACCTGTTGCTTTCATCAGAGCTTCGTAATCGAAAGCGACTGAACCGGACTCGAAATCGTTGTAATCCAGTCCGAGAGCTTTCTTCATGATTTCATTGGATCTTCCCATTACGGAATCATAGTCTTTTGCTAAAGCCATTATTTGTCACCTCCGAACATGATTTCTCTCAGCTGTTTGTCGATCTGAACGATTTCAGGTACAAACTTTCCGTAGCTGTGTGTGTAATAAGGGTTCACTTCGATCAAGGTTCCCTTTTCAATACGGTTTGCAGCCGTCTTAACGGTAACAACGTCCCCGATTTCTGCATCTTCCTGCAGGAAGCCTTTGGTCCACATCTGCAGGTCGCATTTCTTTGTATCCTCAGGAAGCTTTGCAGTTCTTTCCTCAGCCTTTAAAACGATGGAATGAATACGCACCCAATCACCTTTTTTAGCCATTTTTACCATCTCCTAAATTTTCAAATTTTCTTACCGCGGCACCGATAAAAACGGCGCCGCGGAATATCAAGCGGCGCCGCCCCAGCGGCAACGCCGCGAAAAAACGATAATAGCCTTATATGCTATTTTACAATCTTCTTCTCTTCTTTGATGAAGTTTCTGAAATCTCCCATGATAGCTCTTGGAATAGGAAGAGTAATCATAGTGTGAAGACCTGCTTCTGCGTTGATAACATGAGGAATCATATTTACGCACATAGCGATGGTTCCCAGACCGCCTTCGATCTCAGGGCTGTTAAGCAGATTAACATTTGGAGTTCCTTTGATGATTACATAGTCGCCTGTAGTTACGCCAACCTGCTCAGGCTCGATCTGCTGCGGATGATCCATGTGTACAGGCATACCGTTATCAAGCACAGCTTCAGCAGTCATAGCGACGCCGGCGCATGAACCTGCTGCTGCAAAGCCATGAGGTGACTTTCTGTCAACATCAGTTGTGATAGGATTCATATCCTGTGAGAATTCCTTAACATTCAGTCCCATACCTTCTGCGATCATGCCAACGGATTCAGCAAATCCAACGTGACCGGACATAGTATGGTTAGCTTTTCTTTCCTTAAATTCTTCTACAGAAATACCGATGCCCTGTTCTTCCATAACCAGAGGACCAAACGGTGAGAGGGAGTTAACTCTTCTTGAAGTAATTTCTTCAACATCAACCAGGCAGCCGGTCATTACCAGAACCAAGAGATCCATGATGTGACCTGGGTTGATACCTGTTCCGAGACAGGAAACTCCGTTTTCCTTGGCAATCTTATCAAGCTCAGCAGCCAGATCAGGATTCTGAGCGGCAGGGTATGCCATTTCCTCAGCAGAAGTGATTACGTTGAGACCCTGTTCCATGATGAATTTCAGCTTAGGAAATGCGTTCTTGGTGAATGAGTCTGTGCAGAGCAGTACAATATCTGCGGCGCCCGGTTTGATAACATCTTCAGCAGCCTGAATCTTAACGTCAGGTCTGTCGCCTCTTTCAGTTTTGATGTAATCGTACATTGAAGTTCCGATTTTAGCTCCTCTTCCGGCTACTCCAACGATTTCAACACCTTTCTTCTTCAGAAGCATGTCGGCCATACCGCCGCCCATTGCACCGAGTCCCCAGATAATTACTTTTACTTCTTTCATCTTAATCTCCTTCTTTCTCTAAGAATAAAATTTTAGTTTTAACATATAACTGCCTATATATAAAGCAAGGTTTATGCCATTTACCAATCTGAATATTGTATACTTATCAATACACGTTTATTTTTGCCGATTCCCCTTAAATGCGGACAAATTCAACAATATCTACTACTTTTGATAATTCTATTTTTTCTTAATATTGATATTTTTACTCTTCTTTTTGTTTGAAAAACTTTATTTTATTAAAATAGTGCAAATATTTTTGCTATTTTCAGCAAATAAATTTGCACTACGGGTAGTTCCTTATCTTTTCAAAAGGTCTTTTTTCACTTTTTTATATGGAAATATTGTACTTTTTAAGCTTATGCTGGAGAGTCTGACGTTTTATCTTTAATTTCTGAGCAGCCTTTGAAATATTTCCCCCGCTTTCAAGAAGCGCATCCTCTATAATCCTGTATTCAATGTCTCGCAGATACTCATCGAGAGGCCGGCTGTCAATATATGCTTTTTCCGCATACTTGGTCTTGCGGGCGTTTGAAGGCAGCGCCAGATTCTTCTCCGTCAACACATGTTCGTTGTCCGCCATTGAAACTGCCTGTTCTATTATGTTCTCCAGCTCCCGCACATTTCCGGGATAGTCATAGGATTTCAACTTTTTTACAGCTTCATCAGATACCATCCAGAGCTCTTTTCCAAATCTCCTGTTGTGTTTTTCAAGAAATCTTTCGGTAAGTATGACAATATCGTCTTTTCTCTCCCTGAGAGGCGGAATCGAAATATTTATTACGTTAAGTCTGTAAAACAAGTCTTTTCGCAGCTTGCCCTGAGCTATCAAGTCCTCCGGAGGTTCGTTCACAGTAGCTATAACTCTGACGTTTACCGGTATATCCTTCATGCCGCCCACACGTCTTATGTAATCTTCCTGCAATACTCTGAGAAGCTTACTCTGGAGGTCATAAGGCATGGCGCTTATCTCGTCGAGCAGCAGAGTTCCCCCGCTTGCCTGCTCAAACAAACCTTCCCTGTCCACCGCTCCGGTGAAGCTTCCCTTTGAGGTTCCGAAAAGTATACCCTCCAAAAGCGATTCAGGAATCGCCGCGCAGTTTTGTGCAAGAAACGGCTTTTCTCTGCGCTTTCCGGCAAAATGTATACTCTGGGCGAAAAGCTCTTTTCCCGTTCCCGTTTCACCGTATATGAAAACCGACGCGTCATTATCCGCTGCCTTCTTAGCTCTTTCAAGCACCTCATAAAAATTAGAGCTTCTGCCGTAAATATCCTCGAAGGAATAACGCTTTATCTTATCTTTTCCGGCGTTCTCCACATCGTCTGAGGGGATATTCTCTTTTTGCAGTTCCAAAAGGGTATCCGACATTCTTCTTATATCGGTTATATCCTTGGCAACTTCCAGCGCAGCCACAATCTCACCATTTACCACTATTGGCATAGTGCTGTTTATGGTGGTGATTTCTTTCCCATAGAAATTTTTATACGTCTGCTGCTCTCTTCTCGTCGCTTCTCCCTTTATCAGCGCCTTGAACATCGTACTGTCAGACGTATGAAACTCCGGGAACGCTTCGTGAAACTTCTTATCAAGAACGTCCTCAACATTGACCTTTTCCATCGATGCCATGGCGTTATTGTAGAATTTTCCCACGCCTTTTTTATCTACTATATAGACTCCTTCGTCAATATTCTGAATCAGCTCCTGTAAAATTTTTTTATAATCTTCTTTCCTCATTTAACACCATCTTTTCTCTCCGGGCGGATTCTGCACACGCTTTGCTGAAATGTTTTTTTATATATTATCACCTTTTCCCCGCCTATGCAAATATTTTTGCATAGGGACGTTCTCCCCCGAAGTTCTTTAAGGCGCTTATCCCTTCTTTTTTCTTTACAAGGTTTGCACTTCATTTCTTTTCCTTGAAAAAAACGTCGTTTTCTGTCATAATATACGAGGTAATTACCTCCGGCAAAATGCGGAGAATCAAGAGAGGAAATACATCATGAGACTCAGAAAAGATACAGATGAAATGCTGGAGGAGGAGATTCTCCTCATCGCAAGGGTTTCAGACGCTCTGGCTCACCCCGCCAGAATAAAAATTTTCAGATATATAATGCAGTCAAACCGCGCCATGGTTCAGGTATGCAATAAGGACCTTGTGGCTCATTTCGACTATGCCCAGGCCACCATTTCTCAGCATGCTAAAAAGTTAGTGGATTCCGGTCTTGTGGAGGTCAAAAAACAAGATAAGTTTTCTTATTATTACGCTAACCTTGGAATACTCATGCAGTATCTAAACGCCACAAAGAAATTTTCCGTATCGTAACGGCCTGACGTTCAAAGGCTATGCTTAGGTGCTCGAGTGCTATTCACAAATGTTCGCCGGCAGCAGGAGCAGGCAAAACCTCAAGAGGCAACCGCCAAGACTACTTAAAACCGCATGCAACAAACATAAGCAGGCTTTTACGAAAAAGCGGCAGTCTTGCATGTATGCAATTTAGAACAGCGGCCGATATCTCTGTGCCTGACATAGCCGCACCTGAGGCATACATAGAAAGCTCATTTATGATACGTCTCATTTCTTATAATTTTAAACGATCTGTATATCTGCTCCAAAAGCACCGTTCTCATCATCTGGTGCGGAAAAGTCATCTTTGAAAAAGACAGCTTAAAGTCAGCCCTGCTGCTCACTTCCCGGCTTAGTCCAAGGCTTCCGCCTATCACAAAGGTTATATCGCTTTTTCCCTCTATCGCCAGCCGATCCATTTTATCCGCCAGTTCTTCCGAGGAAAGCTCCTTTCCTTTAATTTCGAGAGTAATGACATATGAGCCTTCTTTTATGTTTTTGAGAATGCTTTGTCCCTCTTCAAAAATCACATTTTGCTCATCAGCCGCCGAGGCTTTGTCAGCAAGGCGTACTTCCTTAAGCTGAATAATTTCCAAGTCGCAATACTTTGAAAGCCTCTTGCTGTATTCGGATACGGCGTCAGTCCAATACCTTTCTTTTAACTTGCCTATGCAGACTATGCGTATACGCATAACTTTTCTCCTTTTTAACGTTTAACAATTACTGCAACGCCCATTTATTATCTTACGTGCTTCCTGCCCTTATTCCCGATTCAAGCTTTGATTAAATAAAAATCAAATCGGTCATTATGCCCTTTTCAAGTGTGTCCAGAAGCAAATCCTTGCCTACATAGTAGCCATCCTCCTCAAGAAGGTTTCTGACCGTCAGCATGGCCTGCTGAGGAGTGTTGTTCTCCTGACTTATATGCGCCAGCAGCACCCTAGGAATTCTCTTTTTATCCGTTGTCTTAAGGAAATCACTTATGCACTTTGCAGCCGCTTCGTTGGAAAGATGTCCCTTGTCGCCTAAAATCCTGCGTTTAAGGTCATAAGGATATTTTCCGTAAAGCAAGATGTTTTCCTCATGATTGGCCTCGACCACCAGCAAATCCGAGCCTTTTACGGCTTCCCTTATCTCATCTGTTACACAGCCGGTATCGGTAACTATGGAAATTTTTTTCCCGTTTCTCTGAAAGCTGAAACCCACCGGCTCTGCTGCGTCGTGGGAAAGGCTGAAAGCGCTCACCCGAACTTCTCCTATCATAAAGGTTTCTCCGCCACGTATAATTTTCATCCTTTCCGGGTCGATTCTTGCAGTTTTCTTCGTCAGAGATTCAAAAGTTCCTTTCGTCGCATAAAACGAAGCATGAGTAGTCACCTCGGACGTCCTGTTTAAGCTTCTGCTGTGATCCCAATGCTCATGAGACAAAACAACGCCTGTTATCTTATATGGCTGAACGTCAAACAGCTTTAGATTTTCAAAAATCTTAACACAGCTTAGGCCCACCTCAACCAATATATTCGTATTATCGCTCTTAACAAAATAGCCGTTTCCCGAGCTTCCGCTGGAAAAGGAACAGAATGCCAAATCCATTTTAAATCCTCTGTTTTCTTAATATTTTAATCGTCCGCATACTCAGCGCCCGGCAGACTGCCTTCTGACGTACAACTTTTCTCGTTTTTAAAAACGTATTATATATAATAGCATAAAAAGCGGCAAAAGACAAAGGGAGATAGCCGCGAAGCTTCGGCCTGCAATTTCCGTTTTTAAATTTATCCCGTAAAATCCGTTGTAAAATCTTTCGAAATAAGCCATAATATTACCATATAAAAAAGGAGAGCTTTTATGGATATTTTGAGAATTTACACAGATGGAGGTTGTTCCGGAAATCAGGAGTCTGTCAACTTCGGAGGCTGGGGCGCCATCCTTGAAATGGGAAAACATCAAAAAGAACTGTGGGGTGGAGAAGCCAACACCACCAACAACCGTATGGAGCTTACAGCAGTAATCGAAGCTTTCAATGCGCTTAAAAAGGACGGCCTTTGCATACATGTATTCTCTGACAGTTCATACGTCACCAACTGCTTCAGAGAAAAATGGTATGAATCATGGGAGCGTAATCATTGGAAGAATGCTGCCCGCAAGTCAGTGGAAAATCAGGATTTGTGGAAAGAGCTCCTCGCTCTGGTCCGCCGGCATGAAGTGAAATTTTTCCGGGTAAAGGGTCATGTCAACTTGAATAGTAAAAGTGCAAAACCCGACAGCCTCTACGAAAAATTCGTCCAATGGAACGGCACAGCATTTTCTTTCGATGATTTTAAATATATAACGGAAATGAACAACAAGGCCGATTATCTCGCCAACATCGGTATCGACAGCGTTAAGCTCCCGGCGCTCTAATCCCTCATTCGCCTAAAAGAAAAAGGGTAAAAATCTACCCGTTCTAAACCAAAATACCAAAAGAGACGTTTTAAAGCAGTTCCCGCTGACCGGCCTCCCATTCGTTAGCTTTTCAAGCTTGACGACCTTTAAAACCGGCCCGTTTTTTAAACGTCTCTTTTAAATTTCATCTTATATTAAATATCATCTTGAAAATCTTTATCACTGACCTTACAGCTTTTTGGACAGCATCCCCATTCAGTATCAGCTATATTAAAGGCCGTTTCTATTCCACCACCAAATCACTGACGTCTAAATCCTCTTCTTTCGTATGCTTATATTCTTTACCGGTAAATATATCGTAAATTATAGGCACTACGAACAGCGTAAGTATAGTTGCATAAACAAGTCCGCCGATACATACAAGTGCGATAGGCTGCATCATATCCGTGCCGGCAGTTTTTCCCACAGCCATAACCACAAGTCCTAATATAGTAGTCAGACTTGTCATCAGCACAGGTCTTATACGAGTTGCACCGGCTTCTATTATGGCCGCGGTCTTTTCCTGGCCTTTGGCTCTGAGCTGATTGATATAATCAACAAGCACGATACCGTTGTTTACGATTATGCCCACCAGCATTATAAGTCCTACCATGGCTATAATGCTTATTTCCTTTCCGAATATGAGCAGAGCAAGCAAGCCGCCCGTAAAAGCCAAAGGAATCGTGAACATTACTATAAACGGCGATCTCAGTGACTGGAACTGAGCAACCATTATCAGATAAACGAAGAGAATTCCGAGAGCCATCATCTTTACAAGATCCAACATCGACTCCATTATCATCTCATTTTCTCCGGCAAACTCATATGTCACGCCTTCCGGAGCCTGATAATCGGCAAGCGCCTTCTCAGCCTCTTCATTTACTAAGGTGACATTATATCCTTCTTCCAATTCGCCGGTAACGCTTATATATGTACGCTGGTTATCGCGACTGATGGACGGAAGCGTTTCTTTTTCTTCCATTTCGGCAATATCAGACAGCTTTACGCTCTTTGTATTTCCCCGGGAATCAGTTCCCTGAAGTACGAGATTTTCTATAGCTTCTGTCGTTATTTCAGAGGTTCCGGACTCGCTCACTATTACCTCATAGCTGTCTTCATCCCAGGTCAGGGTGGTCGACGAAGTCTCTGTCTTAAGAGCCTCTGCTACCTGCATATACACCTGAGCCACGGTCAGTCCGCTCCTCATAGCCTTTTCCTTATCCACAGTAAAATGCACTTCCGGCTCGTTTTTCTGTAAGCCGTTGTCCACGGATTTTATTCCTTCGACCTTCTCAAGCTTCTCTCCTATCTTAAGGGCAGCAGCTTGAAGCTTGTCAATATCTTTTCCGTAAATATTTATTCCAACTCCGCTGCCTCCGAGAGCCGAAGTATAGGAAGACATAGACGATGAACTGAACATTTCAACGGTACAGTCCATATCCTTGCATTTCCTTTCAATGTCACTGCATATCTCGTCGCCGCTCCTGTCAGATTTTTCATCAACGAGAACATATATGCTTACCGTATCTGCCGACGTTTCGCCTGTAATCATATTTGCGGATGAAAGCATTCCTGCAGCAGTTTCAACGCCGTCCACTCCTCTTATGGTCTCGAGAACCGAATCTGCCATTTTTTTAGTATCTTCCAGCTTAACGTCCTCGGCGTTCATCATCATAGTTCCCGAAAGCTGCGGGGTGGACATGTCCGGTATGAAGATAAAACCTTTGGACAAAGCTGCAATTACGCTGAAAACAAGCAGACCGAGCGCCGCAGTCAACACTGCGAATTTGTGTCTCAAATTCCATGAAAGAAGCCTTATATATCCTTTTTTAAATGCAATAAATTTGTTTCCCTCCGGCTTCATTTCCTTTCTGAACATAATAGACGACATAGACGGAACGAGTGTCAAGGCTATTATCAAACTTGCCAGCAATGAATAAGTTATAGTCAGCGCCATATCTGTAAACAGCTGTCTCGTAATTCCCTGGACAAACACTATCGGCGCAAATACGCAAATAGTGGTCAACGTAGAAGACGCAATAGCGCCGGCAACCTGCTTGGCTCCTGCTACAGCAGCTTTCTTCGGCGGTACTCCCATTCGTCTGAGTCTGAATGTATTTTCTATTACTACGATGGAGTTATCGACAAGCATTCCCACAGCAATAGCAAGTCCCGAAAGAGAAATCATATTCAGCGTAACTCCTGAAAAATACATCAAAGCAAGGGCGAACATCACGCTTATCGGAATCGAAAGCAACGTTATAAGAGTTGGTTTAATGTCTCTTAAGAAGAGAATCAGTATTATGACGGCAAACAGCGCTCCCCAGCCCAGACTCTCTCCTATAGACCCTATTATCAGATATATGTATTCTCCCTGGTCCATCATCGTAGTGAAGGTCAGTCCATCATATTCAGCCGAAAGCTCTTCGAATTTCTCGCCTATATTGTCTGAAACCGTTGCCGTAGGATAGTTTGACTGCTTTGAAAAGGTAAGCACTATTCCCGGCTGACCGTTTATGCTGGCATATACAGCGTCGCTGTTATCCGCAATAAATACATCGGCAACGTCGTTCAAATGTATATCTCCCAGTCCCTCTATATTAAACAGAAGCTGATTTTCTATATCTTTAATGTCAGTAAATTCATCTCCTACACTTACCAGGTATTTAGCTCCGTCTTCCTGAACATAGCCTGCCGGCATCGAAAAATTCTGTCCCTGCAAAACACCTGAAACCATCTCCATTGTAAGCATTGATGAAAGGTCTGCCTGTTCCAGCGCCTGATTTCCCGCCGAATTGACCTGAGACATTGCGCGGTTAAGACTGCTCTTTTGACCTGCAAGCTGGCTCTGGGCTTCTTCCAGCTGAGCGTATGCTTCATCAAATGAATCCTGAGCAGTGTAGGTTCCTCTTTCTGCCTGTTTATAAGCTTCCTTCAGCGCCTCTACCTGCTCGTTAGCAGTCTTGCTGTCTATCATCAAAGCTGCCAGCTCCGACGAAACGTCTTTGAGCTGTCTTTTTAAATCCTCGTTAGCAGGATCAAAGTTTATCTGAGCTTCCAGCGCCGCCCTCTGATACTCCAAGGTGTTTATTTGAGTCGCCAGAGAGCTGGCCTTCGCAACTGCCGCGTCAAGTTCTGCGCTTGCCGAAGAAAGCTCGTCGTACGTACCCTCTTTAGTAGCTTGCAGCTCCTTTTTCGCTTCTGACAGCTGAGCCTCCGCCTTTTTAATTTCACTCATACCTGTATTTATCTGTGACTTGGCTTGCGCCAAAGAGCTATTGGCTTTATTCAGCAATTTGGTATTAAGCTCTTCTATCTTTTCCTCATTTATAGAAACATTGATTTTTGATTCTATCAGTCCGCCCGTACCGACGCTTGCGACTCCCGTCACTCCTTTCAGCTCGTCTACAAGCGTATCCTCCACAAAGGCTGAAAGCTCTTCCACATCATAACCTTCTCTGTCAACGGCAGTTATGGCTATAGGCATCATATTTGGGTTTATCTTCATTATATATGGCGAACCTATTGATTCGTCCCATGCTCCCTCTACCAGGTCAACGCTTTGCAGAATATTCACTATGGCTGTGTCCATACTTGTATCCTGTTCAAATTCCAATATTACAAGGGAATAATTGTTCCCCGATACGGATTGTATGTTTTTTAGATTTTCGGTGGTGGCAAGCCCCTGCTCCAAAGGCTGCGTCACAGTCCTTTCTATCTCCTCCGGCGTCGCTCCGGGGTATGTGGTCATAACCACCACGTATGGCAAATCCATGCTTGGAAGCAGGTCGGGAGTCATTCCAAAAACCGACACTATTCCAAGCGCTATTATTATAACTACTACCACAAATATCGTCATAGGTTTTTTTACGCTGAATTTTGGCATTATTTTTCTGTTCTCCCTTCTGATATGCGTAAATTTTATGAATTGATATGCGTTTGCAACGCAGACTTTTGCTTTTGTTTTGATTAACGTAAAACCATTACTCTGCAAGTTTTGCCTATGCTTGTTTTGAATGTAACAGCCTCGTATTTTAAAATACGCTGCAATTTTTATATGATTTTTATTTTTTAAAAGGTTCTCCGTCATTCACGAGCTTTATCAAAATCTCCGATTTTGGGAACCATAGAGGTTATTATAACGCCGCCGCTTCCTCCACGGCGCTTGCATGAGAGCTCTCTCAGACAAACAGCACGGACTTAATCGAAACGAGAAGATAACTTCCCCCACGGCGCTTGTGCGGCCTCCCGCATAGCACACGTTCCCATCTGCGCTTTTACCCTGCTCAGGCGTTTCAATGTTCTCGTCATGGTCAAAATCTCCGATTTTGGGAACCATAGAGGTTATTATAACATAAAATTCTTTTCAATACTATTTTATTCTGTCGGTTTTGAGGTATAATAAATCAGCGCTGTACTTTGCTTTTCTTCAGAAACACGCAAAATGCAAGGCAAAATATAATAATTCTAAATTAAGAAAAAATTTATTATTTTAAATCATAATAAGTAAAATTATTACGGAGGTACTTAAATGATTACTACAGTAACTAAAGACAATTTTGACAAAGAAATTACAGAAGCAAAAGAAACAGTTCTTGTGGACTTCTGGGCAGCCTGGTGCATGCCGTGCAAAATGCTTTCTCCTGTAATCGACGCAATCGCAGAGGAACGCAAAGACGTCAAAATCTGTAAAATAAACATTGATGAGGAGCAGGAGCTGGCAATCCGCTTCGGCATAATGAGTATTCCTACGGTAATGGTATTCAAGGACGGCAAAGTCGCCGGAAAATCCATAGGTCTGGTCTCAAAAGAAGAAATTCTTTCTCTTCTGTAAAAAATACATCAAATAATTTTTTTAACACTTTAACATATAGCATATCAAATTTCTTTTTATGGAGGCACTTATGAGAATACTTTTAGCAGAGGATCAAAAAGATTTGAACAAAATCATAAACAAACGCCTTTCCGCTGAGGGATATTCAGTAGACAGCTGCTTTGACGGCGAAGAGGTTTCCGATTTCACTACGGCGGCTTCCTACGACTGCATCATCATGGATATAATGATGCCTAAAAAAGACGGACTTACCGTTTTACATGAAATGCGTCAGCGTGGGGACTGTACCCCTGTGCTGCTTCTCACTGCAAAGGATACGGTTCAAGATAAAGTTACCGGCCTCGACCTGGGAGCCGACGACTATCTGGTCAAGCCCTTCGCCTTTGAAGAGCTTATAGCAAGAATCAGAGTAATAACGCGTAAGGCTTCAGGCCATTCCTCCAATGTTTTTCACATTGCAGACCTCACCCTGGACGTTGCCTCCCACAGCGTAACACGAGGCGAAACCGCAATCAACCTTTCAGCTAAGGAATTCGCCCTTCTCGAATACATGATTCGAAATAAGGGCTTGGTTTTATCAAGGGAAAAAATAGAAAACAATCTATGGAATTACGATTATGCCGGCGGCACTAACGCAGTAGACGTCTACATACGTTATCTGCGGAAAAAAATCGACGACGGCCGGGACAAAAAACTAATTCACACCGTTAGAGGCGCAGGCTATGTCCTGAAAGAAGAATAAAACATAAATACGATATGAAAAAACTTTCAATTAAGAAAAAAATAATGATATGGTTCGCTGCGGCTCTGCTCGTTTTGACACTGGCCACAAGCGCCTTTACTTTTTACATAAGTAAAGACGTGCTTAATCAGACAGTGCAGGAAAGATTGATGAACATCGTCAATTCCAACGCAGAAGAAATAGAATTTTATAACAATATGCAAAGCACGGAACGAGAACCCTCGGATCTTTTTCTGTCCTACAAGGGCGGAATTCTTGAAATAGACGGCGATTTCTGCAATTATTACGACGGAGTCTGTACATCTCTCGTAGATTCAGATAACGCCCTAATTTACGGTGAAATGCCCTTCGTTCTATCTGAAGACGAGATTTTTTCCTTTACGTCAGTAGGCACGACCACATATAAAGGAGAAAAGTATTACATCTATGAAAAAAAGCTTAGCGGAAACAATCTTGACGGACTTTGGCTTCGCGGTTTCGTTTCGGAAAGCGAAAGCAATCATATCCTTTATACCGTAGCCAGAATGTTCCTTCTTATAATTCCGTTCTTTGCCGTAGCTGCTCTGATAGGAGGCTATGCCATAACCAGAAGATCATTTCTTCCGATAGAAAAAATATACGACGCAGTAACTGAAATTTCCGAATCCGGAGACTTGTCGAGGCGCATAGATTTAGATTCAGGAAAGGACGAACTTCATCAGCTGGCAGACAAGTTTGACGCCATGTTTGAACGGCTGGAAAACAATTTCAATGCAGAGAAACAGTTTACCTCAGACGCCTCCCACGAAATGCGAACGCCGATTTCCGTAATTCAGGCTCAGTGCGAATACGCATTAGATTTTGCCGATTCTGACGAAGAATACAAGGAAGCTCTGGAGGTTATTAAACGGCAAAGCAAAACCCTTGCTTCCCTGCTTTCTCAGCTTCTGTTTTTCACCAGGCTTGAACAGGGTACCGAAAATTATCAGCGTTCTTCATTAAACCTAAGCGATCTCATAAATACGGCATGCGACGACAGACGAATACTGCTGACCCCGGCTCAAAGACTTGATGCTGAGATAGAAGAAAACGTATTTATTGACGGAAATTCCGACCTGCTTTACAGACTTTTAAGCAATTTACTCGACAATGCCTACAAGTACAGCGGAGAAGAGGCCTGTGTCATTGTAACGTTAAAGGTTCAAAGCGGCGCGGCCAAATTATCCGTCTCCGATAACGGAATAGGCATTTCCCCGGAAAACCTCGATAAAATATGGAATCGCTTTTATCGCGAAGATTCTTCAAGAAGCAGTGATGAAAGCTTTGGCCTCGGGCTTGCCATGGTAAAACAAATTTCTGATTTCCATGGAGCCACTGTCACAGTAGACAGCGAACAAGGCAGAGGAAGCACCTTTACCTTTTCCGTCCCCCTTTCTCTCATGCAGACGAAATAAAAATTTTTGAAAAATTTTTATATTTTAATCTTTCTTTAATCTTTACAGGGCATAATGAGAGCATAAAAGAGATAAAGCTGAATATGTAAAGATAAATTGGAGGATTAAAAATGAAAAGTATAAAAACTATGTTATCATCACCAAAGAAAATCGCATTGTTTGCCACCTGCGCCGTCCTGATAATCGGAATAATCGCCTTTTCTGTATTGTATAGCGTAGGCGCCATTTCAAACAATCAGGGCATCGGCCTTGAAAAGGCTACCAACGTTGCATTGAAGGACGCAGGGTTTGGAGAATCTGAGGTTACAGGGCTCAGAGGGCACTACGACCGCGAAGACAATTTGAAGGTCTATGAAATTGAATTTTATGCCGACGGATTTGAATACGACTACGTTATATCCGCTGATAATGGTACAATTTTAGAAAGCAACCGCGAACGTACAGTTCAAAACCCCGGAATTCCTTACGAGGATGACTCTTCACAGCATCAATCAGACGATAACGCCCCGGACAATAACTCTCAGGATCTGCAGCCGGATACAAAACCGCAGCAGCCGGATTCCCAGTCACAGCAGCAAACTTCCAAGCCGCAGACTGATTCTCAGTATATAGGAACAGATAGGGCAAAGGAAATTGCTCTCAGCCATTCCGGAGTCTCTGCTTCTTCCGCTACCTTTACAAAAACGAAACTCGACAGAGACGACGGCATGTATTTATACGAAATAGAGTTCCATGCCGGAAACCTTGAATATGAATATGAAATAAACGCGCTTACCGGTGACGTGGTAAAATTTGAAACAGAAAGCATATATGATTAAAAAATGAATCTCCAGGAACGTAAGCCGGCAAAAAAGCATAAAAAACCAGATATGGCCATAGCATCACAAAAGAGAACATGTATCAGCTTAAAGCTGATACATGTTCTCTTTTTCCACTTTTTTCACATCTGTACTTAAAAAACTCTTTCCCGCAACGCCGCCGGAGAAGAAATTCGAACATAAAACAATTGCCATTATCTTATACTTGGTAATAACATTTTAGCAAAAACGACAAACATGCGCTACCGAAGGGTAGCGCATGTAGTTCAGCCGGCAAAGCAGCTCCAACACAATTCAGAATCGCCGCTTTTCCCAAAGCCCTGTCATTCCGCTGCAATTTATCCATTTAAGCCCCTTACAACAGCTTGCTTGTATTTTTCCAAATCCCCATTTTTTCAGCATCTTTTATCAGCTGTTCTCTGAAGTCCGGATGGGCGATTCCAATGAGAAGCTCAGCCCTTTCCCATGTGGTTTTCCCCTTTAAATCTGCCGCTCCATACTCGGTCACAATAAAATTCGTAGCCATACGCGGCGTAGTTACGATAGCTCCTGGAGCAAGCGTCGCTGAAATCAACGATTCAGTCTCTCCCCTGGCATTTACTCTGGTGGACGGCGTGCATAGGAAACTCTGGCCTCCATCTGACTGAAAAGCTCCGAGTACGAAGTCAAGCTGGCCTCCCGTCCCGCTTATTTGTCTGTGTCCGGCTGATTCCGAGCATACCTGCCCGTAAAGGTCTACCTGAATACAGCTGTTCACAGAAACAAAATTATTTATCTGTGAAATAGTTGCAATAGAATTCACATAATCCACAGGGGCATTACAGCAGATAGGATTATCGTCTATAAAATCATAAAGCTTTCTGCTGCCGCCTGCAAAGGTATAAACAGCCTTACCTCTGTCAATAGGCTTATTTCCTGTAAGCTTTCCTGCTTCAAATAAATCTACATAAGCATCTGTGAACATTTCCGTATGGGCATTGATATTTCTTAAATCAGAATCTGCGATCATCTGTCCTATACAAAGCGGCAGACTTCCTATTCCCAGCTGCAGCGTGCTGTGACTTTTTATCTTCTCCACAACATGGGCCGCAATTTTTCGGTCTATCTCAGAAGGCTCTTTTTCCGGAAGCTCTGCCAAGGGACTGTTGCTTCCCTCCACAACATAATCTATTCCGTACAGATTCAGCTGCGTCTGATAGCCATGGGCTATCGGCATGTTGCGGTTCACCTCGACTATTATTTTCTTAGCCGATTTTATTACTCCCCACATATCTGCAACCTGAGGCCCGAGATTGAAATTTCCGTGCTCATCCATAGGAGCAACCTGGAACATAGCAATGTCTATGTCATTGTTATTGTTTATCCATAAAAACGGAAGTTCACAGAACATCATAGGGATATACCAGCATCTGCCTTCTTTCGACATCATTCTGTCATTACCGCTGAAATGTGCCGAAGCGAATCTTACCTGATCATTGCTTTTAGTCGCTAAGAAAGTTTCAAAAGGCTTTTCTCTTATAGCCACTGTACTTATAACCGTTATATCTTTCAATTCGTCGGCGCGCTCAGCTATCGCTTTATCTATATCCACAATAGAACCGCATCCAAGCCCAAAGTGCAACCTGTCTCCCGTTTTAATCATCTGAGCGGCTTGCTCGGCAGTAATCAATTTTTTCTTATACTCTTCTTTTAAATTAGATACCTTATACATTAGCTACCCCATTTTACTTTCTTCAAAATATCCTCCGCATGGCTGCCCGCACTCCGAAATTAAAATATCCTCCGCATGGCGCATGCTTTCCGAAATTAAAACATTACGATTAAATTGCTCAAAGGCCTCGTTATTGTTAGCTTTTTAACAATTATTTTTCATTATACACTAAAAATTTAAAAATAACAACAAAAAAATCTATTATTTTTCTGCAAAAGATGATATTATATATAGGGTAAAAGTTTTAAGCCACTTTCATCAAAAGATGTATTTCTTTTGCAGCTTATCGGATTATCACCGCGGCTTCTCAAAACTTAATATGTCTCCGTAGTTAAATGGATATAACAGTGCTCTCCTAAAGCATAGTTGGCGGTTCGATTCCGCCCGGGGATACCATAAAAACGCTGTGACCCTCTAATAAGGGGCACAGCGTTTTTATTAGCTTTAACTATGAAATACAACAAGGCGTGCCACGCGAGAGCGGAAACTGTTTTCAAAGCTCTCTTTGGTGACATTATCACTGTAATATGATGAAACAAGTTGTATTATAAGAAAAAAAGGAGGATATGACTTATGGAAATGTTAATAGATAAAAAATTAAAAGCCGAAGCCGGCGCTACCGGAGAAAAATTCATACAGATATATACACAAATCTGCGGAGGCTGAGCAGGAACGTTCGTGAACGTACTGGCAAGGTTTGTCAGCAAAGAAGACGCCGAAGAGCTCAAACATAAAGGATATTACTGCAAGGAGCAGGACGGCATTGAAGTCCTGATACCACGCCGCGGAATTTCATTAAACGATAAAGTTTATCTGGGTCTCTCGAGATTCTTATGGGCGAAAAATATAATCGTAAGAGGAATGACCGCCGTATAAAAAATATTTTTTGTAAAGGATTGTATGCTTAAAATCCGTGCTTTCCGGATAATTACAGAGAAGACAATACGAAAATAAACAATCCGATAATCGAACGGTCTCATAATTTAGCAGACCATGTGTTTCCATACAACTTCATTATAAAAATCCTGATAGAACAAGGGCTCCCTCTAAAAGCGGGAGCTCTTGTCTGCAATTTCTTTTTTTCTGTTATTTCAGTTTCAGGCCGTCGCTAAAGGCTTCTCCGACACGTTCGCCCACCTTGTAATAGCCATGGGTGTATGGATCGAAAGCAATAGCGTTGACAAGAGACATATCAAGCTTTCCGTCCGGCATAATGCTTTCATCAGCTGTAATATTCAAAACTTTTCCGATAACGCCGCAACCGTATTCATTCTTCTGATACTCAATGTACTTACATTCCAGGCATAGCGGAAACTCGTTGATGACAGGAGCATCTACGGTTTCTGCCTTGCCGCCTGTAAGGCCGGATTTTTTCAGCTTATTCGTAATGTCATTGCCCGATTCTATTCCAAAGTAATCAGCTTCTGCTACATGGGCAGCATCGGCAATGCTTACCGTGAAGGCGCCTCTTTCCTTTATATTTTTGACCGTCTTATGAGTTTCTGTAAGGTTAAGGGCAACCGTTCCTCTCTCCTGCATCATTCCCCATGCGGCGTTCATGACATTTACGCTTCCGTCTTCATTATAAGTAGCGACCATCAGAACCGGCATCGGGAAAATGCCCTCGGTAATATTCAGTTTTTTTCTCATAAAAGCACCTCTTTTCTACAGATATGTTGACAACCTCACGATGTCAAATATAATTATAATCAGTAGCTTGGAAATTAACAAGTGCTGATGCTTGCGCATGTTATCCATATGAAACTTTAGCCCGCAGGTCTATGGGAAAGAAAAGGAGAAGAAAAAATGACGGCACAAATCGGCGACACCTTAAAATTTCAAGACAGGGAGTTTTCAATCGTTGCAATGAAGCCTCCTCTACAGTTTTATCCCGAAAAATACAATATCACGCCGGAAATGATCTGCACTGCATGCAGAAAAGGCTTCTGGTGCAGCTATAACATATCGGACGGCAGCCTTTCTCTGGAGGATTTGTATATAAACTCAAAAAATAATTTTTATCCTGAAATCGAAGGTGTTTTTCCGCAGCCAAGCGACGGGACAAAAATTATTGATTATATGTTTCACCATTTGTATAAGAACCTCAATATTAAAATATTGTATTCAGGAAAAATACTTGCAGGCGATGAATTTATTTCAGATTATTATATTCACATGGGTTATCAAAGACCATGGGCATACAAAACGCTGAAAGAGCTTGTATTTAAGTACGGAGAGCTCGTGGAGATCAACGACCAGAGTCAATTTGCGGCAAATATGAGGGAAAGGATAGACAACGATAAGGATTTTTGCAAAAATCTGCGGGAAAGCGGCGAAGACGCCTCAAAGTTCATAAACGATAGTTTTTCCCTTGATTACAAAACAAAAGCCTGGTGGCTTGAGAATAATTAAAGGCAAGACGCTTCATCGCAGCTAAGCTTCAACAAAATTAAAAGGCAGAAAGCTCGCCAAAGGCTTATAAAAGCTTCACGATCAGCAACTGCTTTTGCTCGCTCTTGCGCTTTCTGCCCAATTGTTTCTTTCTCACAGAAAGGCTTCTTTGCCCTTTTGCTTATTTAATCATATCTATGCCCTTTCTAAGCGTCTGCTCGTCAATTGCGCCTGTCGCTCTGGCAATGAGATGACCCTCTTCATCAATAAAAAATGTCATCGGAATTGAATAAGCTCCGTAAATGTTGACCGCCTCGTTATCAAGGTCGTAGAACACAGGAAGAGAAAATCCCTGCTCCTTTATATAAGCTTCGGCCGTCTCCTTTGTTTCGCGGGAGCCGTCAGTCAGATTTACCATCATAAATTGGATTTCATCGCCGAGCTCCTTATATACTTTATCAAAATCCGGCATTTCCATCTTGCACGGACCGCACCAGCTGGCCCAGAAATTGATAATCACAGGCTTACCGAGATAATCCGAAAGGCCTTTTTTATTTCCTTCTTCGTCATATACCTTAAAATCAGGAGCTTTTGTTTTTTCCTCCGTCTTTTCATCACCTGCTTGCTCTTGCCCGTTTTCGCTCTGCTTTTCATCCTGCGCTGCAAGCTGTTCCCTTGCAGCTCCGTCGCTTAATTTATTGTACAGAACATATGCCCCGGCAAGAATCAGGACGAATACGAGCGCTATTATTATAAATTTCTTTTTACTGTTCATAAAACCTCCTAACTGAGAAGCCCAAGCAGTTTACCCATGGTTCCCGTGGCCATGAGAATTCCTGTAAAAATCAGTAAGCCGCCGCTTACCCAATTTATTATGCGGTAATTTTTCTTAATCCAGTCAAAAGCAGTTTTGAGCCTGTCTATGAGCACTGCGCTTACCATGAACGGAATACCGAGGCCTAAGGAATATGTAAAAAGCATCAATATTCCCTCTGCCACGTGCCCCTGCTGAGACGCCAGCATAAGCGCAGAGCCCAGGAACACACCTACGCATGGAGTCCAACCTATTGAAAAAATCATTCCAAACAGCAGAGACGAAAAAAAGCCCAGATTATCCGTTTTAGCAGAAAGACCGGATCCTTTGAAGAGATTGAGTTTGATTACACCTAAGAAGCTCAGTCCGAAAAAGACAACTATCACTCCGGATATTATATTTACCGCTGTCTGATATTCTTTTAAAAAGCTTCCTACAGTCCCTGCCAGCGCACCCATAATCATGAACACGGCAGTAAATCCAAGAACAAAGCCCGAAGCGCATAAAAGCGTCTTCTTTGTCTTTCTCTGTGCTCCTCCTGCAAAGTACGAAACATATATAGGAAGCATGGGCAAAAGACATGGTGAAATAAAAGTGATTATTCCTTCCAAAAAGGAAATGAGATATTGCATAAAAACGTTCCTCTCTTTTATACTCGCAGGAGGCGGGCATTACTGCTCCGCCGCCAGATATTCCTCAGCAAAATGTACGGCCATAGCTCCGTCTGAAACGGCTGTAACCACCTGTCTCAGAGCCTTTGTTCTTACATCTCCCACGGCAAACACACCGTCAACGTTTGTCTTTGTGGACTCATCAGCAATTATATACCCTGATTTATCCAGTGACAACCGGTCTTTTACAAGTTCGGTCGCCGGCTTTCTTCCTACGCTGATGAAGATTCCGTCACAGGAAATTTCCGATTCTTCGCCGTTTTTTACATTCTTCAGCCTTAGGCCTTTAACCTTGTCGTCGTGCAATATTTCAGACACTGTGCTGTTCCATTCAAACTCTACGTTCGGCGATGAAATCAACGCCTGATGATATACCTTTTCAGCTCTTAAGGTGTCTCTTCTGTGAATTATGATTACCTTCTCGCATATACGCGAAAGCTGCATCGCATCGGCAACAGCCGTATTTCCTCCGCCTATGACAGCAACGGTCTTTCCCTTATAGAACATGCCATCGCAGGCTGCGCAGTAATTTACTCCGCGTCCTGCAAGCTCCTTTTCTCCCTCAATTCCCAGCTCCCTCGGGGAAGCGCCGCTCGCAATCACTACGGTTTTTCCTTTATAGGTGCCTTCGCTGGTTTCTATGGTTTTTATTTTTCCAGAAAAATCAACGGAAAAAACTTCAGCAAGCTCAAATTCCGCACCGAACCGCTCTGCTCCTGCCTGCATCTTCTCTCCGAGAGAAAATCCGTCTATCCCCTCTTCAAATCCCGGATAATTGTCTATCTGCGAAGTGAGCGCCATCTGTCCGCCTGCCGAAAGCTTCTCGATAACGATAACTTTCATTCCGGCTCTTGCGGCGTATAATGCGGCTGTGCAGCCTCCCGGGCCTCCGCCTATTATTATCATATCGTAAATCTTTTCCATCTTTTTCCCTCAATTTCCTTATTTGTTCAGATTTTCTTCTATAAAAGCTTCCATCTTCGCCTTTGAATCCGGCGCTTCAAGCAGTGCTGCGGCCTTTCCGTCCTTATACAGAACAAGGCTTGGAACAACTTGAATCTTTTCCTGTTCCATTATCGCTTCCTCTTCATCTATATTTATCCTGCCTATCTGCAATTTTCCCTCGTACTGCTCTGCAATTTTCGAAAAAGCCGGCCCTATTCTTTTACAGTAAACGCACCACGGCGCCCAAAATTCGACAAGAAGTGCGCTTTCTCCGTTTAATTTCTCTTCAAAAATTTTTTTGTCCATGTCTAAAATATTCATATTTATTCCTCTCCGGCCATACCCGTTTAGTATCAGCATTTTTCTGATTTAAGAAAACGATTGACACGGCCTGTTAAAATTCTTTATACTCAAACTTGAAAGAAGGTTTTTATTATGGTTATTTCAAGTTATTTCCCTATTTGGAACAAGCTTACCCCAGTTCAGCAAAGCAAGCTTGCCGAAAGCGCCGTCAGCCGCAGAGTCTCCAAGGGAACCATTCTGCACAACGGTTCTGACGACTGCGCCGGCCTTTTCCTTGTAGATTCCGGTCAGCTCAGAGCCTACATCCTGTCTGAGGAGGGACGGGAAATCACGATATACCGTCTCTTTGAAATGGATATATGCCTATTTTCCGCTTCATGTATGATAGAAAGCCTACAGTTTGACGTCGTCATTGAAGCCGAAAAGGACTCACAGCTTTGGCTGATTCCCTCTGAAATTTACAAAAGTCTCATGGAGGAATCCGCTGTCATTTCCAACTACACTAACCAAATAATGGCGAGCAGGTTTTCGGACGTCATGTGGCTTATCGAGCAAATCATGTGGAAAAGCTTCGATAAGCGCCTGGCTTCATTTCTGCTGGAAGAAGCTATTCTTGAAGAAAGTTCCCTCATTCATATAACCCATGAAAAAATCGCAAATCATATGGGTACTGCCCGGGAGGTCGTGACAAGAATGCTTCGTTATTTTCAGGGCGAAGGTCTTGTAAAGCTGACTCGCGGTGCAGTTGAGATTACCGACGAAAAAGGGCTTCGCCGGATAGCCGAGTGAAGCGAATGTTCTGAACAGCCCGAATGAAACTGACTGCTGAACCAAGCGAATGACCGCCGTTTATGATTAGGCCTCGAGCGCGCCGCTGTAGCCGTTTATGCCTCCCATATCCGTTATCTCCTCATATCCTTCACGTTTCAGGAATGAAGCCATGATCCGGCTTCTTCCGCCGCTGAGGCAGTATATAAAAATAGGTGTGCTTTTTTCCGGTATTTCCTTAAATACCTTCGCAGCCTGCTGCAATGGTATATTTTTGCTGCCCGCAAGCCTGCCGTTCTTAAATTCCTCCGAAGTCCTTACGTCCAGTAAAACTGCTCCCGGTGTTTTTGCAAAGGCTTCAAGCCCCTGCGCTATATTCATCGTATTTATATCGTTTTTTCTTCCCATCTCATTCTCCTGTTATTTCCGTATTACCCTGTTACAGCTCTATCCTTTTATCATAATGTCCCGTATTGCGCTCTTTTTTTATTAGAGCATCTGAAGTATGGCTCCCTTAGGTCTTGCTCCCTGCGCCTGCGCTGATATTTTTCCGTCCTTCATTACTACGAGCGTAGGAATACTCATTATCCCGAAAGCGTTGGCAAGTTCTGCCTGTTCGTCAACATTGACCTTGCACACTTTTACATCGTTTCTCTCCTCTGCAATTTCGTCGATTATCGGGCTTACCATTCTGCAAGGTCCGCACCAGGACGCCCAAAAGTCGATTAAAACTGTTTTTCCGCTTTCCAAAACTTCTCTTTTAAAATTATCTTTATTTACATTTATAGCCGTCATTTTTTTACATCTCCTTTTCTTTATATCAATAACATACCCCTTTTTCGATTCTTTATCTGTGACAAAATCACCTTTTATTCTTTTTTCTTGCAGCCTACTGTAATCATAGTAATATAATCGTCCCGTCCTTGCAGAGACATCTCGTTTAAACCCTCTTCATAAGCATGTCCAACCAGCTCCATGTTGTTTTTCCCCGCAAAATCGAGAAGCTTGCCATAAACGGCTTCAAGCCTTTCCCATCTTCCTATGCAGAAAGTTCTCAGATAAGTACCGGCAGGCCGCACGGCATCATAGTCCTTTATGTCTTGTCTTCCGTATGCAAAAAAGCAGTCATAACGGTGAAAATTTCCGTTTAATATTTGTTCCGTCGAAATTCGGCTTCCGAAATTGTCATAAAGGCCAAAGATGGATTTAAGCCGAAGCGAAAATTCTGCCGCAACTGCAAAATCACCGTCATCATAATCGCCTGTGATGGAATCGCTCAGCAAAAGTCGCTGCTTAGGAAGGCTGATTGTCTCAACCTCTCCTTCCCTTGCTGTCAGGCTTAGCGAAAGCTTTTTTGATTTTTGCTCTAAAAAGGCTTTAGTGTTCAACAATTCTTGAATTGACTTGTCAATCAAATGCTTCTTTTCCGCAATCAGCTCCGAAAAAGAGGCTCCGGATGGGCTTTGCTGATAGCGAATAATCTCTTCGATGGACAATCCTATTCTTCTCAGAGTTACTATAAGCTCCAGCTGCACCGTTTGAAAGCAGGTGTAGTAGCGATAGCCGTTCTCCTCCTTAATTTCGGGAGAAAACAAGCCGATTTCATCATAATAATGCAAGGTTCGCTTGTTTATTCCGTTGAGCTTAGCAAACTGTCCTGTCGTATATAAAAATTTTTTATTTTTCATCAGAACCCTCCTTGACTTTACAGTTACTGTATAGTTTATGATACTACAGGATTAGAAAAAGCTCAAGAATCCGGAAGCAACAAAGAATCCGTACGCAGAAAAGAAGCTGGGGAGCAAAAGAGCCGCAAGAAAAGAAGCCGGGGAAAAATAATCCGGAAAATGCTCCGTACGCAACAAAGAAGCCGGAAGCAAGCTCCGGAAGAACCAAAGAAGCAAACGCAACAGCTTAATTAAAAGCAAAAGAAAAAAATTAAAGCAGGAGTAAAAATATGGATATTTCAAACGTAAAAAACAATCAGTGGAAAGAAATCAGGGAAATTTACTTTGAAGCCTTTCCCAAAGCTGAGCGAAAACCTTTTTTCACGATAAAGCGTTCCGTTAAAAAGGGGCGGGCGCAACTGTTAGCCGCTGCAGACGACGACATTTTGCAGGGTTTTGTAATGGTAATACCCTACGGCGATATGGTCATGGTGGATTATCTGGCCGTTTCCGGAAAAGACCGCAGTCGCGGGACAGGCAGCAAAATAATACAGGAGGTATGCAAATGCTTTTCCGATAAAAAAATAGTTCTTTTAATCGAGAGAACAGATGAAAACGCAGAAAACAAGGAGCAGCGTATCGCCAGAAGAAAATTTTATCTGAAAAACGGCTTTACTTCTTCAGATATTTATATAACCGGCAAAAGCGGAAATATGGAAATCTTAAACTACGGCTCTGCCGTATCGCTTCAGGAATACATGAATTTACAAAGATATACGCTGGGTAGATTGATGTTTTGGCTGTCGGGAATAAAACCGGCAATATAAGAAAGGAGATTTTATGAGAACAATTTTTTCAAAAGTTAAATTAAAAGGAAGTCAAATTTTGCTTCTTTGTCTTCTCATTTTATTTGCGGCAGTCGGGGAAATGATGCTTCCCTCGCTGCTTGCTCAAATGATTAACAGCGGGGTGGTAGATTCCTCTCGAAACACAATTTTAATTCTTGCCGCCGTCATGGCTGGGGTTACGGCTCTCGCCGCAATCGTAAATTTTTTATCCGTACGCATAGCCTCCCGTATTTCCACCGGGTTTTCGGCTCAGCTTCGCAGCAGGATTTTTGAAAAGGTTCAAAGCTTTTCTGCCGCTGAACTCGATAAATTCGGTACCGCCAGCTTAGTCACGCGAAGCACATCGGACATTACAAACGTTCAAAATTTCCTTACGATGCTTTTGCGTATCGGTATTCTCGCGCCGATGATGGCTGTCGCCGGCCTGATTTTCTCGGCTGCCACCGGCGGACAAATCAGCTCCGTTCTCATCATATCAATTCCTGTATTGCTGATGGGCTGTGGCGTCGTGGTCCTGCTTGCTTCACGGTACTCTGTAAAACTCAGGCAAAAGCTTGACAGAATCAACCGCCTTTTTCTTGAATCGCTGGAAGGAGTCCGCGTAATCCGCGCCTTTAATAAGCAAAGCTCAGAAAGCTGCCGTTTTAACGAGGCCAATTCCGATTACGCCGCAACCGCTATGGTCTCGGGCAGAATCACAAGCCTCCTCCTGCCTGTCATCAATGTAATTTTCGGCGTGACCACTGCCGCCGTTTTAGGCCTTGGAGCATATTACGTCGAAACGGGAGACATGGAGGTAGGCTCTTTAGTGGCAAACAGCCAATATATAAGCATGGTTCTTATGTCAGTCATGATGCTGGCGCTTGTCATCATGATGTTTCCCACCGCATATGCCTGCTCCAAGCGTATTGCCGAAGTTTTAGAAACTGAAACGGGTATCTGCGGCGGATCCTTTCCCATGCAGGAACGTCCGTTCCGCTCTACCGTTGAATTTCGCCATGTAACCTTCGCATATCCCGGAGCTCCGGAGCCGATTTTAAAGGACATAAGCTTTAAGGCTAATCCCGGAGAAATAACGGCAATCATCGGCGGAACGGGAAGAGGAAAATCAAGTATCTTAAAGCTTATTCCTCGGCTATATGACCCTCTGTTCGGAGAAATCCTTATCGACGGTGTCAATGTCAAGGAATATGCCCTTGACGACCTCCGTTCTCTCATCGGCTACGTTCCTCAGAAAAACATTTTGTTTTCAGGAGACATAGCCTCCAATCTTAATTTCGGGAAAAACGACGGAACAGAGCAGGACTGGGAGGCCGCGGCGAAAATATCTTGCGCCGAAGAATTTATCTTAAAAAAGGAAAAAGGTTATCACGATGAAATTTCGCAAGGCGGCACAAATCTTTCAGGAGGTCAGCGTCAGCGTATGGCAATCGCCAGAGCCATAATGAAAAAGCCTGAAATCTACGTGTTTGACGACAGTTTTTCAGCTTTAGACATGAAAACCGACCAAACCCTACGCAAAAATCTGAAAGAGTCAATGGGAAGCTCCACCGTGATTATGGTAGCGCAACGCGTCAGCACCATTTTAGACGCAGACCGCATTCTGGTAGTCGACGACGGCATGATCGTCGGTCAGGGAACCCACGAGGAGCTCTTGTCGACCTGCCCGCTTTATCGTGAAATTGCAGAAATACAATTAGGAAAGGAGGCTATCTAAAATGAAAAATCATACTTTAAAACGTCTTTTCGGATATTTAAAATTCCACAGGCTCCGTTTGTTCTTCGTCCTGCTGTTCGCTGCCGTAAGCACTGTTTTTACAGTAATGGCTCCTTTCGTCATAGGCAAGGTGACGACAACGCTGTTTGACAGCATCAAAGACGATGTGTTTTACTGGGAAAACATCATCTGGCTACTTTCAGCCCTGATTTTCCTGTATTTGACATCTCAGTTTTTTTCATTCTTGCAAGGATTTCATATGGCAAAAATCACATCAAATGTAATACATGAAATCCGAAGCGATATTGATAAAAAAATGCACAAATTAAAGCTGAACTACTATGATACCCACACCCATGGCGATATTCTCAGCATAATTACCAACGATGTGGACACCATCAGCAATACCATAAGTCAAAATCTCACTTCTATAGTAACACAGGTTATTACCGCTGTAGGAATCCTGTTCATGATGTTATCAATCAGCCCGAAGCTCACGCTGATTCCCGTTATAATGGTTCCTCTGTCTTTATTGAGCGCGGCGGGAGTAATGAAATCCGGCGGAAAGCATTATGAAAGGCAACAGGCGTTGCTGGGAGAGCTTAACGGATATATCGAAGAAATGTATAACGGTCAGCAAATAGTTCAAGCCTTCAGCTATCAGAATAAAGCGACCGAGCAGTTTCATGCCCTTAACGAAGCTCTTAAAAGCAGCTCGTATAAAGCAGAAACAACCGCAGGCGCAGTCAGCCCCATTACTACTTTTGTAAACGATATGGGATACGTCACTTGTGCTTTAATCGGTTGCTTGCGCGCCGTCGGCGGCTTTATCGCAATAGGAAATGTCCAGGCTATGCTTGAATACACTCGCCAGTTTGCCGAACCTTTTTCCTCATTGGCCGGTATGGCGGGCACCTTTGGCGCAGCAAAAGCCGCAGGAGATCGAATCTTTGCTTTGCTTGACGCGGAGGAAGAATTGCCTGAGGCAGAAAACACCGTCGTTCCTGAGGAGCGCTCCGGCAGCGTGACTTTCCAAAACGTTCAGTTCGGATATACAAAGGATCGCCTGCTCATGAAAGATGTAAATCTTACCGTAAAGCCGGGGCAAAAGGTCGCCATCGTCGGCCCGACCGGAGCAGGCAAAACCACGCTTATCAATCTTTTAATGCGCTTCTATGAAGTAAACAGCGGCGCTATCTCGGTTGACGGAGTAAATATAAAGGATATGTCCCGAGAAGAGCTCAGAAGCCGTTTCGGCATGGTATTGCAGGATACATGGCTCTTTGAAGGTACCATAGCAGATAATCTGGGATATGCGGCAGAAAACATGGATAGAGATTCGATAATCGCCGCCGCAAAATCTGCCTGCGCTCATAATTTCATAAAAACCCTTCCGGACGGTTACGACATGAAGCTTTCTAAAGGCGCTGAAAACATTTCTCAAGGCGAGCGCCAACTTCTTACCATCGCTCGTGCAATCGCCTCTGACCCTGAAATCATGATCCTTGACGAAGCCACAAGCAACGTGGATACTCATACGGAGGTTCTGATTCAGCGTGCCATGACACAGCTCATGAAAGACCGAACCAGCTTCGTTATTGCCCACAGGCTTTCCACCATACGCGACGCCGATATGATTTTGTACATGGAGGACGGGGATATAAAGGAAATCGGAACGCATGACGAGCTGATGAAAAGAGGCGAAAAATACGCAGCCCTTTATAACAGCCAGTTTGCATAATAAAGCTCTCCCCGCCACCAAGCAAAGGGTCCTTTAAGGCCCTTTGCGGGAGTCTTTGCGGAACTGAAAAAAACAGCGCTTTGATAAATTGCCGGCATAATGCTCGAAGCAATTCAGAGCGCCTTTGCCAACAGCGTACAGCTGTTATATTTTCAGCAAATATTTATACTCATGCAGATCAAACTACCATAATAGAAGCTGAAAATATAATTGCTGACAATCAAAAAGTATCACAGAGAGTGTCACGCTTAAATGTACGAAAACAACCGATTTTGCACCCTTAAATAGAAAAAAGCGCTGGCTCACACAAATTAAAAAACCGCTGAACCCTTTGAAAATTAAAGGTTCTCAGCGGTCTTTTTACTGGTCGGGATGACAGGATTCGAACCTGCGGCCTTTGCGTCCCGAACGCAACGCTCTACCAAGCTGAGCCACATCCCGTAACGCAAAATATATTATCACATTTTCAAAATTTTGTCTACCCTAAGCAAGGTCATGTTCAAATATATTTATATCTTCTTCCCCCTTCATCTGCCTCCTTTCCTTTTCAGTTAAAGAGCAGGCACAACAGACTTCTTCTCTTCCGGTTTGAAAATTCTTCCCTTTGAAAACAAAACCTGAAACAACGACTGAAAACAATTATTTTTTACCACCACCGCCCCTTTATTCAGAAAAAATTCGCCTCATACCACTCCAGTCAACAAGCGCCATATTTTCTGCTTGTATTCGCTTTATTGCCATTGCTTTATCTTCGTGCTATACTTACATCATGAAAAATGACTCGATAAGTCTTTAGACATATGCCTAAAGCAGGCACCCCCCCAAAAAAAAAATTTCCGATAAAAAACCGAAAAAGAAAGACAGAGAAAAATTCAAATGGCTAATTTTACAAAGAAGGCAATTCAGAAATCTTTTCTAAAATTGCTTACAGAGCGCCCGCTCTCTCAAATCACGGTAAAAGATATTGTCGCTGACTGCGGTATCAACCGCAACACATTTTACTATTACTTTGAAGATATTCCAAAACTTATAGAAGTTATGATTGAAGAAGACGCAGAGACAATCATTCAGGCATATCCCACGATAGAAAAATTTGAAGACTGCTTAGAAGCAATAATAGATATGGCTCTGTCTAAAAAACGGGCTGTATTACATATCTATCACTCGGCAAGCCGCGAATTTTATGAATTATACCTCTGGAAAGTCTGCGACCATGTCATAAATACATATATTTCATCCGTTCTGCACGGAAGAAAAGTAAACGATAACGATCTTGCGATTATTAAAGAATATCTTTCGGCTCTCAGCTTCGGTATGATCTCCAGATGGCTTAAAAACGATATGAACGACGATATACGAAGCCTACTTTCACGCTTGTTTGAAATTAAAAAGGGAATAATCGAAGAAATGATTTCCCGCTGTGCAGAATAATAAAAAAATCAGACAAACGATACCTGTTTGTCTGAAAATCAGTCATTTATATACCCCATGTCTGAAAATCAGTCATGGGGCTTTTTATGTCTGTATGCAAAATTAAAAATAAAATATATGCTGATATCATAATAAAAAGGAGGCTGATTTCTATGAAGATGCGTTCTGTCATGCCGATGCGCATCGCCAAAATCGGATATATTATCACATCTTGCATGTTTTGTATTGCCGGCATTCTGTTTATTACCCTGCCGGAAATGTCTACGGCAGTTATAGGTATCTGTATTGGCGTTGCCATGATTGTTTTCGGAATCGTAAAACTAATCGGATTTTTTTCAAAAGACTTATTCCGGTTAGCTTTCCAATTCGATCTGGAATTCGGAATTCTGATGATTATACTGGGCATACTTCTTCTTTTCAATCCCGATAAACTGATGTCGTTTATATGCATAGCACTTGGCATTTCCATCCTGCTGGACGGTCTGTTTAAAATCAGAATTGCCATGGATTCTAAAAAATTCGGCATCAGAAACTGGTGGCTCATCTTCGCCCTTGCAATCGGAACCGCCGTCATAGGCATTGCGCTGATATTCTTTTCTGCGGCAGGAGCTCAGGTCTTAACGATTCTTCTCGGAATTTCTCTTCTCGCTGAAGGAATATTAAACCTCTATACAGTTGTTAGTACGGTCAAGATCATTAAAAATCAAATGCCTGACATCATCGAGGTTGACGACTATGAAATAAATGGAAAGGACAGGTAAAGAATATGCGTTTTGGAAAAGCTGTTGTAAAGCACCGCATATCTATTTTGATCATTATTCTCCTTCTTCTGATTCCCTCCGTTTTAGGAATGATGGGAACACGAATCAATTATGATATGCTCACTTATTTGCCAGAAGATATGGAGACAGTAATCGGACAAAAGGAGCTTTTGGAAGATTTCGGTAAAGGGGCGTTTTCCTTTATTATCGTAGAGGATATGCCGGAAAAACAAGTTTCGGAGTTAAAAGCAAAAATCGAACAAGTAGATCATGTGGAAAGCGTTCTTTGGTATGATTCCATTATGGATCTCTCTGTTCCTATGGAATTATTGCCTGATGATCTCTACAATGAATTTAACACAGAAAATTCTACAATGATGGCAGTATTCTTTGATACTTCTACATCCTCTGACGTTACAATGGACGCCATTCGGGAAATAAGAGAGGTTGCCGGAAAACAATGTTTTATATCGGGAATATCTGCTCTGGTTACAGATTTGAAAGACCTGTGCGAAAAAGAAGAACCTATCTATGTAGGGATTGCCGTAGCTCTGGCCTGTGCGGCTATGCTGCTTCTTCTTGACAGCTGGCTGGTGCCTTTCGTCTTTCTTGCCAGCATCGGCATGATGATTCTCATCAATTTGGGAAGCAACTATTTCCTTGGAGAAATTTCATATATCACGAAAGCGCTTTCTGCAGTTTTACAACTTGCCGTTACAATGGACTATTCTATTTTCCTGTGGCACAGCTACAATGAACAACGGTTGCGTTATACAGATAACAAAGAAGCGATGGCTGTCGCCATCAATAAAACTCTGACATCTGTCGTCGGCAGTTCCATTACGACAATCGCAGGCTTTATCGCACTCTGCTTCATGTCCTTTACTATGGGACGTGATTTGGGAATCGTCATGGCGAAGGGCGTTCTTTTCGGCGTAATAGGATGCGTTACCGTTCTTCCTGCGCTTATACTCGTATTCGACAAACCCTTACAGAAAACAAGGCATAAATCGCTTATCCCGGATGTAAGCAAATTTGCAAAAGGCGTGGTACGAATATTCCCCGTTTTCCTTATAATCTTCGCATTGCTGATTCCTCCTGCTTACAACGGCTACAGTAAAACCAACGACGAAGTTTATTATGATATGGGACGGTGTCTCCCGAAAGATATGGAGTTCGTTATCGCCAACAGCAAATTGTCAGAAAGTTTTGATATTGCGTCAACTCATATGCTTCTGATTGATTCAGAGCTTCCTCCTAAGGCAGTAAGAAATATGATAAGCGAAATGGAGCAGGTAGACGGCGTAAAATATGTCCTCGGTCTTGAATCCGTCATAGGCTCTCGTGTTCCCGAGGAAATCCTCCCCGAATCTCTAACGGATATTTTAAAAAGTGATAAATGGGAACTCCTGCTAATCAATTCAAAATATGATGTGGCCAGCGACAAAGTAGGCCAACAGATTGAATCACTTAATACGATTTTAAAAAAGTATGACGACAGCGGTATGCTGATTGGAGAAGCGCCGTGTATGAAGGATATGATTGACACTACCTCTCATGATTTCCAGGTTGTCAATGCAATTTCCATCATTGCCATTTTTATCATTATCGCACTGGTGGAAAAAAGTATCTCTCTTCCGCTTATACTGATTTCCGTAATCGAAATCGCCATATTCATCAATCTGGGATTGCCGCACTATTTGGGACAGAGCTTGCCGTTTATCGCGCCTATTTGCATCAGCACCATACAGCTTGGCGCCACTGTAGACTATGCTATTTTACTTACGACGCGATACAAATCAGAACAGGTCCTGGGAAATGAAAAAAAAGAGGCTGTGCGTATAGCTCTCACGACTTCTATCCCTTCCATTATAGTATCGGGTATGGGTCTGTTTGCCGCCACCTTTGGCGTCGCCGTTTATTCCGACATCGACATTATAAGTTCAATGTGTATGCTAATGGCCCGCGGCGCAATTATCAGTATGCTTTGCGTCATTCTCCTTCTCCCGGCATTGCTGCTTTTGCTGGATAAGGTCATTTACGCCACAACGCTTGGAATGAAACAGAAAAAGAATAAAAATATGGAACAGGAGGTTCTTTAAAATGAAAAAATCTTCAACTAAAATATTAGTCCTCTGCCTTTGCACTGTTCTCTCCGTCAGCGGAGCTGCGGCTACTGCTTTCGCAATGAACCAGGACTCCTCACCGCAGAAACAACCGAAAATGGAAGCCGCCTCAACCGGTGACAATAACGAAACCTCTTCTAAAGACGAAGCCGTTTATATATTAGCCGGAGCTGACGGTTCTCCAAAAAAAATTATTGTCAGCGACTGGATCAAGAACACGCTCGGCATGGAGAGCATTAAGGATAAGACTGATATGCCCGATGTTGAAAATACAAACGGTGATGAAAGCTTCACTGTAGACGGTTCCGGAAGCCGCGTCTGGGACGTAGAGGGAAATGACCTCTATTATCAAGGCAGCATAGAAAAAGAGCTCCCTGTAGATTTAACTGTCACTTATAAGCTGGACGGAAAAACGATTTCTTCTGAAGATCTCATAGGAAAAACAGGAAAGGTAACCATACGCTTTGACTACTTGAACAAACAATACGAAACCGTTAATATTGACGGTCAAAACAAAAAAATTTATGTTCCTTTTGCCATGCTTACCGGTATTCTGCTGGACAACGATGTTTTCACCAATGTAGAAGTTTCAAACGGAAAACTTATCAATGACGGCAGCCGCACCGCTGTTATAGGAATAGCGCTTCCCGGTTTACAAGAAAATCTTGCAATTTCAAAAGAAAAGTTTGAAATTCCTGATTTTGTAGAAATTACTGCCGATGTAAAGGATTTTAAACTTGGTATGACCGTTACCATGGCTTCCAATGAGCTTTTCAGCAACCTTAACACAGACAGCTTCGCTTCCGTATCCGAACTGAGCGAGGCTATGGGAGAGCTGACAAACGCTATGGATAAGCTTTTGGATGGTTCTTCGCAGCTTTATGACGGTCTGTATACTCTCCTTGACAAGTCCGGAGAACTGGCAGAAGGAGTTAATCAGCTGGCTGCCGGAGCTGCAAAGCTCAAAGCTGGCGCAGAAGATATTGATTCAGGCGCCGCCGCCCTTCAAGAGGGAGCAATTCAGCTTTCTGAAGGACTCAGCAAACTTGCCGAAAACAACGCTTCATTAACAGGGGGAGCAAAGCAGGTGTTTGAAACACTTCTCTCGACAGCTAATACTCAACTTTCTGCTGCCGGCCTGGACGTTCCGACTTTAACCATTCAAAACTATGCGGATATACTGAATAAGGTTATCTCTTCACTAGATAAAAACGCAGTATATGAACAGGCTCTTGAAAAAGTAACGGCAGCCGTCAACGCACAGCGCGGCTATATCACCGAACGTGTTACATCAGCTGTTAAAGAGGAAGTAACTGTTCAAGTCACAGCAGCTGTAAAAGAGCAAGTTAAAGCATCGGTTACTCAGGCAGTCTGCAACACAGTTTCCGAACAGGTAATACAAGCTGTTCTTCATATGGATAAAGCTTCTTATGATGCAGCTATTGCCGCAGGAAAAATAGACAACGATACGAAAAACTCCATTGAAGCAGCTATCAATGAAAAAATGCAGACAAAGCAAATATTAACGCAAATTCAGACAAAGACAGAAGAACAGATGGCTTCACAGTCAATTAAAAATACTATAGCTTCAAATGTTCAAATGCAAATGCAAAGCGACTCAATTAAAAAAACGATAACAGATCAGACAGAATTACAGATTCAAAAAGCTATCTCAGAAAACATGGCTTCTGATGAGGTTCAGGCTCAGCTTGCCGCTGCTGCGGAAGGGGCAAAATCTGTTATCGCACTGAAAAGTTCCCTCGACAGCTACAATGCTTTTTATCTCGGTCTGCAAACTTATACGGCCGGCGTCGCCGACGCCGCAAAAGGCGCTGGAGAACTGAAGCTCGGATTAGACCATCTGAAAGCAGGAACCTCTCAGATTTACGGCGGCTCCTCTGAGCTGTATGACGGAATCCTTACCCTAAAAAACGGAACTCCTGCTCTGACCGACGGAGTTTCACAGCTCTGTGACGGTGCAATGCAGCTTTCCGGCGGATTAAAGGAATTCAACGAGCAAGGTATACAAAAATTAGTTGCCGCCGTAGACGGTGACCTTAAAGGTCTCTCCGCAAGATTTCGCATAACAAGAGACGTGTCGCGCAATTACAAAAGCTTTGCCGGCATAAGTGAAAATATGGACGGTCAGGTAAAATTCATTTACCGTACCGATTCCTTAAACTAATACGATAAAAGAGGCGGACAAATCAGTCTGCCTCTTTTATCTTCTATCTTCCTTTTCCTATTTCCCATATCGCATCTGTCAGTTTTTCTATCTCCCTTTTGGAATTAAACGGGCCGACGCTTATTCTTATTCCTCCGGTATCCCAGGTTCCTACTGTTTTGTGAGCAAGGCCGGCGCAGTGGTATCCTCCCCTGACAGCTATTCCATATCTGCTGTTCAAGAGCGACGTAACATCCTCTGCTTCCATTCCTTCTATATTTATAAGAGAAATTCCCGTCTTCTTTGACGGTTTTGGCCCGTACAGCTTTACAAATTCCATGTTGGAAAGGTTTTCATCAAGCTGCCGTATGAGCTCCTCTTCATAATTGCTTATTACGTCGAGACCGATTTTACTGATAAAACCGGCGCTGTATCCAAGACCTATTATTGCCGGCGCATTTATGGTTCCTGCTTCAAAGCCCTCCGGAAATTCTTCAGGCTGTAGCCGGCTCTTTGACTCTGTGCCTGTTCCTCCCTGCTGCGTAGGCTTCAGCCTTATGTACGGAGACGCATACAGCAGCCCTGTGCCGAGAGGCCCGAGGAGACCTTTGTGCCCCGGCAGAGCCAGCATGTCTATCTTGAGCTTTTCTACGTCAAGATCCATAGTCCCAGCTCCCTGAGCTCCGTCCACCATGAAGGCGATTCCCCTCTTTGCTGCAATTTCACCTATTTCCCTAAGAGGCATTTTAGTACCGGTTACGTTAGAGGCCGCAGTAACCACTATAAGCGCCGTATTACTTTTTACGGCTTTTTCTATCTCCGACGGATTTATTTCGCCGTATTTATTCCCCCTGACTATGGAGTGACCCACGCCTGTCTTTTCCATGGCTTTCAGCGGTCTCAAAACTGAATTATGTTCCATAGACGTGGTAACGACGTGATCTCCTTTTTTAAGAAAACCATAAAGTCCCATATTAAGAGCTTCCGTCGTGTTCTTCGTAAATAACAGTCTTTCAGGCGCGTCTATGTTAAAAAGTTCTGCAACCGCTTTCCTTGCCTGATAAACTTTTTCACCTGTTTTAATGGACATAAAATGTCCCGACCTTCCTGGATTTCCGCAGTATTTAAGTATACATTCTTCCATTGCGGCGATCATTCCCTTTGGCTTTGGAAAGGACGTCGCTCCGTTATCAAGATATATCATTTTTATTCACCTGCCCCGCGAAATGCTGTAAAACCTGCATTATTGCCGTTTCACAGATTCAAAATTTTCAAATCGTCAGGCGATAAACCGGCAATAAAAACAGAGGGCCATCCGGCCCTCTATATACTATGCGCATATTCTTTTTTCTGTTACTTATTTTTAATACCTGTAGTTACTGTTAACTTATTCATTTCTCCTTCTACTCTCCGTGGCTTATCAGCCCGCTTCCGCTTATCGGAATAACTTCTCCTCCCATTAAAGACTCTGCTTTTATCATGACCTTTAAAAAGTCCTTATTTCTTGCGAGGAACTCTCTCAAGTCCCTCAAGACCTGTCCTCCGTACTGCTGCTGGTCTGAGGCTGCGCCTCTGACCTCAAGCCCCGACTTCTCACCTATATAAAGCGCTCTGTATTCGTGATAGCTCTGAGTTACTACGATGGCCTTTTCGACATCGAAAATACTCTTGGCTCTGTACATAGAATCATATGTAGAAAATCCAGCATGGTCGCAGAAAATATCTTCATCAGGAACTCCTGCTTTCTTGGCATATGAAAGCATAACATGAATTTCATTATAGCCTTCCTGCCCGTTGTCTCCGCTCAAAAGAAGCTTTGGAGCCACACCCTTTTCATACAGCTCTATACCTAAATCCAGCCGATCTTTCAGCATCGGCGCAGGCGTTTCGCTGTCATAAATCCCTGCGCCCAGAATGATTATACAATCGGCTCCGAATTCAGTCAGCTCTTCTGTATCTGCCTTCGGTATTTCGTTATAGTCTGTCGCCGCATATAAAAACCTTTCTTCTGCATAACTTTTGACCTTATAATTTATAAAAGAACTTACAGCTATGCCTGCCAGGGAAAGGCAGATTACGACAAGTCCTGTTTTAAACAGAATCCGTTTGCACATCTGTATTTACCCGTTTTTGCTTCTCCCATTCTTCTCTGAGTATGGAAAAAACCATGTTGTCCCTGTCGGTTCCGTCATATATATGATAACCTTTGCGCTGCGTTCCCTCATATTTAAACCCGCATTTTTCTATGACTCGCTGAGACCTTTTATTTGCAGGCGACGTGCATATAGACATGACGACCAAACCATATTTGTTAAAGCCGTAATCCATTACTGCAATAGCAGCCTCTGTCATATATCCTTTTCCCCAACATTCACGGGAAAGGGAATAGCCCATCTCTCTGCTGTTTACGTCTTCGCGTCTTCGATCCGGCTCAAGGGATATGCTTCCTATTATTTTAAGCGTTTCTTTTTCTCTTATTGCCCACGTACTGCTCTTTATGAAAAGCTCTCTGATTATACACCGGGATTCTTTGGGGCTTTCATGGGGCTTCCAGCCGGCGTTTGGCCCCACCTCGGGATCTTTGGCATAGCTGTACAAGCCTTGTGCGTCTTCCTCGCAGTCACGCCATGGAGTAAGCATAAGCCTTTCTGTTTCAATGTTTTCCATACAGTCTCCTTTCGCCTCTATATTTTAAAGGGCGCATATGCTAGTATATGGCATATAGCTGACCTTGGCCTTTTTCCCTGTTATTCGGTGGTGCTGAGAATTTCGTTTCCTTTCTTCTCGATTTGGCTTACCTTCATGTTCTCCACGTCGTCAGGGTCCACATCGTCAAGAAGTCCTAAAATATTTTCCCCGAGATAAATGGTCTGCAAAGTTTTTCCGTCTAAAGTAATTTTACTGTACTCTGTAAAGTTTTCACCTTTTATATAATACTTATCGCCGATTTTTACTACCTTTTCAATCTTAATATCCTCGACGCCCATCTTCATGTCCGTTTTCTCAAATGGATTTTTTTCACCGTATATATAGCGTTTTCCGTAAAGCATATCGTAGCCGAGAGCCTTAAGGTCTGCCAGATAGGTTTCGCTGTTCCTGTGATTCTGCTGGTACGTAAATATGGTTCCCACTTGCATGTCTATCATTTCCAAAACATGAGAAGCGAGCTGGTAAGAATACATGTCCTCGTCGTCGCCTTCGAGGCCGAAATTGCTCCAGATAACGTATTCCGTTCCATACAGATTGCCGTTTTCCAAATCGTCCTCCGACATCTCGATGGCCGGAATATGATCGCCGTACATGACCAATACGATAGGCTCGTCATATTTTTCAAACTCTTCGACAAGGGTTTCTATAAACCGATCCATCTCATAAATCTGATTGGCGTAATATTCAAATTTCCACTTCAGCTCTTCTGTAGGAGCAGAGTCTACGGTTATTTCAGGATTTTCCAGAATCTGCTCTGTCGGGTATTTTCCATGGCCCTGAACGGAAATCGTATATATCATGTCTCTCTCTTCTGTGGAGTTTAGGGCGTCCATCATACAGCCTACCAGCACATCGTCCTTAGCCCAGTTTTTAGGGGTTTTTTCCACATTGTTCATGTATTCTATACTGGTAAACGTGTCCATACCCATATTTGCAAAGACGGTATTTCTATTATAGAATACGGCTCTGTGGTTGTGTATGGCATGAGTGGAATATCCCAGACTCTTAAGATCATAACAAAGGGTTTCAAGAGTCTTTTCTTTCAAGACAGACTTATACGGATATTCTCCCGGGCCAAAGAACTTGGCGCTTAAGCCTGACATTACTTCAAATTCAACATTGGCAGTACCGGCTCCGCATGCAGGGACGGTAAGCTGCCCCGACGGATAGTTGTTTACAAGTCTTCTGAAAGTAGGGCAGGCCTCCTTATTTAATTCTATGGTCTTTACTGTGGCAGGGTCTATGAAAGATTCCAACTGTAAAAATATGATATTCGGATGTTTTTCGTCCTCATCCTTTTGTTCAAGGAGCATAGCCTTATCGTCTCCCAGCTCTTCTTCGCTGAATATATTTAGAATCGTTTCCTTATCATATCCCTCAGGCTTGCTGATTCCCGTATTAAGCCATGTGTTAGTAAAGCAATAAACCACTCCATAATCTCTGTAGGCATAAGCTAAGTTTCCGAAGAAGGTCTGAACTCTTCCCGAGTTTATCATGAAAGAAGTCATTCCGAAGGTCAAACCGAAGACTAAAATAATACCTGTAAGATTACGCTTCCACTTTACCGGGAGCTGCCTTTTCGGCCCCTTTATATATAAAAGAGCCAAAAGTGCTATGGCAAATAAAACTCCTATCGCAGCCAGCACTATCTGAAATGTTGAAAGATAGTTGGTAACTATAGTAATTCCATCATCAAGAATACTGAGATCCTTTACGGTAAACGGCGTCATTCTCTGAGTAAGTATAACTCCGTTTACTATTCCTATTATCAGCCAGAACAGAGTTACTATGGTAAAGACGAATAAGCGGCGCTTAAAGACGGAGGCTATTACAAGGGTTGCGAATATTATCAGCGCATTGTAAAGGAACACCAGCGGTTCATGAAACATGAACTGCAAGCCTCCCCATACCGACGTCGTAGGAAATCTTCCTAAGGTCTCTATAAGCAGATTCAGGATTACAGCCCACAAAGCTGCCACTGCAAAACTGTTATGCGTAATTTTATGAAGCCGCTGCCTGCCGCTCATGGTCTCAACTTCCTGAATAGTCTGTTCTACTTTTCTGTCAAGCTTCTCAAATTTATCAAATCTGCGTTCTCTGCTTCTTTCATAAGATTTTTCCTTGCTGCGACGATTTTTTTGCCTGCAAGATGTATTATCCCCTTTGCCGCCAGCTTTGGCTTGTCCGGCTTCAGCGGCGTCATTTTCTCCCTTTGCATCATTTGATTCATTCGCATCGTTTATATCGTCTAAGCCGTCTGCACTGTTTAAATCATTTGTTTCATCTAATCTGCTTGAGCTATTTACGATATTTTCATTGTTTTCATTACCTGGTTCTTTGCTTGATTTCTTTTTCATAATCTCTTATACACCTCATCTGATATATTACCGAATTCTTCCAGCGTTAACGTTTCAGCCCTTCTCGATGCATCTATTTCGGCCGCTTTGAGGCTCTCTGCTATAATTTCCCTGTTGGTTCCCCTTACCGTTTGCAGTGAATTCAAAAGCGTTTTTCTTCTTTGCCCGAAGCCGGCCTTAATACATTCAAAAAAAAGCTTTTTATCCTGAACCTCAACCGCTTTTTTCTCCCGAATCTTAAATTTAAGAACCACGGAATCAACCTTTGGCTGAGGGACAAAAACTGTTTTGGGAACGTCTGCAATTTTTTCTATCGTGCAATAATACTGTACTGCCGCAGAAATAGCTCCGTAAGCCTTGCTGCCGGGATCCGCCTTGATCCTGTCCGCAACTTCCTTCTGCATCATGACGGTAATGCTCTCGGCTTTTACCTCCTCCTCAAGAAGCTTCATTATGATGGGAGTCGTGATGTAATATGGAAGGTTCCCTACTATTTTTACACTTTCAGACTGTTCCTCTTCAATGATTTTGTTCATATCAAGCTTTAATACGTCTTCATTTATAATCCTTACGTTTTCATATTCGCTCAATGTTTCTCCCAGTATCGGAATCAAGGAACTATCTACCTCCACGGCGATGACATTCTTTGCCCTCCGCGCTGCTTCAGCCGTTATGACTCCGATCCCCGGGCCTATTTCAAGAACTGTATCCTTTTCATTTATATCAGTTCCCTCTATTATTTTATCTATTATATTTTTATCTGTGAGAAAGTTCTGACCAAGATTTTTTGAAAACTTAAAGCCGTATTTTTCCCGTATTTCTTTTATGGCTGACTGTTGATAAAGTTTCATGCTGTTTCTCTCGTGTTTTTCTCATATCTTTTTCAAGCCTTCCGAAAACTGCTCCCTCGTTATGCCGAAACGATTAAGCTTCTTTAAAAAGGCTCCGCTGTTTCCATAGCCTATTCCCAAAACCTCTCCCAGCGCTTCTCTCCTCGCTTTTGAATCGGTATTTCCCGTAAGGCCGGCCGCCTGCATATCCTTTTCTGTAAACAGGTCGCCCTCGGTTTCCCTCGTAAATGAAATTTTTCTCAACGCCTCGGCAATATCCTCAGGCGTGGAGTTTTCGATTCCTATATCATTTCCCTTTTTAGCCTTCTTTCTCGGCATATAAACATGCTTGCTTTTAGGAAATTTCTCGGAAATCCGTTTTCTGATCTCTTCTCCGGAAAAATCCGGGTCTGTCATTATTATAAGACCTTTTTCCTCATATGCTTTAGTCAGCAGCTTCCATGTTTCCTTTGAAATGCCAAACCCGTGAGTCTCTATTATCAGGGCGTCAACTGCCTTCTGTACTGCGGCCGTATCGTCTCTTCCCTCTACGACAATCACTTCTTTAATCCTCACCTTGTCCATTTTTTAAATTTTCCTTTTGTATTTTTAAGGCTTGTCCTTTTGGTTACCGCCTGGCTCGCCGGCGGCATTTTCGTCTGAGCTGCCTGGCTCGCCGGCGGCCTCTTTGCCTGAATGGTCAGAAGATTCGCCGCTCTCAGAGGCTTCTGCTTCATCTGAATCCTTAATGTCGTTCTTGCTGTCGGGCAGAACGAAAAGTATCTCATTTTTCTTTATAAGCCTGAGAGTTTTTCGTGCCTGCTGTTCTATATATTCTGCAGAATCTACATGTTCAAGCTCCGCGGTCAATTCTTCTTTTAACTGACTGAGCTCCGCCTGCCTTTCCATAAGACTGTCCTTTTCGCATTTAAGCTTAAAAAGCTTAAATGCCGAAAAGCCGACGGATACGACAAAAATAAGGAGAACCGCGCTTGTGGTAAGCCTTTTCACGTTTATAACTTTCTTCTTTTTTTTATTGTTTTTTTTCTCAGAAGAGTCTTTGTCTCTGCGCTCTATATCAAAGAGAGCCCCGCTGCTTTCTCCGGAGGAATAATCCTTCGCTCTTGCTTCTCTTACTGTGAACGCTCTGTTTTTTTTCTCAAACTCCCTGAGCCTTTTCCCCTTTTTGCTCATCTTTTTCACCGGTATTGATTTTCTTTTTTATTAAATTCCGCTCTGCGGTTTCCTTCACCTCAATTTGTCCGTTAATTATATCATAAAAGAATTTTCGCCACAACCAAAGGCCGGCCGCAAAGCATGCCGTTCCGGTAAAAGTAATTTTCCCGTTTTGGCAGTACATGGAAAAATCAGCTGCAAGTATGCCTATTACCATATATCCGAATATTCTTATGATAAGCTTTGACGCTTTGCTGTTCCCGGCAAATCGGTTTATGAACAGGGTGAAGAAATCATATATAAGGTAGGCGCAAAGTCCGCAGTAGGTCATTACGACAATTACCACGGCCTGATTTTTTATCAGCTCTGTCATGGCTTCCTAACGCTTTCCGGGAAGCCTGAAGAATCTCCCTCTTTCCTTTAGCTTTTTTTCCGTATAATTTAAAGAACAGATTTTTCCCGTTACTACGAGGAGTCCCTCCTGCAAATCCAGTTTTTCTATATTAAGGTTCTCTCCGGTAAGCTCTATGCCGCCCTCCTCAAGATTGGCCCAAAGAGTATCTTCATCAAAGGCGTCTACGTCAACTACTTGGCTTATGGTGATTTTTTCTCTGTTTTCCAAAGAAATATAATGGTTTTCCATAATATATACATTCCCTTTCCTTTCATGAATGTATATAAATTATATGGAATCACAGGCCGGTTCAGAACCGGCCCTGCGTTGTTTTATACATAATTTGCCGGATTTACCGTCCTTCCGTTGACATGTATCTCAAAGTGACAGTGCGGTCCGGTACTTCTTCCCGTATTTCCTACCAGCGCAATTACCTGCCCCTGGTATACCTTCTGACCTGCGGAAACATTCAGTTTACTGCAATGAGCGTACAAGGTCCTGGTATTTCCCCCATGATTGATAACAACTGTATATCCGTAAGCACCGCTCCAACCGGCAGATACTACGGTTCCGCCGTCGGCTGCCTTTATCGGTGTTCCTGTTGAAGCTGCAAGGTCTATTCCTTCGTGCATCCTTCCCCATCTGTAGCCGTACGACGCATAAATTCCCACATTTACAGGCCTTATAAAGGTTCCCGTTCCTATCTTAGGCGGTACGCGTTTGGTTCCCTTTGTTATTATCTCATTTACAGGGGCTATAATTATCTCCTTATCCAGATCCTCTCTTTCTACCTGCTGCCCGTTATGTCTCGTGATTCTGGCCGTGATGCTGGCTCGTCCGTTGGAGCCTGCCCTTGTTACCATCTTTTCACCTTCGTAATAGTAGCTGGATTCCTTATATTCCGTTTCATACGGTATGCTTTCGGCTATCTTGGTTACTTCAACGGTTTCCAGAGTAAGAAGAGGAACTTCTTTCTCAACTTTCAGCTTATCTCCCTCATGGAGCATCGAACTGTCTGTGAGTCCCGGATTCATATCCTTCAATTCCGAAAGAGTCAGCCCCAGCTTATCACATATAGCATAAAGACTGTCTCCGGAAACTACCGTATACTCCGTAGCCGCCTGTCCTCCGCTGAGAATCTTTGATACCGCTGTTTCCAAGCTCGATACATTAGTCAGCTTTGTATTATACGGCTCTATTTCTATGTTCTCTACAAAGCCCACATATTCGTATTCTATATTGTCGTTATCTTCAAGATATATAGCTTTAACTTCTTCAAGAACTTCGTTTGCAATCTGCTCGCTCTCAACTATTACTAAAATATTTCCCTCTGCCTTTACGGCGTAAGCCTGGGTCTGTATTTCGTCCATATATGTAAATCTCTTCAGGACGGTGTCGGAATCATCAATTTCCTTTCCGTAGGAAACTACAGGTCTGAAGGTTATATCCGTCTCGGGATTTATCTCTATATTAGAGCCATATTCCAAGGAAAGCTCGTCATTGACTATATCTAAAATCTCTAAAACATCAGACTGCTCCTTTACTATTCCGAGGGGTCTTCCGTTATATGAATACTCATAGTCCGTAGCCCATGCGAAAACACCGACTATTCCTATGATGGCAAGGCCGATTATAGTTGCATCCTTTATGATGATTTTTTTCTGTTCTATAACCTTTATTCTGCCGTTATGAACTCTTCTGCCGAAGAGAACAAGCATTTTTACGACAAACCATAAAACTATATCGCAAGCTTTATCTATCGCGCTTATAAAGGCCGCGCAAATGGAAATCAAAAGGGACCAGCCTTCACCCGCGATTTTTCCCGCTTCTTCATTTATTTCGTCTGCCGCTTCTATTATGCTCCCCGCAATTTCCACCGTTTTGTTCCATACGACAGTTTTTGCATTATTTGCGTATTTCGCATCTTTTACGCTTTTTTCCTGTTTTTCTGTCTTTTTCGGTTTTTTTGGCTCTTTTCCCGAATTTTCTTCCTTTATCTTTTTTCCGAAGATAAATTTTGCCATATTTCCGCTTCTCCTATTCTCTGTTTTGCGCATGAGCACCTCTGACCGTCTTCTGTCAGACCTGTGTCATTGCATTGACTGCAAGAATATTTGATGTCTGTATAATCTTCTCTGAAATTATTTTCTGTCAGCAGCACAGCTCTTTCCTCTTCCAATAAGTTCAGGAGCCGCTTTGCCTCATTTCTTGCCTTTAAGTCTCCGCCAAGAACGCTTCTGGACATTTTTTTGCCTAATTCTATAAGCTGATGATCAATTTCCTCTATTCTCGGAAGCCTGCTGTAAACCTCATGTTTTCTTTCTTCTGCTTCCTCCTCTGCTTTTCGTCTCAAATACTCATAATATTTATTTAAAACGGCTTGTGTAACCGTCACCTTGCTGTTCACACTGCGGCCTTCGTTTTTAGCTTCCTCATACCATTTTTCCAAAATACCGTTAACATATCTGATGTTGGGATTGGAAATAAACGAGCCCTTGCAGCAGGCGTCGGCTACTCTCTCTTCGTTGAAACCCATTTCATCAAACCATCTGTCGATTATCTCTTTTTCTGCCCTGGTAACTCCCCTTGTCAACCCCAGGCTGCGAAGAACTGCCTTATATCTGGCGCTGTTCCGTTCGAGAGTTTCAAGACGCTGCTTAACGTCTTCTTCAGTCTTAAGCCCGTCCGCAGTCCACTGAGCTATGACCTTGGATATATAGCTGACGGAGTCTTTGCCCTTTTCAAGACAGTAAACTATAGCTGAGGAAATGACTTCTTTCGTCGCATCAAGCTCAGTTATCCACGAGAAAACTTCTCTCGTATCTCTTACAGAAAGGGGCTTGCCCATTATGCTTTCCACCTCAAACAGCAGCTCTTTCAGCTCTGCGTCATAAAGAGGAACGCCTTTTCCTTCTCCATCTTTTTTTTCTTCACTTTCCACACCTCTGCCATACATCAGACTTCTCAGCTGCTTGAATTCTATGTCGTAATCTCCCTTTGCGCCAAAACCCCTCTGATATTTTCCAACGACTCCCATCTCAGCCCAGTAATTCCAGGCCTCTTCGATCTGTTCCTCCGAAAGGTCTAATTGTTTGGCCATATCCTTATAGGTCATATCCGCCTGATATTGGCTGTACAAAAGTCCGTAAAGATAAACTTTGACATAATCTCCGGGCGCCGCGGCCATATATTCGTTTATGAAAATATTTTCTACATCAGTGGAAAGCAGATAAAAATCTTTTACTTTCTCTCTATTAAAACTCATTGTAATTTTACTTTTATCCTGATTATATAAATTATTCCGCCTTATTCAAATCGTAAAGGAGAGCCTCAAGACTTATGCCATGGCCTTTCGCGGCTTCTTCCAGTGTTTCTGTCATCGCTCCCGGACAACCTGAGCATGTAAGCAGATATTTCTGAAAAACTTTTTCATAGCCTTCCCTCATTTCCAATACCTGGGACACGGTCATTTCTTTTGTAATCATTTGCGTCTCCTCCTTGTGATGTTATAAAGCCTTATCGCTGAACTTAGTGTATCTTGCAACCCATGTCAGCTCTATCCTGTCCGTCGGACCGCTTCTGTGCTTGGCCAAATTGACCTCGCATACGCCCGGCTTTTCTGTATTCTCATTGTAATAATCGTCCCTGTAAAGAAAGATAACTATATCGGCGTCCTGTTCTATTGAGCCTGACTCTCTCAGGTCGGAAAGCATAGGTCTTTTATCCTGTCTCTGTTCCGGCGCTCGCGAAAGCTGTGAGAGCACTATTACGGGACAATCCATCTCGCGGGCTAGAAGCTTTAAATGTCTTGAAAGGGCGCTGACCTCCTGCTGCCTGCTGTCTGCGCGGCCGTCGAAGGTCATAAGCTGAAGATAGTCTATTACTATCAAATCCAGGCCTTGTTCGGCCTTAAGCCTTCTGCATTTATTTCTCATTTCCATGACGGAAATTCCCGGCGTATCGTCGATTGCTATTTTCGTTTCATTAAGTTCGTCAAGAGCTACGTTTATCCTGTCCCAGTCCTTTCTCTCCAAAGTACCTTTTTTCAATTTTTCAGATTCTACTCTTGCCTGCATTGCTATAAGCCTTTGACCAAGCTGCTCCTGAGACATCTCCAGACTGAAAATAATCACCGAAGCGTTTGCCTTTACTGCGCTCTGCGCAGCTATGTTAAGTGCAAACGCCGTTTTTCCCATTCCGGGACGAGCGGCGATTATTATCAAATCCGATTTCTGAAGACCTGACGTTTTTTCATCCAGATGCTTAAAGCCCGTTGGAAGTCCCGTGGTATTGCCTCTGTTTCTTTCAGCGTCATCTATCATTTTCAGGTTTTTCATTAAAACATCCTGAATTTTGGCATAGTCATTTTTCTGGCGTTTCTGAGCTATGCGAAAGATATTGGCTTCCGCGTCGTTTATCAGTTCCTCTGCGTCCTGCTTTTCTTCATAGCCCTTAGCTGCTATTTCTTCGGAAGCGTTTATGAGCTGTCTCGTCATGGCTTTTTCAGCCACTATTTTTGCATATTCGCCGGCATTGGCCGTTGACGGAACTTCTGATGTAAGAGTTCCTATGTAGAGTCTGCCTCCCACCATGTCCAGCGCCTTATGAGTCTTAAGGTCTTCACATACGGTGAGCATGTCCACAGCGCTGTTTTCACGATACAGCCTCATTATTGAACTGAAAATTTCTCTATGGCTTTCATTATAGAAGTCCTCGGCCCTCACTTCTTCAACCACGTCCAGCAAGGCGTCCTTGCTGAGCATACAAGCGCCAAGGGCTGATCTTTCTGCCTCTTCGTTATGCGGAGGTATTCTTTCCATACATTTCTCCCGTAAATATACTAAATGCCTGAGCTCTTTCTAAGGATTCCGGGTTTAACCCTCTTCCCTGAGCAAGCTCCCGTCAGGCTGCTTTTCTTGCGTTATTCCGCTTCCACCACGACCTTGAGCTGCGCTGTAACCTCAGGATACAGTTTTACATCTACGGAGACCTCTCCGATTTGCTTTATCGTGGAGCTCAGCTGAATTTTCTTTTTATCCAATTCTATGCCATGCTGTGCTTTAAGAGCCTCTGCAATGTCTTTTGAGGTTATAGACCCGAAAATTTTTCCGCTGTCGCCTACCTTAGTTTTTATCCTCACCGAAAGCTTGTTCAGCTCATCGGCTCTGACCTGTGCGTCGGCTTTTTCCTCTGCCTTTTTCTTGGCGGCTATGGCTTTCTGCTTTTCCAGACTTCTTACGTTTCCTTCTGTGGCTTCCTTGGCATATCCCTTTGGCAGCAGCATGTTTCTGGCATACCCGTCGCTGACCTTTACCACATCTCCGGCTTTGCCGGTTCCTTTTACATCTTTATTTAATATAACTATCATTGTCTAACCTCCATTATTTCAAGAACTTTTCTTATTACTTCTCCCGGCGTTATATCAACCTGCGCGGCGGCCGTCGTAAGATGTCCACCTCCGTTGAATTTTTCCATAACGGTCTGCACGTTTACCTCGCCTAAAGACCTGGCGCTTATTACGGTACGGCCTTCTCCGTTCACACCGGCGACAAAGCTGGCTTTTACTCCTCTTACATTCAGAAGCTGATCCGCTACCTGAGCGCAGATTACCTGCTCGTCGGGATGACTTTTCCCGCATACGGAAACCACTACCCCTTCTTCGTAAAAGTGTGCTTCTGCTAAAGCTCTCGCTCTTATAGAAAAACTTTCCATCTCCTCCTGGAAGAATCTCCTTACCTCGGTAGGATCTGCGCCTTGTCTCCTGAGCCAAGCTGCCGCTTCAAATGTTCTGACTCCGGCTTTAACGGTAAATCCGTTGGTGTCTATGGTCATTCCTGCGAGCAATGCTTCTGCTTCTAATTTAATCAGAGCTTTTTTACTTATCATATACTGAAGAATCTCTGTTACGAGCTCGCAAGTTGATGAAGCATATGATTCCATATATGCCAGCACGGGATTTTCAATAAAGTCTTCAACTCTACGGTGATGGTCTATAACCACCACCCTTTCGCATATGTCAAGAAGCTCCGGGCACTCCACCATGCTTGGCCTGTGCGTATCCAGCACTATCATAAGGCTGTCCTTGTCCGCAAGGGCTTTTGCTTTTTCACTGTTTATAAATCTGTACTCGTCGCTGTCTCTTGCTTGTTTGAATATAACTTGAAGCGCGTCCTTATAGTTATCTATAACTATATACGGCTCTACTTCGCGCAATGAGCACAACCGGGCAATTCCGAGAGCTGCTCCGAAGCAGTCCATATCCGGATTTTTATGCCCCATTATGAAAATTTTCTTCGACTGGTCTATGAGCTGCTTTAAAGCATGGCCTACTATTCTTGATTTTCCTTTATTTCTCTTTTCTACCGTCTGAAGCGTACCGCCGAAATATTCTATCCTTCTGTTTTGCTTTACTACGGCCTGATCTCCGCCTCTTCCCAAGGCCAAATCCAAGGCTGCATCGGCATATTCTTCCGTTTCATGCGGATTTTTTCCTCCTGCCCCGACGCCTATGCTGAGGCTGGCCGGAAAATCTGCTCCTGTTTCTAAATCTCTGACTTCGTCGAGAATATTAAATTTTAACTCTATAATTCTATCCAGAAAATGCTGCTCAAAAGCCACAAGATAAATATTATTATCCATTTCGTTGACGCTGGCATTGGCTCTTCCTGCCCATTTTCTTATTATATTGTCTATGGCATTGGTCAGAGACTGTCTTTCCTGGGCGGTCATATCCGCTATCAGCTCATCATAATTGTCTACCTGTATTTTTGCGAGACACATTCTTTCTTCATTGTATCTTTCCTTCAATTCCTCGAAAGCTGTGACGTCGTTAAAGAGCACGGCAAGCAATTCCTCTCCGTTTTCATTTATCTTGTGAGGAACCATTTTGAATATTTTTTGATTTCTCTTAATGACAGGATACTGAGCGCTTTCGGCCGCCTCATATAAATCAACGGCTTTAATTCCCGTCAGCGTAAATATATCGCTGTCTACTATTTCATCATATATAAAAACTTCATTTATCCTATCGCTTGCACTTAAAACTTTGCCCTGCTGGTTAATCATGCAAATGGGCAAGGGAACATAAGACGATATTACTTTTTCACTTGACAATACTGCCATAATACTCTCCGTTCTTCAGGTAGGCGAATATACATATAAATATTTTACCATCGCCCTGCCTTAGTTAAGTGTTGTTTTTGTGATAATATAAAGTCCCGCTTAGGTGTTCCGAAGCCTGCGGCTCTTTTCGCAGCATGGCAAAAATTTCTTCCCTGCAGCGAGTTATTTTAATTCCTTGAAAACAAAGCGGCGAGCCGTCGTTCCGCCTGCTCCTTGCGGGAAACAACGATTTTGTAATGATTCCGAGCAAATTTTTTGCTCTAAACATTATCTAACGTCTTGCGTAGCTTTTTACGCTGTTAATATCTGTCATTACAAAAGCTTTGTTTTTTCAGCAAGGACAGTATGCGAAGCAGGTAAAGGCGCGCATGTTTTTAAGCAAGTAATTAAAATCTGTCTGAGCCGTCGCCGAAAGTCTTTTTGTCCTGAGTGCAGCGAGTTATTTTAATTCCTTGAAAACAAAGCGGCGAGCCGTCGTTCCGCCTGCTCCTTGCGGGAAACAACGATTTTGTAATGATATATTATACCACATTTCCCCCGTCTTTTCATCTACAAGATATAGTGTGTTTCTAAAGCCGTTTCAACCTGCCGCCACATTTTCCGCACCTATATCTGCCGGGGTTTTTAATCAGCGGGCACATTCTCCTACGATAATATTTCTGTCCGCACCCTTTGCATATTACTGTATATTTGATTCTCTCAACTTTTTTAGTTTCAGAAATTCCGAATTCTTCAAGCTTTATCGTTCTCTTTATATGATACCCCAAAAGCTTCTCTGTCTTTTGTCCATATTCTTTCCATTTTTTACCATGATTGAAGCTGCCGGGACAAGTATGTAAAAGTTCATGCGCTATTATGCACGATAATTGAAAATCATTGCAAGCAAGAACTTTAGCCGAAATTTCTATTGAAAAGGCTTCTCTGCCGCAAGAATCTGTTTTACGCAGACAAGCCCCCAGTCTCTTTCTTGTCTTATTATTGATGAAAATTTTATCTATATTATCTGAAACAGGGATTCCTATGTTTTTCATCTCCCCGGATATTTTCTCCGCCAGATTGTATACTCGTTCATCTGTCATACGCTGATTTTTCTCTCTTTTCAAAGCTTTTTTAAAAGATAAACCCCTTTTAAAGGGGTTTTATAAATGCCGTTCAATTAAATTATGTTGAAATGTACCAGCCCATATATAACTGCCGCGTTAACTATAAGAGCTACCGGCAGGCCTACCTTAAATGTAACCTTTCTCGTCTTATGATTAAATGCCATTGCGCCTGCGCCTATCCCTATAGCTCCCATTATGAAGGCGCTGATGAGAAGCGTTTTTTCGCTTATTCTTCTTTCATCCTTTATGGCTCTGCGCTTGTCCAATCCCATCATTATAAACGCTATGGAATTCCATATGACCATCAGCAATATTAAAAGTTTCATGTGAAACATCCTTTCTCATCCCAAAGATTTCAACAATTCTATCAACCTTTCCAGCTCATCTCCAGAATAAAAGTTTATTTCTATTTTCCCTTTGTTAGCATTTCCATTTATACAAACTTTAGTTCCTATAGCTGCTTTGAGTTCCTCTTCTACTCTGGCGACGTCAGGATTTTTTCTTTTCTTCAGCGGAGTTTTCTTTTTACCCACTCCCTCTGATGAAACAAGCTTTTCCGTTTCACGAACAGATAAATTTTCTTCGATTATTTTCTTCCAGAGTCTTTCTCTTTTTTCTTCATCGTAAACAGTTACCAGGGCTCTCCCGTGCCCTGCTGTAAAGGTTCCGTCTGAAATGCTTTCCTTTATATATTCAGGCAATTTGAGAAGTCTCATTGAATTGGTTATATAAGGACGGCTCTTTCCTACGCTTTTAGAAATCTGCTCCTGAGTCATTCCAAAGGTTTCTGTCATCTGATAAAGACCTTCTGCTTCTTCTATCGGGTTGAGATCCTCTCTCTGCATATTTTCTATTATCGCTATGAGCATATTCTGCTCATCATCAAGTTCCCGAACAAGGCACGGAACCATGCTAAGTTCCGCTTTCATAGCCGCACGCCACCTGCGTTCTCCGGCTACAATTTCATATCCCATTTTATGTTTTCTTACCACTATGGGCTGAATAATACCGTGTTCTTTTATGGATGCTGCCAACTCTTCTATTTTTTCTTCGTTAAAGGTTTTTCTCGGCTGATTGACGTTGGGCATTATATCATGTATTTTTATATATTTTACTGCGTCGCCTTCATTAGCCACATTTTCTCTTTTATTCCCTGCTTTAACCGTTTTTTCTGCCGCATCTTCGACAGAAGGCTCCTTAACAGGCACATCTGCAAAGAGGGCGTCCAAGCCTCTTCCGAGTCCTCCTTTTTTTGCTGCAGACATATTATTCCTCCTCCAATTCAAGAAATTCTTCAGCAAACTCAGTGTATGCTTCCGCTCCTCTTGACTTAGGGTCGTATTCCGTTATAGGCAAACCGAAGCTGGGAGCCTCCGCAAGCCTTACATTTCTCGGAATTACCGTAGAATATACCTTGCCCCCGAAATATTTTTTTACTTCCTGTACAACTTGTGCCGAAAGGTTGGTTCTTCCGTCAAACATGCTGAGGATTACTCCCTGTACTTTAAGTGAAGGGTTTAGGCTCTTTCTCACCAATTCTATCGTACTTACCAGCTGGCTTACTCCTTCTAAAGCATAAAACTCACATTGAATCGGTATGAGCACGCTGTCAACAGCCGCCAGTGAATTTATAGTCAGAAGTCCAAGAGAAGGAGGGCAATCTATAAAAATATAGTCGTAGTTGTCTCTTATCTTATCGAGTCCGTTTTTTAACGCCTTTTCTCTGCCTTCTATCTGAACCAGCTCAACCTCAGCACCAGCCAAATCAACGCTTGCCGGTATCAGGTCGAGATTGTCAACGGAAGTATTTATTATTGCTTCTTCAGGGTTAAACTCATCGTCCACTAAAATATTATAAACCGTTTTTTCCAGCGTTTTTTTTGATACTCCTATCCCACTTGTAGTGTTTCCCTGCGGATCAATATCGAGTATGAGTACTTTCTTGCCCTTAAGAGCAAGACAGGCCGCCAGATTTATATTGGTAGTCGTCTTTCCGACACCGCCCTTCTGATTGAATATCGCTATTGCCTTTCCCAAAATAACTCCTCCTACTTTTTCTATGGTGTTATTATATAATATTTTCCGTGATATTTCTATATTAAATCTGTAAAAAAATCAACATTTCACTTTCAATCAGTGTGAAATCTCCGATGAAACATACAGGCGCAGCCACAATATGAAAAATAGATGTTTCACGTGAAACATCTATCGTTCTTCGGGAGAATTATTTTCACTTCCATAAAATCACCTTTGTCCTCTTGTACTATTTTGGCATTTTCTTCCATTTCTTTTATCTGGTTAAAAGTTTTCCTTATGGTGTTAAGATATATTTTATAGCTTATATAATTGATTTTTCTCCTTTTTCTCAACGCGGCCTCTTTCTTTTCCATCACGTCGTCTATAAGTTTTTCTGTCTGTTTTACATTCAAATTATTGCTGATAACCCTCTGCATAACCTGACTTCTGTCATCATCGTCCCTCAGCTTAAGCAACGCTCTTGCGTGCCTTTCGGTCAATCTGTTCAATATAAGCTGTTCTTGAATTTTATCAGGCAAGGAAAGAATCCTTATCTTGTTGGAAATAGTGGATTGCCGTTTATTTACTTTTTCTGCGATTTCTCCTTGCGTAAGCTCAAAATCCTCCATCAGCTTTTTATAGGCCCTGGCCTCCTCAAGAAAATTCAGATCTTCTCTCTGAACGTTCTCCACTAAGGCTATGAGCGAGGCCTCCTTTGTTTCCATATCTCTTATTATGGCCGGAATCTTTGAAAGCCCCGCCAACTGCGCCGCCCTGTAACGCCTTTCCCCTGCAATTATGGTATATTTTTCTTTTTCATTTTTCAATATTATAGGCTGAAGAACTCCATATTCCTTTATCGAACCTGTAAGCTCCTCCATCCCTTCATCATCGAAAACCTTCCTCGGCTGCTCCGGATTAGCTTCAATCCTTTCTAAAGGAACCATGATAACCTGAGGTTCTCTCGTCTGCTCGCCTATGAAATTAAGAATACCCCTTTTCCTTCTTTCCATATGTATGTTTACCTCCTAACGTCCTTGGGAAAATAATAACATTTCCCGGAGGCAATATGAAAAAAAAAATAAACGAAAAATCCCTAAAAAAAGTTATTTTAGGGGTTCTTTCGTCGGTATGCCCGCTTTTCTCGGATATTTCGACGGTGTTTTTCCGTCTTTTTTAATTATGAGCATCTTATGGTTCTTTGCTTCATTTCCTATGAAAACGTCCTTCGACTTACATTCTGAAGCTCCTAAAATTTTCATTGCTCTTTTCGCATCAGCTATTTCATTTTCTGCATCTGCACCTTTATACGCGACCATGTAACCGCCTGTTTTTACAAATGGAAGGCAATATTCAGCAAGAACGCTGAGATTGGCAACGGCCCGCGAAACGCACATGTCATATTTTTCCCTGTGCTCAAAGCTTCCGGCTAAATCTTCCGCTCTCCCATGAACTGTTCTGACATTGACAACTCCGATGCTTTCACACAGCTCTTTAACTATTTTAAGTCTCTTATTGAGAGAGTCGACCAGTACAAATTCTTTATCGGGAGACAGTATTGCAAGAGGAACGCCGGGAAAGCCGGCTCCTGTTCCCACATCAATTAAAAGCTCAGCCTTTCTGTATTCAGGCAAAACGCAGCATGCAACTGAATCGACAAAATGCTTTAACGTAAACTCTTCCGGTTCTTTTATGGCTGTAAGATTGACAAACTCGTTCATTTGCAGTATTCCGCTTCGGTAAGCGGCGAACCTGTCTATAGTTTTTCCATCATATTCTATACGGTTTTTTTCGAGATAATCTATGAGCTTCTGCATTATTTCCCTCTTTTCTTTTTTTCAAGATATATCAAAAGTACATTTATATCTGCCGGAGAGACTCCTGAAATTCTTGAGGCCTGGCCTACAGACTCAGGTCTGATCTGAGCCAGTTTTTGAGCTGCTTCGATACGCAAACCTTCTATTTCACCGTACTCGATATCCGCAGGTAAAAGCTTGTCCTCCAGCTTTCTGAATCTCTCTATCTGCGCCAGCTGTTTGCTGATATAGCCTTCATATTTTATTTGTACCTCCAGCTGAGTTATCTCGTGATATGAAAGGCGAGGTCTTGTATCATCGTCGATTTCCGCCAGACTTTCATAAGTTATCTGAGGCCTCTTTAAAAGCTCAGCCATTGAAATTCTTCCCTGAACGGGAGACGTTCCGCATTTTTCCATAAATGAGTTGACCTGAACAGGCGTAAAGAACTTTTCTTCCAGTCTCTTTGCCTCTCTGTTCACGCGTTCTTTTTTTGCAAGATAACGTCTATACCTTTCTTCAGAGGCCAATCCTACGGCATATCCCTTCTCCGTCAAACGCAAATCTGCGTTGTCCTGCCTCAGAACCAACCTATATTCCGCTCTGGACGTCATTATTCTGTAAGGCTCATTAGTACCTTTAGTCACTAAATCGTCGATTAGAACGCCAATATAAGCCTCGTTTCTTCCCAGAACCAGAGATTTTTTGCCGGAAATCTTCAAAACAGCATTTATTCCTGCCATAAGCCCCTGCGCTGCAGCCTCCTCATATCCCGAGCTTCCGTTAAACTGTCCTGCGCAGAAGAGATTTTCTATAAGCCGGCTTTCAAGGCTAAGCGTCAAATCCTGCGGATCTATGCAATCGTACTCTATCGCATAAGCCGGTCTTACTATCCTGATATTTTCAAGTCCCGATATCGTTGAATAGAACGCCTGCTGCACATCCTCAGGCAGACTTGAGGACATCCCCTGTATGTACATCTCATCGGTATCAAGTCCCTCCGGTTCTATAAAGAGCTGGTGTCTCTCTTTGTCCTTAAATCTGTTTATCTTGTCCTCTATTGAAGGACAGTATCTCGGTCCTATACCTTCTATCTGTCCGCCGAACAACGCCGAACGGTGAAAATTATCCCTTATCACCTTATGGGTTTCTTCATTTGTGTACGTAAGCCAGCAGGATACTTTGTTTTCTCCCACTTCATCGTTCAGAAAAGAAAATGGAACAGTCTTTTCATCACCTTTCTGCTCAGTCATTTTAGAATAGTCTAGGCTGGCTCCGAGACATCTTGCAGGAGTTCCCGTTTTAAAACGGCGCAGCTTCATTCCATGTTTTTTAAGGTTTGAAGCAAGCTCATTTGAAGGAGCCAATCCGTTAGGCCCGCTTTCAAATACGCTGCTTCCGATAAAAATTTTTCCGGCGAGGAACGTTCCCGTAGCCAAAATTACCGCTTTAGCTTTATAGCACGTAAAAGTTTTTGTTATTACGCCGCAAACTTTTCCATCCTCCATCAATATGTCTGTAACCTCTCCCTGCTTCATGTCGAGGCCGGGAGTCTGCTCTATAGTTTTTTTCATCTCCAAATGATAACGGTTCTTGTCCGCCTGCGCTCTTAACGAATGAACAGCAGGGCCTTTGGCCGTATTGAGCATTTTGCTCTGCAAAAACGTCTTATCAATATTAATTCCCATCTCTCCGCCGAGAGCGTCTATCTCTCTGACAAGGTGTCCTTTGCCTGTTCCTCCTATGGAAGGATTGCAGGGCATCATTGCGATAGCTTCAAGATTCATAGAAAACATTAAAGTCTTTTTTCCCATTCTCGCCGCAGCTAAAGCAGCTTCGCAGCCTGCATGTCCTGCACCCACCACTATTATGTCATATTCTCCCATCAATATGTATTCCACTTTTTTACCTCTTTTTCATAGCCTGCAATCAAATTAAAGACCTTCTTATCGCTTTGCGTTTGTTGAGCAGCTTGTTATTTGCCCAGACAAAATCTTTCAAAAACCTTTTCTATTATATCGCCTGAGGCTGTCTGTCCCGTTATTTCTCCGAGAAGTTCGTAACATCTGTTCACGTCTATTTCAATAAGTTCCAGCGGTTGACGCGCATTTGTCATATAAACAGCGTCCAACACACACTGAGAAGCATCCTTCAAAATTTTTTCATGACGCACGTTGGTAACTAAAAGACTGTCTTTTTGGATCACCTTGCCCCCGTAAACGAGCTCTTCTATCTTCTCTGCCAACTGTTCCACTCCTTCGCCGGATGAAACAGAGCTTTCAATGACGAAAGAATTTCTTATCAATTCTTTGATTTTTTCTTCTGAAACCACAAGCCCCTTATCTTTTTTATTAAGGAGTACGATAGTCTTTCTGTCTCCTATATGCCGTATTATTTCAAAATCCTCCGGGCGAAGTTCTTCGCTGCCGTCAACAACAAATATTATCAAATCAGCATTATTGAAAGATTCCTTGCTTTTACTTATACCTATCTGTTCTATAACGTCATCGGTATCATGTATTCCGGCAGTATCAGTTAAAATAACAGGAATATCTTTTATAGTTAAAGCTTCTTCTATCGTATCTCTGGTTGTTCCCGGTATATCGGTTACTATAGCTCTGTTTTCACCGATGAGAGCATTCATGAGGGATGATTTCCCTACGTTTGGTTTTCCCACTATGGAAACCTTCAAGCCTTCGTTTATTATTCTTCCTGTATCTGCCGTACTGAGAATTTGATTTATATCCACAGAAATCTGTTTCAAATTTTCCGAAAGTTTTTCATAAGTTATTTCTTCTATATCCTCATCCGGATAATCTATATTAACAGCGATATTCACAAGAATATCCACAAGTTTTTCTCTTATTTTCTTTATTTTTTCAGAAAAAACTCCCTCGAGCTGATTCAAAGCAACGTCAAAACTTTTATCAGTCTTTGCCTTTATCAAATCTATAACGGCCTCTGCCTGAGTAAGGTCCAGTCTGCCATTGAGAAAAGCTCTCTTTGTAAATTCTCCTCTTTCGGCAAGTCTGGCTCCGCTTTCAAGAACAAGAGAGAGTATCTTTCTAAGAGAAACTATGCTTCCGTGACACTGAATCTCCGCTACGTCCTCTGCGGTATAAGAAAAAGGTCCTTTCATATAAACGGCCATAACTTCATCTATAACCTTATTATCTCTATAATCGACCACGTGTCCGTACGATAAAACCCTCGGCTTAATATTCCCGGAAACGGGTATAAATACTTTTTCTAAAATATCGAGCGCCGTCTCTCCGCTTATTCTTATAATTCCTATTCCGCCTTCGCCTGCGGCTGTCGCTATGGCCGCAATAGTATCTTCTCTCATTTTTACCCTCTTTTCAGGATTATGGTTTTTTCTTTACAATTTTTAAAATATACAGTTTTCACAGAGTCTTCCACTGCCTTTATTAAAAATTACAAAGAGAGCTGCCTCTTGATGAGACAGCTCCTCTGCTATTACTGTTTCAGCTCAATTATTACCCTTCTGTAAGGATCCTGTCCCTCGCTTCTTGTAACAACCTTAGGATTGTTTTGAAGCGTCGAGTGAATAACTTTTCTTTCATAAGGATTCATAGGCTCAAGCTTAACGCTTCTTCTGGTCTTTACCACTTTAGACGCAAGTCTCTGCGCCAAAGCTTCTAACGTTTTTTCTCTCTTCGCTCTGTAATTTTCAGCGTCTATTACAACTCTGGTATATTTTTCCTTGTCTTTGTTTACAACGAGACTTGTAAGATACTGAATCGCGTCTAGCGTCTGACCTCTCTTACCTATTATAGTTCCAGAGTCTTTTCCCTGTATATTTATATAAAGCGCTTCTTCGCCTTCCTTTGCAGTTATATCAAGAGAAAGACCCATCTCACCTGTAACTTCCCTTAAGAAATCAAGTGCCGTATGATTTTCGCAGACTTTAAGATTTTCCTCAGGAAGCTCTTTCAAAAGTAAAGCCTCTTCTTTTTTTTCTTCTTTTGAAGATTCCTTTTCTATCTGCTTCTTTGATTCGTTGAATTTATTTTCGTTAAATTCTTTTTTATGTTCTCTGTATTCTCTTTTTGACGGTTCTGTTTTCTTAGGCTGAACCTTTTCTTCAGGTTTCTTCTTTTCAACTCTTACCAAAGCAAGCTTTGAACCTATTCCAAAGAAGCCCCTTGAAGGCTCTTCCAAAACAGTTACGTCAACCTCGTCTATAGTGAGTTTCAAATCGGCTAAAGCCAATTGAACGGCTGTGTCGACATCTGTTCCCCACTTTTCAGAAAAATCTGACATATTTCTTTTTCCTCCAATGTAACTTATGCCCTTGCCGGTTTCTTTTTAGTCTTTTTTTTCGGTTTTGCTTCTTCTTTCATCTTCTTTTTAAGTTTAGCAAAACGTATATTATAGAAAATCTGTACAATTTGGCTTCCTGACCAATAAAGAGCCAAACCGGCAGGATAGCTTCTGGCCATCAAAAGAATCATGATAGGAAATATATATTTCATCATCATCATCATCGGCTTCATCTGCTGAGCCGAAGCTGATGAATTCACCTGACTCGTTTGAGAAAAAGCATAAGCTATAAATGTCGCAACGCCGGATATTATAGGCAATATCCACTTGTCCGGCTGCGCTAAATCGTTAATCCATAAGAAAGATTCATGAACGGCAAGCAGCATTTTATCCGAGCCTATGTAATTCATCGGGTTTCTGAAAAGGGTAAAAAGACCCATTACAACTATCATTTGAATCAGCATAGGAAGACAGCCGCCATACATGCTTACGCCTTCTTCTTTGTAAAACTCTGCCATTTTTTGATTCATGAGAGCTTTATCTCTGCCATATTTTTGCTGGATTTCGTTCATTTTAGGCTGCAAAGCAGTCATCTTGCTCATTGATTTAATCTGCTTTGCATAAAAAGGATATAAAGCAAGCTTGATGATCAGCGTAAGAATAATTACAGATATACCGTAGCTTCCAACCAAATCATAAAGCCAGCTGAGTAAATATCCTAAAGGACTTGCTAAAATACCCATTAGTTTCCTCCATCATTTTAAAGGATCATACCCGCCTTCATGCCACGGATGACACTTTAAAATACGTTTAATTCCCAAATAGCTACCTTTTATAACTCCATATTTTTCCAAAGCCTGAATAAAATATGTTGAGCAGGTAGGATAAAACCGGCAAGTTGAAGGAAAGAGCGGCGAAATAAATTTTTGGTAAAATCTGATCATCAAAATCATAATTTTCTTAAAAAATATGCCTATATACTTCATTCCTTTATTACTCCGGTTCTTTTAAAAGCAGAGTATAGAGATTTCTCTACATCTGCCAGGCCTTTACCGCAAATAGTGTTTCTGGCGATTATTATGAAATCATATCCGACGGGAAGCTTACTGATTAAGCCTCTGTAGCTTTCCTTCATCAATCGCTTTGCTCTGTTTCTTTTTACACTGTTTCCGACCTTTTTGCTTGCTAAAAACCCTGTTCTGTTATAGCCAAGCCTGTTGGCGCGGTAAAATAAAACGACATACTTATCGCCCACCGACTTGCCCTTCTTGTAAATGCCGGAAAAATCTTTATTTTTCCTCAAAACATTATTTTTAAGCATACTTTTTTAAAACCTTAACAGAATAATTAAGCGGAAAGTTTCTTTCTTCCTCTTGCTCTTCTTCTCTTAAGAACGTTTCTGCCGTTCTTCGTGCTCATTCTCTTTCTGAAGCCGTGTTCTTTCATTCTCTGTCTTTTTTTTGGCTGATAAGTTCTTTTCATATCTAAAGACTCCTTTCTAAATTATAATCTCTTTGTGCAAATCTAAATTTCAATTTTGCACATATGCTTAAACATTATACTTTAAAAGTGCTCAAATGTCAATGTTTTTTGAAGTTTGCTTTTATAAATTGTTAATAGACGATTTAATTTAACCATAATACTCATAATGTGTATCTTTATTCATAGGTACTATTGCATCGTAGGATTTAATCATAAGGCTTGCTCTTTTGTTTCCGGGAACGGCTACGGTGCTTCCGTATGACTGCCATTTTTCTTCATTATTTTCTAAATATTCTTTAAGCTTGCTTTGCCATACGAATATTAAATCTCCTTCCCATGGCTTTACAAAACAAGGAGTTTCGAGCACTACGTTTATTCCTATTACATTATTTTCTTTTATAAGAACTGTTTTTCCCGAAGCATTGTAAACCAAAACTCTTGTGTTATTAGCCGCATTATATGTGTCTGTATAAGGACAGTCCGTGGGAGTATTATATGAAATATGTCCTGTAATCTGTAAAGCGGGCTTTTGAGGCTTCTGAGGCTCATGAACGTTTCCGGAACTGGAAACTCCTGAATTTCCTGAAGCTGAGCCGCTTGAATTTGTATTTTGAGACGAGCCGGAGGAGTTAGTCTTTTTTCCTCCGTCGGTTTTTCCAGAAGAATTTAAATTTCCTGAAGAGACTGAAGACTTATCGGTTTCACTCTCAGAAACTTTATCTTCACTATCTTCATTTTTCTCATCTTTTCCTTGCTCTTGTCCGGTTTTTTCTCTGTCCTGCTCCTGCTCATAAGCATCAGAAGAGGCTTCTTGCGAAGCCTTATTTTTTTCATCATGGTCATTCAACAGCAAAAATCCTGCTATTATGGCAGCTGCTATAATAAAAAAAGCACCCCCCCCCAGTAAAATTTTCCTTTTTTTACTTAATTTATCTTTCATTTTATCACTCCTCGTAAACATTACAGTTAGATTTTATAACAACAAATATTTTACATTAAATATTTAAAATTATCAAATATCATTTATAAATTGTTATATAATTATCAAAACAAGCGCAGACATATGATAAAACGATAACTAATTAAAATTTAATAAGAATTTCACTTAAAATTTGACTTCAAATTTAACCTCAAAAACCTATGAACAATTTTATCAACAGCCTATGGATTATTTACTTAAATATTTTAATTTCAAATAAAATCAATTCACACTTGCCTGTGGATAACTTTTAGAATAAAATAAAGACAAGCAGTTATTCAGGAGCATTTTATATTTATGGAAAACAATATTAAAATCTGGGAAGAAGTATTAGAAAAATTAAAAGAAAATATCACTCCTATAAGTTTTGAAACATGGTTCAAGCCTCTCAAAATAAGAAGGATAGATAGAGATCTTAATATAGTATACATAGAAATAAGCGCCGACAAGCGTAACGATTTTATAATAAATACTATAAAAAACCGTTATTTAACTACGCTTGAAGGAGCTTTTAAAGCTGTATTAAATGATGACTTTCGTGTTGTTTTAAAAAATTCAGAAAATTATGATTCAGAAGAATTAAAAACCGAACATACAAAAATACAACCTAAAAATAAATCCTTAAATAAAGAAAAAATATTTAATCCGAGATTTAATTTTGAAAACTTTGTAGTAGGAAACAGCAACAAATATGCCCATGCAGCAGCCCTTGCCGTAGCAGAGTCACCTTCTGAGGCATATAACCCTCTTTTCATATACGGAGGCTCAGGTCTTGGAAAAACTCACCTGATGCACGCCATAGGTATATATCTTCTTGAAAAAGACCCTGCACTAAGCGTTCTTTACGTATCGTCAGAGATGTTTACAAACGAACTGATAAAAGCACTCAGAGAACATAATATGAACGAATTCAAATCTAAATACAGAAAAGCAGACGTACTTCTGATAGACGATATTCAATTTCTTGAGGGAAAAGAGAATACTCAAGAAGAGTTTTTTCATACCTTCAATGCTCTTTATGATTTAAACAGACAAATAATAATATCCAGCGACAGAGCTCCAAACAAATTGGTAAACCTGGAAGAAAGGCTGAGGTCAAGATTTCAATGGAACCTTATAGCTGATATTCAGCCGCCTGATTATGAGACGAGAGTCGCAATTCTCATGAAAAAAGCTGAAAATATGAACATAGATATTGAAGAGAATCCTGATTTCTACGACGTAATATGTATGATCGCCGAAAAGATAAAAGATAACATAAGAGAGTTAGAGGGAGCACTTATAAGGGTAGTCTCATTTTCTCAGCTTCTTAAAGAAAAGCCAGATAAAAATTTTGCAAAAAAAACATTGAAAGACTTGTTCAGCAATATAGAAACAACTGTAACACCAGAGAAGATAAAAAAAGCCGTCTGCAAGCATTACGGAATAAAGATGACTGATATGGAATCTTCAAAAAAGACTAACAACATAGCTTATCCAAGGCAAATAGCAATGTATATAGTAAGAGAAATGACAGATTATTCTTTACCTAAAATAGGACAGTTTTTCGGGGGAAAGCATTACACCACCGTTTTATATGCTTGTGAAAAAATAGAAAACGACCAAAAGACAGATAAAAATTTAAAGGAAATAATCGAAAATATAAAAGAAGAAGTAAAAGAATAATAAATAGCAATATAAAAATAATCGACAGGTTTTCCAAATTATTATAATTTTATTTTAAAGTTATCCACATAGTTATCAACAGTCTTATGATAAGTTATTGTAACAGATAATAGGGTTATCCACAGAATTAACAATCACTACTACTACTATTACTATTCAATATATAAATATTTATAAATAGGCGGAGGGAATTTATGAAATTTTCATGTAAACAGCAGACATTAACTAAAGCTCTTAATATAGTTTCAAAAGCAGTTACAATAAGAACAACTATACCTATACTAAAGGGAATACTTTTAAAAGTAGATGAAGAAGGCATACTTACAATGTCAGCTTCAGATCTTGATTTAAGCATAGAGAAAAAATTAAAAGTAGAAAACAGTATTCCAGGTTCAATAGTAGTTCTCTCAAAATTATTCGGAGATATAATAAGAAAGCTTCCTGATGAAACAATAGTTATAGAAGAAAATGACGGAAAAGTTAATATAAAATGCGCAAGCTCTGAATTTAATATAATAGGGCTTTCCTCAGATGAATTTCCTAATATAAATCCTAAGGATGAAAAAGAAGAAAAAATAGTATTTGATAAAGATATACTAAAAGATATGATAAGAAAAACATCTTTTGCAGCCAGCATAGATGAAAATAAAGGAGTAATCACAGGTATTCTGATAGAAATGGAAGAAAATACTCTTAATATGGTTGCGGTAGACGGCTTTAGAATGGCTATAGCAAGGGAAGCCATGAAAAATAAAGAAAGAGAAAATATAATTATTTCCGCTAAAATATTAAGTGAAATAAGCAGAATAATTTCGGAATCCGAAGATGACAGAGACGATATAGAAGTTTTTCTAAGTGATAAAAAGGCAGTTTTTGTAATGGAAGATACAAAAGTAGTTTCAAGACTTTTAGAAGGAAAGTTTATGGACTATAAGAGAATACTTCCTTCTGAAAACGGATGCAGAGTAGTAGTCAATAAAAGTGATCTTATGAATAGTGTTGAAAGAGCTTCTCTTCTTGCTAAAGTAGGAAAAAATAATCTCGTTAAGCTTGAAATAAAAGATTCTGTTATAGAAATAACGTCTAAATCAGAAGAAGGCAACGTAAAAGAGGAAGTAATAATAACAAAAGAAGGAGAAGATGTTACGATAGGCTTCAATTCAAAATACTTGATTGACGCACTTAAGGTAATAGAAGATGAAAATATAGTTCTTTTATTTAATAACAGCGTAAGCCCTTGCCTCATTAAGCCTGTTTCAGGAGATTCATTTGAGTATCTAATATTACCTGTTAGGTTAGGCCAGTAAATTCATATATGAAGATTGATACTCAAATAAAAATTGCTAAAAATTTAAAATTGATAAGAATCAGCAATTGTTTAAATCAATCTCAAATGGCAGAATTCGCAGGTGTAAGCAGAACCATATATATAAGTTATGAAAATGGAAAAAGAACTCCGGATGCAGAAACTCTTTTTAATATAGCTACAAGATTCGGAATTGACATGAATGTTTTATTTGAAAGCGACCATTATAAGTTTCTTAGTCATATAGAAAACGGAGAGCTTTATGATGACGGTATGGTAAAGCTTATAAAAAATTACAAAGAATTATCTTCTTTCTCAAAAGGAATGTTGATTGAAAGATCGGAATGTTTAAAAGACTGGGATAAGATAAGAGAAGAAAAGAGAAAAATCCTGGAAGAAAGCCGTTTAAAAAAATAACAGGTTTAAAACAGGCGGGATAAATTTGTAATGTATATAAAGCATATAGAGCTTAAAAATTTCAGAAACTATGAATATCTTGATTTAAGCTTTGATAAAAGTATAAATTTTATAATAGGAAATAATGCTCAAGGAAAGACAAATCTTATTGAGAGTGTTTTTATGTCTTCGATAGGAAAATCCTTCAGAACATCTAAAGACAGTGAAATGATAAGATTTGATAAAGAGTTTTGTACTATAAAGACTGTTGCTCAAAAAGAATTTTCGGAGACGGAAGTTGAAATAATAATTAAAAAAGATTCGGGAAAATTTATAAAGGTAGATGGAATAAATACAGTCAGAACCTCCGATATATTGGATAATATATATATAGTTGTGTTTTCACCGGAAGATCTCAGAATAGTAAAAGATGAGCCGGAAAAACGGAGAAAATTTATAGACAGAGAATTAAGTATAATAAGACCCTCATATTATGACGCTTTAATTAATTACAAAAAAGTTCTTATGCAGAGAAATATGTATCTTAAAGAAAAGAAAATAGATTTTTCTGTACTTGATATATGGAATATGCAGCTCGTTAAATACGGCTCAAAAATTATTTCAATGAGAGAAGATTTTGTAAAAAAAGTAAATCGTATAAGTAATAAAATACATAATAATATTACAAATGGAAAAGAAAATTTGTTAATTGAATATGACCCTAATATAAAAAATCAGGAAATACTTGAAGAAAAAATATATGAAGAACTTAAAAAATCAGAAGAAAATGATTTCAGACTGAGAACTACTACAAGAGGACCTCACAGAGACGATATACAGTTTTACATAGACGGAATAAATGTCAGAAGTTTCGGCTCGCAGGGACAGCAAAGGACGGCAGCTCTTTCTCTTAAGCTTGCAGAGCTTGATTTGATAAAGGAAGAAACAGGAGAAAAAGCCATATTGCTTTTAGACGATGTAATGTCAGAGCTTGATTCCACAAGACAGGAATTTTTAATAAAATCACTTTCTGATATACAGCTCTTTATAACTTCTACTGAAATAAGTGAAAATTTAAAATCTACAGTTGAAAAAGGAAAAACATTTAAAGTAATAAGCGGAAAAATAGAAAGTTAAAATAAATATATAATTACAGAGAATACAAAAAATATCTCTGTAATTTTTTATGGTATGAATTTTGCTTATTTTATTATATAGAATGCTTTATTTTCTCAGAAAAATTTTTATAGGAGGTATATAAAATGAGATTTAGCGAGATGATCGAGACAGTTGATACGCATACTGCCGGGGAACCGACGAGAATAATACTCAGCGGAATTCCGAAATTAGAAGGAAATACTGTCAGAGAAAAGAGAGATTATTTTAAAGAAAAGTATGATTACATAAGAAAAAGACTTACATATGAGCCGAGAGGACATGCCGGAATGCTTTGTGCTGCCGTTATTCCTCCTTGCGCTCCTGAAGCTGATTTTGGTATATTTTATATGGACGACGTACAGTACCTTGATATGTGCGGACATGCGTCGATAGGTGTTGGAACCGCTCTTCAGGAAATAGGCCTTGTACCGCCTGAACATAAAGATATGTATATAATTGAAACTCCTGCCGGCCTTGTAAAAATAAAAAATAATTTTAAAGAAAATTACGTTGAAAGTACTACCGTCAGAAACGTAAACAGTTACGTAATTGAAAATGAAATAAGAATAGATGTAGATGAAGTTAAAGACATTCCGGTGAATATAGCATATGGAGGCAACGTATTTGCAATACTTCCGGCAGATCCATTCGGAGTAAAGATAGAACCTCCTTATGTAAATAAAATAAAGGAATATTCAGCAAAGATAAGAAAAATATGCAGTGAAAAGGGATTTGATGTAAATCTGGTACAATGGTATTCTACTCCTAAGGCAGCCGACGCAGATCTCAGAGTTATGCACAGTTCAGGCTCGGGACTTCCTGATAGATCACCGGGAGGAACAGGAACAAGCGCCAAAGTTGCATGGCTTTATGAAAATGGAAAGCTTAAGATAGATCAGCCTTTCGTACATGAAGGTATAGTTGATGCTCCTTTTATAGGAATGGTAAGAGGCGTTGAACAGAAAAACGGCAGAAACGAGTATATTACTGAAATTACAGGAAGAGCCAGAATAACAGGTTTTCATAAGTTTGTATTCGACGATACAGATGAACTTAAGGAAGGATTTTTCTTTGAATAGACGCGCAAATATTGCGCATAAAAATGCAAATTTTGCATCTGGAGGAAAAAATGGAATACAAATATAAATATGATTGTCTCAAAGGTCTTGAACCTGCCGAATTTTTTTATTGGTTCGGAGAAATTACTGCGATTCCGAGAGAAAGCGGAAATGAAGGAAAAATGATAAATTTCCTTGAAAAATATGCTAAAGAGCGCGGATATAAATATGAAATAGATAAAAAAGGTAATGTTTTTATGAATATACCTGCTTCTCCTGGATATGAGAACCAGCCTGCCGTGCTTTTTCAGAGCCATATGGATATTGTCGCAGCAGTAGATGAAGGTGTGAACTTTGATTTTGCCTCTGATTCTATTCAATTGAGAAGAGAAGATGACGCTATATATGCCTGTGGAACTACGTTGGGAGCAGATAACGGCGTAGGTGTTGCAACAATGCTTGCTCTTGGCGATGGAATTTATTCACCTGCGATACCTCACCCTCCTCTGGAATTTTTGTTTACCGTAGAAGAAGAAACAGGGCTGCACGGTATACGTCAATTTGACTGCAATAAAATCAAAGCTCGCCGCATGATAAATATGGACTGTGGAGACAGCCATCTCATATGTATAAGCACGGCAGGAAATATTGCCGGAAAAATTGAAAAACAATATGAAATGACGTCTTTAAAAGAAGGAAAAGTTTTATTGGAAATAAAACTTTTCGGAGGACTTGGCGGTCATTCCGGCATGGTAGCCAATAAAAACAGAGCTTGTGCAAGAAACAGCATGGGAGAACTTATCACAGGTATTTTTGAAGCAGGAGAAGAAGCTGAATTATGCTCTATAGAAAGTGAAGGAAAAGCAGTATGCACAGAAGCAAAAGCTTTGATTGCCGTATCTTCTGACAAAAAAGAATCTGTTGAAAAAATACTTGAAAAACGTTTTGGAAAAATAAAGGAAATTTACGAAACCTACGACCCGGATTTATCAATGTCGGTAAGAGAGTTTAAAAATTGTGAAATTAAAAAAGCTCTCATAGCTGAAGAAACCGAAAAAATAGGAAGAATATTGAGCATGCTCCGTACGGGACAGCACAGAAATGATTCGGAAAATTATTCAACGATAATTTCCTCCGGAGGAATACATAAAGCTTTATTTAATCAGGACGGAGAACTTTTAATTCAGTATTCGACGCGTTCTTCAAGCAATGCAGACCAGGAGCTGATATTTGAAAAATATGTTTTCACAGCAAAAATGCTTGGCATGGAGCTCAAAGAATTCGACCGTTATTCAGGATGGCCGGCTAAAAAAAATTCAGAGTTTGTTTCAAAATTCAGCAGAGCATATAAGGAATTGTATGATAAAGAAATAGCTGTAAGAAAAACTCACGGATGCGTTGAAACAGGTGAAATAGTAATCCGCATACCCGATATGGACGCAGCTGGATACGCCCCTACTTCTACAGGAGCACATACTTCTAAAGAGCATTTATTTATAAGTGAAGTTAAGCCATATTGGGAAGTTTTAAAGAAAGTCATGGCAGAAAAAGAATAGCTTAAAAACTGAAAATTAAAGAAACCCCATGTTTTGATTTCAAAAGATAACATGGGGTTTTATAGAAATTTCAAATGAAATACAATATTATTTAAGAATAATCAGAAAGGAGGCATTTATGGTTAGACGTTTTCTAAAATTTGCAATGATAACGATGATGGTAATATTGATAATAAAAGTAAATGAATTATCGTCATATGCCCTTACAACTAATATTCGCGTAGGATTTTGCGCATATATGCCTCCCTATCAGTATATAGATATTAAAAACGACCCTAAGGGATTCCACATAGAAATTCTTGAAGAAATTGCAAAAAATATTGAGCTTAAGCTGGAATACATTCCATTTCATACTACATCCGAAGCGATGGAAAGTTTGGAAAAGGGAGATATAGACATGGTACTCGGAGTCGCAAGAAATACTGTGAGCGATTATAATGTCCTATATTCAAGCCCCCTTTCGACTACTAATTTATGTCTTGTGACAAATAAGAGAATTGCAAACAGATATAAGGAAAACCAGAGAATAAATGAAAATATAGCTTCAGAATTCGGAATAATAGATTATAAATATTTAAGCAATATAGGAAATGGCATTACAATACTCACGGCAAACCAAAAAAGCGGTATAGAACTGTTGTTGAGTGAAAGAACAGATATGCTTGTAGGAGTAAGAGAATGTGTGACATATTATTTAAAAAAAGAAAAGAAGAATGACGATTACATAATCGTCAATAATTACCTGTCGTCTGCTGAATTTTGTGTTGCTTTGAGGCAAGGAGACCAGTATATTCAACACAGTATAGATGAAGTTTTGTCTGATATAAGAACCTCAGACTTCTATGATTCCTTATATAATAAATGGTTTGATATCTATACCGTAGATTATCGTTATCTTTTCAGGATTGCAATAATAGTGATAGTAGGAGTTCTTTCAACGATTGCAATATATGTCATCATAAGCAGTAAGAGAAGAACTGCTCAGATAGAAGCAGAAAACAGACTTCGTTATTCGATAATAGAATCTTCTCCGGCAGCGATGGTGCTTATAAACATGAATCATATTATTGAATATATGAACCGTAATGCTATGAATATAGCAGGGATTAATGGATATAATTCCGGAGCTTCTCTAAAGAATATGAGGATTTTCAGAGAAATCATCGAAAAGGCCGGCGGAAATATATTTGATAACGAATGGGAATCCAAAACAGGAAATATTGATTATTATAAAAAGAGGGAAAAAGCCGGGAATAGAAATACCGGCAACAAAAAATACAGATATAACATTCAGAAGATGTTTTCTTACGACAATCAGACAAAAGCACTTTTAACGGTAGAGGATATTACTTCTGAGGACCGTGAAAGAGAAGCAGCTTTTGAAAAAGAAAAAAACGAAACGCTTAACAGCATAATAGCAGGTATTGCCCATGAGATAAAAAATCCTTTGACCACCATAAATGCTTCCGCATCAATGATGGAAAAGAAAGGCGACAATCAAAAATTCAGAGAAGCCTTCGCAGCTTATGTCCCTCAGGAAATAGAACGCATAACAAGACTTATAGACAGTCTGTTGGATTATGCTCGCCCAAGCGCCAGTAAAATTGAAAAGGTAAATCTGGCGGAAATCATAGAATCAATCTATGAACTGGTAAAGATAACGGCGAAGAACATAGATATAGCCAGAGATATAGACGATAAAGAAAATTTGTATTTTCTCGGAGATAAGGATAAAATAAAACAGGCGCTGCTCAATCTGATGATAAACAGCGTTGAGGCCATTAAAAATAAGAAGACGGAAGATAAAAAACGCCATTATATAAAGATTGAGGTTTCTGCTGAAAATGATAATATTTCAATAAAAGTAAGCGATGACGGTGTAGGAATGACGCCTAAAGAGCTGGAACGATGCACAACGCCGTTTTACACTACAAAGCCGGCCGGTACAGGTATAGGACTGGCTTTCATAAAACAATATGTTGAAGAAGCCGGCGGGTCCCTCATTATAGACAGCGTTAAAATGCAATATACATGCGTAGAAATACAGCTCCCGGCTTATGAAGAGAGAAGTTAAAAATTCTACCAGGTTTGCATTTTTGAGAAATCGCAGGAAGGAAAATAAATGAAAAAGAAAATTTTGATAATAGACGATGAAATGAGTATATGTACTTTCTTATCGCTGGCTCTGGAAGATGAATATGATGTTTTCACATCTCAATCTCCAGAGGAAGCATATAAAATCCTTGAAGAGGAAAGAATAAGTCTTGTTATTCTTGATTTGCTTCTCGGCGAAGAAAACGGCCTTGACGTATTAAAAGAAATTAAAAAAAGTAATGAAGAAACGGCAGTTATTATGATGACAGCTTACGGAGATATAAAGACCTCTGTTGAAGCTATAAAAATAGGAGCCTTCCATTATCTAAGCAAACCAATAGATTTGGACGAGCTACAGCATTATATAGGACAAGCGCTTGAGCTTCAGAATCTTTCGCGCAAAGTGGAAACCCTAAGCGCAGCTATTGAAGAGCTCGAGCAGAGAACATATTATGGTGAAATAATCGGTAAGAGCGAGCCTATGCAGCATGTTTACCGTCTTATTGAAAAAGTTAAAAATCTTGATACCAGCGTGATAATAACAGGTGAAAGCGGAACCGGCAAGGAGCTGGTTGCAAGAGCAATACATAATAACGGAGCACGTAAAAATGAAAACTTTGTTTCGATAAATTGCGCTGCGATTCCCGAGGGCCTTCTGGAAGAAGAATTTTTCGGTCATGCAAAAGGCTCTTTTACAGGAGCTGTCGTCGATAAAAAGGGAAAGCTTGAACTTGCCGACCACGGAACCTTGTTCCTGGACGAAGTAGGAGATATGCCGCTGACCTTGCAGGGAAAGCTGTTAAGAGCTCTTCAGGAAAAAGAAATGATGCCTATAGGGGGCGACAAATATAAAAAGATAGATGTCCGAGTCATATGCGCAACAAACCGGAATTTAAAGCAAATGGTGGAAGAAGGTTCTTTTAGACAGGATTTATATTATAGGATAAATGTCGTAAATATTCACGTACCCACACTAAAGGAACGAAGACAAGATATACCCGACCTTTGCTCAAATATTATTACGCGGCTTTGTGAAAAAATGAACAGGACATGCGTGGCTTTAACAACGGAGGCAAAGCGCTTCCTTCTGGAATACGGTTATCCGGGAAACGTAAGAGAACTGATAAATATACTTGAGTATGCCTGTATTATTTGTACAGACGGAAAAATAGACGTTAAGGATTTTCCTGGAGAAATTTTGGAATCAGGCAGATTCGCCCAAAACGAAATTTTGTCGTCGGAAAAGGGTATCAAATATACAGAAAAAATCGCTCCGTCAGAGGCGGTAAAACGTTATCTTTCGGGAATGACCATCAAAGAAGTGGAAAAGCTGATGATAGAAAACGCCATACTTAGAAATCCTCAAAGTAAAAGAGCAGCGGCGAAAGAGCTTGGAATAAGCGACAGAAACCTGTTCTATAAGATACAGGAGTACGAATTATAAAACAGAAAATATATAATGCGCTGATTTTGCACACACTATCTGCAAAAATTGCACAGCTTATATGTGTATAACATATAAAAACAAGCAGCGTTTATGAAAACGCTGCTTTTGTTATAAAGTTGAGTACGTTTAATTTTCAATATTTTAGCAATTTTAAATTATTTATTGCAGTAAAGCGTTTGTTGGCATACAAGTTGCTGAATATAAAAATAAGAATATGTTATCGGAGCTTCCGGACTATTTTAAAAATTTACAAATTAAAAGGCTAAAAGGAGGATAAAAAATGAAGAAGAAATGGTCAAAGATTTGTTCGTTATCACTTTGCTTTATTCTTTGCGTCGGTCTGCTTGCCGGATGCGGCGGAGATAAGGGAAAATCTGAAACAACGGGTAAGGACGAAGTCGTTATTGCGACAGACAGCGACCTAAAAGCTCTTGACCCGATGAAGAACTGGTCCAGTTCAAGCTACTATATTTACTGGACTTGTTATGACCGTTTGGTCGGTTATGACGAAGAAACCGGCGAGCTTGTGCCTGAACTTGCCAAATCATGGGAAATTTCCGAAGATGGAATGAAATATACCTTTCATCTGAGAGATGATGTAAAGTGGCATGATGGCAGCGACTTTACGGCCGAAGACGTAAAATATACCGTTGAAAGAGGTATTGAAACAGGCTGCGGCATATATCCGAGCGTTAGCCACGCCACAATTATAGATTCGTATACAATTGAGTTTAATATGCTTGAGCCAAACTCTCTGATCATGGATAAACAGTGGAACGGAGACGCATGCATAATCAAAAAAGACTGCGGCGACGATATAGCGCAGAACGTTATGGGAACCGGCGCATATAAAATAAAAGAATGGGTTACGGGAGACCATCTTACAATTGAAGCAAATCCTGATTATTGGGGAGAACAGCCTAAGGTAAAGACTATAAAATTCGTTACGATGCCTGAAGCCAATACTCGTTTAGTTTCCGTTCAGTCAGGAGACGTTGACGCGGCTCCTATTGCTGCAGCAAACGTTAAGCAGGCAAGCGCAGACAAAAATCTTACGGTTTTATCTAAAGAATCAACACAGTTGAATTACATAGGTTTAAACGTCAACTATAAACCTTTAGGCAACAAGCTTGTTCGTCAGGCCATAGCTTCAGCTCTTGACAAGGATTCAATCATACAGGCTCAGCTTGAGGGCCACGGTTCTGTAGTAAATACAATGGTTCCACCTTCAATAGGCGGACATGACGCTTCTGTAAAAGGATATGAATATAACGTAGAGAAAGCGAAGGAGCTGCTTAAAGAAGCAGGCTACGGAGACGGATTCAAATTAGAGCTTTCGTTGGTCGCAGGCAAACATGACCTTGCAGCTCAGGTAATCCAGTCCAATTTGAAAGAGATAGGAATTGAAGTAACCCTTAAACCGATGGAAGCGACAGCCTTTACGGATTATCAGAATACAAACCAGGCTCAAATGACTATCGGATACCGCAGCTCGTCAAATGCGGACTTCTATGTAAAAATCATGCATTCCGATAATATTAAGCAAGGAAGAAATGCCGTAGGATACAGCGACGCCGAAATGGATAAGCTGATTGATGAAACTTATATAGCTATGGGAGAAGAGCGTGACGCTATATATGCCAAGATTCAGCAAAAGATGAATGAAGAAGCAGTAGCTATTCCGCTTTATACAAGCACTGTTTTCGCTGTAGTACAGAAGGATTTAAAGGGAGTAGATTTGCTTTCAACCAGCGGTATAGATTTCAGCGGAATTTATTATTAAAAGCAGATTTCATTAAATGAAGCAACTTAAATAAAATTACGGCTGGGGCTTGATTATCTCGCCTCAGCCGGAAATCTGAGGAAAGGGGCAGTAAACATGCTTAAGTACATAATAAAGCGAGTTTTACTTCTAATTCCGGTAATATTAGGAACCTCCGCGCTGGTTTTTTTCATTATGGCTTTGGCTCCGGGCGACCCTGCTACTGCAATTTTAGGCGCTGATGCAGAGCCTGAGGCTATTGAATATCTCAGAGAAGAATTAGGCTTAAATGATCCTGAAATCGTACAATACGGACGTTATATGTGGGATTTGGTTCATGGAGACTTAGGTGAATCCTATTTGACCGGCAAACCGGTTTTAGAAGAATATTTTTCACGTTTTCCGGCGACGTTTAAGCTGACGTTATGGTCTATGATTGTAGCTTTAATTATTTCCATCCCTATCGGTGTTATTTCTGCGGTAAAACAGTATTCGCTGATAGACAATGTAGGTATGGTTGCGGCGTTAGCAGGCTTATCTATCCCTAATTTCTGGCTTGGACTTATGTTAATTATGGTATTTTCTCTTAATCTCGGACTTTTACCGTCAGGAGGAGCGACGGCTCCCGGAGCAGTTATTTTGCCGGCAATCACGATAGGAACAGGAATGACGGCAACCATTACAAGAATGACTCGTTCTTCAATGCTTGAGACGGTGCGGCAGGATTATATAAGGACGGCAAGGGCTAAGGGCGTAAGCCGCAGAAAAGTAATTACAAAGCATGCGCTCAGAAATGCGATGATTCCTATAGTAACAGTGGTGTGTATGAATTTCGGCTATTGCTTAGCCGGCGCGGCCACAAGCGAGGTTGTTTTCTCGTGGCCGGGCATAGGAAGACTGACGATAGACGCGATTAACTCTCAGGACAGACCGCTTGCCATAGGCTGTCTTATCATGACTGCAATCATGATAAGTATCTGTAATGTAGTTATGGACATATTATATTCTGTTATCGACCCTAGAATACGTTTATCAGGGGGTGGAAAAAAGTAATGAAAAAGAAGAAAAAAGACAGCAACGCAGTTTCTACAGGCCGTAAGAATATAAGCAAGGGCAGAGACATATGGAATCGGTTTAAACGAAACAAAAGCGCCCTTGTCGGAATGGCGATAACAATTATCTTTGTATTCATAGCCGTTTTCGCTCCTTTGCTTGTTGACTATGACGAGGAAGTAATAAAAGTGGACGTTCCTAACAGGCTTCAGCTTCCCGGAGGAGATCATCCTCTTGGAACGGACGAAGCCGGGCGTGATATTCTTGCACGTCTGATATATGCCTCCAGAATGTCGCTTGCTATCGGTGTAATGGCGGTCACATGCTCTATAGCTGCCGGAATAGTTTTAGGCTCCATAGCCGGTTACTATGGAGGAAAAATAGAAACAGTCATAATGAGAATATGTGATATATTCGATGGAGTACCGAGCTTCCTTTTGGCATTAACAATAACGGCAGCCTTTGGCGCAAGCGTGTTTACTTTAATGCTGGCGATAGCAATAGGGGGATTTGCGGGACAGTCGCGTATCATACGAGGAGCTGTTTTGACAGTTAAAGGACAGGAGTATGTAGAAGCCGCCAAAGCTCTTGGTGCGAAAAACCGGCAGATCATATTCTATCATATAATTCCAAATTGCATGGCTGTAATCATCGTTCAATTCAGCGTTAAAATAGCAGAGGGAATACTGACGGCTTCCGCTCTCAGTTTCCTTGGGCTTGGCGTTCTGCCGCCGGATCCGGAATGGGGCGCTATGCTTGCGGGAGGCCGCGCATATCTTCTCGACAATCCGTACCTGACGCTGTTCCCGGGACTTTGCATTATGGTTGTCATTCTGGCGTTCAACATGCTGGGAGACGGTCTTCGTGACTCACTTGACCCGAGACTTAAGAGATAGGAGGCATGGAGATGGAAAATAAAAAAAATGATGAAATTTTACGCGTAGAGGATTTGACCGTATATTATGAAACCGATGAAGGAACTGCAAAAGCAGTCAACGACGTGACGTTTTCGGTAAAGAAAGGCAGGACTCTCGGCCTTGTCGGAGAAACAGGCGCCGGTAAAACCACAATAGCCCTTTCAATTCTGCGCCTTGTACCTGACCCGACCGGAGTAATCAAGAGCGGCAAGGTTATTCTTGATGGTATGGACATCTATTCTCTTACGGAAGGCGAAATGGATATGGTGAGAGGTCATCATGCTTCGATGATTTTTCAGGATCCTATGACGGCCTTGAATCCTGTTATGACAGTCGGAGATCAGATTGCAGAAACGTTGAGGATACATCAGGGCTTAAATAAAGCAGAATCAAAGGCAAAGGCAGAGGAGATGCTATCGACGGTGGGTATTCCTCCTGAAAGAGCGAAAGAATATCCCCATCAGTTTTCCGGCGGCATGAAGCAGCGTGTAATAATTGCAATCGCTTTGGCATGCAGCCCTAAACTGATGATTGCGGATGAACCTACTACTGCCCTGGACGTGACTATTCAGGCCCAGGTTTTGCGCAAGATGAAGGAGCTCAAAGCGCAATACGACATGTCCATGATTATGATAACTCATGACCTTGGCATCATAGCTCAGATGTGTGATGAGGTTGCCGTAATCTATGCGGGGAGCATAATAGAATACGGTCTGTTGCGCGAGGTATTTAAGGATACGAGGCATCCATATACTCAAGGGCTCTTCGATTCGCTTCCCAAGATTAACGACGATCGTGAAATGCTCAAACCGATTCCGGGACAAATGCTTGACCCTATGGAGCTTCCGGAGGGATGTGCCTTTGCTCCGCGGTGCAGGTATGCTACAGAAAAATGTAAACAGGGAGTTCCGGCAAAGACTTATTTCGGCGATACACATTATGTTGCCTGCTGGCGCTATGAAGACCCTGAGTTCAAGTTATAGGAGGTGACGTCATGAGTGAACATTTACTTGAAGTCAACCATCTGAAGAAATATTTCAAAACGCATAAAGGAACGCTTCAGGCTGTAGACGATATTTCCTTTACTCTTGACGCCGGCAGAACCCTCGGTTTGGTGGGCGAATCCGGCTGCGGCAAATCTACGACCGGAAGAGCTATCCTCAGGCTGACCGAGCCAACGTCAGGCGAAATTATTTTTGAGGGAAAAGACGTCGCCAAGATGAAAAGCAGTGAAATGCACGAGATGCGGCGCAACATGCAGATGATATTCCAAGACCCGTTTTCATCGCTCAATCCGAGAAAAACAGTGGAAGAACTCATCGCAGAGCCGTTGAAATGGTATAAAGTGCATAAATCTAAAGCAGAAAAAGCCGCTCACGTTTCCAAGCTGATGGAAACCGTAGGACTGGCTTCTCGTTTGGCAAACGTCTATCCTCACGAGCTCGACGGAGGCCGTCGTCAGCGTATAGGTATTGCAAGAGCTCTTGCTCTTGACCCAAAATTCATCGTGTGCGACGAG
>CALCEY010000013.1 GCA_937900415.1 uncultured Clostridia bacterium
TCAATGGCCGCCTCTTTGCGGCGAAGCCGAAGCCATATAATCTCATGCGGACATTTTAACGCCCTCCAGTTATGCAAGCGGCGTTTCAATGGCCGCCTCTTTGCGGCGAAGCCGAAGCCATATGATCTCATGCGGACATTTTAACGCCCTCCAGTTATGCAAGCGGCGTTTTAATGGCCGCCTCTTTGCGGCGAAGCCGAAGCCATATGATCTCATGCGGACATTATAACGCCCTCCAGTTATACAAGCAGCGTTTCAATGGCCGCCTCTTTGCGGCGAAGCCGAAGCCGCCATATGATCTCATGCGGACATTTTAACGCCCTCCAGTTATGCAAGCAGCGTTTCAATGGCCGCCTCTTTGCGGCGAAGCCGAAGCCATATAATCTCATGCGGACATTATAACACAACCGCTTTAATATGTTAAGTCCATTTTATAAGCATCCTTCTGTCTCTCAAGCTATACTCCTGCAGCACATACCGACGAAATATTCACCGCAAGTTCCTTCAAAGACTTACCGTCATTACCGCTACGCTCTTATACCTCAGCCTGACGTAAAGCCCGTTGGATTGTTGATACCCTCTTTCAATTCAAAAACCCGGTTCGGTACCGCACTGCTGCTTTACCTTGCCGGGTTTACACTTCATAAATAAATCTATTCGATTATTTAGCCGTCTTTCTCTGTATAAGTTTTACTATCTCAACTATAGGAATTATACAGAAAGCCAAACCAATTGCAATTGCATATTCCATAAGACTTATGTGTTCAAATTCAAATGCTTCCGATAAGAACGGCACATATATAACAAGCGTTGTACATAAGAAGCTGGCAACGCCTGCCCAGGTAAGAGACGGATTCCAGTGCTTTATACTGAATATGCTTCCTCTCTGAGAACGCATGTTGAAGCTGTGGAATATCTCTGCCATTGAAAGAGTCAAGAATGCCATTGTGGTTCCGTCAGGACTTGTAGCTATCTCCCAAACGCCTGATTCAATATAATGACCTACAAAGTAAGCTATCAAAGTAAGCCCTGCCAGAACAACTCCCTGATATACCATATCGAAGCCAAGTCCTCCGGAAAACACTCCGTCACTTGTTTTTCTCGGCTTTCTTTTCATTATATCGGCCTCAGGTCTTTCAACGCCGAGTGCCAGAGCCGGGAAGCAGTCCGTAACAAGGTTTATCCACAACAGATGAACAGGATGCAATATCGTAAATCCAAGCATTGTTGCCGTAAATATACTTACTACCTCACTCATATTTGAAGCGAGCAAGAACTGTATAGCTTTACGTATGTTATCATATATACGTCTTCCTTCTGCAACGGCACCTACTATAGTGGCAAAATTGTCATTAGCCAAAACCATATCTGCGACATTCTTTGTTACGTCTGTACCGGTAATACCCATTCCTACGCCTATGTCCGCCGATTTTATACTCGGGGCGTCATTAACCCCGTCTCCGGTCATTGCCGTAACATAGCCTTTTTTCTTCCACATATTTACGATTCTGACCTTATGCTCAGGCTGAACGCGGGCGTATACGCCTATATGCTCTATTTCCTTTTCAAAGGTATCATCGTCCATCTCATTCAACATGGCTCCCGTTATAGCTCTTCTTCCGCCCGACAGGATTCCGAGTTCTCTTCCTATAGCAGCCGCCGTGTCCACGTGGTCTCCGGTAATCATTACAGGAGTTATTCCCGCACTGTCACATTCCTCTATGGCTGCCTTAACCTCAGGTCTTACCGGGTCTATCATTCCCACAAGTCCCAGGAAGCAAAGATCATTTTCAACGGATTCTGCGCTTATCTTATCCGGCATGGCATCATATACTTTCTGTGAAGCCATCAACACTCTCAAAGCCTTGTCAGCCATATTTTTATTGGCCTTAAGGATATTATCCTTATCCTCCTGCGTTATTGCTCTGACAACGCCGCCGTCCAGAATCATCGTACACTTTTTCAGAACTTCATCCGGAGCCCCTTTGGTATATTGTATTATCTTGCCGGAATTTTTATCTGAATGAATGGTAGTCATCATCTTTCTGCCGCTGTCAAAAGGAACTTCCTCGACTCTTGGCAGGTTTTCTTCAACGGCTTTCTTTTCAATGCCTAATTTGTAAGCGTAATTTACAAGAGCACATTCGGTAGGCTCTCCCGTAGCCTCAGAATCTCCCTGCTCTATCTTTGCGTCACAGCACAGCGCCATAGCTTGAGACAAAAGCTTTTCATCGCCGCCGTAATAATCTACTACGGTCATCTTGTTCTGAGTCAGGGTTCCTGTCTTATCTGAGCATATTATCTGAGCACAGCCGAGAGTTTCAACTGCTGTCAGCTTACGTATTATGGCATTTCTTTTGCTCATATTCGTAACGCCTATGGAAAGAACTATGGTCACAACGGCTGCCAAGCCTTCAGGTATGGCTGCTACCGCCAGGCTCACCGCCACCATAAACACGTCCAGAATTACTTCTCCGTTAAGAGTATCTGCTCTTAACAGGCTTACTCCGAAAATCACCATACATATAACAAGAACAAGAACCGTAAGGACCTTGCTCAGCTGGCTCAGCTTAAGCTGAAGCGGCGTCTTTCCCTCCTTTGCCTGAGCTAAGGCGTCGGCAATCTTACCCATTTCGGTATTCATACCTGTTTCGCATACAACCGCAGCGCCTCTTCCGTAAACTACAGTGCTTCCCATGTATACCATGTTCTTTCTGTCGCCAAGAGGAATCTCCTTTTCCCCTGCAAGCTCGAGCGCTTCTTCGGTTTTATCCACAGGCACGCTTTCACCTGTGAGAGCGGCCTCCTCTATTTTCATGCTGGCGCAGTGAATAATCCTGCCATCGGCGGGAACGGCGTCTCCTGCTTCAAGAACAACTATGTCGCCCTTTACCAAATCTTCGCTCTTTACGGTCATAATCTTGCCGTCTCTGTAAACCTTACTGGTAGCAGAGGCCATTTCCTGCAAAGCTTCTATGGCTTTTTCAGCTTTGCTTTCCTGATATACTCCGAGCACTGCGTTTATAATAACTACAAAGAGAATTATTATTACGTCCGCAAAGCTTTCTCCTGAATAAAACGAAGTTATACCCGATATTGCTGCCGCTACTATAAGTATTATAATCATCGGGTCGGCAAACTGCTGCAACAGCTTTTTAAAAAGCGAGTCTTTTTCCGGTTCCTTCAGCTTGTTTTTACCGTCGGCTGCAAGTCGTTTTTCCGCTTCCGAGGACAGCAGGCCCTCTTCGCATGAATTGACTTCTTTCAAAGCCTCTTCAGTTGTTTTCAAATAATACTGCATTTTCCTTCTCCCTTTCTCAGCAAAAGTCGTAAAAAAAGACTCTTACCATATAATCTTATTATATACGATAAAAGTCTTACTATTTAAGATATCAGCGAATCAATTTAATGATTGTCTTGACGCAATATATCACATCTCAACGATGCCAGTTACTCCCTTTTATGAAAAATTATTTTATATCATATGAAGAAAAATGTCAAGCTGAAATTTATTGAGCATTGTCATCAATATTAAAATGCCCAAAGTAATTATCATGTTTTTCATTATTCTGCCTTTATAATTTTTTTATACATGATTTTATTGTCCTCATCAGGTATCCCTACCATTTTTCCGCAGGCTATGACGCCCTTTATCGGAGCGCTTACGCTGTATGTATCATCTCCTTCAGCTTCTACAAGCACTTCCTCGCTTTTACAACCCAAAACGGAAGACAATCTTTGCTTAAGCTCCTCTGAATTATCCACATTGCTTTCTGCAATAAGTTTTCCCGCATATTTTTCTGCAACAGCATCTGAAATTGCAAATTTACTTGCTATAATTTGATTTGATGCAAACTGTAAAACAAATATCATAAGTATAGTTATCGAACCTATGGACGTTATCAAGTCTTTCAATTCATCACTCTCCGTCCTTGTAAACCTCTATGGTCTCCCTCATCACTTTTTCCGCCGCACTTTTAAGCGTATCTTCTCCATCTCCTACCATCATATTAAATATCAATGCGCCAAGAACGACGGTTCCTATTATGATTATCAAATTTTTCATGTGAAAAGCCCGCCTGCCCTTTATATCATGCGTTTCCTGTCATGCTGCCGAAATCGAGATATTCCGATATTGTGCCGGTTCCGTTTTCCACAATGTCTCCGGCAGTGCTCTTAAGCGAATTTTCATCTCCCAGAACAAGCGTATTTACAATCACTGCCCCAAGTACAATTGTTCCTATTATAATTATTAAATTTTTCATGCTTTCCCCTTTCTGTCAAAGAAAAATACCGTTCAGAACATCAAGCGTATCCATAAATATGACTACAACCGTGAAGTTTATAAGCAGCGCAAATACTGACATCGAAGCGCATAGAGTTATTATCGCTCCGTTTCGCTGAGTTTTTTTCATCGCCGACGTCAAAGCTGCCTCCGCCATCATTTCCTGAAACACTTCCATCTGCCCTGTCAGCTGCGCCGGATTCATCTTATCTAATTTGGAAAGTATATGCGCGAAATTCCTTGCAGACTTTGTTCCTATTTCTGCAGCTACAACCTTAAAGGCCTCATCGTCATGCCCTGTTCTGTACAAAGTCAACATACGGCTGAATACAGATTTTAACCTCCCGCCGTTTTCCGCCAGCTTTTCATACATATAATCAGCTGAAATAGGAGTTTCTTTCTTTACAAGGGAAAGATTTTTCAAAGTGACGCTGCTGCTGAAAAGTTCTCTATCCAGATTACTTTTTTTATATCTGACAGCCATCATCATTATACTGCTTCCAAGCTCCTTTCGCCTCTTTCTCAGTTCGTTGTACGGAATTGCAGCTTTTAAATCTTTTCTGTAAATGTAAACGCTGGCTGACATCAACATCGTTAATAAAATCATATAAACGTTTATTTCCATATATTAAATATTCCTCCGTTTACAAACAATCATATATCGAGCTTACTCCTCGATAAAAATGTTCTTACAGCTATACCTGCGCTGTAGGTCAATAACGATATTATGAACCATGTCATTCCCGGCTCCGTCATAAATTGGTATTTTATAAATTCTTCCGGCGAAAGTCCAAAATATTTGATTCCGGCCGCCACCGTCAGCAAATAGCAACACGGAGCCATGTATTTGAGCATAAGCTTTCCTTCATTATTTTCTCTTCTTGCAAATTCCTCTGCCTTTCTTGCTTTTTCAACCGTTTTTATAAGGTCCTCCATAGCCTCCGTAACTCGCACTCCAGACACCAATGCGAAATACATATTGTCAGCCATGACTGCAGCCCAAGATGTTCCTATAGCAAACCTAAATTCATCCAACAGTTTCTTTATTTCCGTTTTTTTTGACACGGTATTCAAGCCTTTCGATAAATCAAAAAGAAGCCTTCTCGATCTCGGAGCTTCTTTTATATTCATTGCGGTCACTTCAATGGCCTGCTGCATATTGAAGTAATTCATTTTATAATTGTCCAAAAGCTCCGCTATCATCACATCTCCCTCTTTTGAATTTGCAATACGAATAGACTGAAGTCTTCCCAAAAGTATAAGAAATGGGGCTGAAAACGCAAATATTCCTGAAGCAAAGGCAAGAAGCGGCGCCGTTTTATATCTTAAGAGATAAAATACTGTCAATCCGATTGCGATGGATATGCCTATAAATATCACCGCCGCCTTCTTCCCCCTTACGCCGGCCACAGCCTGAAGCAGTCTTGACACAGATCCTATCAGCGTAATTTCTCTCATATCTTTAATTTCGTCTAACTTCCCGGACAACTTTTCCTTATCCCTTCGTCTTATTCTGATGCTTTGAGAGCGAAGATACAGCGCGCCTCTTATGCTTCTGAATATTTCTCCCGTTTCTTCAAAATAGAATAAAGCAAGTCCTCCAAAGGCTGCCGCGGTAAGAAATATTTCAGCGAACATCAGACTCTCCTTCCTCCGGTCTGTAATATCTCGGATATATAACAGTATTCTCCATGAGAGGATTTCTCTCCTCCAGCATCTTAAGCATACTGTTCATTCTTTTAAACTCCTCAGGATACAACTTTCCCATTTTCTCTTTATCCTTTCCTATATCATATTTCCAAAGCCATCTGCCGTTTTCTACGTCAAACTTGCATATATAGTGAATAGAAACCCTGTCGCAGCTCACATCGTACCTGTACTCGCTTATGGACATGAGTCTTTTCATATCCTTGCTCTCAGGTACCTGGCAAAATTCCATTACATAGTTAAAGTTCCTGAAAACTTGCGAAATTATACCTTTGAAGCTTCCTCCATACCTTCCGACAACAGATGCGGCCATCTTAAAAGGAATGTCCTGGGGATCTCCTGAGTGAATAGTCGCCTTGCTTCTTGCCGTGCCCGCCGAGGTGATGTCCAGCGCCGTTTTAAAAGCGCTGGCATCCCTCATTTCTTCTAAAAGTATATAGTCGCAGTCTCCTCTCAGCAGAAAACGATAAAGATAGTCAAGGTCCTCACTTTCGGCAACCAGCTGCATTATCGGAGCCTCCGGCATGATCAGATGCCACGGAGTCTCAGGATCTGTAGCTATTGCCAGTCCTTCTAAGGAGCTGTCTTCATATCTTTGCCATACCTGCATAAAAGTCGTCTTGCCTGAACGCACCTGTCCTGTAAACAACACGTTAAAGCCTATCCTTACCATAACCTTAAAGAATTCCACGGCATCCGCAGGAATTGTTCCAAGATCCGCCAGCTTTTCAAAAGTCAGTTCCCGCAGAAGATATTTTCTAAAGACCATTATATCCTCTCCTTCTTTAGTCCTGTCTCCGGAATATATGGTTATTCTTATGCCGTTGCGAAGATAAACTTCATGAAAACCCGCTTCAATTCTCTCTTTAGGTGTTGCCATGAGCAAAGCGCGCTTCAATTGTTCTCTTCTGTCTGCGGAAATTCGTTGAGGCTGAAGCTCTGATTTTCCTTCTATAAGGCAGTATAGCCTGTCTCCGATGAGTTTTGCAGATGAAGAATTTTTATATGCTTCGGTCCTGCCGTATGCCCATGGTTCCAGTCCGGCAAGTCCGTATAGCTCGGCAAATACCCCTTCTGAAAGCTTGCCGTACCACGGCGGAAAATATACGTTTTTCCACCGTGATAAAACTTCAAGTAAAGCTTCAATCCTTTCTTTATAATATTCAATTTCCTCCTGATACCCCATTATCGCCTTCTTCTCTCTTTCAAGCCTCTCCTCTTTTTCCCATTCGCCTGCCTCCTCCCACTCCCTGTCAAAGTGTTCCCCTACGATTTTGCACAGCTTATAGAAATCTTCAAATTGTTTTTCCTGCTCCATTTTCTCCCCTTGCAAGTATTCTTTATCTGTCTTTTTATACATCGGTATTTCGGCATACGAACAGTAGCCGCCGTTAAACCCGGTTGTTCCTGAACATCTGTAAGTTCTTCAGACCGCCTCCAATCGGCTTGGGCAGTTTTAAACTTCTATTTGTATCAGCAATATATTATTGTAAATCTCTTTCCTTCGCCTGCAAGACGGGAAAGCTCCACAAGATCGTTCGTATGCCCTATTATTTCTATATGCTGAACCGTTGAAGTTCCGTTAAATCTGTCATTATCAGCTGAAAGTACCTCCTGATTGCTTCCATCCTTGACATATGCCACTACTGCCGTCATAACCTTAAGCTTGCCGTTATAGAACGTAACCTTATCGCCTCGCCTTATAGTCTGCGGTACCGATAGCAGCCATTCTCCAGGAACAGAAAGAAATTCTTTTTCCGTTGCTCCTCCTGTAGCAAACTGCGAGTTTCTGAAATATTCCATGAAAAGCGGAGAATCCTCCGCCACAAACTGCGACGTCTCCATGCCGATTATTTTCTCTTCTTCTCCCGCCCTCAACGCCTCCTTAGGAGGATTTTCAGATTTTTTTGTTTTTATATCCTTCTCTTCTATCACTGTGTTCGCCGGCAAATTGCTGCGTACTGCAAGAATTTCCTTATACGAAAGATTCTCTCTCCCCCACATTTCCCAAATTCCCATGCCCACCAGTGCCGTGGTAATTATCACGAAGCCGGCTATTTTCTTGTTCAAATCACATCTCCCTTCCTAAATCCAAGCGCCTGAATTATGTAAATTTTTTACAATATCATATTACCACCTTATTCTATCTTTTTCAGCACAAACCACAATTTTCTTAACCCATTTTACTGACCTTTTTCGACAAATACAGGTTTTTAATATAATATCCAAAGAATCATATCCATCCTGCATATGCGCTTGCTCAAAGTGCATTTCCGAAGCTCACGTTCTCAGTATAAGCCGAGATTCTTTGCAGCATGAAATATATATATCTGCTGCCACTTTTTCCATGTATTATGATGAAAATCATCGCTGTAATTTTTCCCCTCGGTCAGCTTTAATTTTATGCCTTCTCTGTATTTATGCGGAATCTGAAAAAAAGCGTCTTCTATAGCCTGGATTTTCACCGACATCATCGCTCTCTCCACAGCGCTTTGACCGGTAAAATCTTTATCTGCCCACGGCCTGCCGCTGTTTTCAGCCACCATCGACGTCTGCGGCAAATCGCCCTCCGATATCTTTGATTTTTCCAGCAGTCTTTTAAGCCGCGGCAAATCTTTAACCGCCCACAGAGCCTGTCTATATACGGCTTCCGGCAATACGTAAGATTTCATTGATTTTTGTTGATATTCTCTCATAACATCACACACCTTTCTCTTTTTAGAGTATATGTAACATTTTCCGACATATATAACAATGTTTTTTCCGTCAAATTCCAAATTTAGTGATGGAAATGCGTATTTTAAGGCTTTAAATGAATTTTACATTCAGGTACAAAACTGCAAAAATAATAAAACGGCATAACTTTTTACAAAAAAAGTTATGCCGAAGGCTCGTACAAAATCTCATATTAAAATTACGCTGAACATTTGCCTTTTAACAAACGTTCATCTCCGCTCCTGCGTCCGTTCATCATGCAAATGCCTGTCATCACTCAAACACTTACTGTCTGTCAAACGCCCGCTGTCAGGAAAACCAATATCTCCCCTTTCTCAGACGCTCGCCGCAATCTCCCATGCTATGCCTTCTACAGACCTTACTTGCGTAAGCCAAATCACTCCCGCTCTTTACCGGTTCAAAAGAGAATGTATACGTTCACTGAGCATTTCCAGAGCGACAACGTTATATCCTCCCTCCGGAACTATTATATCAGCATATTTTTTACTAGGCTCTACAAACTGCTCGTGCATTATCTTCACGCTGGAAAGATACTGCTCTATTACTGACTCAAGCGTTCTTCCCCTTTCCCTGACGTCTCTCATAATTCTTCTTATAATTCTCACATCGGCGTCTGTATCTATGAAGACCTTTATGTCGAACAGGTTCATCAGTTCCCTGTTTTGAAATATAAGTATTCCTTCGACGATGACAACCTTTGAAGGACGAAGCCTGACCGTTTCTTCAAGTCTGTTGTATATAGTAAAATCATATACGGGCCGCTCCACAGGTCTCCATTTTTTAAGCTCTTTCAGATGGGTTATCATCAAGTCAGTATCAAAGGCGTCAGGGTGGTCATAATTCAACTTGCGGCGCTGTTCAAGAGAAAGTTCATCACGGCGTTTATAGTAAAAGTCATGACTTAAGATGGTTATTACATCGCCGAACTCTTCCTTTATCTTGTTTATCATCGTGCTCTTTCCGGAGCCGGTTCCTCCTGCTATGCCTATTACTATCACTTCAGAATGTTCTTTGGAATGTTTCATTGCAAAACTCCTATTGCTCGCTGAGCGGACGTAAATCCCTGTCTTCGGCAGTAATTGAAGAACCGAGGTTTACCGAAGCCTTTTCAAGCTCCAAGACTATGTTGTTTATCTGATTCAGCTTTTCGGCGGAAGGCTTGTTTTCCATTACCTCTTCAGTATTTGAAAGGATTTGGTCAAGCTGTAGCTTTATGTCGGAAATCTTCTCCTTAAGCTCCTCTATCGCCTCGTCGTCCATAACGTCAACGATAACGTCCTCCTTGCTCAAAAGCTCTCCGGTTTCCAGTTCAAATTCAGAATTCTGCATTATAACCACCGGCTCATATCCCAGCTTATCATGTATGAGCTTTGCAAAATCCAGCTTTGAATCCGTTTCGCCGTGAACCAGAAACACCTGATTAGGCTTCTTCTGGAAGCCGCCGAGCCAGTCCAAAAGTCCATCTCTGTCGGCATGTCCCGAAAATCCTTCAAGATTGTGTATCTGAGCGCCGACCATTATAGTTTCGCCGAACAGCTTAACTTCTTTCGCCCCCTCTATCAATAGCCTTCCTAGAGTTCCCTCTGCCTGATAGCCTACAAAAACTATGCTGTTTCTGCTGTCCCACAAATTATGCTTAAGATGATGTCTTATTCTTCCAGCCTCGCACATTCCGCTGGCGGAAATTATTATTTTAGGTGTTTTATCGTTGTTCAGCATCTGGGAATCTGCCGTATTTCTGGTGAATTTCAAATTTTTAAAGTCAAGAGGATTATCTCCGTTCAGAATATATTCCCGAGTTTCCTCATCAAAGACCTGGGCGTTCCGCTTGAATACTTCTGTTGCGGTAGTCGCCATCGGGCTGTCTATATAGACGTTTACGTCCTCCAGGTATTTTTTGTATTCGGGATGATTTTCGTAAAACATGTTGAACTGATATATAAGCTCCTGAGTTCTTCCCACGGCAAAGGAAGGTATTATGACGCTTCCGCCCCTTTTAACCGTATCTATCGTTACCCTTATCAGCTCATCTATGCTGGTGGAATTAGCCTCGTGAATACGGTTGCCGTATGTAGTCTCCATTATCACGTAATCGGCCTTCTTTATTTTCGTCGGATTTCTGAGTATAGGCCTGTTCATCACGCCCAAGTCTCCGGAAAAGACGATCTTGGATGTATTTTCCCCCTCGGTAATCCAAAGCTCTGTTATGGCTGAGCCGAGTATATGTCCGGCGTCGTTGAAAACTATCTTGACTTCGGGATTAAGCTCTATAAGCTGGTCATACAGCACAGGCTTTACCAGCGTAAGGGCTTCTTCCGCGTCTTTGATTGTATAAAGAGGCTCCACCGGAGACTTGCCCGTTCTGGCGTTCTTTCTGCTCTGCATTTCCGCGTCTTTTTCATGGATATACGCGCTGTCCCTTAGCATGACATCCAAAAGGTCCGCAGTAGCGTCGGTGCAGTATATCTGACCCTTAAAGCCTCTCTTTACCAGCAGAGGAAGCCGTCCGCAGTGATCTATATGAGCATGGCTCAAAATTACACATTCCACCTCTTCCGGAATGAAGGGAAATGCTTCTCTGTTCATTGCCTCCATTGATTTTCCGCCCTGAAACTGACCGCAATCCAGTAAAAGTTTATGCTTATCCGTAGTTATCAAATGACATGAACCCGTTACACCCTGCGAAGCTCCGCAAAATTTAATTTTCATCTCTTCTTCCCCTCTTTCCCGAAATCATTTATATTTGCTGTCCATGCAGCTATCTATAGTTCCAAAGTTCTCTGTTTGCAGTGGAAACAGCCGTAGCTCCCGCTTCTATGGCCATATCCACATCTTCCTTGAACTCGATTAAGCCTCCAGTAAGTATCTCCATTGACACTTTTTGGGAAAATTCTCTTATCTTTTTTTCCACCACTCCCGGCATTATCTCTACGACATCCGGCTTCGCTATTCTGATTGATTCCACTGCCGTGTCCACTGAATGAGAATCCACGATGAAAAATCTCTGAACCGTTATCAATCCGCAATCCTTAGCCGGCCTTATCATGTTGGTCTTCGTGGTAAGTATGCCGTCTGCGCCGACCGATTTTATGAATTCCATTCCGGCTCTGTCCTTTCCTACACCTTCGACAAAGTCCATATGTATGAAAATCTTCTTTTCCGCCTTGTGCGCCTTTTTCACATAATCTTCTATATTCATTATGCTGGAATAAAGCAAAAATATCACATCTACTTTTGATGTTATGGCAATATCGAAATCCTCTCCCGTCCTCACAGCTGCCGCTACTCTTCTGCTGCTGAATACTGACATAATCTCTCCTTTCCTTTTGTCGTAACTCTGTCTGTTTACTTTATTATAATATCTATGGCCGTGCTTGGCAACGCTAAGATTATGCATGCCCGCCATCTAAAAAATGCGCCGTAAGAAAATACTTTCTCCACGGCGCACACTATTTGCATATTTCATTTCATATTCTTTTATTCCACAGCCCCTTGAGCTTCCATATTCTGAAAAGTTCGCTGTCTTCCATGAAAATCCGAACCCTCGGTGACATGAAGATGATACTTGGACGCCATACTGATGAAATATAATCGTTCCTCGTCGTTATGCTGCGGATATACGCACTCAAGCCCCTTAAGTCCGGCTTTCTTCAATTTTGCCAGAAGAACGTCAAAGTTTTTCTCAAACTCCTCGCTTCCGCGCCGCCCGATACCTCTGATTTTGCAAGGGTGAGCTAAAACGGGTATGCCGCCGGCCCCTCTTATCAGGTCTATAGCTTCCTCTGTAGAAAGCTTTTCTCTCCTAACTGCTCTTACCTCTTCTGATTCCAAAAACCGGCCGGGACTGAAGGCCTCTGAAAATTCTTTTATATATCCCTTATCCAGCAGAGCAGCGGCAAAGTTGGGTTTCCCTATATATGTCTGCCCCTCGTGCTGAATCAAATCTTTTTCTTCTATTTCTATATTTTTTTCCTGCAAGACTCTAAGTATACCCTCGTTTCTCTTCTTTCGTATTTCTGCAAGCCTTGCCAGAGCTTCCTTAAGACGAGCGTTTTCCGTATCTATATAATATCCTAAAATATGGAGTTCCGTGCTATCTGTATCTGTAGCCAGCTCTATACCCGGTATAACTTTTATGTTCTTATCACGGGCTGCTTCCTGAGCCGCTTTTATGCCATCCGTCACCTCATGATCCGTAATGGCTATCGTGCTGAACTCTTCTTTATTATATTTCTCTACAATCTCCTCCGGACTCATGGTTCCGTCAGAGCAGCATGTATGAATATGAAAATCTATTTTGAGACTCATCAATACAACAGCAGGTCTTTTTCCAAAGCTTCTCCTGCCTCTTCTCCTTTAAAGTATTTTACTATGGCAACCGCGAATTTCATGGCTGCCGCAGGGCCCTGCGCCGTAATGACGTTTCCGTCTCTCACAACCGGGAAATCCAAAGCTTCCGCGCCTTTAAGCTCTTCTTCCATACCGGGATAAATTGTAGCTTTCTTTCCTGTCAAAATGCCAAGCGCTCCGAAAACCAACGGAGCTGCGCATATTGCAGCCAGCCCTTTACCTTCTTCATTAAAAACAGCGATTTTACGGCACAGTTCTCTGTTGTCTCTCAGATTATAAGCTCCCGGAATACCTCCCGGCAAAGCTATCATGTCGCAGACGTCATAATCCATATCTTCAAGCAACGAATCAGCTTCCACAACTATACCGTGAGCACCCTTAACACACAGCTCACCCGTTACGGAAACCAGGCTGACATCCAAGCCTCCTCTCCGCAATATGTCTGCAGTGGCAACTGCTTCAATTTCTTCAAAGCCCTCAGCTAAATGAACAAATATCATATGCGCTCCTTTTCTAATAAAAAATTCTTGGCGGCTTAGTTAAAACATAAGTAAGATAAGACAATGCCGCCGCAACGGCAAAGGTATACGCCATCACAAAAAAGCCTGCCATATTTACAAAATCTCCTCCAAGTATCGCCGACAAAAGAGAATTGTCGCTTAAAGACTCAAGACCTATAAACGAAGCAAGCCAACCGACGCCTTTTTCGCTCATGAGTAAAAAGCCCTCTATGATCAGCATTGCAGCCGTAACTGCCCACGATGCCTTGAGACGCTTCCTCAAAACAAGCTTAAAATCATTTTTTAAAAAATAAACATATATAGACACCGTAATAATCAGGCTGACCAAGCATATTACTAAGCTTATATCCAAGGCAGTCTTAACTCTCAGCATGTTGCCGCTGTCCCTGGCAGAAAAAATCCCTTGCATATCATAACCTGTATTTTCATACACCTGAAATTCATCAGGTCTCCAGGAATTCATAAATCCCGCAATTTCATCCGCCATCTGCGAGCTCGTATATTCAGTGCCAAGATTGTTCACAGCCCTCGTATCATTAAAGTAGTATAGGTAAGTTCCCGATGTTCGTGCCGATATGTTTTGTCCTGCCGTTATTATAAAAACAGATAACGTAATTACAAGCAGGAATGAACAAACATAATTGAACTTCCTCAATATTCTTCCTCCTAAAAATACCTCTTCATAGTATATGATACACCAAATAAGGATAAAATACAATGTAAATAATATTACAGAAAGTTGGTTCGTAAATATGTATGTACCAAAATCAAAGGTTTTTTCTCTTAAGACTCAGATGATTATGGGATTTATCTTTACAGCAGCGGCTGGATTTCCTCTTCATTTTCTTTTTGAGCTAAGCGGCAGCAAAATTATCGCCGCCGTCTCTCCTGTAAACGAAAGTCCGTGGGAACATTTAAAGCTTATCTATTTCCCCGCTTTATTTTTTCTAATCATACAGTTGATATACTTACGCCGGAAAAAAACAGAAATCCCAAACCTCATATGGTCTACTTCCCTGTCGGTGCTTTTATCTATGTCTGCCGTCACCGTCTCATATTATACTTACATCGGAATCCTCGGTAAAAATATTATGTGGATAGACATATTTATATTCATTGCCGCCGCGGCGCTTGCATATTTTTTCAATTACCGTATGATAAAAAGCCGCGCTTCCCGTATTCCAGGCTCTGGACCGGCAGGAATCGCCTTGCTGCTTGCTCTCGCCGCATTATTGATAGTTTTCACATATTTTACGCCCCATATCCCATGGTTCCGGGATCCGACGTCATATTCATATGGTCTCAAATAAAATACAAGGCGACGAAAAGCCTTTGAATATTGCAAACAAGACCCGTGCGGTTTTTACCGCGCGGGTCTCTTGTATACATCTGCCGATAAGTCTTATTTTATTATCGTACACACAGTATCTGCGCCGCAGCCTGCTGCGTTTCCTTCATCCGTATCGAGATGAACTTCCCTTTCATGCTTTGAACCGGCTCTTACGAGAACATTATCGAATACCAGCCCTCTTTCACCCTCAATTTTGATGCTGACTATCTCGCCGTCCTTTACTCCGGCCTCGGCTGCCTGTTCGTCGTTCAAATGAACGTGTCTCATAGCGACCATTACTCCGTGATCAAGCTCAACCTCGCCGCAAGGTCCCACAAGCTTGCAGCCCGGAGTTCCCGCCAGCTTTCCGGATTCTCTTACCGGAGCTTTGATTCCTGCAGTTCTTGCATCCGTCATAGCCAGCTCCACCTGAGTTTCAGGTCTCACAGGACCCAATACTCTTATTCCCTTAAGAGTATTCTTAGGTCCGACTATATCGACTTTTTCTTCACATGCAAACTGTCCCGGCTGAACCAGAGCCTTGCTTGGGGTAAGCTGATGGCCCTTGCCGAACAGAGCCTCTACATGCTCTTCACTCAAATGAACGTGTTTGTTTGATATTCCTATCTTTACTTCGTAAGCCATTTTATGTATCTCCTTTGCATTTTTTTATAACCCATATTATACTGCTTATCTGTTATATTACCGCATTATCCCTCAATATAACTTACATAAGGCAGATTTCTGTACTTCTGGTCGTAATCAAGCCCATATCCTATCACGAAAAGATTATCTATGGAAAAGCCCACATAATCGGCTTCTATATCGACGACTCTTCTTGACGGCTTGTCCAAAAGAGTGCATATCTTTATGCTCTTTGGATTTCTGTCGGCCAGATGTTCTTTAAGATGCTTAAGGGTAGTTCCGCTGTCTATTATATCTTCGACAATTATAACATTCTTGCCGTAAATATCTCCCTCCAGGTCCTTTTTGATCTTCACTACTCCGGAGCTGGCCGTTCCCGAACCGTAGCTTGAAGCCATGATAAAATCTATCTCTGTATCATTGGCTACATTTTTCATTATATCGGCCATCCACATTACAGCTCCTCTCAAGGTGCATATAAGATAAACAGGCTCGCCGCCGTAATCATTATATATCTCAGCGCCGATTTCCGCCGCTCTGGCCTCTATCTGTTCTCTGGTAAACAGCACCTTTCCCGTCTGATTATTGACGCTCATTTTTCTCTTCCTCCCGGTCTACAGTAAATTCTACGCCTTCTATTATATCTTCTTTATTAAACGCTTCGGAAAAATCCTGCTCCTTTTCTCCCTCCCAGTACAAATCCAACGTATCCTTTAGAGTCCATATTATCCATATCCACAGGACTATGTCATCAAGGAAACCGAAAGGGAAAAGCACGGGAGGTATCAGGTCTACCGGCAGAAAAAGATAAATCAAACCGATGACCACGAGAGCCTTTTTGCGCTTCGGCACAGTTTTATCGCGCATCATTGATTTTATAGCGCCGATACGTCTGACAAGAATTCTAAAACTGATAAAACTCATTTATTCCTCCAGAAGCTTTTCCATCTCTTCAAGCAGCATGTCATGACCTGTCCTTTTCAATGCGGAAACAGGAATAACTTTATCTCCGCTCCCAAGCTTCAAGGTGCGCCTGATAACGCTTATACATTTCTGCGCCTCGTTGCGGGATACCTTGTCAGCCTTGGTGGCGACAACTATGCCGTCAAGGCCGTAATGTCTTAAATATTCGTACATCTGAATATCCTGAGCGGAAGGAGCATGACGAATATCCACCAGCTGGATGACTTTTTTAAGTCCCCTTCTTTTCTGTAAATATTCTTCCATCATAGGCCCCCACTCGCGGCTCATCTGCTTTGAAACCTTCGCATAACCGTATCCCGGCAAATCCACTATTCTAAACTCGCCGTTAATGTTGTAAAAGTTGATGGTCCTGGTCTTGCCCGGGCTTCCGGATACTCTTGCCAGGCTTTTTCTCCCGGTAAGCAAATTGAGCAGAGATGATTTTCCGACGTTTGATCTTCCGGCAAAGGCTATTTCGGCCATTGAATCTTCAGGATACTGGCCGGCCTTTACGGCTATAGCTTCAAGCTCTGCGTCTCTTATTATCATACTACACCTTTGCGCTTTCTTCCAGTGCGTATTGAAGAGTTTCCACTGCTTTTTCCAAAAGCACGAATTTAAGCTGCTTTCTAACGGACTGCGGAATATCGTCTATATCAGCCTTGTTGTCCTGCGGCAGCAATATCGTCTTTATTCCCGCCCTGTGAGCCGCAAAAACTTTTTCCTTTATGCCTCCCACCGGCAGAACCTTGCCTCTTAGAGTTATCTCTCCTGTCATGGCTACGTCCTTTTTTACAGGGCGGCCTGTAAGAGCGGACATCACCGACGTAAAAATTGTAACGCCGGCTGAAGGCCCGTCTTTAGGCACGGCTCCTTCAGGAACATGAACATGGAGATCATAATTCTTGTAGAAATCCTTTTCTATATTGTACTCCTCAGCTATAGAGCGTATATAGGTTATGGCAGTTTTTGCCGATTCCTGCATTACATCGCCCAGCTGACCGGTAAGCTGTATGGCGCCGGTGCCGGGGACGAGAGCCGTCTCTATGAAAAGAGTATCACCTCCGACCTGAGTCCACGCCATACCGGTTGTAACTCCTATTTCTCCGGATTTTTCAACAATATCGTATCTGTATCTGTGCTTTCCAAGATACTTTTCCAGCGAAGCGGAGGTTATCCTGTAAACCTCGCCTTTCTTGCTCACGATATTTCTGGCTACCTTTCTGCACAGGCTGCCTATTTCTCTTTCGAGATTTCTTACTCCAGACTCCCTCGTATAAAAATTTATCAGATCTCTTAAAGCTCTTTCTCCCATGGTGAAATTTTTCTTTTTAAGGCCATGAGCCTTCATCTGTTTAGGTACCAGGTATCTCTGAGCTATCTTTACCTTTTCCTCTTCGGTATAACCGGACACCTCGATGACCTCCATCCTGTCAAGAAGAGGTCTCGGAATCGTATCCGTCGAGTTGGCTGTAGTTATAAACATCACCTTCGATAAATCGAACGGGACCTCGAGAAAATGATCCGTAAATTCCTTGTTCTGCTCTGGATCTAAGACTTCCAACAGTGCAGACGCAGGGTCGCCTTTAAAATCCGAGCCTATCTTATCCACCTCGTCAAACAGAAATACGGGATTATTTGCTCCTGCGTCCTTAATTGCGCTTATAACTCTTCCGGGAATAGCTCCGATATAAGTTCTTCTGTGTCCTCTTATTTCCGCCTCGTCTCTTACTCCGCCCAACGACATCCTTACGAATTCCCTGCCGGTTGCTCTGGCTATCGAGCGGGCTATAGACGTTTTGCCTACGCCGGGAGGCCCTACAAGACATATTATAGGCCCCTTTACAGCCTTTGAAAGATGAATGACGGCCAGATATTCAAGTATTCTTTCCTTCACCTTTCCCAGACCGTAATGATCCTCGTCGAGGATTCTCTCGGCTTTTCTCAAATCGGAATTTGTCTTTGAACTGTTATTCCATGGCAGACTTATTATCGTGTCCACGTAATTTCTGATTACGCCGCTTTCCGCAGAATTAGGCATCATTTTAGTGAACTTGTTTATCTCTTTTTTTACCTTGTCTGTAATCTTATCATCAAGTTTAAGCTCTGCCAGCTTTTCCAGCCATTTCTGAGCTTCGTCCGCAGCGTCTTCATCAGCTCCCAGCTCGGACTGTATGGCCTTTAGCTGCTCTTTAAGATAATATTCCTTCTGATTTTGTTTTACGCTTTCCTGAACCTTTTCGCTAAGTTCGCGCTCCAGTCTCAGAATCTCATTTTCTTTAAAAATCAGAGTGTTTATCAGGATAAGTCTCTGTTTTATATCAAAGGTTTCCAGTATCTCCTGCTTGTCTTCCGTGTCAAGGTTCAACTGCACCGCTACAGTATCGGCAAAAATCTCCGCATCCTTGAATGCCGCCGCCATATCGTAAGTGTCAGTTCTGGCGCTCGGATTGAGGTTAAGATATTCGTCGAAGGAATTCAGAACAACTCTCTTTAAAGCTTCAACCTCAAGGTCATCCTCAGACACATGATTTTTAGGCACCTCTTCCACTTCTGCCGTTATATATGGTTCTTCCGAAACCACCTGCTTTATCGCTGCGCGGTAGAGCCCCTCCACAAGAACTCTAACGGAATCTCCCTGGATTTTAAGCATCTGCTTAATCTTTACGACGGTTCCTACTCTATAGTAATCTTCCTCCGTAGGAATAAGAATATTCTCATCTTTTTGGGAGGATACGAAGAGAATTTTATCTTTTTTCATAGCGGCTTCAAGAGCTTTCACCGACTTTTCCCTGCCTACGTCGAAATGGCTTACGGTCTGAGGGAATACGGAAAGTCCTCTGAGAGGTATGCAGGGCATGACAAGTCTTTCATCTTCTTCGCCCTGAATCAAAATTTCTTTTTCTTCTGCTGCTGTCATAGCTTCCTCCTTTCTATTTTTTAGAAAACAAGGCGACCTGAGCCGCCTTGTTATGAAGCAGTAGCTTCACGTTCTTCCAAAAGTTTGCCGTTTTCCAGCACTAATGCCGGTTTTGCTTTCTTTTCAACTGTTTCTTTTGAGACTATACATCTCTTAACGTCTTCTCTTGACGGAATTTCATACATGATCTCCGTCATTATGCCCTCCATTATGCTTCTGAGACCTCTGGCGCCGGTTTTACGTTCTATGGCCTGCTCCGCTATGGATTTTACGGCTTCATCATCCATTTCAAGTTCCACTCCATCCATGGCAAGCAGCTTTTTATACTGCTTAAGCAGAGCGTTCTTAGGCTCCTTTATTATTCTCACAAGAGCCTCTCCGGAAAGCTCTTCCAATGTGACCATTACCGGAAGTCTTCCTATAAACTCAGGTATTAAACCGAATTTCAGCAAATCTTCAGGCTGAACTTTAGCCAAAAGATTTTCCTCTTCACTTTTCTGCTCCTTTATTTCGGAATTGAAACCTATCACCTTATCGCCCATACGGCGCTTTATAATCTTATCAAGACCATCGAAAGCGCCTCCGCATATGAACAGTACGTTGGTGGTGTCAAACTGAATGAATTCCTGGTGCGGGTGCTTTCTTCCTCCCTGCGGCGGAACATTTGCAACCGTGCCTTCAAGTATTTTAAGCAGCGCCTGCTGCACTCCCTCTCCGCTTACGTCTCTTGTTATGGACGGATTCTCCGATTTTCTGGAAATCTTATCTATCTCGTCTACATATATGATCCCCTTCTGTGCCTTTTCAACATCGTAATCGGCCGCCTGAAGGAGCTTAAGCAAAATGTTTTCCACGTCTTCTCCAACGTATCCGGCCTCTGTCAGCGCCGTCGCATCGGCTATGGCAAAAGGTACGTCCAGAATCTTCGCCAGAGTCTGCGCCAGCAATGTTTTACCCGAGCCGGTAGGTCCTATCATAACTATATTGCTCTTCTGAAGCTCTACGTCGTCGTCTTTGACATTTTTGCTTTCGTTTATTCTCTTGTAATGATTGTAAACGGCTACCGCCAGAGCTTTTTTTGCTCTGTCCTGCTCTATAACGTATTCGGAAAGAACTTCGGTTATCTCCTTAGGCTTAGGCAGCTTATATGCAGTTTCCGCCTTATCGGCTTTTTCTTCTGCGCTTCCCTCTTCCAATATATCCGTGCATATGCGTATGCAATCATCGCATATATAAACTCCCGGTCCTGCGACCAGTCTGTTTACCTGACTCTGAGGTTTTCCGCAGAAAGAACATTTGAGCTGTTTATTTTCATCATATTTGCTCATATCTTATTTATTCCCCCTAAAATCATCATCTGGACTGAATCACTTTGTCTATGAGGCCGTAGGACGCAGCTTCCTCCGCGCTCATAAAATTATCTCTGTCCGTATCTTTCTCAACTCTGTCCAGAGACTGACCTGTGTTTAAGGCCAGTATCGAGTTGAGTTTTTCTCTTGTTTTCAAAATCCAGTCTGCATGAATCTTTATATCCTCTGCCTGTCCTTTTACCCCGCCAAGAGGCTGATGAATCATTATTTCCGCATTAGGCAGCGCCATTCTCTTTCCCTTTGCTCCCGATGAAAGAAGAAATGCCCCCATGCTGGCTGCCAAACCTACGCAGATCGTCGATACGTCAGGCTTAATGTACTGCATCGTATCATAAATCGCCATTCCTGCCGTCACCGAGCCTCCCGGGCTGTTGATATATATACATATATCTTTCTCGGGATCTTCTGCCTCGAGGAACAGAAGCTGTGCAACCACGAGGCTGGCCACATGATCATCTATCTCTTCTCCCAAAAAAATTATCCTGTCTTTCAAAAGTCTGGAATATATATCATATGATCTCTCGCCTCTGCTGGTCTGTTCGATTACATATGGTACTAACGCCATTTTCATACCCCTTTCTCTTTGCACTTTCTGCAAATGTTGTCTTCTATACCGTCAAAATTGTCGCCACTTATACGCTTATTTTATAACCGCATTATCGTAGATGAACTTGATGGCTTTCTTTACCTTGATGTCTTTCTGAAGATAAGTGAGATTTTCAACGCCTATCATTTCCTTTATCTTGTCGGCTGTAGTCTGATACTGCGCCGCCATAACGTTTATCTCTTCTTCCATTTCTTCTTCTGAAACTTCTATTTTTTCTGCGTCAACTATGCTGTTTAATATGATTCTCGTCTTAACCTGTCTTTCAGCGTCAGGTTTTATCTCATCTCTGAAAGCCGCCATGTCTTTGCCTGTAAATTCCATGTACTGGCTCAGAGTAAGTCCCTGATAACGAAGCTGCTGATCCAGCTCCTGCATCATTCTGCTCATTTCGTCCTCGATCATAACAGCCGGCACTTCCACCTCGTTGGCCTCTACGACCTTTACAAGAGCCGCATCCTGCATCTTAGTCTCCGCGCTTGCTTTAGCATACTTTTCTAGTCTTTCCCTCGTAGCCTTTTTTAATTCCTCAAGAGTATCATATTCGCTGACATCTTTTACAAATTCATCATCTATCTCAGGAAGCTGTTCTTCTTTTACTTCGTGTACGGTACAGTGAAAGACAGCTTCTTTGCCTGCCAGATTTTCCGCATGGTATTCTTCAGGGAACGTAACGTTTACGTCCTTTTTATCTCCCGGCTTAGCTCCTTCGAGCTGTTCTTCAAATCCCGGTATAAACATGCCGGAACCGAGCTTAAGTTCCTGTCTCTCTGCTGTGCCGCCCTCAAACTGTTCTTCGCCCACAAAGCCGGCATAATCTAAAACTACCGTATCGCCCTCTTTGGCTTCTCTTTCAACGCTGACTACTCTGGCGTTTCTCTTTTGCAGAGCCTCTATATCCTTGTCCACATCCTCGTCTTTTACTTCCTGCTCGACTTTTTCAATTTCAACGCCCTTGTAATCCTTAACTTCAACTACAGGATAGCAAGGAACGGTAATAGTTGCAGTGAAACCTTCTCCCTTGGCTATTTTGCTGAATTCGGCGGCAGGGCTGTCGATAACCTCAAGTTCAAGCTCTGCAAGCGCCTTGGCATAATGTTCGCTGAAAAGCAAGTCTATAGCGTCTTCAAAGAAGATTCCTTCTCCGTAACGTTTTTCTATTATGCTTCTCGGAGCCTTGCCCTTCCTGAAACCGTCTATCTGGAATTTATTCTTATTCTGCTGATAAGCTTTAATTTGAGCATTTTCAAATTCCTCTGCTGTAAATTCCATTGTAAATTTAACATCGTTTTTTTCTCTTGAAATAAATGTTGTTTTCATTAAAATCTATCCTCCTAAGTTCCGTCAGACAACCTGCAATCTGAATTCCGTCAATTAACGGACAATTGCATAATATTATACCTCGAAACAGCAGTAAAGTAAAGTGTATCCACAGTCAAATTTGTCAAATTTTGATTATATTTACAGTTAATCCGAAGGTTAACCGGAAAAGGACGTCTTGCAGACTCCGGACAAGTGCCTCGGCTTCTGAAAACGTCCTCTGCTCTTATCTTTTATATAACCTGTTCTGATAAATTCCGATGCGTTTTAATCGCATAAATTTTCCTTTCCGATGACTGCCAGGCCTCTCTGAAATTTGCTCAGGTCGCTTTCTTTAAGATTATATTTGGACGCCAGTCTTCGTCCCATCTCAACCATATCGTCCCTGTCTCCGGAATAAAGCTCGATCTCCAGTTCGGAAATATCAGAACTTCCCGCAGAAGTCCTCACTTCTCCCACGTCAAGAGAAACAACGCTTATCGACTTTCCCGTATCTACCATCATCTGCTTACGCATGTATTCAACCTCCATCAAAGGGCGCAGCTCTTTGTCAGCGGCGATTTCGGCCAGCTCGCCGTATATCTGGCTCCCTTTAAAAACGCTGAGGTTCGGTGAGTTCATAAAATTTTCTTCAACATGAACATTCAGTTCTCCTCTGATATGAAGTCCGTTTTCGCTGTTTTCTCCCCATTTGAGAGTAGCTACAGGCTTGCCGTTTTCAAGCCTGACCCTGAAAGTCATCTTCTTTCCGCAAAGCTCCATACTCTCTGTATCGAAGTAGACAGCCTTCATTTGAATTTCTTCTCTTGAGCCCTCCTGTACCAGCTCATCGAGATAATTATCCTGCAAAATTCTATCTCTGGCCAGCTTATCTTTAACCAGAAATTTAAGTTCCACTTCCATATTTTTCTCCAATAAAATTTTCTTTAGTACACTTTGAATATTTTTAGCATATTTTTCAAGTTTAGTCAACTTAAAAAGTATAATGCCGCTTCATATTCCCAGCATTTTCTTGCCCTCCTCAAGAGCGCCTGCCGCAAATATTTTCTTTGAATAGGCCGTATGCGTAATCTCAATTACCTCGTCCTCTAAAGCAAAATATACTTTATGTTTTCCGAAAACCGTTCCCATCCGCAACGAAACAGCCTCTTTCTCCTCCAGTCCTAAAAGACTGCATAAGGTTTTGGCTGTTCCGCTGGGCGCGTCTGTTTTTTTATTATGATGTATTTCCTCAACCTTAATATCGCACACGCCGTATTCTTCAACAAGTTTTTTACCCTCCTCAGCCAGCTTGTTCATCACCGAAACGCCTCTTGAAAAATTTGTTTTTCTGCAAAGGGGGCATATTCTTTCAAGCATCCTTATAATTTCCTCATCCTCTTCCGTCTGACCTGTGGTACCCATTACCACGGGAATGTTTCCTCCCTGTTCCCTTGCATATTCGTATATTCCCTGTATCGCTTTCGGATGGCTGAAATCTATTATAAGATCTGCTCTTTCATCAGGCCATTTTTTCTCCAGAGGCTCTATCATCTCTATTCTGTCGAACGCTCCGTCTTCTTCGGCGCATCTTTTTATTATGCTTCCCATAACTCCTGTCCCGACTATTATTAAAAACATGGCAACTCTCCTTTCATCTTCTACCTAACAGAATATGCAAAGGAGTGTAATTATGATTACATATTTTCTTCTGCGGCTTTCCGGCATATACGCATGTCTGTTTATACGACAAAATTCCGCTATATGCTCATGCCCCGTCCGCCCGGCCGACTCTCGCCTTTTGTGGGACATCCACCCATCTGCCGTTTTAGCCGACAGATGGATATTATCAGCGCCTACCTGTATAACAGGTGAACGGATAATAAAAAATCCGCCCAAAAAGTCAGCTTGCGCGGGCGGATTTTAATCTTATTTTCTTCTGGCCAGCTCCATTATTTCGCCATACTTTGATATAACGTAATCATATCCCTTCGGGCTGTGAGGAATCAAACATCCCGAACAGTCTTTTATCCCTCCGTCCAGATATTTGAAATTGCCTCCGCATTTATCTCCCAGCGCATAAAGGGGGCAATAACAGAAAAGGCAGTTGAACGACTCCTTATTGCTTGTCTTGTGACAAGGAAAAAATTCGCACTTACTGTTTTGGAAAAACTTGAAATTTTCACTCATAATCTTGAACCCTCCTTTTATATTCCTCTCATATTCTTTCCGGCGTCATCGACTCAATATCAATAGCATGACGAAAATAATCATCTGTATTTTTCATTCAGTATTCTCGCTACGTATACGCCGCTGGCCGAAGCCTGAGAAAGTGAATGTGTTACACCCGAACCGTCCCCTAAAATGTAAAGGCCGTCAACCTCAGTCCGGAGATTTCCGTCCACTTCCACCTTCATGTTGTAGAATTTGACCTCTACGCCGTAAAGCAGCGTATCTTCATTGGCTGTTCCCGGAGCAATCTTGTCTAAAGCATATATCATCTCGATTATATCGTCAAGCTGTCTCTTAGGTATTACAAGGCTCAAATCTCCTGCCGTCGCTTTAAGAGTAGGTCTTGTAAAGCACTTTTCCATACGTCTCTTGCTTGATCTTCTTCCCTTGACTAAATCGCCGAAACGTTGCAGCAGCACGCCTCCGCCCAGCATATTGGAAAGCTTTGCAATAGATTCTCCGTATTCGTTGCTGTCTTCAAATGGCTCTGTGAATGTATTTGAAACTAGAAGCGCAAAGTTGGTATTTTCCGTCCTCAGCGCAGGATCCGCATAGCTGTGACCGTTTACGGTAACGATACCGTTGGTGTTCTCAGATACAACTTCGCCGTATGGATTCATACAGAATGTCCTGACCAGATCGTTGTATTTGTCAGTCTGGTATACAAATTTGCTTTCATATACGTCGTCTGTTATATGTTTGAAAATCTCAGCAGGCAGCTCCACTCTGACGCCTATGTCCACCCTATTTTTCTTCTGCTTTATACCGAGGCCGTCGCATACGGAGCTTATCCATTTTGAACCGGAACGTCCGGCCGCAAGCACAAGCTCGCTGCAATAAAGCTCTTCTCCCTTATCCGTAACAACCTTGAAGGTTCCGTCGTCAAGTTTTTCCACCTTATCCAGGGCTGTATAAAATTTAGTTTCTATGTGCGGCGATATATAGTCGAATATTCTTCCGAGGATTTCAACGTTTCTGTCAGTTCCGAGATGACGTACCTTTGCTTCAAGAAGATGCAGGTCATAATGAAGCGCCTTAGTCTTCAGCTCCCTGCTGGTCTCGTAAAGCTTAGCGTCTTTTCCGCCCATGCTGCACAGAACGCTGTCGACATATTCCATAAGAGCCATGGCTTCTTCCGTGCCTACATATTTGTGCAGCTCCCCGCCGAACTGAGTAGTTATGTTGTACTTTCCGTCGGAAAGAGTACCTGCGCCTCCGTAGCCGTTCATTATATGACACGGGCTGCATTTAACGCATGTAGGCGTAAGCCCTTTCTTTATCGGGCACTGTCTCTTTTCAAGAGGAGCTCCCTTATCAACCATAAGAACTTTAGCGCCGCAGTTTAGTTTTGTAAGTTCGTAGGCCATAAAAACGCCGCCGGCACCTGCTCCTGCGATTATTACATCATACTTATTCAACTATTATACCTCCCGTAAAAAGAGCCCTGTCTGCCGGGCCCTTTCAGTAAAATTATTCTTCTTCCATTATCTTGTCAAACTCAGCCACTACCTTTTCAAATTCAGAGTCGTCTTCGATGTCCACAAGCTCGAATTCATCGTCGCCGACTTCTTTGTATCCGTAGATGTAAACGTCGTCCGTATCATCGTCCGGAATCAGGGCGATATATTCTTTTCCTTCAAAGTCGAATACTCCCATGATTTCACATTCCACTTCAGCTCCATCGTCAAACTCTAAAGTTATGAAATCAGCCTCTTCGATTTCAGGTGCTTTTTTATCTTGTGCCATTATTTATTCCTCCATAAATTTATTATAAACGTTATACAAATAGTTCCCGATATGGTTTTTTCCCGGAAACAAGGTCAGTATATCACAAAGCCCGCTCCTTTATCAACTAAAATATTGTTTTACAGCCTCTGCATTGGCTCGGGTTATTCCTTCAACTTCCATAAGCTCGTCTATGCCGGCCTTTTTTATCTCCTCTATGGAATCGAAATGGGCTAAAAGAGCGTTTCTTTTAACCGGCCCTATTCCGCTTATATTGTCGAGAGCAGAGCCTATCGAATTTCTGTTTCTCAAACCTCTGTGGTATTCTATGGCAAAGCGGTGCACTTCCTCCTGTATACGGCCGCAATACCTGTACATCATAGGCTCCTCTGTAAGCACCAGCTCATGGCCTCTTCCATTTACGAGAGCCCTTGTCCTGTGACTGTCGTCTTTGGCCATTCCAAGCACCGGTATGGAAAGCTTCATTGCGGAGAGAACTTTTTCTGCGGCCGTAACCTGTCCCCGGCCTCCATCCATGAGAATCAAATCAGGCAGCTTAGAGAAGCCCGCATCGCCTGCGGCAGCCCTCTTAAATCGTCTGTAGAGCATTTCCTGAAGACTGGCGTAGTCGTCAGGCCCGTCCACGGTCTTGATTTTAAAACGTCTGTAGTCCTTTTTTACCGGCTTTAAATTATTGAAAACCACCATAGCTCCTACGGTATCAACTCCGTTGGTATTGGAAATGTCATATGATTCTATTCTGTAAACGTCCTTTTTAACGCCTAATATTGTGTAGAGTCTGGCGTTTAGCTGTTCTTCCTTTTCCCTCGCGCTCCTAAGCTTTTCCTCTAACGTCTTTTTCATCTCTTCGACGTCCTTTTCAGCCAAATCCAGCAGCGCCTTTTTGGGGCCTCGCTGAGGAACAGTTATATGAACCCTCCTTCCGTCTTCAATTCCCCGGAGATACTCTTCTATCAGCCGGCTTTCGGCCAAAGGTCTGGCCAACACGATTTCCGGCGGTATGGAAGACCACTGGCTGTAATACTGTTTTATAAACTGTCCCACTACAGAGTCATAATCGTCTTCACCTTCGGCCTGCATGGCAAAGGTTTCCCTCCCGCTTAATTTTCCGTCTCTCACCGGAAAAAGGACGACGGAAGAGTCCTCCCCCTTTCCTACAGGTATTATCATGTCAAGGTCTTTGCCGCTTGTCATCGTCACCCGTTGGTTCTCCTTGAGAGCGTTGACTCCGGCGATATAGTCCCTGAAGTTGGCCGCCGCTTCAAATTCAAGAGCCTCAGCCGCCTTTTCCATCTCGTGCTTAAGGTAGTCAAGCACCTTTTTCTGTTTTCCGGACAAAAACTCCAAAACGCTGTCTATACATTTCATGTACTCATCTCTGTCCACAGTTCCTGTGCATATGCCGCAGCAGTCATTTATATGATAATTGAGACACGGTCTCTGCCCCTGCGAAAACTTTACTGCCGCACATCGCTTAAGTCTGAATATCTTATTGAGCAGCTCTATAGTATCATTGACGGCTCCCGCGTCGCTGTACGGTCCGAAATATCTGTTTCCGTCTTTTTTGACAATTCTTGTCTTGACCACCCTCGGGAATTCTTCCGAAACGGTTACCTTGATATACGGATACGTCTTGTCGTCCCGAAGAAGCACGTTATATTTCGGAGCATACTTTTTTATGAGGTTACATTCCAAAATGAGAGCCTCCATCTCGGTCTGACACCTGATGTATTCAAATTCGGCTATATTTGCCACCATGGAACGAACCTTAGGGCTTTGATTGGCCGAACTCTGGAAATACTGCCTCACCCTGCTGCGCAGAGAAACTGCCTTGCCCACATATATTACCTGTCCTAACTTATCCTTATGCATATAAACTCCCGGTTCGTCCGGGAGTTTTTTTAAATTTTCCTTAATATCGAACATGTCTGAATGTCCGGCGTTTAACCATAAGCTTAAAAGCGCCAGCCCCTCCTCTTAAGATCTTCTTCACGTTCCAGTTGCCTTAAGGCTTCTTCCTCTAATTTTCTCTTCCTTATTCTGGCAAACTTCCTCTTGTTTTTTATCCTTATTGATATTATAGCTATGAAACCTATTAAAAATACAGCGATAAAAGCTCCGATAAGTACGGTCTGAAGATTGCTTATACCTATAGCTGAAAGGAACCAGCCCTCTTTGACGTCCTCAGCGGCAAGCAAATCCACCGTCTTTTTACGCTCGCCAGCTATGTATATTTCCACAACGCCTATTTTCTGTCCTTTGGCGACGGGAGCAAGCAGACTGTCCGTATATATACATTCAGTGGATACGAGTGAGGCTGAAACACCCTCCGGCAAGTTAATATATCCGTTATCTGCTGCGACGGCCTTTACTTTATTCACCGCTCCTCCGAGAAGCTTTACTTTGCCGAATTCCTTACCCTTTTCAAATACGGTATATTTTGACACGTTGGCCTTGCCGTAATCCATAAGCTTTTTAATGTCGCTGTACCGGCCTTCAATGCTGCTGCCCATAACAACCGAATAAACCTCAAGGCCGTCTGCGTCAAGTCCTGTCGTCATAGTAGCGTTTCCCTCTCCGACATATCCCGTCTTGCCGCCGAATACACCCTCGTACTTGTCCACCTTAATTTTCTTGCCGTTTATTTCTTTGTCTGCTCCCTTAAGAAAGTAATTGGTGTTTTCAAGCTTTCTTTCTTTATATGCCTCTGTAGCCGGTATGGTGTGCTCTGCCGTTCCCGCTATTCTTCTTACCGTTTCATTAGAAAGAGCCTCTTTGGCAATCAACGCCATGTCTTTAGCCGTTGAATAATGTTCATCGCTTGCAATGCCGCTGGGATTGACGAAATTTGTTCCCGAGCAGCCTATAGATTTGGCCCTCTCGTTCATCATCACCGAAAACTCGTCTACAGAACCGGATGTCGCAATAGCCAAAGCCACGGCCGCGTCATTGCCCGATTCCAGCAACATACCGTATAGCAGCTCCTCTACGGTTATCTTCTCTCCCGGCTGCAAATATATTTTCGTTTCAGGCATGGATGCAGCTTCTCCGGTCACTTCCACCACCTGATCAAGCTGAAGATTTTCAACTGCCAAAAGAGCAGTCATCAGCTTGGTCATGCTGGCCGGAGCCATCTTCTCGTCGGCATTTTTCTCCCATATAATCTCGCCGGTATCTTCGCAGAAAATTACAGCCGCTTTCCCTTCGATGTCTATGGCGTCTGCATTTTTTGACGAATCCGAAGTTTCATCGGCAAAGACGGGAATCGCATAAACCGAACATAAAAATACGACTGATAAAACACAAAAAAACTTTTTGAAATTCTTTCTTAAACTTATCATCCCTGTAATCTCTCTGTTACTTATTTACTCCAAAGAAGAAATCCGTCATTTCATACCCGTTTTCAAAGTGGTTCCCTGAAGCGATGGCCGCTCTTTCGTTGAACTGCTTGCTGAAATCAGGCTCAGTTTCCCTGCTGCTGTCATATATCACGAATGGAACCGGGTCTGAAGTATGGGTTCTTATAGCCAGCGGCGTTCTGTGATCCGGAACAATCAGGATTTTATAATCGTCTCCTGAATTTTTCAGATATTCAACCACAGGCTTCACCGCCCTCTGATCTATGTATTCGGCGCATCTTATCTTGTTCTTCAAATTCCCCTGATGAGAACATTCATCTGTGCCCTCTAAATGCAGATACACGAAATCCTGTCCTCTTTCAAAAGCGTCTACAGCCGCTTTTGCCTTTCCCTCAAAGTTTGTGTTTATACTGCCGTTAGCTCCGTCAACCTGAATTATTTCAAGGCCGGCAAACATTCCTATACCCTTTATCAGATCCACGGCTGAAATAACGCTGCCTTTCACGCCGTATTTTTCTCCGAAATCAGGAAGCTTCGGTCTTGTTCCCTGCCCCCATATCCATATTCCGTTGGCAGGATTCAGCCCTCTCCTTTCTCTTTCCTTGTTCACCGGATGGTCTTTCAGCAGCTCGTAGCTTTTTTCAGCCATCTCCGCAAACAATTTTCCATCTCTTCCCTTTGGCAGATAGTCTCCCAGCCTCCTGTCCAGAATATCGTGAGGCGGAATCATGACGCATTCTGCGGGTTGTTCGCTTATAACCATGCAATGCCTATACTGGGTACCCAAATAAAATTTTATATTGTCTTTGGAAAAAGCTTTCTTTACGACTTCAAGAAGCTCCGCTGCCTCTTCTGTAGTTATATCGCCCGCTGCATGATCTTTGATGGAAAAATCAGAATATATTCCCGAATCCGACGGCGACAGAGTAACGAAATTAACTCTGAAGGATTCGTCTGTATCATTCATATCTATCCCCAACGCGCCTGCCTCCAGCGGCGATCTTCCCGTCAGATACCTTTTTGGATCATAACCCATTACCGACAGGTTGGCCGAATCGCTTCCGGGACTGATTCCCTCAGGAACGGTACGGCATGTTCCTATCATTCCCTTAGACGCCAAATCATCCATACAAGGAAGCAGGGCCTCCTCAAGAGGGGTCCTGCCGCCTAAGCTGTCTATCGGATCGTCAGCCGACCCGTCAGGTACAACTATTAAAAATCTCATATCTCTTTATTACTCCTAATCTGTCTTGTCTTTTATCTCTCGCGGTTTTATCTGTTTTATCCGCTTCGTCCGTATCGCCCTTTTTATCTGTTTTCTTTCTCGAATTTTTTCATAAAGTCGATGAGCGCATCTACACCTTCCATCGTCATGGCATTATAAACGCTTGCTCTCATGCCTCCTATTGATCTGTGACCGGCAAGATTTACAAGCCCCTCTTCTTTTGCTTCAGCTACGAATTTCTTGTCAAGAGCCTCGTCGCCCGTTACAAACACTACATTCATCATTGAGCGGTCTTCCTTTGTCACAGGGCATTTATACAAGCTGCTGGAGTCTATATATCCGTAGAGCTTTTCTGCCTTGGCTTTATTACGCTCATACATGGCCTCAAGGCCGCCTGTTTCCTTGATGTGCTTGAATACTTCTCCGGCCACATATATTGAGAAGCATGGAGGGGTATTATACATTGAACCGTTTTCATCATGTATCTTGTAATCAAGATAAGTAGGGACTTCTTTTCCTGCAAAGCCTATCAAATCCTCTCTTATTATAACTATGGTAACTCCCGCGGGGCCTACGTTTTTCTGTGCGCCTGCCCAAATTAAACCGAACTTGCTCACATCTACAGGAGCTGAAAGGATACATGAGGACATGTCGGCTACCAGAGGTATATCTCCCACATCAGGCACATAATTATATGCCGTTCCGTAAATCGTATTGTTTGACGTTATGTATACATAATCGGAATCAGGTCTTACCTGTTCCTTTCCGAACTTCGGAACCCAGGTAAAAGTGTCATCCTCCGACGAGGCTATAACTTTTATATCTCCGAACTTACAGGCCTCCTTATATGCCTTTTTTGCCCATGTTCCCGTAATTGCATAATCTGCTTTTTTGCTGTTTCTCATAAGATTTAACGGGATCATGGAAAATTGAAGCGTTCCTCCACCCTGAACAAAAAGCACCCTGTAGTTATCGGGGATATTCATAAGTTCCCTGAGATCTGCCTCAGCTTCTTCTATGATATTCTTAAAATAGGACGAACGATGGCTCATCTCCATTACGGACTGACCGCTGCCTTTATAGTTGAGCAAATCTTCTCTTACTTTTTCCAGAACGGGCAAAGGCAATACCGACGGACCCGCTGAAAAATTATAAACTCTATCATATGCTGTCATAATGAACCTCCGCTTAAAAAAAAATATATATTATATTGTATCACTTTACCTAATTCGAGTAAAGTGATATACTGTTTAGAAAATCATAAATCTTGTATTCAAAAGGAGGAAGGTATGTTCAGAATATCGACACTCAACAAAATCTCAAGCAAAGGACTTGACCTCTTAAACGAAAAATATACTCTGACAGAAAATACAGAAGACGCCGACGGAATTCTGGTGCGCAGTCAGGATATGAATTCAATGGAGCTTTCACCTAATCTTAAAGCTATCGCCAGAGCAGGCGCCGGAGTAAACAACATTCCTCTTGACAAATGTTCGGAAAAGGGCATAGTGGTCTTCAATACGCCCGGAGCCAATGCCAACGCAGTCAAGGAACTGGTCATAGCAGGACTTCTGATGGCTGCACGAAACCTTCCGAAAGCTCTTTCGTGGACTGCCGCTCTCGATGAAAACGTAAGCGCGACGGTAGAAAAAGGCAAGGCGCAGTTTGCCGGCACTGAAATTTCAGGAAAGACGCTGGGAATAGTCGGTCTAGGCGCCATAGGAAAAAAAGTCGCAGTCGCAGCAAACGCTCTCGGCATGAATGTTCTGGGCTTTGACCCTTATTTTACAGGAGAAGCTGAAAATTTAAAAATTTATTCCTCCATAGAAGAAATGCTTCCCGAATGCGACTATGTAACCATTCATGTCCCTGTAACAGACGGCACCAAGGGAATGTTCGACAAATGTCTGCTGGATAAAATGAAGCCTTCTGCCGTTTTACTCAACTTCTCAAGAGATAAACTGGTAAAGGACGACGACCTGCTGGCCTCCATCGAGGCCGGAAAACCTGCCGTTTACGTCACGGATTTTCCTAACGATGTCCTTGCCGGCAAAATCTGTCAAACTGAGAAAGATAAGATATGCGATTTGTCAGAGGGAAACGAACGCTGCGCTATAAATGACAAAATAATTTTTCTTCCTCATCTCGGGGCTTCCACAGCCGAAGCCGAAGAGAACTGCGCAGTTATGGCTACGGAACAGTTAATGGATTATTTTCAGAACGGAAACATTATCAATTCCGTAAATTTCCCGAAAACAGACATGGGTCCTATTAAAAATTTTGCGAGAATCGCTTTCTTTACAAAGGGCTGTCAGGATCCCGCATCGTCAGCAGCTTCAATCCTAAAGAGAAACGGAATCAAGGTTTCAACTCTTTTGGGAGGTACAAAAGGAAATTATGGATACGCCCTCGCGGAAACAGAGCTTTCTTCAGTTCCAGACATGGAAATCACAGAAGAATACATCATAAAACACGCAGTTTTCAATCCTGAAATTTAGCTGAGAAATGACTTTCTCAGCTCAGCTTCCGAAAAGAAAGCCTGCTTAGGCAGTAAAAAGCAGCCGGCGCATGCTGCATGCGCCAGGCTGCTTCTTTATATCATCAATCTTTTTTCTTAAATTTATTCTCGATATCGTCTTTAAAAAATGCCTGCTGGATGTCAAAGTATCTGGCAAGATGCTCTTTTATAGGTATATCAGAGCCAAATTGCAGCAGCCAGTGGGATTTCTGCATTCTATCCGCAGCATTCTGACGTATCTGCGTCTTTAATTCTTCATACTTAACGAGGATTTCATTTTCCCTCGCAAAGGTTCTTATCTTCGTCACTATACCCAGTGAACGAACAAGGTCAACCGCAAATACTCCGTAAAACATACCTATGAAAAAGCTGAAAGTTATATTTTCCGAAAGCCATCTCACTGCATCCAGTATATGGGGATGAATCAGAAAATAGTATATTGCTCCAAGGACAGCCCAGTATATGGAAAACCTAAGGCATATTATTCCCTGAAGATTAAACCTTTCTCCGGAATAATCCCAAAGCTGTACCTTCATTCCTTTTATGAAAATCAATCCGGCCACATATTCCATAAGCGTCATTACAACAGCCATCACGAGAAACAGCATCAGCTTTCCGCCTATCTGTGCGTTTTCTATAAACTCAGTGTTTTCCATTCCTGCCAGCAGGTATAAAGCTATAAGTCCGAATCCATAGAGCGGAAGGTAAGGGCCTGTCATGAATCCGGGATTTATCCATCGGCGGCTTTTATTGCTGGGCTTAAATCTTCTGTACAGCACTTCAAGGCACCATCCCAAAAGTGATCCCATAGCAAAGAGAAAAGACAATACCAAAACATTCGACATATCCCGCCTCCTCTCATCAATCCCTTTTTCTTACAAATATCTCTATGGCATTGTGAAGATTTTCGATACAGATTTCATCGCTTCCCTTTTGATATTCTCCGTCCAACGACCACGGAACATCGCTGCCGGCACGTATTTTAAACTTTTTAGCATTGATAAACGTCAGCATATCCGATTCATAATTCTGAGTGGTAAGCGCATTGACAATCTTCGTAACATCTATAATATTTTTAGGCGATTTTATCAAAAGAAGTTCAAAAAATCCGTCGTTCATATCCACATACTCCGGTTTAATGGTTATTATTCCCGCCAGAGATGTGGAATTGCTTACCGCTCCGAAAATATAGTCGTCCTCATAAAGCTGCCCATCCGCTTCTACTGATATATGCTCTTTTTTAATGGATGTAATGCTCGTCATCCCCTCTAAAATATATGCCAGATGTCCCAACGAATTTTTCACGTTCTGCGGCGTTGCGTATGACGTCTGAGTAAAAGCTCCGAAGGAGGCCACGTAGGAAAATTTTCTTCCGTTAAAACTGCCTATATCAAGAGAAATTTTTTCTCCGGTTACTATATCCCTGGCCGCTTTGACAATCTCCGTCGAAAGATTCAGGCTATTTGCAAAATCGTTAGTGCTGCCTGCCGGTATATATCCCAGCGGCGTCTTGAAGCCACCGTCAAGCAGCCCCGCCGCAACCTCGTTAAACGTACCGTCTCCGCCAATGCAGGTTATCAAATCAAATTCTCCGCCGTATTCTTTTGCATACATGCTGCCATCCCCCTGCTTGGTGGTCGTAAGCACTAAGGAAATATATCCGGCCTTTGTAAATATATCGACTATATTTGTGAGATACTTGTTGGCTCGTTTTTTCCCCGAACACGGGTTTATAATAATCATATTCTTTTTCATAATCCTTATCCCCTTTTGTATCTAAGCTTATCTTTTTATTTTACATTTTTTTACGAATTTTTACAAGATAATTCTGCCCAGCAATGCAGTCGTACAGCAAACTGCAATTCCCATCAGCAGCGGAGCAGCAAAAGCAATTCCTGCCCACTTCCAGCCTCCCGCCTCTTTTTTTATAGAGAGAAGCGTCGTTGCGCAGGGCCAGTGCAACATGGAAAACAGCATCATATTAAGAGCAGTCAGGCAGGTCCAGCCGTTATCAGTCAAAAGCTGATAGAAAAATCCGAGATCATTTACTTCAGCTAAAGTCCCCTGGCTCATGTATATCATCATAACTATGGGTAGCACTATCTCATTGGCAGGGATCCCAAGTATAAAGGCTGTAAGAATAGCTCCGTCAAGCCCCATCAGTTTTCCCACAGGCTCAAAAAAGCCTACCATGTAAGTCATAAGACTTGTATCCCCGATTTCCACATTAGCTAAAATCCATATGAACATACCTGCCGGAGCGGCAACCACAACAGCCCTTGCAAGCACAAACAAAGTCCTGTCGAATACCGACCTCACTATGACTTTCCCTATTTCCGGCTTTCTGTAAGGAGGCAGCTCCAGCGTAAATGAAGAAGGAACGCCTTTAAGGATGGTTTGGGAAAGTATTTTAGTCAGAACAAAAGTAGCCAATACGCCTGCAAGAATTACAGCTGTAATAAGCAGCGCGCCTTTAAGTTGAGATTTTGCTGCGAAAAACATCGTGATTACTGCTATAAGCATAGGAAAGCGCCCGTTGCACGGAATCAGGGAATTGGTCAGCATAGCCAAAAGCCGTTCTCTTTTGGAATCTATTATCCTGCATCCGACTACGGCGGAAGCATTGCAGCCAAGACCCATGCACATGGTGAGGGCCTGCTTGCCGCAAGCTTTGCAGCATTTGAAGCATCTGTCAAGATTAAACGCTATTCTCGGCAAAAATCCCCAATCTTCAAGCAACGTAAACAGAGGGAAAAAAATTGCCATAGGCGGAAGCATTACAGATATCACCCATGCCAGCACCCTATACATTCCATGGGACACCATATCGCATATCCATGAGCTTATCCCTATGGAATAAAGGGCGTTATGCAACGGTTCTTCAAGAGAAAACAACAACCGGCTTAAAGCCTCCGAAGGGTAATTAGCTCCTTTTACCGTGATCCAAAATATCATGAGCAGCAACAGACCCATTATCGGAAAACCTGCAATCGGGTTCGTGATAATTTTATCCACTTTCAAGCTGATATCATCCTTTTCTTTTTCACAGCATACCACCTGCCTCGCTATCTCTTCCGCTTTAGCCGCCGTTTCCTCCGGCGTATCCGAAAGCGCCTCTGCATATCCGCTTTCTTCAGCTGCACAGGTCTTTCCTTCGTCAATAAGTTTCAAAACTGCATTTTCAAGCTTTCGCCTCATCTCTTTTTTCTTAGATGACTCAGTCATTATCACACGCACTCCAAGCAGACTTGACAGCTTTTTTCCATCTATCTCAAGACCTCTCTTCCTGACCTGATCCATGAGATTTATGCATAAGATGACGTCATTGCGACGCCTTAAAATCTGCAACGCTAAAATTAAATTTCTCTCAAGGCAGGTTCCGTCGCACACGATTATTACTCCGCTGCATGCAGGATCACATATACATTCTCCGGCCACCTCCTCTTCAGCTGAACTGGCTCGAAGCGAATAGCAGCCGGGTGCGTCAATCAGATTTATATCGTTTCCCTTAATCCTCCATTTTCCTCTGGCGCTGGCAACTGTCTTCCCGGCCCAGTTTCCCGTATGCTGGCGCATACCTGTCAGACAGTTAAAAACCGTGCTTTTTCCCACATTGGGATTGCCTGCTAAAACTATATTCACAGCTTTCGCTTTGTCTATCTCTCCGGCTGCTTTTGCCCCGCAGCTTTCTTCGCTTGCTTTTGCACGGGCGGACTCCCCGGCTTTTTTCATTCTTCTGCTCTTATTCACGGCAAGGTACCTCCACAAGTACTGCTGAAGAATCCTCTTTCCTCACGGCAACTATGGCTCCTCGTATTTTATAGGCGGTCGGATCTCCCAAAGGGCTTTTCAGCACGCATTTTATCCTCGCTCCCTTTACTAATCCCAAATCCCTAAGCCTCCTGTTTTTCTCCGGGCTCTCCGCCACTATGCCTTCTTCATCTATCTCCAATCTATTCAATGGTTTCATAAGAAACAAATTCCTTTCATTCAAAATATGCTATTTTTAATATATGAAAGTTTTTTGTACGGCGTGAATAAACAAAAAACTCCGCGTTTCATGAAGATGCAGCTTCCTTGCATCAATCATTCATCTTTCGGAGTTTTCAAACAATCTCGTTTAATATTTATTTTTACAATATTTGTTTCTGCTAAAATATATTCAGCGGCTTTCTCTTAGCCTTTGCTTCTTCAGGTATTGGGATTTTATTGGTTGAGCGGGTAGCCCACCATACTCTGTTAAAAATAGTTCCCAGGCACATTACCCATGCTAAAAACCAGAACCAGAGCATTAACACCACAATGTTGGAAAACGAGCCGTACAAAATGTCGTAATTTGTTGAAAGGCCCGTATATATAGTATAAACATAAGTAACTACTAAAAAGCCTACTGCGGCGAAAATGCTGCCGGGCACTATATCCCGAAAAGGGACTCTCTTAGTCGGCAATATATAATAATTATATGAAATCATAAGAAAATACATAGCCAAAGCTATAGGCCATCTGAGAAGCACCCAAGCTGCGGCGGAAATTTCTTCACCGACGACCGCTCCGAATACAAGATTTATGATAGGTTCTCCGTAAGCCAGTACCACCAGAGAAAATACAACCGTAAAAATTGTTATAAGTATCGTCTTAACGGATTTCAACCGGTCGCGCAAAAATCCCTGACCTATGACCTTACCGTCAGTGAGAGTGTAATTGGCCACCCTCAGAAGTGCAAACTGTGCTCTTGAAGCCGCATAAAGAGCCAACACTGCCAGAAATATGCTGTTGGCTCCCGACGGCGAATATTCAAGAAGTGAAAGCAGCTTGTCAGCACCCTCAACCGTCACATTATTCTCAACCCATAGGTTTATCTCATTCAAGGAAAGGGAAAACAATCCTAAAAGCTGCGAGGTGAGTATCAAAATAGGTATGATGGACAGAAATAATGAAAATGCGATCTGCGCCGCCACGCCCTGATAGTATGGGTCCTCAAACTGCGCCAGCATCATGAAGAATATCTTTTTTATGCGCTTTACGACATCTATCGCCTTTTGCTTCATCAGCCCTTAACTCTTCCTTTCATAGTTATTTTTTCTCCTCTGCTTCGCCCAAAAGCTTATCTTTTAATAACTTTTCCAAGACCTCCAGCGCCTTTGCTCTGTGGCTTATCATGTTTTTTTCTTCTGCATCAAGCTGGGCAAAGGTCTTATCATGCCCTTCAGGAACAAAAAGAGGATCGTATCCGAAGCCATTCTCACCTGTAGGCGTCTCTATAATGCGGCCGGGACATTCTCCCCTTGCCACAAGAGTTTCTCCGTCGGGAAAAATAAGCGTTATAACCGACACAAATCTGGCCTTTCTTTCTTCCGCGGGAAGTCCTTCAAGAAGCTTTAAAAGCTTTTCATTGTTTTTTGCATCTCCGCCGTGTTCTCCTGCAAATCTGGCAGAAAAAACTCCGGGCGCCCCTCCCAGATAGTCAACCATAAGGCCCGAATCGTCTGCAACGGTTATCTCACCCGTAGCTCTCATTATTTCATCTGCCTTTTTAAAGGAATTTTCTTCGAAGGTTTCACCATCTTCTTCTATTTCATAGTCGGGAACGCCGGCCTCGTCTCGCGAGATAACCTCCATGCCGAACTTTCCCATTATAGCCTGTATTTCCTTTATCTTATGTGCGTTTGAAGACGCCGCAATAATTTTCTTTATCATATCGTCTGTATGTCTCCTGTAATTTCTCTCTGTATTTTATGAAGCTGTCTGCATCCCACGGAAGCAAGCTCTAAAAGCTCGCCGAGTTCAGAAGGGCGGAAAGGCCTGGATTCTCCTGTACCCTGAATTTCTATATATTCTCCTCTGTCCGTCATAACCACGTTCATATCTGCTATGGCTCTTGAATCCTCCTCATAACACAAATCCAAAATTATATCTTCTTTTATTATACCCACACTTATAGCTGAAACAAACCCTGTTACAGGAATTTCATCTATCATGCCTCTTGCTTTCATCCATTTCATAGCCTCCACCATAGCTACAAAAAATCCTGTTATGGCTGCCGTCCTGGTTCCTCCGTCGGCTTGTATCACGTCACAGTCGATGAATACAGTCCGTTCTCCCAACTTTTCCATATCTACGACAGCTCTTAGGGCTCTTCCTATAAGTCTCTGAATCTCGACGCTTCTTCCGTCAGTCTTCCCTCTGTCCCTCTTCTTTCTCGTGCCTGTTGATCCGGGAATCATAGCATACTCTGCCGTAATCCAGCCTTTTCCGCTTCCTGTCAGATGACGCGCTGTTTCTTCTTCCACAATAGCAGTGCATATTACCTTAGTATTTCCTATCTCTATGAGAATAGAGCCCTGTGGACTCATTAGGTAATTGTTTGTGAGTTTTACTTGTCTTATCTGATTTCTTTCTCTTCCGTCACTTCTCATTTGTCTTCTCCGGTTGTATTTTTCTTCTGTAAAATGCAGCAGAGGGCTGAGCTTCCGCCTGTGATTTAAAATAAACGGCGTTTTCGCAATACCAATGCTCCTTTTGACTCTCGCGGGAATCCGGCAAAAGTCATCTCCTCACTCATTTGCGGCAACGCCGAACATTCTGATTTTAAGTCCACTCTAACGCCCTCCGGTCTGTCAAGCGGCGTTTCAATGGCCGTTTCCCTGCGGCGAAGCCGGTATAATCTTCTGCGGACATTATACCACGACAAAGGATTTAATACAAAATATTTGTATTAAGCCGCTGTCTGCTATATAATATTTCATGAATTATTTTCATATGGAGGTAATCATGAAAATCACTGTTTTAGACGGCTATGTCATAAATCCCGGCGACCTTTCCTGGCAGGAGTTAGAGGAACTCGGTCAGCTGACGGTTTATGAAAGGACTAATCCCGAAGATATATTATCCAGAATTTCCGGCAATTATGCAATTTTTACCAATAAATGCCGCATAACTGCAGAAATCATGGACAAAAGTCCCGATCTTAAATTTATAGGAGTACTCGCCACAGGCTTTGACAACATCGACGTAAACGCAGCACATGAACGGAATATCGCCGTATGCAACGTTCCGGCATATTCATCGGAAAGCGTAGCTCAGCATACCTTCGCACTCATACTGGAGCTTTGCAACAATGCAGGACTCCATAACGCTGCGGTGCAGAGAGGAGAATGGAGCAAATGTCCTGATTATTCCATGACCCTCTCTCCTATTTTCCAGTTAAGCGGGAAATCAATAGGAATAATAGGCTACGGCAATATCGGTAAAAGAGTAGGACAGATAGCGGAAGCTTTCGGAATGAAAGTCTGTCCTTACAGTAGGGATCCTGAAGGCGCGCTTTCAGCCGATATAATATCCGTTCACTGCCCGGCAACATCTGAAAACAAGGGTTTTATCAACAAAGAATTCATTTCAAAGCTTAAGGACGGCGCATTTCTAATAAATACTGCCCGCGGAACGCTCATAAACGAAGCGGATCTCATTTCTTCTCTCAAAAGCGGAAAGCTTTCCGGCGCCGCCATAGATGTGGTAAGTAAAGAACCTATGGAGCCAGGCAGTCCTCTGCTGGGTATTCCCAATCTAATCATAACGCCTCATATCGCATTTGCCTCAAAAGAAGCGAGAGAAACAGTTTGCTCCACATCAGCTGCAAACCTAAAAGCATTTCTCTCGGGAGAAATACTGAACAGACTGTAATTTTAATCACCGTAAACGCAAAATAAAAAGAGGCGGAATACAATAAATCTCCTCTGCATTTGCCCCTCCCCTTGTATTTATACCGAAGCTTATACGCTGGTCACTTTCTTCTTTACCTTACTGGATAAATCCTATAAATTTAAAAACTCCTCCCAAGGGAGACACTTCATAAGGAAGTTGTCTCCCTTCGGCTTCTGTGATTTTCACACGCCGCTTCGGGAGGATTATATGAGCTGAGGCCTGAAGCCTCTGTTTTCATATGCTTCTGTCTTTCCGCGCGAGGCTGCGAAAAAATTCTGCAAAACCGCCTAATGTTTCGCCCAATGGTTCCGCAAGTCCTCAGTAAAATTCCGATAAAACTGTCTCACAAGATTTGCAACGTTTTATGGCGTTGCTATTATATTATCATAAGCAGCAAAGCAATGGCAGTCCGCCCATATATGCTCCTCCTCCACAGCATAAATTAAGGCAAAGGATTGTGCCGCATATCTGGCCTGCATAATTTCCGCGGCGCATGGACGGATTGCCGCCGTAGCCGGCGCTTCTCTGCTGATAGCGGTTTTCTCCTCCCTGCAATTGGCTCAAAAGGTTGGCATAATAGAAATTGTTAGGTTCAAAGGAGCATGCGATTTTGGCGTGCTCCAGAGCGACAGCATTGTTGCCTATGTGATAGTTTGCGAAAGCGCTGTAATAATGCCATGGGCCTTTCCTATCCTGAACCTGTTCAAGAACATTGATACCTTCTCTATAATAACCATTCTGTATATAGTTCAAAGCCGAGCGAAGATATTGATCATCCTTGCTCTCGGAAGCCGACTGAGCTTGCTGTCCGCTGTAATATTCTCCGAAACCGCCGAACCCCCAAGGATTTCCGGCGCCGCCATACTGACCGCCGTTTTGCGCTGCCTGCGTTTTTCCCTGTCGCTGATCCATTATAATCTGATAAGCCTGCTGAACTTCTTTAAATTTCTCTTCGTAGGCCTTTTGATTGGGATTTCCTACGTTAGCATCAGGATGGTATTTACGGCTGAGCTTTTTATATGCTTTTTTTATCTCATCGTCTGTTGAGTTATAACTGACGCCCAATACTTCATAAGGATTCATTCTGATTTTCTTTTCCCTTTCGGTTTTTTCTCTGATTCTTCGCTTTAGTTCTTCCGAACCTCACCCATACTCCCGAGTACAGTATATTTCTCAGAATTTCGACGTTTTCTACCAGCGGAAGCCTTTCAAATGCATCGGTACATTCACCTATCATCATAAGCAGCAGATTGAGAACGTGCTGCTCAAAGTCTTCATTTTCGTATATTCCTCTAAAAGGATTGTACGAACCGCTTTTCATATCTTCCTCTATATCCTCGTAGGCATCAAGCAGATATACGTACTTTCCAAGATAAAATCCTACCTTATACAAATCGTTTTTCCACTCGTCGTCTTTGTAGGCAAAAATGGCGGCCATCAATTCTCCGAAAACTCTGGCCGTCTTATCTATATGCGTAACCTCTTCCCCTTCCAGTTCTGCCAGCAAAAACAGCTTGCTTTTAACCATTTCAGCTTTTTCAGGATACTTTTCCGCTATTCGCCTGCATTTACGCTTTAAGCTTCCGGCCCATATTTTCTTTGAAAGCTTCTTTTCGTCGTTCCAGTCGTCGGCACACTTGTAATATGTAAGCAAAATGCACATATCAGCGCAATAATCCGTTATCTCGTTTCTTCTGCTGCAGTGCTTATGCGCCGGATGAAGCATACATCTGGCATACTCCGTTTTATCTTCTTCGTCATAAAGATCGCTCAGAAGCATGACAAGAAATGTCATATCGTAATTAAGAGTAAGTCTTCCCGTATAACCATACTCATCATTTAAAGCGTGGCACAAGCCGCAGTAATAGCTGCGATATTTCTCAAATTCCCTAATTTTTAATTCAGGCTTATTTATCAATACATACCCAAACATTATATTATTTATTATCCCCCTTTTGCAAGTGCTGGTTAAGGATTATTTTAGCAGAAAAAGCACACATAATGTGTGCTTTTGATGAATTCTGAATTAAGACTTTCTTAAAGCCAGGCATAAAGCTAAAGTTGGCAAGGCTGTAAATGTCGCAGAGGTTAAAATCACAAGAGCGGATAGTCAAAATATGACATTCCTCCTTTAATTATTTGCGCTCTGAGACCTGCTTTCTTAAAGCCTCCGGCTTCTTGACTTCCGAAAATCTCTGATTCAGGTTATTTACGGCTGGCGCAGCCTTCCTCACCGCAGCTTTCGCAGCTTCCTGTGCAGCCCTCAGGCGCCGGCATACCGTCATGCTTATCAGGGTTTTCGGCCTTCATGCACACTTCGACCATACCTGAGAGCTTAGCCGTATCAAGGCATTCCGCCATTCCTCTGTCAAAGGATACGGCCACCTCCTTATCCATGGGAAGCTTGGCTACAGCGTCTATATTATACTTTTGAGCTATATTTTCTATGTGACTTTCTCCGAAAATCTTATGCTCCGCTCCGCAGTCCGGGCATACGAAATATGACATGTTCTCAACAAGACCTATAACAGGTATATTCATCATTTGCGCCATCTTTACAGCTTTCTCAACTATCATTGATACGAGTTCCTGAGGCGATGTAACTATAACAATACCGTCCAGCGGAAGCGACTGAAATACAGTAAGAGCCACGTCTCCCGTTCCCGGCGGCATGTCTACAAACATCACGTCTATATCTCCCCAGACAACATCGTTCCAAAACTGCTGTACTACGCCTGACAAAACAGGACCCCTCCATACTACAGGATCCGTATCATCCTCTAAAAGCGAATTTACAGATATGGTTTTTATTCCTGTATCGGTTACTACAGGCATTATTGACTGTCCGTCTCCCATAGCTTTATTATTCAGCCCAAAGGCTTTGGGTATCGACGGTCCCGTTATATCTGCGTCCAATATGGCTGTCTTATATCCTTTTCTTTGAGCGGCTACCGCAAGCAGAGAAGTTACAGAGGATTTCCCTACGCCTCCCTTGCCTGACACTACGCCGATTACTTTTTTTACATTAGATTGACTGTTCATTTCACTATTTCCTCCTCGTCAATAATTCTATCACTTTCTCGTCTGCTGTCAATGAAGCCTATCCAAATTTTTGCAAGGTTCGCTTGGTTTTTTACTTTTTTTCGCATATAATAATCATATATTGTGCGAAATATTATATAAATATGCGAGGTTCACATGTCCGGGAGCAAAAATAAAGACGTAAACAAGTACAAAAAGAAAGCTAAAATAAAAAAGCCAAATCCCATATTATTTTTTCTTTGCTATGCGCTTGTCGCCCCCGTACTGAAATTCAAATGCAAAATAAGCTATGACAAGAGCGGTCTGACAGGACTTAAAGGACCGGCGCTCATATTATGTCCCCACATATCCAATATAGATTTTCTTCTTGTTGCCCTTACGCTTGCCCCTCACCGCCCTACTTTCGTAGTAAGCGAACATTTTATGGCTCGTCCGGCCATCAGGTGGTTTCTCGGCAAAATGCACGTAATCTCCAAAAAAATGTTCTGTCCCGATATAAAAACAGTAATCAGCATACTGAGAGCTCGAGAAAGCGGAAATATCGTCGTTCTGTTTCCCGAAGGAAGACTGACATGCGTAGGACATTCGCTTCAGGTTACTGAAGGTACCGCTGAACTGGTTAAAAAAATGGGCGTTGATGTATACACCATAACGGTAAACGGCGCTTACAAAACCTTGCCTAAATGGGGAAAATCCGGCATTCGTCCCGGAAAAATACACATAACCACGTCAAAGCTCTTTGATTCTGCGAGCGTAGCAGATCTTTCCGCAGAAGATATAGGAAAGGCAATAGATAAAGCTATGCTCCACGATGAAGACAAACTTTTAAACGACGTCTTCTACAAATGCAAAGCTCCCGCCTTCGGACTTGACGGAGTGCTCTACAAATGCCCCTCCTGCGGTGAAGAATTCAGCACTTATACCGACGAACGCCATATAAAATGCCTCGCCTGCAGCTTTTCTTCAGAGCTGGATAATCGCTATAATTTGAAAGGAAAATATTTTTCCTGTATAAACGACTGGTATTTCTGGCAGCAGGAACAGATTGACACCGACGTTCCCTTAGAAAGCGAAACGATTTTAGCGGCCGCCGATGAAGCCGGCAATATATGCCGCAGCGCCGGATATGGAACAGTTTATATGGACAAAAAAATAATAAGGTTCTCCGGCGAGTGTTTCGGCGAACCTCTTGAATTCATTGAAAAGACCTCCGACATAAAAGCTTTTCCCATAAGCGTAGGAGACCATTTTGATTTATATCACAAAAAACGTATGTATAACTTCATCTTGCAGCCCGAGCCTAAGAAAGTAATAAAGTGGATGCAGTATCTTGATAAAGTCACACAAGAAAACGTCTGATTGCAGCCGTTTTCTTTTATTTACAGGCAACCTTATATGCGGCTTTTATATATCTGCCGCAGAGTATTTCTGTCCTATTCGCCGGCAGCCGGCCTCGATTTCAAATCTCTGCGCGCGGCAAGGGCATTGAGAAGCCTGCTTAC
>CALCEY010000014.1 GCA_937900415.1 uncultured Clostridia bacterium
GACAGACAGACAGACAGACAGACAGACAGACAGACAGACAGACAGACAGACAGAACTTGATTAAACTTTTACAATATGTTTTTGGCGTTGCATTTGTAAAAATAGGGGATATTGCTACTATTACAAGAGGTGGAAATTTTCAAAAGAAAGACTTTTGCGAAGATGGCGTTTCATGTATTCATTACGGACAAATATATACACATTATGGAATCAGTACTGATAAAACGATTTCAATGATTACGCAAAATGCTGCGGATAAATCTAAATTTGCCGAACCGAATGATATTATAATGGCGGTTACAAGTGAAAACATTGAGGATGTTTGCAAATGTGTAGCATGGATAGGAGATGATAAAATCGCAGTGAGCGGACATACGGCCATCTTACATCACGAACAGAATGCAAAGTATTTATCATATTATTTCCATACAGACATGTTTTTCAGACAAAAGATAAAATATGCGCACGGAACAAAAGTGATAGAAGTAACACCGGATAAGCTTAATGATGTAATTATTCCATTACCGCCGATAGATGAGCAAAATAGAATTGTACAGATTTTAGACAGGTTTGAGAGTCTTTGCAGCAATATCACAGACGGTTTGCCTGCGGAAATACAAGCAAGGCAGAAACAATACGAATACTACAGGGAAAAATTATTGTCGTTTTAAAAAAGAAGCAGAGGTAAAATATGGGAAAAACCTTGGAAGAAATTGCCCTAAGGCTCAAAGAGAGCGATAAAAAGGTACAACTGATATACGCCTTTAACGGCATGGGAAAGACACGCCTTTCGAGGGCATTTAAGGAGCTGATTGACCCTAAAGATGAATCAGGTGAAGAAGTGGGATTGGATAACAGAAAAATCCTTTATTACAATGCCTTTACAGAGGATTTGTTTTATTGGGATAACGACTTAAAAGAGGGAGCAAAACCAAAGCTTAAGATACATCCCAATGAATTTACAAAATGGATTTTTGAGGAACAGGGACAAGATCAAAATGTTATCAGGAATTTTCAGAACTATACCAACGACAAATTGAATCCTGTTTTTAATTCGCAGTATACTTTTAAGGGTGTCGATGGAAAAGAGATAAATGTAAATGCCTTTACAGAAGTGACATTTTCGTACAATAGCGGAGATGATTCAATTATAGAGAACATTAAGATTTCAAAGGGCGAAGAAAGTTGCTTTATATGGAGTGTTTTTTACGCATTGCTTGAGCAAGTTATCAGTGTATTGAATGTAGTAGAGGAAAGCGATAAAGAAACAAATCAGTTTGATAATATAAAATATGTTTTTATTGACGACCCGGTGACTTCATTGGATGAGAATCACCTGATAGAATTAGCTGTAAATTTGTCGAAGCTGATTAAATCCAGTGACTTTGGATTTAATAAAGTAAAGTTTATTATCGCAACGCATAATATCAGCTTTTATAATGTTATATATAACGAAGTTAATAAAAAGCAAGGTTACATATTAAATAAATTAGAAGATAATACATTTGATTTGAAAGAAATAAAAGGCGATTCTAACAATTGTTTGTCGTATCATTTGCATTTAAAAAAGGAGATAGAGACCGCTATTGCAAACGATAAAGTTCAGAGACAACATTTCATGTATCTGAGAAACTTATACGAAAAAACCGCACATTTTTTAGGATATGAGGATTGGGGAGATTTATTGCCGGATGATAAAGATGCTTATTATAACAGAATCATCCAGTTTACGAGTCATTCTACAATTGCAAATGAAATTGCGGCTGAACCTACACCTCAAGAAAAGAAAACGGTAAAATTACTGTTTGAACATTTAATAAATAATTACGGCTTTTGCAAGGAGGCAGAATAATGTATGAATATAATCCGATTGCAGAATCAAACAATTTTATAGTTTTAGATAAATATGAAAAATATTCATCACGAGTGCATGAAACAAGTGCTTATCAAACAGAAGCAGCCCTTGAAAAAGAATTTATACAGGACTTAATCAATCAGGGATACGAATATCTTCCGGCTTTGACCACGCCAAGGGATATGCTTGAGAATGTAAGACTACAGCTACAGACGCTTAATGATGTTCAATTTACTGATTCAGAATGGATAAGATTTTGTGAGGAATATTTAGACAAGGCAGGAGACAGTCATGTAGATAAAACCCGTAAAATTCATAATGATTATATTTACGATTTCGTATTTGATGACGGACATATTAAAAATATATATCTGATTAAAAAAGAAGAGAAAGATATAGTAAAAAACAAAGTACAGGTTATTTCTCAATTTGAGCAAACCGGAACGCATGCCAACAGGTATGATGTTACGATTCTGGTCAATGGTCTGCCTCTTATTCAAGTGGAACTTAAGAAAAGGGGAATAGCGATACGAGAGGCGTTTAATCAGATAAGCAGATATAGCAAGGAAAGTTTTAATTCAGAAAATTCCCTGTATAAATATTTGCAGATGTTTGTTATTTCCAATGGTACGGATACGCGTTATTTTGCCAATACAACTAAAAGAGATAAAAACAGTTTTGACTTTACTATGAACTGGGCAAAAGCGGATAATACTTTAATTAAAGACTTAAAAGATTTTACGGAAACCTTTTTTCAAAAAAATACAATATTAAAAGTGCTTTTCACTTATTCTGTATTAGATGTGAACGATAATTTATTGATTATGCGTCCTTACCAAATTGCCGCCACAGAAAGAATGCTGTGGAAAATAAGAAGCTCTTACAATGCTAAAAAATGGGGGACAATTGAAAGCGGAGGATATGTTTGGCATACAACAGGTTCCGGAAAAACGCTCACCAGTTTTAAAGCTGCTCGATTGGCAACAGAGCTTGCATTTATAGATAAAGTTTTTTTTGTAGTCGACCGTAAGGATTTAGATTATCAGACGATGAAGGAATATCAGCGCTTTTCGCCGGATAGCGTAAACGGTTCGGAGAGCACTGCGGGATTAAAACGTAACATTGAGAAAGAAGATAATAAAATTATTGTTACTACTATTCAAAAATTGAATAATCTTATAAAAGCAGAAACAGATTTAGCAATTTATAATAAGCAGGTGGTATTTATCTTTGACGAGGCTCACCGTTCACAATTCGGGGAGGCACAAAAAAATATAAATAGAAAATTTAAAAAGTATTATCAATTTGGTTTTACAGGTACGCCAATATTTCCTGAAAATGCTTTGGGCTCTGAGACTACGGAGTCAGTGTTCGGAAGAGAATTACATTCCTATGTGATTACCGATGCTATCAGAGATGAAAAAGTTTTGAAATTCAAAGTTGACTATAATGATGTACGCCCTAAGTTCAAGTCAATTGAAATGGAGCAAGACGAGAAAAAGTTGACGGCAGCGGAGACAAAAGAAGCATTATTGCATCCGGAAAGGATAAGGGAAATTTCACAATATATTTTAGATAATTTTAGAGTGAAAACGCACCGAACTCATTTTTCTTTTAAAGGTTTCAATGCAATGTTTGCTGTAAGCAGTGTTGCTGCTGCTAAACTTTATTATGAAACACTTAAAGATTTACAAAAGAATTGTGAAAAACCGCTGAAAATTGCAACAATATTTTCTTTTACGGCAAACGAAGAGCAAAGCGCAATAGGAGAAATTCCGGATGAAACTTTTGAACCTACAGCAATGGACAGCAGCGCAAAGGAGTTCTTGTCATTGGCCATCAATGATTATAACAAGATGTTTAAAACTAATTTTAGCGTCGAAAGTAAAGAATTCCAGAATTATTACAGAGACCTTTCCAATCGTGTAAAAAATCAGGAAATAGACCTTTTGATTGTTGTCGGTATGTTTTTAACCGGTTTTGACGCGCCTACATTGAATACACTGTTTGTAGATAAAAATCTTAGGTATCACGGACTTATGCAGGCATTTTCCAGAACGAATCGTATTTATGATTCAACAAAAACTTTTGGGAATATAGTAACATTTAGGAATCTGGAACAAGCGACAATTGATGCTATAAAGTGTTTCGGGGATGATAACACGAGGAATATAGTCCTTGAAAAAAGCTATAAAGAATATATGGAAGGCTTTAAGGACATTGTTACGGGCGAAGCAAACAGAGGATATGTAAGCGTGGTAAATGAACTGCGTTCGCACTTTGCCGATGTAGAGGAAATAATAACCGAAAAAGATAAAAAGGAGTTTGTTAAATTATTCGGCGAATATCTGAAAATAGAAAATATTTTACAAAATTATGATGAGTTTACCGGAGCAAAGGAATTGCAGAAAATAGATTTAAGCGACTCGGAGGCTGTAAGCAAATTTAAAGCAAAGTACGGCGTTAATGATGAAGATATAAAAGTGATGAGAACGATTGATATTTTAGATGAAAGAACTATTCAAGATTATCGTTCCACATATAATGATATTCGCGAATGGATTCGCCGTGAAAAAGAGGGGGAAAATAAAGAAAATTCAAAGGTTAATTGGGATGATGTTGTATTTGAAGTGGATTTGTTAAAGTCTCAGGAGATCAATTTGGATTATATTCTTGAGCTGATTTTCGAGAAAAATAAAGACATAAAAGACAAAAGCGCCTTAATTGAGGAAATACGGCGTATAATACGAGCAAGCACCGGGAATCGTGCTAAGGAAAGCTTAATATTGGATTTTATTAAACAAACAGATTTAGATGAGATACAAGATAAAGCAAGTGTTATTGATGCGTTTTTTAATTTTGCACAAAAAGAACAGAAGAGAGAGGCAGAAGCACTGATACAAGAAGAACAGCTTAATGAGGAAGCTGCGAAACGATATATCCTTACATCATTAAAAAAAGAATATGCAAGTGAAAACGGGACGGAGTTAAATGAGACATTGCCTAAGATGAGCCCACTCAATCCACAATACCACGCCAAGAAAAAAAGTGTGTTTGATAAAATTTCTGCCTTTGTCGAAAAATATAAAGGAGTAGGCGGCTCAATTTGACAGATAGCTGTTATGTAATCGCAATAAAGAGAACTTCCTCAGCCTTCTCTGGGAAGAAGACAGCTGCAATCATTATATATAGACATGGAGGCGTTCTGAGCCGAAAACAGAGAAAGGCAGAGATTACTGTTTCTTGCATTGTTTTTTCGATTTGCCTATATTATAATGAAGATACGGGAAAAAATTCCTTTTGGAAGAAGAATAGGACGGGATTAGATTATGAGAGCATATGAACGTTTGTTAAATTATGTAAGAATTCATACAACCAGTGATGAAAACAGCAGTACAACGCCAACCACGGCCCGACAGGTTGACTTGGCAGAGCTTCTGGCAAAAGAAATGAAAGCGCTGGGGGTCAGAAACGTAAGAGTTGATGAAAATTGTTATGTTTATGGCGAAATTCCCGCAACACCCGGATATGAAGACAGACCGGCAATCGGTTTTATCGCGCATATGGATACAGCTCCGGATTTCTGCGGAAAAGATGTGAATCCTCAGGTTCACGAAAATTATGATGGGGAGGATTTGCCTCTGGGCAACAGCGGAAAGATTCTGTCTGTTAAAAAATTTCCGTATTTGGAAGAGCTGAAAGGGAGAACTCTAATTACTACAGACGGAACCACACTTCTTGGTGCGGACGACAAAGCAGGCATCGCGGAAATCATGACTATGGCGGAAACGCTTTTGAGCGGAACTATGGCTCACGGAAAGGTGTGCATTGCTTTTACACCGGATGAGGAAGTCGGAAAGGGAGCCGATAAGCTGGATATTCCGGGACTTGGAGCACAGTATGCCTATACGGTAGACGGCGGGTGTGAAAATCAGATCGTATATGAAAACTTTAACGCCAGCGGAGCGGTTTTTGAAATAAGAGGATTTAACATTCATACAGGGGAGGCAAAAAATACCATGATAAATGCAGCTCTTGTAGCCATGGAAATTAACGCCATGCTTCCATCCCTTGAAACGCCGGCTCATACGGAATTGAGAGAAGGCTTTTTCCATCTCAGCAAGATGGAGGGAACGGTGGAGCAGGCCAGACTTTCGTATGGCATCCGGGATCACAGTAAAACCTGCTTTGAGGCAAGAGAAAAAACACTTAAACATATTGCAAAGATTATCAATGAGAAGTATGGCGAAGGGACTGTCAGCCTGGAGATTTCAGAGCAGTACCGGAACATGATTGAAAAAATAGAGCCGTGTATGCACTTGGTAGAACATGCAAAAGACGCTATACGAGAGTTGGGAATGGAGCCTGACACTGCTCCGACTCGAGGCGGAACAGACGGCGCAGTGCTCAGCTTCCGGGGATTGCCTTGTCCGAATCTGGGTACAGGCGGCTATGCTTTCCACGGGCCGTATGAACATATTACAGCAGAGGGAATGGATACGGCTGTTCAGGTTATGCTGGGTATTCTTAAGAGATATGCAGAGTGAAAAATGATGGCCGAAAAGCGCTGGAATCTAAATGCAGCGAGAAAAGTGACGGTCGAAAAGCGCTGAAAATCTGAATGTATCGGGAAAAATGAAAAAGCTCCCATGCAAATAAGAGAGCGTGTCAGAGTAAGTATCAAAAATAACAAGGGGATATTCCTTTATCATGTCCGGAATATCCCTGTTTTTGATTTTTGGGCTGATAGTGGGGGTGTTTATAGCCACGGTTCAAGTTTCCCGTTTTACGGGCAGCGCCGATTTTTGTAATTGATAAAGAAGCATATTCTGATAAAGCGCTGAAAATACAATGAAACTATAGCCGCCGATGTAAAAACCCTCCTCCCGAGTTTGGATTTCCGGGAGGAGGGTTTGTAAGTTACAGTGTTTGACTGATATATCAGTTTTCTTCGTACAGTTCTAAGATTGCGCCGTCCTTCCAGACGAAAGCAAGGCGATCTTTTTCATTGGCCATCATAGGTTCGACGATGACGCCGTCCGCATCAGCAACGTATTTTTCCAAATCGTCTACCTTGTAAGCAACATGAGGATTTTTGTGCAGAACTTCAGGGAAAGGCGTTCCTTCCTCAAATTTCAGATATTCAATTTTGTATTCGTAGTCGTCCACGTTGCTTACCCAGAATTTTGCGCCTTCATTGTAAACCATGTTAGGTTTTTTGTTTGTGATAGGAATACCTATGTGCATATATTCTACTGACATAATAATTTCTCCTTTTAATTTTGCATTTCATTTTTTTCAGCTGTGATAATGCGCAGCGTGAAAAAATACTGCCGCTGCTATCAAATCAGACTAAATGCGCAAGCTTCTGAAATCTGTTATTTTGCGTTTTTAACTGTTTCGTATACTTCATAAGCCTGTGCAGGTGTATAGCCCTCGTGAACTACCTTGCCTATAGCGGCCGCCATGCCTGCAGGAGAGTCGGACTGGAAGATGTTTCTTCCCATATCGACGCCGCAGGCTCCCTCTGAAATTGCTTTGTAAGCCATTTCAAGCGCCTCCAGTTCAGGGAGTTTTTTGCCGCCTGCGATAACTATAGGCACAGGACAAGCTGCCGCAACTTTTTCAAAACCATCGCAGTAATAACTTTTTACTATATTTGCTCCGGTTTCGGCCAGAACACGAGTAGCCAGCCGGAAAAATTTTTCTGTTCGCTCCATTTCTTTGCCGACGGCAACGACGCCAAGCGTCGGGATTCCGTATCTGGCGCCTGCGTCTGCTGTTCTTGCAAGAAGTTCCAGTGAACGAGATTCTCCGGCAGAGCCGATGAAAGTCTGCACGGCCATGCAGTCGGCATTCATGCGAATTGCATTTTCTATATCACAGGAGATTCCGCCGCCGTTTGACATATCGTCGAATAAAACCGTTGAATCGTAAGTTACACGAACACATTTGGCCACTTGATGCGCAGGAGATATACATGAGCGGATAACGCCCTTGGTTCCCATCAAAACGTCCACATAAGGAATCAAAGGCGGGATTACCACGTCAATACGTTCAAGTCCGGCTGTAGGCCCCATTATGTATCCGTGGTCAAAGGCCAGCATGACTGTGTTGCCTGATTTTGGACTGAACATACGGGCCAGACGGTTTTTCATTCCAAAGTCACAGTGAGAGGCTCCTTTAACGTAAAATCCTTCATTTACGGCCGGAATGTCAAGATAATATTCCTTTGCTGCTTTGTTTCCTATATTGTCTGCCATTTCAGTTTACTCCTTAAAGAATGATGGTGTGTGAGCCGACGTATTCCAAAGGGCTTCGATTTCATCGTCCCATTTGGCCAGATTCATCTGGAAGCCTCCTGCTTCCTGTACTGTCAGAATTTCACCGACCATATTGCCTACTACTTCTATTCCCTTCTCTTTCAGATATTCCACTGTATCCTTGTAAAGAACCAGCATTTCCATCATCGTGGTAGCGCCGCATCCGTTAATCATGGCAAACGCTTTATCGCCGGATTTCAGACCGATTTTTTTCATGAGAGGTTCGGCAATGGTAGCCACAGTTTCCTTTGCGCTTTGCATAGGAACACGAACGCCGCCGCCTTCGCCGTGCTGACCTGCTCCGATTTCCATAAGGTCGGTATCCTGAAGATCACCGAAGGACATACCGTTTTGCGGATGAGTAGCGTCTGTTACCTTTACTGTTACGGAAGCCATATTATCTGCATATCTTTGCGCTATGTCTGCGACTTCATCGAGATTTTTTCCGGCAGCGGCTGCCGCAGCAGCTACGTGATAAAGAGCAACGGCTCCGGCAAGACCTCTGCGGTTATCCTCCCCGTCAGGGTCATACTGTATCTCTTCGCCTGTGATTACTTGGCGAACGTTCATTCCTGCTTTTTTTGCCAGCTTCATGGCCTGCTTTCCTGCCAGCTGGTCGCCGGCATAGTTGAGCGTCAGGAGCAATACGCCGTGTCCCTTATCTGCTTTTTGCATAGCTTCAAAGACGAGCTGACCTGACGGAGCTGCGAAAATGTCTCCTACAGCCTGAATGTCCAGCATACCTTTGCCTACAAAACCGGCCTGAGCAGGTTCGTGACCCGAACCTCCGTAAGTAACCACGGTAACACGGTCGGCGTTTGCGAGGTCTTTGCTGATTACGAGGTGGCCTTCCACGTCGAGAATGTCTTTATTGGCGAGACCAAGACCTGTAAGAAGCTCATCTGTTACAGTTTCCGGACTGTTAATAAATTTTTTCATCATTTTAATAATTCTCCTTATCTTTGATTATTGAATTAGATTTTGAAAAATTTTAAGCACCGGTTTATTCTGACATGCCCTTGAAGAAATAGGACATGGACATGGCTCCGGCGTCAGGAGTTCCGATGGTTTTGTCGCCGTAGCTTTTGGCACGTCCGAATTTTGACGGAAAGTTTTTGCTGTTTTTGGCTCCTTCGGCAGCAGCTTTCGCGGCAATGAGGAAAAGTTCCGCTTCACTTTCGCCTTCGTATTCTGAAATTGCTTCGGTAGCGGGGATAAGGGCATCCATCATGGTTTTATCTCCGACCTTTGCTCCCGACATGTCGTCTATCTCCTCGAAAGCACGAGCAAACATTGATTTAAGCTGGCTTACATTCATTTCTTCCGATTCCGGAGCTCCTTCCTGCATTCCGTCCAGCCAGGTGTTCCATAGAGGAACTGCGCTGCCTCCGTTCAGTGACATTACAGCCATGGCGGCGTCGTCTACGGTTTCTTTGATATTTCCCAGCGTCCCGTCAAAGGCCTTGATAATTGCATTGCATATCTTGACCATCGTGAAGCCGTGGTCTGCATCGCCGAATTTAGCGTCTATTTCCGTAAGCTCGGCTTCGGCGGAAATAACGGCGATGCAGCCATTTTTCATTCTGCGGATTAGTTCTTCTTTATTTATCATTGATTCACCTCGCTTCAGCTTTTTACAGATTTTAACTTTTTCATCTAACAAAAATTTAACACGCGATGAAATTTAAGTCAATAATTTTTAATGTTTCAGCGGTTGTTTATAGCGGAGGCCATCCTTTCCAGCCCTTCTTTTACCAAAGCTCTAGGCATGGCCAGATTCAGACGTACAAAACCTTCGGCATTGCCTACGAAGAGTGCGTCTCCTCCCTCGAGCAGGACTCCGGCCTTGTTTGCGAAAAACAAGGACAGATCTTTGACGTCAGGAAGCGTTTTGCGGAAATCCACCCAGGCAAAATAAGTCGCGTCAGGAATTTGAAAAACGGCGGTCGGTATATTGGCGTCTAAAAATTCCTTGACGAATTTAAGGTTCCCGTCTATATAAAGTTTTAGTTCGTCAAGCCATTCTCCGGCATGCTCGTAGGCGGCCTTGTGGGCTGCGACGGAAAGCGGGTTAATAGCTCCGTGAGTTTTATCTCGTCCGATAAAGCGCTTCCTTTCCTCGTCGTTACGTATTATTATATCGGAAAACGATAAGCCTGCCAGATTGAAGGTTTTGCTTGCAGACATAGCAGTGATGAGGCGGTCATATTCAGGCATGATTTTCCCCATAGGCACATGCCGGAGGCCGGTTCTTATCAAATCGCAGTGAATTTCATCGGAAACTACCCAAAGTTTGTGTTTCTCAGCGATATCGGCCACATGCCTCAGCTCCCCTTCTGACCATACACGTCCCGTCGGATTGTGAGGATTGCAGAACATCAGCATTTTTACTTCGGGGTCGCTTGCCTTTGCGCTTAGGTCGTCGAAATCTATTTCAAAGTTTCCGGCTGTTTTCTTCAAAGGAGAAGTCACCAGCTCAACATTGTTGTATTCGCAGGCGTGCAGAAAGAAGCCGTAAGCGGGAGTAAGGGTGAGCACTTTTCCGTTGCAAGGCTTGACAAGGTCTTCTACCAGCTGATACAGAGCAGGGATGACTCCGGGTGAAAACGTAAGCTCCTCATCTTCAAAGCTCCAGTCATACTTGTCCATGCACCATTTTTTGAATGTCCTTTGATATTTGCCGTCGGATAAAATCGTATATCCTAAGATTTTTCTTTCAACTCTGTCTATGATAGCCTGTCTTATTTCAGGGGCGACTGCGAACTCCATGTCGGCTACCCACATTCTGATAAATTCATCGTCTGCATACGGAAAAATTTTTTCGGGACCGCATTTGAATATGTAGGAACGCCAGCCCTCTACGTTTTGGGAATTGGTGTTTTTTCTGTCGATGATTTCATCAAAATCATATCTCATTTTGTCTTCCTCCTAAGTAGTTGATTTTTTGCTGTTTTCGGCACCGATTTGACCATTTCCTTTTAAGCTCTCGTGAATAGGAAAGTATACGTTTAATTCTGCCGTTTCACGCTATTTGCTTTTCTTGGCCTGCCCTTTTTATATATTTTGCTTGCAAGAAAGGATTATCGCTTTTAGAATGACGGTCATGTGTAATACTGCCGGCAGTAACATTTATGAATATTGTATAGAAAATTTCGGTTAGTCGCAATGCTTTACCGAAGAATCCTGCGGCATTTTATATAAAATCGGAATTGTTGCCGGATGACGGCTATGGCAAAGACGCCGGGCAGATAACATTTCCTTTTCTGTTTTGGCCTTTGGTTTTGCCATAATACTATAATAACATATGATTTTTGTCATGAAACGTAATATTTCATGATTTTCAGAAGTTTGACATAATCGGAAAGCTTATTTAGTCACTTGTGTTTGTTTCGGCAAATAATCGAACAGCGCTTGCCGGGCTTTTAAGGGAAATAATGGACTTGCAGCAATTCCTTTTGCCGTAAGCGTATAAAAACTGACGTAACCTGCCGCGAGCTTATGCAAGCTCGCGGCAGGTTTGATTAAATGAACGCAGCTTTATTTTGTTATGAAGAAGACAAAAATAGCGAGTTTTTCTTGTTTTTATTTTTCGCATCTGATAATATGAATTTTCGGAAAATGCCCAAAAAACAAATGTCAAAAAACAAAGGCTAAAAAAATGAAGGCCTAAAAAACGAAGATTGGGTAACGGATAAAGAGAGCGTATATAAATTAAGTAGGTATTTACAGCTTAAGTAGGAATTTACAGCCAAAACTCAAGAGTTTAATTCGGAAAACAAAAGAAGGGAGTTTTAATAATGATAATAAATTGTATTTTCGTAGGGATGGGAGGCTTTGCAGGCTCAGTTTTCAGATATTTGATAAGTCTGGCTCCGCTGTGCAAAAGCAGCGGTTTCCCGTATAACACGCTGATGATAAATGTGATAGGGTCTGTGATTATAGGGATATTGGCAAAAGAAGCGGAATCTGTCGCCAGTATCGGACCGAATATGATTTTATTTCTTAAGATCGGTCTTTGCGGCGGTTTTACGACATTTTCCACTTTTGCGCTGGAATCTTTTAGCCTATTACAGGAGGGAAAGCTGATAACATGCGGAATATATGTTGTTATAAGTGTTTTTTTATGTCTTGCAGGAGTAGCGATAGGGGAACGCTTGGCAGGTTAGAGAGGAAAAGGATAAGCGTTGGCTGCATGGGTATAAAGCTCAAGATGAGACAAAACCTCGCCGAAGAATACATCGCTCAATACGGTATATGGAAATAAAAAGTTGAATTATTACAGATGCAAGTATATAATAAACAGGTATGTAAAGTTTACAGAAAAATATCACATAAAAATGAGAGGAGCTTATTGGTAAATGAATAGAGAAAATTTCCAGTCAAGGCTTGGATTTTTGCTGGTAAGTGCCGGCTGCGCCATAGGCATAGGAAATGTATGGAAGTTCCCTTATGTAGCGGGAGAAAACGGAGGAGGCGTATTTGTGCTTTTCTACCTGTTGTTCCTGCTTATTATGGGAGTGCCGGTTTTGACTATGGAGCTGGCAGTCGGAAGAGCCAGCAGAAAAAGCGCGGTAAACGGTTATAAAACGCTGGAAAAGCCGGGAAGCAAGTGGCATATTCACGGATGGTTTTGTATGCTTGGATGCTACCTGCTTATGATGTATTACACAACGGTTTCCGGATGGATGACCGATTATTTTGTCAAATTTGCTGCCGGAGATTTCCCAAAAGGAATGTCTATGGATGAAGTCGGAGGTGTATTTAACGCCATGCTGGCGAATCCGGGAGAAATGGGAGCGTGGATGGCAGCCACCGTTATTATAGGATTTATAGTATGCAGTTTCGGGTTGCAAAAAGGATTGGAGAGAATCGCCAAGTTTATGATGGCGGCGCTTATCGTTCTTATTTTGGTGCTTGCCGTACATAGCTTCACATTGGAAGGCGCAATCGACGGAGTTAAGTTTTATCTCATGCCTGACTTTGACAGAGCGTCAGAGGTCGGTATAGGAAAGGTTATTATGGCCGCCATGAATCAGTCGTTCTTTACGTTGAGCCTTGGTATCGGAGCCATGGAAATTTTCGGCGGATATATGAAAAAGGATCACACCTTGACCGGCGAAGCAGTTCGTATATGTGGTCTTGATACCTTTGTTGCCATAATGGCCGGAATGATAATTTTCCCTGCCTGTTTTTCCTTTGGCGTGCAGCCGGATTCAGGCCCGTCGCTTATATTCGTCACACTGCCTAACGTATTTGTAAACATGGCGGGCGGAAGAATATGGGGAGCGTTGTTCTTCCTGTTTATGACTTTCGCCAGCTTTACGACGGTTATCGCTGTGTTTGAAAATCTTTTGGCAAGCTGCATGGACAACTTCAACTGGAGCCGCAAGAAAGCTGTTGTCATAAACCTTATCTTTGTGCTTATTGCCAGCCTGCCATGCGTGCTTGGATACAATGTATGGAGCGACCTTTCTCTGATAGGAGGAAGAGACGTATTAGACAGTGAGGACTTCCTGGTAAGCAATCTGCTGCTTCCTTTGGGCTCGCTTATATACCTGTTGTTCTGCGTTACAAAATGGGGATGGGGTTTTGATAACTATCTTGAAGAGGCCAATGTAGGAAATGGAATTAAAATGTCAAGGAAATTTAAGTATTATTTCCAGATATTGCTTCCTGTACTGATTGTTATTATTCTCGTGCAGGGGCTTATATAGTCTGCTTCGGAGCGAAGTCACAGGCTGAAAGATAATTTAATAATAAAAAGAGCGGGGGCTGTCGAGATGATAAGATTATCTCAGAGCCACCGCTTTTATATTTATGTACGCCGCTTTTGCCGTATAAACAGCCTTAAGCGCAGACAGCTTTACGAAGAAAGCTTGCGGTTATCTGAAAATTTTCATTTTTTCGATGCGGTCAAAAGCCTCGCCCAGCTTTTCTGTTCCGACTGTACAGGCGATTCTTATGTAGCCTTCGCCGCAGTCGCCGAAAGCGTTGCCGGGCAGGGTGAGCACATGGGCTTCTTTTAGTATCAGGTCGGATACTTCGGAAGAAGTCAGGCCGGTCTTTTTTATGTTGAAAAAGAGATAGAAGGTGCCCTTTGGACTGAGTACCGAAAGCTTTGGAATTTTATTGATTCTTTCGGCGGCATAAAAAACTCTGCTTTTGTATTCCTCTCTCATCGCAGGCTGAATCTCATGTCTGTGCTTCATGGCATAGAGCGCTGCACGCTGCGAGACTGAAGGGTATGTGAACATCGTCTTTTCACTTATCTGGCGAATTACGTTTATGATGTAATCCGGAGCGATGATATGCCCTATTCTCCAGCCGGTCATGGTGAAATCCTTGGAAAAGCTGTTGATTACGATGGTTCTTTCCTCCATACCGTCAACTTGAAGCATCGACATGAATGGATTCTGGAAAGAGTAGAGGGTGTATATTTCATCGGAAATCACGATAAGGTCTCTTTCCTTCGCAACCCTGGCGATGTTTTCCATGGTTTCCTTCGTGAAGCAGGTGCCCGTGGGATTGTTAGGCGTGTTTATCACTATAGCCTTGGTTCTTTCGGTTATCAGGGTTTCCAGCTTTGATATATTTATCTGAAAATCCTCTTCTTCAAGAGTGTCCAAGACGACGGGAACGCCGCCGGCCATCTCTATCTGTTGCGGATACTGAGTGTAATAAGGCGCATGGATGATCACCTCGTCTCCCGGGTCAAGGATTGCCTGCAATGATAGATTCATTGCAAAGCATGCGCAGGAAACCATTATTTCATCATCCTTGATTGAAACGCCGAGTTCATCCTTGTAATATTCGGAGATGGCGCTGCGAAGCTCCGGGTCGCCGCGAAAATCCGTATATTTTGTATGCCCTGCCAAAGCGTCCTTCATAGCAGCCTTGATTATGCGGCTGTCAGTTACAAGGTCGGGGTCTCCAAGGCTTAAATTTATACAATCGTCAAATTTTCCGGCCAGTTCGTAAGAGCTGCTCATAGCTGTGCTGTAATCCTTCCAGAATTTCTTTGCGATAAACTTATGTTTCATGTTGTCACCTCAGTAATTTTAGTCGTGTAATCAAATTTAATTTTCATAATATCATCATTTCCTGCAAATAGCAAATTTCATGTTGAAAATGCCTTGAATTATGTTTAAAATTATATAGCATGAATTTTTTAAGAAAGGTATCTGTATATATGCCAAAAACAATCAGAGCAGTAGGAGCATGTCTTGTGACATCGACGTTTTTCGGCCTCAGCTTTATTTTTATTAAGATGTGTGTTACTGAAATTCCGTTGTTTACCATGCTCGCATGGAGAAATATAATTGCGCTTGTTGCGATGACCGTATGTGTTTTCGCAGGAATTTTAAAGGTAAATCTTAAAGGGAAAAATCTCAAACCGTTATTAGTGCTCAGCCTTTTTCAGCCGATATTGTACTATATACTGGAAGCACTGGGCGTAAAGCTGACTACGGCTTCGGAGAGCGGCATAATCATTGCATGCATACCTATAATGACGATGATTTTCAGCATAATATTTTTGAAAGACAAGCCTACGAAGCTTCAGGGATTTTTCATGGTGCTGACAGTTGCCGGAGCGGTAATCGTAGCCGGCATAGGAGGTCTTCAGACATCCAGCAATGTACTCGGTTATTTTATTCTTATATTGGCTGTATGCAGCGATGCGGCATATTCCATAACCTCACAGAAACTTGAAGGTTTTACCAGCGCTGAAAAGACTTACGCCATGTGCGTTTCAGGTACGGTTGTATTTACGGCGTGTGCTCTGATAGACAATGGAGTCCATGGAACCTTGAAGGATTTTATTACGCTGCCTTTCACCAACATGGGCTTTCTGGCATGCGTGCTGTATCTTGCCATAGGCTGCAATATAATCGCTTTTCTCTGTTCCAACTATGCCATCTCCATCATCGGTGCGACGAGAAGGTCGGCTTTTGCTGCGGTTTCCACGGTAATAACGGTCGTGGCCGGAGTCTTTTATCTGCATGAGCCATTTTCGTGGATACAGGCAGTAGCTGCGGCGATGATTTTAGCAGGTGCTACAGGCGTAAATTTTGCTGCGAAAAAAGATGATGGAACTGAGAGGCTTTCTGAGGGAAAATAATGAAGAGGAGATTGAGGTTTAAACTTTGGGAGGAGCAAGATGAATCTTAAAGATTTGAAAACAGGAAAGACGGCAAGAATATCTTCGGTCGGCGGCGAGGGGGCCTTGAGGCAGCATTTTCTTGATATGGGAGTGATTCCCGGAGCAGAGATTACGCTGATTAAATATGCGCCCATGGGTGACCCGATGGAATTCAGAATACATGGGTACGAACTCACGCTCAGAGTAGCCGACGCAGAAAAAATCGAGATTTTTGAAGAGGCGGAAGCCGAAGGAACGGCGGAAAAAGGCGATTTAATAAACAAAAAATATATAAACGGAAAAAGAAGAGAACATCCCGGTTTAGGAGAAGGCGGAAAATATCATGTCAAGGCGGAAGAAAATCCTTTGCCGAAGGATAAGGTTATTACCTTTGCCCTCGCCGGGAATCAAAACTGCGGAAAGACGACTTTATTTAACAGGCTTACAGGAGCCAACCAGCACGTTGGAAATTTCCCGGGGGTCACTGTTGATAAAAAGAGCGGCAGCATCAAGGGCTATGAGAAAACGCTTATAACAGATCTGCCGGGAATATATTCACTCTCTCCGTACAGCAGCGAGGAAATGGTTTCTCGCCGCTTTGTGATTGAAGAAAAGCCTGACGGACTGATAAATATAATAGATGCTACTAACATCGAAAGAAATCTTTATCTTACTATGCAGCTTATGGAGCTGGACGTGCCGATGGTTCTGGCTCTCAACATGATGGACGAAGTCAGAGGAAACGGCGGAACCATACATATAAACGAGATGGAAGAAATGCTGGGAATCCCGGTAGTTCCGATTTCGGCGGCAAAGGGCGAGGGAATAGACGAACTTGTCAGCCATGCGGTCCATGTGGCGCGCTATCAGGAAAGGCCGGGAAGAAAAGACTTTTGCAGCAGAGATGAGAACGGAGGAGCTGTTCACAGGTGTATCCACGGAATAATGCATCTCATTGAGGATCATGCTTCAAAGGCAGATATTCCTTTGAGGTTTGCGGCAGGCAAGCTTATAGAGGGTGATGAGACGATTACGGGAGCGCTTGCTCTCAGTGATAATGAAATGGAGACCGTAGAACACATAATCGTGCAGATGGAGCAGGAAAGAGGTCTCGACAGAGCTGCGGCGATAGCCGATATGCGGTTTTCTTTCATAGAAAAGCTGGCAGAGACGGCGGTGGTAAAGCCCAGAGAGAGCAAGGAACATGAAAGAAGTCGAAAGATAGATGAAATTCTTACAGGAAAGTATACTGCTATTCCAAGTTTCATAGGGATAATGGCTCTCGTATTCTGGCTGACCTTTAATGTAATAGGAGCGTGGCTTCAGAAGCTTATGGAAACGGGAATTGAGGAGCTTACGAGAGCTGTTGATATTTTTTTGTATGATATTGAAATCAACCCGCTGATACATTCGCTGATAACAGACGGGATTTTTGCCGGTGTAGGCAGCGTTCTCAGCTTCATACCCCTGATTGTCATTTTGTTTTTCTTCCTGTCCCTGCTTGAAGACAGCGGCTATATGGCAAGGGTAGCCTTTGTCATGGATAAACTTCTGAGAAAAATCGGATTATCAGGAAGAAGTATTGTGCCTATGCTGATAGGCTTCGGATGTACGGTTCCCGGAGTGATGGCAAGCCGTACGCTGCCGTCTGAAAGAGACAGAAAGATGACTATAATACTGACGCCGTTTATGAGCTGTACTGCTAAGCTGCCGATTTACAGCTTCTTTACGTCAGTATTTTTCCCGGGACATGGAGCCGTGGTGATGATTTCTCTCTATCTTCTGGGGATTTTAACGGGAATTTTATGCGCTCTTTTTTCGAAGAACACTTTGTTTAAGGGTGAAGCCGTTCCTTTCGTAATGGAACTGCCCAATTACAGACTTCCGGGGGCGAAGAATGTCGCCAGGCTTTTGTGGGACAAAGCTAAAGATTTTTTGCAGAGGGCCTTTACGGTAATCTTTGTGGCGTCGATTATAATATGGTTTTTAAAAACTTTTGATTTCAGCCTTAATGTGGTAAATGATTCGAAGGAAAGCATGCTTGCCGTGATTGCAGGCTTTATAGCTCCTGCATTTACGCCTCTTGGCTTTGGAAACTGGCGTATTTCTACTGCGTTGATAGCAGGCTTTATGGCTAAGGAAAGCGTTGTTTCAACGTTATCGGTACTGTTTGGAGGAACGGAGAGTCTGCTTGCCACGTTGACGCCGCTTACAGCGGCTTCGCTGCTGGTTTTCTGTCTGCTCTATACTCCTTGCGTGGCGGCTGTCGCTGCGATAAAGAGAGAACTCGGCGGCAAATGGGCTGTGGGAATAGTGGTATGGCAGTGTGCTGTCGCCTGGGTGGCGGCGTTTGCAGTGCGCATGATAGGAATAGCTCTGGGTTTTTAATTTTGATGAAGCACAGGCCATGATTCATAAGACAATGATCGGAGAGCTTGCCGGCACGAAGTTTTTTCGGAATGTATCGAAGAGCTTGACGGCGCTGAGTTTTTTCAGCACATAAAATCGTTTAAAAATATACGTTTTAATAAAAAAGAGAGGAAAGCTCAATGTCTTCGGACGATTTACACTGAGAGCGACCCTCTCTTTTTGTGATGAAAAAATCATGGAAAAACGTTTACAAAAACAGTATAATATATAAATAACATAAACTGCAAAAGTATATGATAGATTCGATATAAATTCAACGAAGTTAAAGATATGGAGGAGTTGCAATGGCAGTATTGATAAACGGACGTGACTTGACCGTAGAAGAGGTCATTCGCGTGTGTCGTGAAGACGAAGAAGTTAGGCTTACAGACGAAGCTGTTGAAGCTGTCAATAAAGCCAGAGCTTATATCGAAAAAAAGCTTGAGGAGAAAGCCGTGATATATGGTCTTACCACCGGTTTCGGAAAGTTTTCCAATGTTGTGATTTCGAGAGAGGAGACCGAAAAACTTCAGCGCAATCTGATTATAAGTCATACCTGCACGATGGGGGAATCTTATCCGAGACATTATGTAAGGGCGGCTATGCTTCTCCGCTGCAATGCCCTCGCAAGAGGCAACTCAGGAATAAGGCTTGAAACTTTGCAAACTCTGATAGACATGATAAACAAAGGCGTGCATCCTGTGATACCCGAAAAAGGCTCCCTTGGAGCTTCCGGAGATTTGGCGCCGCTTTCTCATATAGCGCTTGGCCTTATAGGCGAGGGAAAAGCAGAATACAGGGGAGAGATAATGCCTGCTGCCGAGGCTATGAAAGCGGCAGGAATAAAGCCCGCAACGCTTGCGGCTAAGGAAGGCCTTGCGCTGAATAACGGAACTCAGATGATGACGGCTATCGGCTTGAATGTTGTATGGGACGCCATTAAGCTTCAAAAAGTTGCCGATATAGCATGTGCCCTTACGGATGAAGCCCTCCATGCAATAAAAAAGGCTTATGACCATAAGATACATGAGCTTAGGGGACATCAGGGACAGAGAGACGCTGCGGAAAACCTGAGAACGCTGCTCGAAGGTTCGTCAAACGCACTCCCCCTGCAGCCGGATAAGGTTCAGGACGCCTATGTTTTAAGGTGTGCCCCTCAGATTCACGGAGCGTCGAGGGACGCGATAAAATATGCGTATGATATGGTATCCGGAGAAATAAACGCCGTTACGGATAACCCTATAGTTTTTCCGGACGATGATGAGGTTATCAGCGGAGGTAATTTCCACGGTCAGCCGATGGCTCTTACGTTTGATTTTCTTAAGATTGCGATTTCCGAGCTTGCCAACGTTTCTGAGAGGAGGACGGAAAGACTTGTGAATCCTGCGCTTTCCGAGGGGCTGCCGGCATTTCTTACAAAACACGGCGGCGTTTGTTCCGGATTTATGATAGCGCAGTATGCGGCGGCCTCCATGGTTTCGGAAAATAAAGTCTACGATCATCCTGCATCTGTGGACTCTATTCCATCGTCGGCAAATCAAGAGGATCACGTTTCCATGGGAACGACTTCCGCAAGGACTGCGGCAATGGTTTTGGACAACGCCCAAAAAGTTGTGGGAATAGAATTGGCGGCTGCAGCTCAGGCAATATGGCTCAGACAGGAGATGGGAGAGGCTGGAATAGATAAGCTGGCGCCGGCTACAAGAGCGGCCTATGATTATATCAGAAAGATTTCTCACCCTGTTGATGAAGATATAATAATGCACGACGAGCTGATAAAATTCGACGAGATGATAAAAGACGGCGGACTGCTTGAAGCAGTTGAAAAGGTGACGTCTCTGAAATAGAAGTTTGAGGGAGGAAGATAACATGCTGGATAATAAAGCTATAGAATCGGCCATGACAATAAGGCTTGGAAGCGAATATCCCGAGTATCCCGAATTTGCGGAGGGAATAAGGAGGGCTCCTGACAGAGGCTTCAGGTTGACGAAGGAGCAGACGAAAACAGCGCTTAAAAACGCTTTGCGATATGTTCCCGAAGACCTTCATGAAAAGCTGGCGCCTGAATTTATGGAAGAATTGACGTCGAGAGGAAGGATATATGCATACAGATACAGACCTGCCGGAAAGATATACGGAAAACCGATAGATCAGTATAAGGGCAAATGTCTTGCGGGAAAAGCCTTTCAGGTCATGATTGACAATAATCTGGATTTTGACGTGGCGCTCTATCCTTACGAACTGGTAACATACGGCGAAACGGGTCAGGTGTGCCAGAACTGGCTGCAATACAGGCTGATAAAGAAATATCTCGAGGAACTGACGGAGGATCAGACCTTAGTCGTAGAGTCGGGACATCCGCTGGGACTGTTTCCGTCAAAGCCGGAAGCTCCGAGAGTCGTGATAACCAACTCCATGATGGTGGGAATGTATGACAATATTGACGACTGGGAAATAGCCGAGGAAATGGGCGTGGCCAACTACGGTCAAATGACAGCGGGAGGCTGGATGTACATAGGACCACAGGGAATAGTTCACGGAACATTCAACACCATTTTAAATGCGGGAAGAAAATATCTCGGAGTTGCGGAGCAGGGCGATCTGACAGGACGTACTTTCGTATCATCAGGGCTCGGCGGAATGAGCGGGGCTCAGCCCAAAGCGGCTAATATAGCGAGAGCCGTGGGAATTTTTGCCGAAGTTGACCTTTCAAGAATAGAAACGAGACATGCTCAGGGATGGGTAGATGTAGTTATGGATGACTTGGACGAAATCTTTAAGCTGGCTCTTGAAAAACTGTCGGCAAAGGAAAGCATATCCATAGCTTATCACGGAAATATAGTTGATTTACTGGAAGCAGCGGTAGAAAAAAACTTCAGCATAGATTTGCTTTCCGACCAGACCTCGTGTCACAATGTATATAACGGCGGATACTGTCCGGCAGGCATGACCTTTGAAGAAAGGACGAAGCTGCTTCACGAGGACAGGGAGCTGTTCTGCCGTGAGGTGGATAAAACTCTGCACAGGCATTATAAAGCTATAAAAACGCTCACCGAAAGAGGAACGTATTTCTTCGATTACGGCAATTCCTTCATGAAAGCGATGTATGATGCGGGAATCAAAGAAATTTCAAAGAACGGATACGACGATAAGGACGGCTTTATATGGCCTTCATATGTTGAAGATATAATGGGCCCCGTATTATTCGATTACGGATACGGACCTTTCAGATGGGTATGCTTGTCAGAAAATCCGGAGGATCTGGATATTACCGATAAGGCGGCCATGGACTGCATAGATCCGGAACGCAGGGCGCAGGACAGAGACAACTGGGTATGGATAAGAGACGCTAAAGCCAACAAACTTGTGGTGGGAACGCAGGCCAGAATACTTTATCAGGACGCAGAGGGCAGAACGAATATCGCTCTCAGGTTTAATGAGCTGGTGAGAGAAGGCAAGATCGGGCCTGTAATGATGGGAAGAGATCATCACGACGTTTCCGGAACGGATTCTCCGTTCAGAGAGACATCAAACATCAAGGACGGTTCCAACGTAATGGCCGATATGGCTGTGCAGTGCTTTGCCGGAAACGCAGCCAGAGGCATGTCTTTATGCGCTTTGCATAACGGCGGCGGCGTAGGTATAGGAAAGGCAATAAACGGAGGCTTCGGTCTGCTCTTAGACGGAAGTGAAAGAACAGATGAGATAATAAAATCGGCGATGATGTGGGACGTAATGGGCGGAGTAGCCAGAAGAAACTGGGCGAGAAATGAAAACGCCCTTTCGACAGCGGCTGAATACAATACGAACTATGCGGGAAAGGGACATATAACGCTTCCGTTCATAGCTGACGACGGTCTTGTGGAAGCCGCCGTAGAAAAGTTTCTGAAATAATCGCAAGACCAAGAATTTGCGGTCAAGATTTAGGCCGCGTATGCACTGTAATAGAGAGGAGAAAATGTCGAGTTTACTTATAAAAAACATCGGACTGCTGCAAACGCCCGCAGGCAGCTTCAGCCACAAAGGGAAGACTCAAGGTGAGAACCTTAAGCTTAGAGACGCAGCTGTCCTGATAAAAGACGGAATAATACAGGCAATAACAGACGGCGGCAAATTACCGTGTATGCCGGAGGAGGCGGAAACCGTCGTTGACGCAGAAGGCAAGCTGGTCACGCCGGGCTTGGTTGACGGTCATACGCATATGGTTTTTGGCGGATACAGACAAAATGAGATTTCTCTGAAGCTTAAAGGAGCCGGTTATCTGGATATTTTGAGAGCCGGCGGCGGTATCATGGATACGGTGAGAAAGACGAGAGAGGCTTCCTTTGAAGAGCTTTACGATAAAACGCAAGGATTCCTTGATGAGATGATGTGCCTGGGCGTTACAACGTGCGAAGCTAAAAGCGGCTACGGCCTCGAGCTTGAAACGGAAGTTAAGCTGCTGGAGGTAATCGAAAGGCTGAACGCAGACCATCCAATGGACATAGTGGCTACCTTTATGCCTGCTCATGCTGTAGAGGAAAAATGGAAGGGACATGAAGAGGACTATATCCGTCTGTGCTGCGATGAGATGATGCCTTATGTCAGGGAACGCAACCTGGCTGAGTTTTGCGATATATTTACTGAAGCTTCTGTTTTTAACGCAGAGCAAAGCGAGATATATATGAAGAAAGCGAAAGAACTGGGCTTCGGACTTAAGATACATGCAGACGAGATTGAAGCCATAGGAGGTTCCCTTCTGGCAGGAAAGATGAAAGCTGCGTCTGCGGAACATCTGATAGTAATAGATGAAGCAGGACTTGAAGCCTTGTCTGAGGGAGGCGTTACAGCTATGTGTCTTCCGGCTACGTCATTTTATCTGGGAGCCGGGTTTGCCCCTGTCAGAAAAATGATAGATGACTTTGAAATCCCCGTAGCAATGGCTTCCGATTTCAACCCAGGTTCATGTCCGTCCCTAAATATGCAGCTGGTAATAAATTTGGGATATTTGAAATACAGAATGACTCCGGAGGAAATTTTAACTGCTGTAACCATCAATCCGGCCTGCGCAATCAACCGGGGAGATAAGACGGGAACCTTAGAGGTGGGAAAACAAGGGGATCTGGTCGTATGGGATGCTCCGGATATGGAAACGCTATGCTATCGTTTTGGATCAAATCTTGCGGTGCAAACAGTAAAGAAAGGAATTTTAGTGTAATATGAAATTAGCGGATATGAATTTAAGAGATTATCTCGACGTTTTAAAATCAGAAGCGCCGGCTCCCGGCGGCGGCTCTGTGAGCGCTCTTTCGGGAGCACAGGGAGCGGCGCTGGTTTCCATGGTATGCGAATTGACAATACCTAAGGAAAAATATGCGGAGCATAGAGAGCTTTGTCAAACTGTCAGAGAAGAAATTTTAAAGATATACGGCTTGCTTGTTTCGGGTATAGATGAGGATACGGAAGCTTTCAATAAGGTATCGGCGGCAATGAAGCTGCCAAAAGATACCGATGAGGAGAAAGCCGTAAGGAGTCTTGCGCTTCAGGAAGCTGTCGTTACGGCGACGGAGGTTCCGTATAGAGCCATGGAGCTTTGCTTGGCGGGACTTGAAATAACGGAAAAAATTGTAGGAAAATCAAATCCCAATGCAGCTTCGGACCTGGGAGTGGCGGCGCTCAATCTGCTTGCGGGAGTCAAGGGAGCTTACTTAAATGTGATGATAAATCTGCCGCTAATCAAAGACGAGAAGGTAAAAGCACGCTTTGCCGGGGCAGCAGCCATGGCAGAAGGGGCTGAAAAGAAAGCGGAAAAAATTTATGCAGACGTTGCCGGCATGCTGTAATTGCAGAAATTTTTAAGGATAAAAGCTTATTAAGCTGCCAGGAAGTCCAGATGAATGTATAAAAGGAGTGAAAAAATGGCACAGATTATAGAGAGTATTCCGAATATTTCCGAAGGAAGAAATAAAGAAGTTATCGAGGCCTGTGTGGATCAGATAAGAACCACGGCCGGCTGTACTCTGCTGAACTATTCTTCAGACCCCGATCACAACAGAACGGTTATAACTTATATAGGAAACGCCGAGGGAGTGGAAGAAGCCAGCGTCAAGCTGGCGAAAAAAGCAGTTGAGCTCATAGACCTTACAAAGCATAGAGGAGAGCATCCGAGAATGGGCTGCGTCGACGTAATGCCCTTCGTGCCTATCAAAGACGCAACCAATGAAGAATGTATAGAGCTTTCCGAGGCGGTAGGAAAAAGAATAGCAGAAGAAGCTGATTTACCGGTGTTCCTTTATGAGTTGTCGGCTCGAAAGGAAGAAAGAAAAAATCTTGCAGCGATAAGAAAGGGACAGTTTGAGGGAATGTCTGAAAAAGTTAAAACTCCGGGCTGGGAGCCTGATTTCGGCGGCGCAAGGATACATCCGACCGGAGGAGTTGTTGCGGTTGGAGCAAGACCTCCGCTTGTTGCGTATAATCTCAATTTGAACACCTCTGATGTTGAAGTGGCCAAGAAGATAGCTAAGATAATAAGAGAAAAAGACGGGGGCCTTAATAATGTAAAGGCAATGGGCTTTATGCTTGAAGACAGAAACATAGCGCAGGTTTCCATAAACATGACGGATTTTAGAGTTACGCCGCTTTACCGGGTAACTGAGCTTGTTAAATCGGAGGCAAAGAGATACGGGGTTACGGTCATAGGCTCTGAAATTATCGGACTTTGCCCGATGAAAGCGTTGATAGACAGCGCCGAGTATTACCTTCAGATTGAAAATTTCAGTTTTGAAGATCAGGTGCTGGAAAATTACATAATATAAAACTTTAGGTATTTTGGAGAAACCTTTATGAAAGAGAAAAAATCGAAATCCGGAAAAAAACAATTTTATACGGTACTGATGCTTATATGTATAATAGTCTTTCTTTTCGCATTATATAGGGTCGTCAGCATACTGATAGATTATAAAAAGATTGACGACTATTATGAAAAAGCGGGAGAGGAGTTTCTGGAAAAAGATAACGGAGAACTTATAGCCGTGGATTTTCAGAAGCTCAGAGATATTAATGAAGACGTGTCGGGCTGGATATATATCGAAGGCACAGATATAAGCTATCCCATTATGCAGGGAAAGACCAATGATTTTTATCTGTTCAGAGATTATGAAAAAAATTACCTTGTGGCTGGCAGTATATTTTTAGACGCTGCCAATGCCGGAGATTTCACCGACGGACACACTATAATTTACGGGCATAACATGCACAATGGGGCGATGTTCGGTACGCTGGACAAGTTTATGGAGGAAAAATACAGAGAAGAGCATCCGTATATAAATATTCTGACTCCCGACGGAACATGGCATAAATATGAAATATTTTCTTCGTATATAGCCGGGATTGAGGACGGAACATTTACAGTTTTCAATGAAAATAAAGAAGAATATGAAAAGTATCTGAAGCTGACTAAGGAAAAGAACCTTTACAGCAATACGAGCCTGCCGGAAAACGGAGAGAAAATCCTCACTCTCTCCACCTGTACGGAGGACAGCGATGATTACAAGAGATATGTGATCCATGCCAAATATGTGGGAACTGTTGAAAAACTGGGAACGGCGGACGACGACCGATAAAGAAAACACGCACCCTTAGGGGTGCGTGTTTTCTGAAAGTGTGTGTGTATTCAATAAAAGAAGGAAAGTTTGCTAAGTTAATAGTAATTACCTTTCGTATTACTACTCATAATATTACTACTGATACGTAGAAAAGTCAACAAATTCCCATGAAATTTTATCGCCATCTTTTAAAATTTGCTCATTGGCTCCAACCATGACCGATTCTCCGTTTATGGTATATATCCAGCCGGTGGTTTCCGCCAGATCTCCCTGATTTAGACCTAACATTCCTTTGATGTAGCCTTCTGCGGGATCTATGTTTATTTCGAGCTCGTTAGCAACGCAGTACAGCTGCGTTGCGTCAAGGACGGAGGTTCCCTCCTCGACTGTAAATTCCATATTTTCTATAGGTTCAAAGCCTTCTGACTCAACCTGATCATTTTCGCTGTCAGAGAAAGAAATAGTTATGCTGATGGGATTGGCAATGTCTGCCGGGTCGGATTCGCTTTTTTTCTCTGAACATGAGAACAGCGCAAAAGAAAGAATAAGTACGCATAGTAAAGATAAAAATTTTTTCATTTTAACCTCCTATTTAAATGCAAAATTACTGATTATAACAAAATTATTGAACAGTTCAATTACATGAAGAACGTTGATAAATGACTTTACCGTTGAAAACGGTAATCACAGCCTTTTCTGACGGCAGCCCCAATTCTGCGTTTTCATAAGGATTGTTTTCAAATACTGCAATATCTGCAAGCTTACCGGGCTCTATGCTTCCGGCTGTGTCTGATATGCCTGCTATGAAAGGCGCATTTTGCCAAGCATGTTCCTTGAATTCATCGGATATGCCGTATATGCTGTCATGCCACATGAGCTCCTTTTTTATTTCCTCAGGAAGCGAGCATGTGGATTCTATTGCAATCATATCCTTATAGCCTTTACCACGGACGTGTTCGGCCGCCAGATAAGCTTTTTTCAAATCAGCCTGCTCCTGAGCTCTGAAATATATATCAAAATTTTTATCGGCAGCTTCTTCTGAAATAGTGTTCAGAGATTGCTGTGAAAAGTCCATAGGACAGTTTTTTTGATTAAGTTCAATTAAAAGAAGGTTGGCGTTGATGAAGCCGTTCATCTCATTGCAGTTGGTTTTCATCTGCATTAGCCGATGCAGAAGGCCTTTGGGCAGAAGCGGCCTGTTTAGAAAATACGAGCTGAAAAATCTTTGATGCAAGAGCCCTTCGTTATAAAGGCTTATGAGGGCGTCTTGATATAAAGCTTCAAAATAGTCCGGCGCTCCTAAGCTCATGCTTGAGGTTATGCCTCTTTCGATATTTTCTGTGAGCTGCGTGGAAACGCTTTGTTCCAGCTCCTCAAAGTCAAAGGGAACGAAAAGGTTAAGGATATAAGGGGTAGTTATATATCTGACCATTTCTTCCTCGGCGGTTTGAGTTATAATTTCTTCCGCTTGTGAATTGAAGATGCAGGAAATGTTGTTTTCGCAAAGCAGGACTACAGGCTTTTCCGAACATGCGGAGTCGAGAAATTCAGCCGCGGCCTTGCCGTCGTTTTGCAGTTCTTCATCAAAGATGCTTTCATTATACCCGAAGCCGAATATCACTTCAGCTTCCTCATGAGAGTCTGCCCAGCCTTTTATAAGGGTAAGCAGTTCGTCTTTATTCGGGCAGCCGTTTAAGTCGAGATACTTTCCATGAAAGACTTTCAGCGAAGGAGCCTGCCAAAGGGAAACAAAGCCCGGCACTGCGTATTTGCCATCGAGGTCTATAATTTCAGTATTGCCGTTTATAAGAGCTTCAATACTGCTTAAGTCTCCTGCGGCTATAATTTTACCGTCCTGACATGCCACGGCCTCTGCTTCAGGCATATCAGCGTTTTGAGTTATTATTCTGCCGTTTTTCAGGATTAGATCTGCGGCAGCTTTTTTCTTAAAAAGTCCGAACGCCATATTGTCCTCCATACTAATATCAAAAATATATTACCATAAAAAAATATAATATGATATACTTAAATTTATATAAAGGAGATAAACTTTATGTATCATGTTGAAATTTTTGAAAGAGAAATAAAAATTGAAGAATACGTAAGAGATTATGTCAACGTTGACGAATTTATCGAATATTGTAAGGAGTGTCCCAACTATGCTGAAGCATGGTCGTGTCCTCCTTTCGACTTTTCCGCCGAAGAATATTGGAAGAGGTTTTCGAGACTTTACCTGACGGCGAGGAAGATTATTTTTGACGAAAAAACAGATTTGAACGGGGCGCTTGAGATAATGCAGGAGGTAAAGAGCGATATGAGCCGTACGCTTTATGAGCTGGAAGAGAGGAATCCGGGCTCGGTCAGCCTCAGCGCAGGAAGTTGCAGCTTATGCAAAAGAGAAGGTTTTGAAGGTTGTGCCAGACACGAAGGAAAGCCTTGCAGGCATCCTAAGCTTATGAGATATTCAATAGAATCCATCGGAGGGAACGTAGGCCTGACTGTGAGCAAGCTGATGGGGATAGATCTTGAGTGGATTACGGAAGGAGAGGTTCCGTCGTATTTTGTACTCGTAGGAGGCCTTTTGAAAAAATGATAAAAGCTCCTGGTTCTGAGCTTTTACTTTTTATCTTTTACCTTTTACCTTTTACTTTCTTAAGGGCGATATATCGGTTCTGAGAAGTCAGATTCCTAATAATATATTATTATAGAAAGAAGGGATTTTCTTGAGCGGTATTTTACATGGCGCAATGTCACAGGAAGAGAAATATCAGATGATGACGGAAACTCCCATACCTAAGCTTATCGGACGTTTGGCGGTTCCAACCATAATAAGTATGTTGGTGACTTCCTTTTATAATATGGCCGATACTTTTTTTGTCGGAAAAATAGATACCAGTGCGACGGCAGCTGTGGGCATAGTCTTTCCTGTGATGGCGATGATACAGGCCTTGGGATTTTTTTGCGGTCACGGCTCCGGAAATTCAATTTCAAGAAAGCTTGGCTCAAAAGATATTAAGGCTGCGGAAGAGCTGGCGGCCACGGGATTTTTCTGCGCAATGATATTGGGCGTGGTCATAATGCTTTTGGGGTTGGGATTTTTAAGGCCCCTTTCCTTGGCGCTGGGCTCTACGGAAACGATTCTGCCCTATACGAGGGATTATCTTGGAATCATACTTATAGGTGCTCCGTATATGACGGCGCAGATGGTGCTCAATAATCAGATGAGGTATCAGGGAAATGCTTTTTTCTCTATGATAGGAGTTACGGCCGGGGCTGTTTTGAATATAGCTTTAGACCCTCTTTTTATCTTTGTCTTTGATATGGGAATATCGGGAGCGGCGATAGCTACTGTTTTAAGCCAGCTTGTAAGCTTTGCTCTTCTGCTGGCGGGTATACGTCTTTCCAATTGTATTCCTATTCGTATAAGAAATATAAAATTTTCATCGCTGAGGCTGAGGGAAATAGTGGGAGGAGGACTGCCTTCTCTATTTCGTCAGGGTCTTTCCAGTCTGGCGACGATTACTCTCAATGTTGCGGCCAATCCTTTCGGCGACGCAGCTATTGCGGCCATGTCGGTGGTCAGCCGTATAACGATGTTTGCAGGCTCCGCCGTAATTGGTTTCGGACAGGGGTTTCAGCCTGTTTGCGGCTTTAACTACGGTGCGAAAAAATTTGAAAGGGTCAGGGAATCATTTTGGTTTTGCGTTAAGCTATCTACTGTATTTTTGATAGCGGCATCTGTTTTAGGAGCTGTATTTTCAAGCCGGCTTATAGGGGTTTTCAGAGCGGACGCTGATGTTGTAGATATAGGCAGCCTGGCTTTACGTTTTCAATGTCTTACTTTTCCTCTGATAGGCTGGATAACTCTTAATAACATGATGATGCAGACTACAGGAAAGACATTTTACGCAACGATTTTAGCCGCCTCGCGCCAGGGTGTGTTTTTTATACCGGCGCTGCTGATTTTGCCGCATTTTTTTGGTCTCGTAGGAATTCAGGCTGCACAGGCAGCGGCCGACGCTTGTGCTTTTGCAATAACCATGGTTATTTATTTTCTGGCGATGAAACATATGGATGAGGAGATGAACAGCCATGAGGCCGTTTCACGTCTGACAGGCAGATGAAGCATGAGAAGAAGCTGAGGGTTTCTTTGGAAATATAAAAAAGAGTGTTCCGAGGTATGAAATACTTCCTTAGTTTGCAGCAATTTTACAGGAAGTTGGATTTTAAGGAACACTCTTTTTTTCAAAATTAAGAGCTGTAATCTATTTTACGTACACTTTCGGAAGTCTCTGTCCGAAAGCGCAGACTATTTCATAGCTTATGGTGCCCGTAGCTTTTGCAATGTCGTCGGCCAGGATAGTATTTTTGCCGTCGCTGCCCATGATGATGACCTCGTCTCCTACCTTTACATCTGGAACGTCTGTAACGTCAATCATACACTGATCCATACAGATGTTTCCGGCGACGGGAGCGATACAGCCGTTGACGAGAACTTTTGCCTGCTGTGAATAAGGCCTTGGATAACCGTCGGCATAGCCGAGCGCCAGCGTTGCTATCTTGCTTGGTCTTTCTGCAATGAACTTTCTGCCGTAACCGACAGAAAAGCCTGCGGGAACATCCTTCAGATGAACTATGTTGGCTTTTACAGACATTACGGGTTTGATAGCCAGCCTGTTTACGTCGACTTCATCGGACGGATAGCAGCCATAAAGGATAATTCCAGGACGGCATGCGTCAAAATGAATTGCCGGAAGCTCCATGATAGAAGCGCTGTTGGCAAGGGTCCTCATAGGAATATCTATTCCGGCGGCAGTTACTGCCTGATAAAATTTATTATATCTTGTTTCCTGCTGATGGGAGAAAGTTTTATCTTTAGCGTCGGCTGTAGCCATATGTGAGAACATGCCTTTTATCTTAAAGCTATTCAGAACTGCTATTTTCTTAATGTCTTCGATGGCTGCCTCAGGTTGATCGGCAAGATAGCCTATACGTCCCATACCTGTATCTACGGCTATAAGACCGTGAATTATTTTTCCTGCTTCCCCGGCCTTTGCGTCTATAGCGGCGGCATTGGCTGAATCGCAGACTACCGGAGTCAGATCGTATGCGACTATTGTTTCTGCGTACATGCTTGGAGTCAGGCCGAGAATTATTATCTCTTCTTTGGCGCCTGCTTCCCTTAAGGTTACGGCCTCGTGGAGAGTGGCTACGGCAAAGGTTTTGCAGCCGTTTTCTCTGAGAATTTCTGCCACCTTGACGCTGCCGTGTCCATAAGCGTCGGCCTTTATTACGCCGATAAGCTCTCTGTCGCCTATTTTACTTTTTATATTTTTAATGTTAAAATCGAGATTATTTAAATTGATTTCCGCCCAGGCAGGCCTTAAAGCGTTTTTATACATGATTTACGCAAGCTCCTTTCCTCTTTTGCGAATTCTTTATCATCATTATATATGCCCATGGTTAAATTTTCAAGGCCAAGAAGAAATTTGAAATTATTTTATTGAACTTACGCTGCAAATAAAGTATCCTATTTAAAGACAATATATAAGGAGATGGAAATGGAAAGAGACAGTTTCAGAAGCAGGAGAGGCTTTATAATAGCATGTATAGGTTCTGCTGTGGGAATGGGGAATATATGGCTGTTTCCGGCGAGAGTATCGGCGCTTGGCGGAGCGGCGTTTCTTATACCGTATTTTATATGCGTTGCGTTAATAGGATTTACCGGCGTGGTCGGAGAGATGGCTTTCGGACGTGCGATGGGAACGGGACCGATGGGCGCGTTCGGAATGGCCGCAGAGAGAAGAGGAAAAAGTAAAGGTTTGGGAGAAGCCTTGGCTATGGTTCCGGTACTGTGCAGCTTTGCCCTTGCAATAGGATATTCGGTAGTCGTAGGTTGGATACTGAAATATTTGTTTTCGGCAGCGGGCGGAAGTCTGTTTGCAGCTGAGGGAGTAGAAGAGCTCGGCAGCATGTTCGACGATGTTGCTTCATCCTTCGGAAACGTAGTCTGGCACATAGTCGCTTTGGCAGCAACGTTTGTCATAATGATATATGGGATTTCTTCGGGAATAGAAAAGGCCAATAAAGTTATGATGCCGCTGTTTTTTCTGATGTTTATAGGAATGGCGATATATATAGCGACTTTGCCGGGCGCTTCTGAGGGTTATAGGTATTTGACCAATCCCGACTGGAAAGTTCTCGCCGAGCCTAAGACGTGGATATATGCGTTGGGACAGGCATTTTTCTCACTGTCTCTTGCAGGCTCAGGAACACTCGTTTACGGTTCTTACTTGAAAAAGAACGAGGATATTCCTTTCTGCGCCAGAAACGTGGCGATTTGGGATACGATGGCGGCTTTAGTTGCAGCGCTTACCATAATTCCGGCCATGGCTACTGCCGGCCAGGAGCTTACAGGCGGCGGGCCGGGGCTTATGTTTATTTTTCTGCCTAATGTATTTCTCCAAATGCCGGGCGGAAGAATAGTAATCGTAATATTTTTTATGGCCGTTACTTTTGCCGGAATCACTTCCCTAGTAAATCTGTTTGAAACTCCCGTTGAGGCCTTACAGAGCAAGTTCGGATTTTCGAGAAAAAAAGCAGTTGCTGTCGTAGGAATTACAGGAAGCACCGTAGCACTTTGCATAGAAGGTATAGTTTCGGGATGGATGGACGTATGCTCTATTTATCTTTGCCCGTTGGGAGCGTTGCTGGCAGCCATAATGTTCTTCTGGGTATGCGGAAAAGATTTTGTAAGAGAACAGATAGACATGGGCGCGGCAAAGAGGCTGGGAAGCTGGTACGAATGGGCCAGCAAATATGTATTCTGCGGATTGGTAGTGATTGTTCTTGTAATGGGAACAATTCTGGGAGGAATCGGTTAAAGTTTTTTATCGCTTCGGGACTTGGGACGTATAAAAAAGCGAAAATAATATAAAAGCGGATAAAAAGCAAACGGACTCCGAAGAACGCCTGACGGAACCCGCTTCTGACGAGAACCGGGGATTGCAGGCCTCCGGTATTTTCCGAAACAGCATGTTTTCAGAAGACAGATATTTTCCTGAGTCTGTTTTCAGGACTGCAAAGCCGGGTTTTGCATACTTGCCATATGTTTTGGCAAGGAGTATAATTGTAGCGTAATTTTCTTCGGATTTAAGAAAGGAAGACACAAAATGGTTTACGAAATGACTATTGCGGGACTGAAAAGACAGCTGCCTTTGTGTAGGGTTACAGACGATTTATATATCGCTGCTTTTATAATGTTCAGCGATGTGGAGATTACTAAAGCCGCCGCTGCGGAACTTTTAAAGAAGGCTCCGGAGTTTGATATAATGATTACGGCAGAATCAAAAGGTATTCCGCTGCTGTACGAAATGAGCAGACAAGCCGGCACTAATGATTATGTTGTCGCCAGAAAAGGCCCCAAGCTTTATATGCAGGATATAATTTCGACTGACGTGGATTCAATAACTACAGACCATATTCAGACTCTGTGCATAGGAAAAAAGGAAGCCGATCAGATGAGAGGCAAAAAGGTTTTGATCGTAGATGATGTAATAAGCACCGGGGAATCATTAAAATCAATAGAGACTCTTGTAAATCGGGTGGGCGGAAATATAGTAGGCCGGATGGCAGTGCTCGCCGAGGGAGATGCTGCGGACAGAGAAGACATCGTTTATCTGGAAAAATTGCCTGTATTTAATTCCGACGGAAGTATAAAGTAATTTCATGAAAGAGATAAAGCTGATACTTGATGCGCCGTTTCACAATTATGTGGACGTAGCTGTTATGGATTTTCCGGAAGGGAAGGACGGCCCTTGCCGCAGAAGGTGCAAAATAACCGTTGAATTTGCCGAATACGATGTGAAGCAGCTTATAAACAAGGGGCTTGATTATAACGACATAGTGAAACGTTATGAGAAGTGGATTTATGATGTCGTTAAAGCTAATCTGGCACAGGACTGGAAATGTACCGGAGGATATGACGACGTTATGAAAATAATTAAAGAGAAAATATCGGCATATTTTTAAAGAGAAATTAAAGAATTAAAATAAAGCGAAGCATCGTCGCGAAGCATGTGCGAGCATAAAGCAACCCGGCGGATATAGTGAAATATATCCGTCGGGTTTATATTTTCAAAGCATTTGAAAGGTGCTTTGTCAGCAGAGCAGTCAATGCTATTTTTACTGCATCTCCCAAAAGAAAAGGAAACACGCAAGAAACAAGGGCTGCCCATAAGGCTGCGCCGGTTACGAACATGAACCATATGAGCCCGCAGACATAACATGCGGTCAGACCAAGAAGCATGAGAAGAAGGCGATGCTTCGTGCCTTTTTTTCGTACAGAGAGGCCGCATATGGCAGAACATAAGACATAGCCTGCTATAAAGCCTCCTGTGGGCCCGGCTAAAACTCCGACGCCTGAAGCAAATCCGGCGAACACAGGGAGTCCGAAGGCGCCCATCAGAACATATGCAGTCTGGCTCAAAACTCCATACCTGGAACCGAGCAGAAGACCTGATATATAAGGTCCCATGAGAGCCAGATTTATCGGTATCGGCGTAAAGAAAAGACCGATATTTATCCATGAGCATATAGCAGTTATCGCTGTCATCAAGCCCGCAAGCAGAAAATTTTGAAGCTTAGCTGAGGCCTTCATTATATGACGTCCTTTCTTACAGTGACCTCTCCGCTGGTTACTGTGGCCATTTCTCTGGCGTGGCGTCCTTCCATATATTCTACCACCAGACCGCCATTTTCGTCTATGTCGATGGCTCGTGCTTTGATGCCCGTACCTCCGTGCTCGGGAAGCGCGCTGTAGGATGAGCCGTACAGTAAAATCTGCTTGCCTAAAATCATAGAACGAGATTTGTATTCCATGAGAAGCTTCCTTTTGTCAAAATTATTTATGAGGGAAAAGATGTTATTTATTATAGAGGCAGCCAGCTGACTGCGACTGAATTCCTTTTTGGGATTCTCGATGAAGGCGGCTTTGTCTTTTAACTCGTCAGGGAATCTCTGTAAAAAGCAGTTTATTCCTATTCCGATTATGATTTTATCCATGGTTCCTGATTCCAGATTGCTCTCTGCTTCCGTTAAAATTCCGCATACTTTTTTTTCGCTCATGTATATATCGTTTACCCATTTGATTTTCGGCCCTACCCCGGCTACTTCTTCAAAGGCTTGACATACTGCCAGCGCAGAGATGGTAGTAATGAGCATTGCCTTGCTTATTTCAAAGTCCGGCCTGAAAACTACGGACATGTAAAGACCCGACGCAGGAGGAGAGTAAAAGGAACGTCCCATTCTGCCTCTTCCTTTTGTCTGCTCGTCTGCCAATATTATATGAGGACATGAAAGTTTCTCTATTTCCTTAGCGTAATCGTTCGTAGAACCTATCTTATCGAAAACGTGTACCTTGCATGGGAAAGATACGTTTTCCCGTATGTATTCTTCTGAAAGAAGGTCGCTTATCTGTGAAAGACGGTATCCGACGCCGGATTTGCTGTCTATATTAAACCCTTGCTCCTGAAGTTTCTTGATTGCTTTCCATACGGAGTTACGGGAAACGTTTAAAATGTCCGCCAGTTCCTGACCGGAAACGTATTGGCTGCCTCGTTGATTGAATATTTCCAATATTTTTAGTTTTGTAGACATGATTTGTACCTCGATTTTAAATTATCCTACTATCTGATTTAATATATTATATTAAACAGATGCTGATGTCAACCAATAGCGTTGAAACGGGTGACAAAACTGGGAACCGGGTTTAAGGTGAAAGATTGGTGAAAAATGTAAGGTGTCTTTATTTTAAGCGAGCTGTGTGTTATAATGTCCGCATAGATTATATTACCCGGCTTCGCCGCAGGGAAGCGGCCATTGAAACGCCGCTTAACCTGACCGGAGGGCATTATAATGTCCGCATAGATTATATTACCCGGCTTCGCCGCAGGGAAGCGGCCATTGAAACGCCGCTTGACTGACCGGAGGGCGCTAAAATGTCCGCATAGATTGTATTCAACCGGCGTTGCCGCAGGGAAGCGGCCATTGAAACGCCACTTAACCTGACCGGAGGGCGCTAAAATGAACCCAAAATAATATTGTCAGGCTCCGCCGTATGTGGGATTCATTGAGTAACCGCTGATATAACTGCTTTATAATTGGTTGAAACGCATGTCGGAAAATGTAGTATCAGAAATTATACGGCTATGAAGAAATCCTTTGTACTAAAGCAAGGTGCGGCAAGCCATCATAATTTTTGCGCTTGCCGGTTCGCAGGTGAAACGATGGCCTGTAACTGTCTTTTCAGGGAATTAAAATAACCCGCCGTATCTCGGGGAAAAGAGCGACGAGTTTCGACCGGAAAGATGGGAGGCGGCTCGAGGAAGGAAGCTTTTCACTGTTTCAGGCGGAAATAGCGCCGGCGGTTCAGACAGCTTTTAATTTTCCGCTGTTCGTCAATACGGCGGGCGGCGTAAGCTAAGTGTCAAAGTCTTGATGAAATCAAGTAAACAGGGAATAAAATAAAAAGATAAAGATAATATACATTTTGGAGGAAAACCTTGATTTACAGTATAATAGCAATGGTAGTGCTGGTTATTTTTTCGGCGTATTTTTCTGCAACGGAGACTGCGTTTACATCTCTGAACAGGATAAGAATGAAAAATATGGCGCAGGACGGAAATTCCAGAGCTGCTGAAGTAATGGCTCTTTCGGAAAATTACGATAATTTGCTTTCGACTATATTGGTGGGAAACAATATAGTCAATATCGCTCTTTCTTCCATCGCTACAGTGATGTTCATAGAGCTTTATCCCAGATACGGCGCGACTATAGCTACAGCCGTAGCTACGGTAGTAGTTCTTATTTTCGGAGAAATTTCCCCGAAGAGCCTGGCTAAAGAAAGCCCGGAGAAGTTCGCCATGTTTTCCGCACCTATAATAAAATTTATGGCAACGATAATGAAGCCGATAAATTGGATTTTCGCATGCTGGAAAAAGTTTTTGGCGAAAATGTTTAATGCCGACGGCAACAGACCTATCACGGAGGATGAATTGCTTACCATGGTGGAGGAGGCCGAGACGGAGGGCGGAATAGACGAAGGGCAGAGCGAGCTGATACAAAATGCAATAGAATTTAATGACCTTGAGGCATGGGACGTGCTTACTCCGAGGGTGGACATTAAGGCCATCGAAATAGACGACAATGAAGAGGAGGTAGCTAAGCTGTTCCTGGAAACCGGCTTTTCCAGACTGCCTGTGTATGAAGACGATTTGGATAATATCATAGGCGTTTTGAATCAGAAGGATTTTCATAACTTCATCAAAGGAGAAAAGTCTTCGGTGTCGGAATATGTCAAACCGGTAATTTTCGTCGCCGGTTCGATGAGAATCGCGCAGCTCTTGAAAAAGCTCCAGACGGTTAAGACTCACATAGCTATTATAGTTGACGAATATGGCGGAACGTACGGCCTTGTGACTATGGAAGATATAATCGAGGAGCTGGTCGGAGAAATATATGACGAGCACGACGCGGCGGCTTTACAGGATATAGTTCAGCAGCAGGACGGAAGTTACAGGGTTTTATGCAGTACAAATATAGATAAGATGTTTGATTATTTCGACGTTGAAGAAGAAGTGGACGCTACTACCGTCAACGGCTGGGTAGTGCTTCAGATAGATAAATTGCCGGCTGTGGGAGACAGCTTCGTGTATACGGCCGATTATAAGGAGTTTGACGTAACTGTTACAAAAGCAGACGAGAGAAAGGCTCTGGAAATAAATGTAACCGTCAGGGAACTGCCTGCGGAGGAATAGAAAGGGGAAGATTATGGGTTTAATGCAGAAAGTCTTTGGAGATTTGAATTCAAAGGAAGTTAAAAAGCTGGAAAAGATAGCAGACCGCGTAATGTCTCTGGAGGGACAGATGGAAAGCCTGAGCGATGAAGAGCTCAGAGCCAAAACCGAAGAGTTTAAAGAAAGATTAACGGCAGGCGAAACTTTGGATGATCTTTTGCCGGAAGCCTTTGCAGTTTGCAGAGAAGGCGCATGGAGAAGCGTAGGGCTTAAGCATTTCAGAGTACAGGTTATCGGAGGTATAGCTCTTCATCAGGGAAGAATTTCTGAGATGAAAACAGGAGAAGGTAAGACGCTCGTCGCTACTCTTGCGGCATATCTCAATGCTTTGGAGGGCAAGGGAGTGCATGTGGTTACAGTAAACGACTACCTTGCAAAGCGAGACGCAGAATGGATGGGGAAGATATATACTTTTCTGGGACTCACCGTTGGCTGTGTAGTTCATGGGCTCAGGGACAAGGAAAAGAAAGCCGCATATGCCGCCGACATTACATACGGCACCAATAATGAATTCGGCTTCGACTATCTGAGAGATAACATGGTGACATATAAAGAGCAGCTGACTCAAAGAGAACTGAATTTTGCGATAGTCGACGAGGTAGACTCCATTTTAATAGATGAAGCCAGAACTCCGCTGATAATTTCAGGAAGGGGCGATAAATCTACAGACCTTTATCAGAAAGCGGACCGCTGTGTAAAGGGGCTTAAAATTGAAGAAGATTTTACCATAGAAGAAAAGGAAAAGAAAGTTACCCTTACCGATGAAGGCGTAGCCAAGTGCGAAAAATATTTCGGAATCGAGAATCTCGGCGATCCGGAAAATATGGAAATCAACCATCACGTGGTAGAAGCTCTCAAAGCCCGCAATATAATGAAGCGTGATGTGGATTATATAGTCAAAGACGGAGAAATCATAATAGTAGACGAATTTACAGGCCGTTTCATGTTTGGAAGAAGATACAGCAACGGACTTCATCAGGCTATAGAGGCAAAGGAAGGCGTTCTTGTACGCTCCGAATCAAAAACGCTGGCTACAATAACTCTTCAGAACTATTTCCGCATGTATAATAAACTTGCCGGAATGACTGGTACCGCAAAGACCGAGGAGGAAGAATTCCGGGAGATCTATAATATGGACGTCGTTGTGATTCCTACCAACAAGCCTGTTGCAAGAGTGGATATGGACGACGCCATATATGCGACTTTGAATGCGAAGCTCAAAGCGATAATAGAAAGGATAGCGGAGGTTCACGCTACGGGACAGCCTGTGCTGGTGGGAACCATATCTATTGAAAATTCAGAGCTGCTCAGTTCTCTTTTAAAGAAAAGGGGAATCAAGCACAATGTTCTGAATGCAAAACAGCATGAAAAGGAAGCGCAGATCATTGCAGAAGCAGGCCGTCTCGGAGCTGTAACCATAGCGACCAATATGGCAGGAAGAGGTACGGATATAATTCTCGGAGGAAATCCGGAGTTTGAGGCGAAGAAGGAGATGGAAAAACTCGAATATACGGAAGAGCAGATTTCCTTTGCCACCAGCTTTGTCAGCAGCAGCGATCCGGCGATGAACGACGCCCGCCGGGTATTTTCAAGCCTCCTTGAAAAATACAAAGGAGAAAGAGCCGAAGAACAGCAGAAGGTCAGAGAACTGGGGGGCCTTTGCATAATAGGTACCGAGCGGCACGAGTCAAGGCGTATAGATAACCAGCTGAGAGGTCGTTCGGGACGTCAGGGAGATCCTGGAAGAACACAGTTTTTCATTTCCCTTGAAGATGATCTCATGAGACTCTTCGGCGGAGAAAAAATACAGAACTTCATGGGCAAGATGGGAATGGAGGAAGAAGCCATAGCGGCAGGAATGCTTTCAAGAACCATAGAAAACGCTCAGAAAAAAGTCGAGGGACGAAACTTTGAGATAAGAAAATACGTTCTTCAATACGACAACGTAATGAATAAGCAGCGTGAAATCATATACGACCAACGCCGCAAGGTTTTGTTTGGAGATGATATAAAAGAATACATCATGGAAATGATGACGGAGCTGGTAAAAAACACCGTCGCTTCAGTTACGGTTGCCAGCAAATTTGCCGAGGAATGGGATATTCAGATGCTCAATGAAAATCTGAGGCGGATTACAAATTCCTTTGAAGGAGTATCATATACCGATGAAGAAAAGCAAGATTTGACAGAGGAAAAGCTGGAAGAAGACGTGCTTGCCAAGTTCAATACGCTTTATGAGGCAAAAGAGGCAGAGATAGGCAAGGAACGTATGCGTGACGTTGAAAAAATGATACTTCTTCGTGTAGTAGATAACCACTGGATGGAGCATATCGACGCAATGGACGATTTGAAGCAGGGCATAGGACTTCGTGCCCTTGGTCAGATAAACCCTGCTAATGCCTATGCTTCTGAGGGGTTTGATATGTTTGAGGCCATGGTAAACGAAATTCGTGAAGAGGCAGTGCGCCATTGCTACAATGTCACTCTTAAAACTGGAACAGAAAGAAAGCAGATTATTTTGGGAGGCGAGGAGAGAAAGGCAGAGTTTACAGGCGACGATCCGAGACGTATTCCTGCACAGCAGGGAATACCGCAGGCAGCGCCTAAGCCGCAGGAACGCCAGAAACCTGTAACAGTAAGGAGAGAGACTCCAAAGGTAGGAAGAAATGATCCTTGTCCGTGCGGAAGCGGCAAAAAGTATAAAAATTGCTGTATGAATAAGGAAACGGAATAGCAGCTGCCTGCCGGCAAGCTAATTTATCTTTGAAAAATTTAGGGAGTTGATAACAGTTGTGCTTTAAAGCTGCAAAGGTTATCGGCTCCGTTTTTCTTTTCCGGATAAGACTTTAAATGTATCTTTAAGGTCGAGATTGTTTACAGAGCGGGGGTCAAAATGAAATCTGTTGAATATGAACTGCATTACTGTTCCAAGGCCTAAAGCGCTTATTACAGTTCCGATTCCGGCTTTTCCTCCCATAAGAATTCCAGCGGCAAGAACGATTGCCAATATGGCGGTATTGACCTTTCCTATGGGCGCCTTGTTGAATTTACGACCGATTCCGACCACCAGCGCGTCTCTCGGTCCGCAGCTTAAAGCAGCGGACATGTATATGTATCGTCCGAAGCCCTGGAGAAACATACCTGAAAACATAAGAAGAAGACCGCCCGGAACAGAATTTTGTAGAGGTATTGGATTGAAATAAGAAAGACAGTCGACCACAGGACCGCATATGGCTACGTTAAGCAGCGTGCCGGGGCCGATTTTCTGCTTGAGAAGAATGTCTGCGATTATGGTGACAATACCCACGGAAAAGGAGACCTGCCCGTAGCTTAAACCGGATTTTTCGGCAACTCCCATGCAGAAGCAGTCCCAAGGCGCGAGGCCTATATTAGCCTGGATTGTCAGATATATACCTGAGGCAAGGATAAACAGACCTATGATTGCACGAAACATATTTAAGAATAACTCATATATTTTCATCAAATTTTCCTCCACCCTTTCTTTAACGCTGTTTTTATGGTTAAACACATTATTTCAACTAATAGCATAAATGCAAGAAATATGCCAGACCCTGAGATTAGGTCATGCAGGCCGATTGACGGAATTGAGAAAAAAATAAAGAAAACTTAAAGAAAAGACAAAAAAGACAAGAGATGCTTAAGGGTTAAAAGCACCTCTTTTTTTATTGTCCGGATATTCTCAAAAACAAGAAAAAAACGTTTTTTCTGTAAAAAATGAGAAGATAAAATTTTAAAAATAAAGCGTATGCGTAGCAGAAAAGTTGAAAAACAGCGAGTTAGAACAAGCGTAGCGAATTGTCGGGCGTTTGGCATGAAAAATGCTTAGCCATAAGGCATAGAACCGAAGGGTTTTGTATTTGAGTGCAAAAGGAGGCAGATGATGAAAACTCTTATAAAAAATGTAAAAGTATACGACGGACTTGGCAGTTTTCCTTTTATTTCAGACGTTTTGATTGAGAATCGGCTCATATCAAGGGTTGCTTTGAAAATAGAGGAAAAAGCTGATAAGGAAATCGACGGAAGCGAGCTGTGTCTTTGTCCGGGCTTTATAAATACTCATAGCCATTCAGACCTTGAAATGTTCAGAAACGATAAAATGCTGCACACGCTGCGCCAGGGAATAACTACGGAAATCGTCGGGCAGGATGGCTCCTCCGTAGCTCCTTTGACAGATGAAATAGCAGACGAGCTGGCTGATAATATGGCTCCCCTTGCAGGCGTAATAGATAAGCCGTATTGGTGGAGAAGCATGGGAGAATATTTGAGCGAGGTAAGAAAGCATAACGACGCCGTAAAGGTGGAGGGACTTATCGGCCATGGCACCGTTCGCATGTGCGTTATGGGAAACGACAACAGAAAGCCTGCGCCGGATGAGCTCGAAATGATGAAAGTCATCATTGAAAAATGTATGCAGGAGGGGGCGAAAGGAATTTCATTCGGGCTTATATATCCGCCGGGAAGCTACGGAGACAGAGACGAGATATCAGAACTCTGCAAGGTAGTCGCACGATATGACGGCATAATGATGGTTCACATGCGAAATGAGCAGGATCTTCTTTTGGAATCCATAGACGAAATGGCTTACGTAGCAAGAGAGAGCGGAGTAAGACTTCATATTTCTCATCTTAAGGCCTTGGGCTACCGGAATTGGGGCAAAGGCAAAGAAGCTCTAGAAAAAATCCGCAGTCTCAGAGAAGAGGGCATCGACGTCACTTTTGACCAGTATCCTTACGAAGCAACTTGCACAGGACTTAAGGTTGTGGTTCCTACATGGGCTTATGAGGGAGGAGAAACAGGTTTTCAAGGGCGTTTAAACGACGAGAAGGAATATCAGAAAATTCTCATGGAGGTTGAAAAAAACATAGAAGCAAGAGGCGGAGCCGAAAAAATACAGATAGCCACAGTGTCCACAGAAGAAAATAAATGGATGGAAGGCAGTAATCTCGCTGAAATTTCAGAAAGGATAGAGCTTTCTCCTCAGAGTGCCGCGCTTTATATTCTCAAACACGAAGGTCCTTCCGTAGTGGCGATTTACTTTTCTATAGGAGAAGAAGACGTAGAGGAAATTCTGAAAAGCGATTTGGGATGCGTATGCACGGACGGAATCATGGGCGCCAGCCCGCACCCGAGATTGTATGGGGCGTTTCCGAGGGTGATAGGTTTCTATTGCAGAGAAAAGAAGCTGCTGAGTCTTGAGGAAGCAATCAGGAAAATGACGAGCGAACCGGCGAGAAGGCTCAGGCTTTGGGACAGAGGAATAGTGAGAGAGGGTATGAAGGCCGACCTTGTGCTCTTCGATTATGAAAAGGTTAAGAATGTTAATTCGTATAGGGAGCCAAAGAAATATCCCGAAGGAATATTACAGGTTTGGGTTGACGGAGAAGAGAGACTGTAACGTCAAAACCTGAAACGTTAAAGAGCTTAAAGAAAAAAGGAGGATTTTTATGTCATTGACGAAAAACGGAACAGTGAAGCTGGCAGATATTGAAAAAGCATCGAAAAGGCTGGCGCCTTACATAAAACGCACGCCGATAATAAGGGCGGAGAAAGTTGACGGTGCAGCGGGCTGCGAAGTGTATTTTAAACCGGAAAATTTACAGAAAACAGGCTCTTTTAAGCTTAGGGGAGCGACCAACAAAATTTTAAGCTTAAGCGAAGAGGAAAGAGGCAGGGGAATAATCGCTTCGTCTTCGGGAAATCACGGACTTGGAGTTGCCTGTGCTTCGCAGCTCCTGGGCGTACAGGCGACTCTCGTTCTTCCGGTTAATGCGCCGAAAGTGAAGATTGAAGGAGCCAGGAATATGGGTGCAAATGTAATACTTCATGGCTATGATTCCGTTGAAAGATATAAGAGGTTGTATGAAATACAGGCAGAAGAAGGTTATACACTGGTTCATTCATATGATGATATTGATTTGATAGCAGGACAGGGAACGGTAGGCTATGAAATAGGCGAAGACTTTAAAGACGTCGATACCGTTATAGTTCCTTTAGGCGGCGGCGGACTTCTGGCAGGCGTAGCAACAGCGTTAAAAGAGATGAAGCCGTCCGTAAGGGTTATAGGAGCAGAGCCGGCCGCTATTCCGAGATACTCAGCGAGCAGGGAAAGGGGAGAACCGGTTGAGGTGCCGATGAATGATACAGTAGCCGATGGGCTGATGATAACCAAGACCGGGGGCAACACTTATCCTCTGATTCAGAAATATGTGGATGAAGTGATTCCTGTGGAGGATGAATTTATACTCAAAGCCATGGAGCATATATATTTTGACGCTAAGCTTGTAGTGGAACCATCAGCTGCCATAGGACTTGCAGCAATTCTTTCAGGAAAGATAAAGACGTCGCCGGAAGAAAAGGTCTGCTGTGTTTTGACAGGCGGAAATATAGACAAGGAAAAACTTTTGAAAATATTCAGCAAAGGAGAAGGGGAGCAATGTTAAGCGTACGAATGAAAAAAATGAAGCCATCCGCTACCGTAGAACTTACGGCAAGGGTAGAGGAACTTAGGAGAAACGGAGCTCAGATTATATCCTTCAATGTCGGCGAACCTGACTTTGACACTCCCCAAAACATAAGAAATGCAGCCAAAAAAGCTATAGATGATGGTTTTACCAGATATACTGCCGTTCCGGGCATTTTTGAGCTTAGAAACGCTATATGTAATAAATTTAAAAATGACAACGACGTTAGCTACAATGAAGATCAGATAGTGGTTTCCACGGGCGCTAAACAAGCGCTTACCAACGCTTTGCTTGCCCTTATAAGCGATGGAGATGAAGTTATAATTCCTACTCCTTGCTGGGTGAGCTATATCGACATGGTGACGCTGGCCGGCGGTGTTCCAGTGCTGTTTGAAACGAAAGAATCGGAAGGTTTTCAGCTTAATATAGAAGAGCTTAAGCAAAAAATTACGGAAAAAACTAAGGCTATAATCATAAACACGCCAAATAATCCTACTGGCGCAACTTATGACTATACAAGACTCAAAGAGCTGGGAGAGCTGGCTGTAGAGAAGGATTTCTACATAATTTCCGACGAAGTATATGAAAAACTGGTGTACGACAAGGCGGAGCATATTTGTATTGCTTCAATATCCGATGAAATAAAGGAAAAAACTGTAGTTGTAAACGGCTTGTCCAAGGCCTATGCCATGACAGGCTGGAGACTGGGATTTTCCGCAGCGCCTAAGGAAATCTCAAGGGCGATGAATACTATTCAAGGTCATGTGACTTCCGCAGCGAACGCCATAACCCAAAAAGCTGCTCTCGAAGCTCTGACAGGCGATCAGAAAAGTGTGGAATGCATGAGAGTCAGCTTTGATGAGAGAAGAAAATACATAATCGAAAAGCTGAACAGCATGGAAAACGTAACATGCATGAATTCTACGGGGGCCTTTTATGTAATGCCTAACATGTCGTATTTTTACGGAAAAACGTACAACGGCACGAAAATAAAGGATTCCTTCGATATATGCAATTATCTGCTTGAAGAGGCCAACATAGCCATAGTACCGGGGGAAGCCTTTGAGGCGCCGGATAATATAAGAATATCCTATTCAAATTCCATAGAAAACATAATCGAGGGTATGGATAGGATGGAGCAGGCGCTGAAGTCTTTGAAATAGAAAAAATCGAAGAAGAAAGAAGCTGAAGCAGGTGCAGACAGGGACAATCTTAATTTAAAAATTATATGATTTTAAAAGGAGGAAAAATGTTTAACGGAATATACACCCCGATCATAACGCCGTTTTCTGAAGATGAAAAGGTGGATTACGGAAAAATTAGGCATAACTTGGAAAAATGGGGAGCTACGGATTTAGACGGAATAGTGATTCTCGGTTCCAACGGAGAATTCGTTTATCTTTCTGAAGAAGAAAAGCTGTCAGTTGTTGAATTTGCGATAAAAAACTTCAACCATCATAAAAAAACGATAGTAGGAATATCCCACGAATCAACACAAGGAACGATAGAATCGGCAAAGAGAGCCGCAGCTGTCGGAGCAGACGCCGTACTCGTTCTGCCGCCTCATTATTATAAGGGAGCCATGAAGGAGGACATTCTTTATAAATATTTTTGCGATGTAGCTGATGAAAGTCCTGTTCCCGTAATGCTTTATAACATGCCGGGAAATACAGGCATAAACCTGACGTCTGGCCTCATTTCAAGACTTTCCAAGCATAATAACATAGCAGGCGTTAAGGATACGGGAGGTAATATTGTTCAGATTGCAGAGACTGTCCGCGATACTGCGGAGGATTTTGCCGTGTTCGCCGGAAATACAGGTTATCTCATGCCGGCTCTTGCAGTGGGAGCAAGAGGTGCGACACTGGCTCTTGCCAATATACTTCCTCAGGAATGCTGCAATCTTGTGAAACTTGTAAAAGAAGGCATGCTTAAAGAAGCGAGAGAGCTTCAGTTGAAGCTTCTTAAGATAAATTATCTTGTAACCGGAAAATATGGTGTATCCGGATTAAAGGCAGCCATGGATATGCTTGGGTACGAGGGGGGAATACCGAGAAGGCCTCTCTTGCCTGCAACTCAAGCAGCAGCAGAAGAAATTCACATGGAACTGAAAACGATAGGAGTGCTTTAGAAGATGAGGATAGCAGTATTTGGATACGGCGGAGTAGGTAGGGCTCTCATTCGCCTGATTGAAAGTAAAAGACAATTTTTTGAGAAATACGGATTTGCTATAAAGGTCAGCTATGTGGTTGAATATTACGGCGGCATATACGATGCTGATGGTATAGACCTACAGGAGCTTGTGAAGTTTTCTGAGACTGAAAAGGATATAACAAAATTTAGAGGAGGCTCGTCTGCAATCAATATAGATACGGTTGCGTCGAAAAGGGATGTCGATCTTGCGGTGATAATGACGCCAACTAATAAGGAAACGGGAGAACCCGGACTGGGATTTATCAGAAAGCTTTTGAAGGCTGGAATCGACGTAGTTACATCAGACAAAGGCCCTGTTCTGCTTGCCTATGATGAGCTGAAACAATTGGCGGCAGATAACGGTAAGCAGTTTGGAATCGGTTGCACTACAGGGGGTGCTCTTCCAACGATAAACGGCGGAATGATAGACATGGCCGGGGCCGAGATTACATCTATAGAAGGGGTTCTTAACGGGACTACAAATTTTATTCTTAAGGATATGGAGGAAAACGGTTGCGGCTATCAGGAGGCATTGCGCAAAGCTCAGGAAGCGGGAATCGCAGAAACGAATCCTACCCTGGACGTGGAGGGCTATGATACGGCGACTAAGCTTTTGATACTCACCAACGTGCATATGGGAATATCGAAATCCATAGACGATATTAAGATAGAGGGAATTACTGCTTTGACTCAGGAAGACATAAAGAAGGCTGCGGAAAAAGGCGAAAAATACCGCCTTATAGGAAGAAGCGCAATAGGAGAGGACGGCGAAGTGAATATAAGCGTAGCTCCTGAAAGAGTAGACAGCAGCAGCCCGTTTTACGGCGTTGAAGGAAAAAATAAAGCTGTCAGATATATCTCAGACGTTTTAGGCGATCTCACCATAATAGGAGGAGCTTCGGGAACGACTCCGGCAGCGGCTTCGATTATGAGAGACATAATAAACATACATAGAGGATATAATTTCGTTAAATAAGGAGGAGAAGAATGATAAACAGAAAACTCGTCATGATACCGGGACCTTCACCTACCGTAAGAAGCATTCAAGACCAGATGGGAAGAGACACCTGCGCTTTCGGAGACCCTGAATTCGTAAAGGACTACAAGGGGCTCACAGAGGATCTTAAGGAGCTGATGGACTGTAGGGGCCAGGCCTTCGTAATAGCAGGAACAGGAAGTCTTGCCATGGAGATGGCAATCGCCAACAATACAAAAGAAGGAGACAACGTCCTCGTTATCTCCCACGGCTTTTTCGGAGACAGATTCCTTGACGTTACAAAAAGAAAGAAGCTTAACGTAGACGTCATACAAAGTGAATGGGGCAAGATAGTACCTGTAGAAGAAATTGAAAAGAAGCTGTCTGAGAAACACTACGCAGCAATGACCGTATCCCATGTCGATACGGCAACGGGAGTGCTTGCGCCGATAGAAGAAATCGGAAAGCTGATGTATGAAAAATATCCTGATACCATCTACATAGTAGACGGAGTAGCGGCCACTGCGGGAGCGAGGTCATACGTAGATAAGATGCACATAGACGTTCTGCTTACGGCTTCCCAGAAAGCGTTTGGAGTAGCGCCTGGACTTGCACTGGTATTTGCGGGAGAAAAATCGCTGACAAGAAGAAAAAGCCTTGGAGAGACGATACCGGAATACTACGTAGACTATGAGAAGTGGATACCGATAATGGACGACCCGTCGAAATACTTTGCAACGCCGGCAGTCAATATGATATGGGCGATGAAAGAAGCTGTAAGCATAATTAAGAAAGAAGGGCTTGAGAACAGATTTGTGCGTCATGAAAAGCAGGCGGCGGCAATGAGACATGCTTTGAAGAGCCTGGGCTTTGGTATTTTAGCAGAGGAAGGACATGAAGCGCCTACGCTGTCCAATGTGCTTTACATGGAGGGAGTAGATGACGCGGAATTCAGAAGAACCGTACAGGAGGAAGGAATCATAGTGGCGGGAGGCCTTGCAGCATATGCGGGAAAGATGTTCAGGATAGGTCATATGGGCAACGCCGATATGCATGACCTTGTATCGTCGCTGGCGGCGATAGAGAGAACGCTTTATCGCCTCGGAATGCCGGTAAAGCTTGGTTCCTCCGTAGGGGTTTTCATGGAAGATATGTTGAAGTAGGAGAAAAAAGGATATATCTTATCAGTTATAAAAAGGTAACCGCATGACCGCTGATTAAAGCGGTAATGCGGTTACTTTTTTGACGTAGATTATATACGTTATACGTATAGACGCAATAATATTAAAAGCTTTTGCTGAAGAAGCGCATGATGCACGATGAAGAGAGGCATTTGAAAAGTATTAGGAGAACAGCCGGAATTTACATTTCCGATTATTAAGAAAAATGAGAAAAATTCCGAAGAATTATGTAAAATAGTGAAGGTTTTCAGCTTCCTGCAAATTCTCAAATCTTTTGAAATTCTATATACGCAACAAAAAATTAACGGTAGAATTGTTGGAATTTACGGCTTTATTGTGAAAAACTGCTTTATGTGAAATTGAAGAAATAAAAAAGTGAATTTTTGGCATGTCTATTGCTCATATAATAGGTCAAATGAAACGTTGCCGGTGAATGTGCATAGTCTTCAAGAAATGTGAAGAACTCTTAAGACATGTGGATTTTGCAAGCGACGGAAAACCTAAAAAGGAGGGTAAGCATGGAAGACAAAGAAAAGACCATTAAAAGTCAGAAGGGAATACAAAAGGACTCATATAAAAAAGAAATTCCTGACTTTAAAATGGACGATAAAAAAGATGAAACAGCTGTAATGAAAGATTTTTATACCTTACTTTACGGCTTCCTCGCCCAGAGGGTGATGGATTCTTTTGGCGCCGAAGGAGAACAGATTGTAAGACGAGCGCTTAGGGATTTCGGAAAGATAAGAGGAGGAAATCTCAGAGACAGACAGCTTCACTATGGGCTGGAACTCAACATGAGGAATCTTCATACTTATTGCGATTTGCCAGGAGATGATGATCAACCGACGAACAGAGAAATCTTTGAAAAGGATGATTTTTATTCAACTTTGAACGATTGCGATATGTTTGAACTCTGGAAAAAATACGACCTTTTAGACGCAGGAGTCGTATACTGTGAAGAAATTCACCATGCCATGTGGTCTACATATCATGAGGATACCGTAGTAGTTCAGGACAAAATAATGACGAGAGGAGACGATATTTGTTCCTTTCGATGCAAAATGCCTAACTACGAAAAAAAGAAGGACGACGTGAATTACAAAAAAGGTAAAAAGTATTAAGTTGCCGGAAAGGAAATTCAAATGAAAAAGAAAATGTTATCCATTGTCATGGCGGCAGTCTTAGTCATGACAGCAGTGCTTACCGGATGCGGCGGCGGATCCAGCTCGGAAAACCCGGAAGATCGTACACTGGCGATCAGAACGAGAGGTTCCTTTACGACACTGGATTGGAACGCCAATACAGATACTCATTGCCAGCAGCTTTACAACAACATTTATGAAGGATTATACGGCATGGATGAAGCTAAAGGAGATTATTACAAGCTGCTTGCCGAAGATGTCGCTTTAAGCGACGATAACCTTACTTATACCGTTAAGCTCAGAGAGGGAGTCAAGTTTCAAAACGGAGACGAAATGAAAGCATCTGACGTTGTCTTCAGCTATAAAAGAGCTATGGAAGGCGCTACCCTTACATATTTGACGGCTCCGATTGAAAGTGTGGAAGCAGTCGATGATTATACTGTAGATATAAACTTGAAATATGCTTTTTCGCCTATAGCTCATACTTTGTTCAATGTTAAGATTGTAAGCGAAAAAGAAGTTACAGAACAGGGAGAAGCCTTCGGAACAATTCCTAATAAGGCAGGAACAGGAGCGTATTACGTTTCTGAGTATGATGTATCCTCAGGAGCCAAGCTGGAAGCCTTTGAAGATTACTGGCAAGGCGCGCCGTCCATAAAGCATATAGATTACAGATACATTGCAGATCAGTCTGCGGCTGTAGTTGCGTTTGAAAACGGCGAGCTTGATTATTACGATAACGCTTCACTGACCGATTGGGATGCCCTTAAGAAAGCCGCTGGAGAAGAAAACAGCGCACTTATAAAAGGCAATAACGTAATGTGGATGGGTATAAACTATGCCAGCAATGATGTTTTGGGCAACGACCTTGTGAGAGAAGCAATGTTTTATGCCATCAATAAAGAAGACATCAACGTTGCAGTATGCGACAGCCTCGGAAACGTGACTAATCAGTACATGCCGTCTGAATACGTTCCTACTTCGCCATCTTCAGGGTTTGAAACTTACGATTATGACCCTGATAAGGCAAGAGAATTACTTAAAGAAGCAGGCTATCCTGATGGTGTAGACGCAGGAACTATTCTGACAGGAGGCGACAGTACCTCTAACAATGTTAAGATGGCTCAGGTGCTCCAGGCTAATCTGGCTGAGGTTGGAATCAAAGTTGAAGTAAAATCTATGGATATTTCTGTAGTTACAGAAATGTGGCATAATCAGGAATTCGATATATGCGTATTCTCCGATTCAGGAAATTATGATTTCAATAACATCAGACAGCAGGTGGACAGTGAATCATACGGAATGTACTGCATCAAATACAAAGACGGTCCTTTTAACTGGCAGAGAATAGAAGAGCTCGTAGACTTGGGAGCCGCGGCTGCTGAACAGGAAAAGAGACTGGAATACTATACAGAGCTTTGGCAGATCGTTATGGATACCGCAACAATACTGCCATGTATCAATACTCCTGTAGCCGTCGTATGGTCAGAAGATCTTGATATAGGAGATCCTGTACCTACCTACTATGAATTAAGAAACTTTAAGTGGAAATAAAAAAATTCCTATCTTCAAAGGGAGAGCCTGATAAAATGCACAGGCAGTTATTTTCCGGCTCTCCTGGAGAATTTCAAGAATAGGAGGTTAGATTTTGTACAGATATGTAATTAAAAGACTTTTATTTTTGATACCTACGGTTCTGGGAGTAACCTTTATTATTTTTCTGGTACTCAGTATGACGCCTGGTGATCCGGGAAGATCCATCCTTGGAGTATCGGCTCCGCAGGAGGCCGTAGATCAATTAAATGAGGAACTTGGTGTAAACGACCCGTTTCTCGTAAGATATGCGGACTATATCAAGGATATAGTAGTGGAGCAGGACTTCGGAACGTCATATGTTACAAAACAGCCTGTGTTTGCGGAGGTACTGCCGAGATTTATAGTGACGCTTAAGCTTTCCCTTATAGGAATGATACTTTCTACGATAATAGGCGTACCGTTGGGCATGCTTGCGGCGGTAAAACAGTATTCCCCATTGGATACAATACCTTCGCTTATATCATTTTTTCTGGCGGCCATACCGGCTTTTGTTTTGGGAATGGTATTATTATTTGTCTTTTCGCTTAATTTCAACATATTGCCGTCGTACGGACTTGATACGTGGAAAAGTTATATAATGCCGTCTCTTACGATGGCAATCCCGATAGCGGCTATAAATATAAGATTTACAAAATCTTCAATGCTTGAATCTATCAGGGAAGATTTTATAAGGACAGCAAGAGCAAAGGGCGCCAGCGAAAAAGTCGTTATATGGAGACACGCGCTTAAAAATGCTATGCTGCCGGTAATCACCAATATCGGCTTGAATCTGGGAGGCCTTATCATGGGTTCTGTTGTGGCGGAGCAGCTTTTCTCAGTTCCTGGTATCGGCCAACTGATAGTAAGCCGTATTCAATACAAGGATGAGCCGGTGATAATAGCCGGAACGATACTTATAGCCGTTACATTTACAGTAATAATGCTTATCGTTGACCTGATATACGCATATATCGACCCAAGGATCAAAGCTAAATATGTAAGAGCAAAAGCGTAAAGGAGGGAGAGAATGACGAGCAAGCAAATAACAGCTGCGCCATCCCTTGATATAACTTTTAAAAAGCAAAGCCAATTCAAGGAGACTTGGCGTAGATTCCGAAAAAACAGAGGAGCTATGATTGGACTGGTGCTGCTGATCATCCTTCTGGTAGTGATAATTTTTGCAGATTTAATCGTTCCTTACGAACGCGCCACTACGCAGGATCTGTCAATGAAGCTGGAAGGCCCTTCTTCGGAACACATTTTCGGAACAGACCAATACGGACGAGACCTATTTGCCAGAGTCGTGCATGGCGGAAGAACCTCGCTGGGCATAGCGTTATTAGCCACAATAACGTCGTGTGTAGTAGGAAGTGCGTTAGGAGCCATCGCAGGATATTTCGGCGGTAAGATAGACAGTATAATAATGCGTGGACTGGACATTTTCATGTCGGTTCCCGATATTCTATTTACCATGGCAGTGGTATATGCCTTAGGCGCAAGTTTTACAAACCTTTTGATAGCTCTGACTCTGGCGTATTTTACCAATTATGTAAGACTGGTAAGATCACAGATATTGAATTTGTCAGAGATGGATTACGTGGAAGCAGCAAGAGCCGGTGGTTCGAGCAATTTCAGGATAATATTATCGCATATCGTTCCCAACGCTATGGGTGTAATTATAGTAAATACGACCTTGAACGTGGCAAAGATAATATTATACGAATCGACCCTGAGCTTTCTTGGCTTGGGAATGCCGCCTCCATCGCCTGAATGGGGCCTGATCCTGTCAGAAGCAAGAGAGTTTATGAGGGTGGCGCCGCATCTTATGCTTTTCCCTGCGGCAGCCATAGTTGCTTCGGCATGCTCCATAAATCTCATGGGAGACGGCCTCAGAGACGCTTTAGATCCACATCTGAAGTCATAACAGAGGAGATAGTCGAAAGGAAAGTAAAATGGACAATAAGAATATTTTGGAAATTAAAGACTTGTCTATAATATATAAAACGGATCTGGAGACGGTAAACGCTGTAAACGGAATTGATATTACAATAGGGAAACAGAAGACTTACGGTCTTGTAGGCGAAACGGGCGCCGGGAAAACCACCACGGCTCTGTCCATATTGAAGCTTTTGCCTGAAACCACCGGCAAAATTACCGGGGGAACTATCACCTTCGACGGACAGGAGGTGCTTGAAATGGACGAGCGACAGATTTGCGATATAAGAGGTAAGAAAATATCCATGGTGTTTCAAGATCCTATGACGAGCCTTAATCCTGTAATGTCGGTTGGAGAACAGATTGCTGAAACCATTAAGATTCATCATCCGGATATGTCGAAAGAGGATGTTGAAAAGAGAGTTGACGAGACTCTTGAGATGGTAGGAATATTAGCCTCGAGAAAGGTAGAATATCCTCATCAGTTTTCCGGCGGCATGAAGCAGCGAGTTGTAATAGCCATCGCCCTGGCATGCGAACCTGAGCTGCTGATTGCCGACGAGCCCACAACGGCGCTTGACGTAACCATACAGGCGCAGGTTCTGATGATGATAAAAGATCTGCGTAATAGACTTGGAACATCTATGCTTATGATAACTCACGATTTGGGAATCGTTGCAAGAACATGCGACGATGTAGGCGTTATGTATGCAGGTGAAATAGTGGAATCCGGAACTGTGGAAGACATTTTCCGCGGAGAGACGCATCATCCGTACACCATCGGACTGTTCGGCTCCATACCGAACTTAAAATCACGCTCCAAGAGGCTGTCGCCTATACCGGGCCTTATGCCGGATCCGACCGATTTGCCGTCCGGCTGCGTATTTGCACCGAGATGTAAATACGCCTGCGATATATGCAGGGAGGAAAAACCTCCGGTGAGACGTGTGGGAACTCACAAAGTGGCATGCCATTTATACGATGAAAATCTTAAAAAGAAGGGGGACGCGTAATGGAAAACAAAACCCCGCTGATAGAAACAAGACACCTGAAAAAATATTTCAAGCTCAACGGAGGCGCAATGCTTCATGCAGTAGATGATATAAATCTTACGATTTATAAAGGCGAGACGATAGGCGTTGTAGGCGAATCGGGCTGCGGTAAATCTACCCTTGGCAGATCTATACTGAGACTGATAGAGCCCAGTTCCGGGGAAGTATTTTACAATGGACAGAATATATTGGATTTAAAAAGCGGAAAGATGAGGAATCTGCGCAAGGATCTTCAAATCATATTCCAGGACCCGTATGCCAGCATAGACCCGAGAAAGTCCGTAATAGATGTTATTGCTGAGTACATGTTTATACATAAAGTATATAGAAACAGGACGGAAACATATAACCGTGCGGCAGAGCTTATGGATTTGGTCGGACTTGCGAGAAGATATGCCAATTCATATCCTCATGAGCTGGACGGCGGAAGAAGACAGAGAATAGGAATTGCAAGGGCTCTGTCTCTTAATCCGAAATTCATCGTTTGCGATGAGCCTGTATCCGCGCTTGATGTTTCAATACAGGCACAGATACTGAATTTGTTGATGGATCTGGGAGACGAGCTTGGTCTTACATATATGTTCGTAACTCATGATTTGAGCGTGGTAAAGCATATATCTACAAGAATCATGGTAATGTATCTTGGCCAGTGTGTAGAGCTGGCTCCGTCAGACGAGCTGTTTGACAATCCGCTGCACCCGTATACAAAAGCGTTGCTTGCAGCCATACCGGAACCTGATTTATCAAAGCGTAATGAAGACTTTGTAACCATAAAGGGAGAGGTAAGCAGTCCGATAAACGTTAAGCCGGGATGCAGATTCGCCAAGCGCTGCGAATATTGCTGCGAGAGATGCACAGAGGGAGATCCGGCTCTGGAGGAAGTAAAACCGGGTCATTTCGTAGCATGCTTAAAGGCTAAATAAAATCAGATATATTCCGGCAGCCTTATAGGGAATAATGATCATTTCAGACGATGAGATGGTCATTATTTGCAAGAAAAGAAAAATAAACCGTTACGAAAGGTTACGAAAAGTACGAGGCGGAGCACAAGTTTGTTATGTAAGCGAATTGGTGACTTTAATGAATAAGCGTGGTAAAATCTTTTTGAATAGTGTTTGCGCTCAACAGTCATTAATTAACGAGCTATTGATCAGCAGTCATTAATTAACGAGCTATTGATCAGCAGTCAACAGGGTCAGTTTTTGTACGCTTTAATGTTTTTAATTTTTTATTCACTGATGAGGTCAGGAGTTACTTCCATGAAGGCTGGACGAGACTTTTAAAGGAAGGGTTAAAGATTGAAAACATAACGGGCAGTTGATTCAACACTTATTCTTCTGTCATCAGGATCATATAGAGAATTGATGATAGTAAGCAGTTCTTCAAAGTCAGATTTGTTGTTTTCAATTGTGACTTTGGAAATTATTTTTAGATCGTCTGCTGAGATAGTGCAGCAATAATGTTTGTATTTGGAAATATCAATTCCGGCAAAGTACATTGGCAGAGGTTTATACCTCCTGATAAATATTTTAAGAACTGTTGCCTTTTGCAGAAAATTCGGCTGTGTAATTGTGTAAACAGAAAAGTCGATGCCTTAAACTGATTAAAGCAACAGACGAAAAGTTGTGGTCTGGGTCACATCATACCAGTTAAAGTGGTAAGACAACAGATACGGATCCGCAATGTCTTTTCAAAATATATCAGAGATATAAATAAATACCCGATAGAAACTGGGAGAAAGGAAAAATCCAATTACTGTCTAAGATAATTGGATTATGTGTGGAAAATGAATGTTTTAAAGGATTTACAGCCCCAAAAAGTAATGCGTTATTTTGAAGAAATATCCGGAGTTCCTAGAGAGTCCGCGAAGGAAGAAAAAATCGCCTCTTATATGGAAGCCTTTGCCGCAGAGCGCGGGCTTGAATGTGTCAGAGATGATTCGAACAACATCATAATAAGAAAGCCTGCGTCAAGGGGCTACGAAGATTGTGACGGAATCATTCTTCAGGCTCATATGGATATGGTTTGCGTAAAGGAAAAGGACGTGCTTCATGATTTTGACAACGAAGGTCTCGAACTTTATGTGGAAGACGGCCTTATCAGAGCAAGGGGAACGACGCTTGGAGCCGATGACGGAATCGGCGTGGCTTACGGCCTTGCAGTGCTGGACAGCGATGAAATCAAGCATCCTGCGCTGGAGGTGGTATTTACGACTGCCGAAGAGACAGGCATGGTCGGAGCTATGGCTCTGGATATGAAGCAGCTCAAAGGAAAAAATATGATAAGCTTTGACGCCGGCGGTTTTACAGAGGGACGAATATACGTAGGCTGTAGCGGAAACATCAGAATGGAAGCAAGGCAGCGCATAGAGCTTGAACCTCTCGGAGAAAATCCATCGGCTGCGATGTATGAGATTTCATTAAAAGGACTAAAAGGCGGACATGCCGGAGGAGAAATTATAAAGGGCAGAGCAAACGGCTCTGTTCTTGCCGGAAGAATGTTGAGCCGTCTTTTGGATATAAAAGACATACAGCTGGCAGGGATTCAGGGAGGAGACAAGTATAATCCAATTAAAAACGGAATACCGGATATGTTTTCCCTTCGCGTTTTTACGGCTTGTGAAAAGGAGTTAAAGGAAACGGTTTACAGCTTTTTTGAAGAAATAGAGAAGGAGTTTGAAATTGTAGAGGATGGTATGCAAATTACCGTAAATGAAGTATCGGAGGATGGTTATGCATTTTCTGCCGAATCAGCCGAAGATATTGCGGAGATTTTGTTCCTGTTGCCTAACGGGGTGTTTTCCATGAACAAACATTTCACCGATACGCCGGAATGTTCCAGCAATGTGGGAAACGTGGAATTCGATCGTGACAGCGGTATTCTTACATATAACTTTTCGGTAAGAAGTTCCAAAGAATCAGTGGCAGATTTCTTGCTTGAGAAGGCCCGGAGGATAGCAAAACTTAAAGGTCTGGATATAGCTATGGGAAATCGTCTTCCTGCATGGGATTATGAACCTGACTCAGCTCTGAAGGACTTGGTGGAGGAAGAGTATGTAAGGATATACGGTAAAGAACCGAGATTTAAGGTGGCGCCGGCAAGCAATGAGTGCAGCCTTTTTAAGGGAGGAATAAGCGGCCTTGACGTAATTTCCATGGGGCCGATTATATATGATGAGCATACTGTAAACGAATATATGGAAATAACTTCGGTCAACGAGCTTTGGAAGTTCTTAACGGATATTCTTGAAAAAACAATATCACTGCCGGCGAGAGGAAAATAAGATGAGCAGGATAACTTATTATAACGGCAATTTTATTACTCTGGAAAAGGATATGCCGAGAGCGGAGTATCTTATATCGGAAGAAGGAATAATAACGGAAATGGGGCGGGGTATGCCGCCTCTCCGTTCCGCAGAAGATAAAATTGTGGATTTGAAGGGAAAGACTGTCGTTCCGGGCTTTACGGATTCCCACCTTCACATGCTTACAGGAGCGCTTACAAAACTTCAGATCGACTTGAACGGCATGAGATTTGAAAACGTCAGCAAGATGGCGGAGTATGTGAAAAATAACGCTCCGGGAGGCAATGGCTGGATAAGAGCTTTCGGGTTTTCTGAAGAAAATCTTGCAGAGCCTAAGCTTCCGACGATGAAGGAACTGGACGAAGCGATACTTGATCGCCCTGTGATAATTACACGCGTATGCGGCCATTTATCAATAATAAACAGCGCGGCCATGAAGCTTCTTAGCCCGGAGGCAGTTGAAACTATAGAGGGCGGTGAATTTCAGAAGGATTCCCTGGGATGTTATACGGGCGTAGTAACCGAAACCGCGCAGCAATACGTTCTCGACAGTATACCGGCACCGTCAGAGGAAGAAATTTTCGTTAAACTCAGAGAGGAACAGAAATCTTTGCTGAGTAAGGGCATATGCTCAATTCATGACGCGGGAACAGACCAGCTCAGCCCGGAAGAATATAAAAAGATATATAAAAAATTCAACGACAACGGTGATTTAAAGCTGAGGACATATTTGATGCTCAGACCTGATGACGGCGGTGATTTTGCGGAATTTGCAGAGGACGTTAAACAACTGAAAAAAGAATATCCGCCTGAAAAAAGCAGACTCTTCTTCGGGGCGGTAAAACTGTTTGCTGATGGAAGTCTGGGAGGAAAGACGGCTGCCGTAAGGAAGGGATATGAGGGAGAGGCGGATAATAAAGGGCTTCTCCTCGATGACAGGCTAAGGAGATATTTGCCTGAAATAAATAAGGCAGGACTGAAAATAGCCGTTCATGCTATCGGAGACAGAGCCGTTGAATATTGTCTCAATTTGATAGAAGAAGGTCGGGAGAACGAAGCCGCTCATGTAAAGCATAGAATAGAACATGCTGAGCTTCTTGGAGAGGACCTGATAAAAAGGATAAAGGAAAACGACGTTTTTATTGCTGCACAGCCGGGATTTATTCCGGAGTTCGGAGCCACGTACAGAAAAGTAATAGGTGAGGAGGCTGAAAAAATTCAGCCCCTTAAGACGATGCTTAAAGAAGGAATAGAGTTAGGCTTCGGAACGGATTATCCTGTAATTGATGCGAATCCGTTGATGGGCATTGCCGCAGCAGTAGAGAGAAATGTAAAAAACGGAGAAAAGCCTTTATGCAAAAGGGAGGCGCTTGAAGCAGAGGAGGCACTCAAAGCCTATACCATGGGCTCTGCGGCAGGTTCAGACACAGAGCATTTGCAGGGAAGCCTCAAGGTCGGAAAGTTTGCTGATTTTGCAGTGCTTGAAAAGGAAATATACCCCGCATCTGAAGTGTTGGCGACTGTAATAGGCGGAGAGCTCTTGTACTTGCAGAAAGGGGATTTAAAATGAAAATCAATGTGGAAAGACTGATGCAGACTATTCACCGTGTAGGCGAGGTAGGAAAAACGGAAAGCGGGATAAACAGAACTGCATTTAGCCGAGCTTATAAAATCGGAGCAGAAATACTTAAGAGAGAAATGGAAGAGGCCGGACTTGAGGTAAGGGTGGATACTGTAGGAAATATGTTCGGCAGGAAAAGGTGCGGTTCAGATAAGGGAGAAGGAGACGTTATAATGATGGGCTCTCACCTTGACACGGTAGTCAACGGAGGCCTTTATGACGGCAATCTCGGAATAGCTGCCGCGTTGGAATGTGTCAGAACAATTAACGACAGCGGCATACCTATTAAGCAGGATATAGAAATCGCCGCTTTCAATGCAGAAGAGGGAGGTCCTTTAGGCGGGACGTTCGGGAGCAGGACAGCCATGGGCAATCAGAGTATAAATTCTCCCGGAATTGAAGAGAAGCTTGAACAGATCGGACTGCGTAAAGAGGATATACTTTTGGCGAAAATAGATTATCCGATAGGAAAATATGTCGAGCTTCATATTGAACAGGGAGATAAGCTTTACAAAAGCGGCGACAAGATTGGAATTGTAAAGGGAATCGTCGGAATAACAAGATTTCGGGTTACGGTTTTCGGTCAAGCCAATCACGCTGGAACTACGGGTATGAAAGGCAGAAAAGATTCTCTGGTGAAAGCGTGCAGCCTTATATCCTTTATAAATTCCTACGCTGAAAGCCAAGACGAGCCTTTTGTGGCTACAGTAGGTAAAATAGAAAACGAACCTAATTCTGTCAATGTTATACCGGGAAAAACGACCTTTATAGTCGAAATAAGGGATATGGACAGAAAACGGATTGAAAGGTTCATATCGGAACTCAGGCGGCAGGCGGATGCTCTTGAAGGATGTAAAACGGACATATCACTCTACAGCGATAAGGAATCGGTTATTCTTGACAGAGCTATGACAGTTTCAATAGAAAAGGTCTGTATGGAAAAGAGCCTGAGCTTTAGAAAAATGTACAGCGGAGCGGGACATGACGCTATGGAGCTGGCTAAGAAAGTACCTTCGGCTCTTATTTTTGTTCCGAGCAAAGACGGTATAAGTCATAATCCTGAAGAATTTACAGCCGAAGAAGATATAGCTGTGGGAGCGCAGCTGCTGTTTGACTACATATTTTCACTCGTGGCAGAGGATTATTGCCGATAGAAAGGCAGTATAAAGGTGTAAGGCCGTTGGTAGACTCAAGAGCTGTTGCTCTTGAAAGGAGAGAAATGAATTACTTTAATACTAAATATCTCATGAACTTCGCGCAACAAACGGCAGATGCGATAAGCTCGGTTTTGAACATGCAAGTGACTGTAGTGGACAGCGACGTAAGAAGAGTAGCCGGTACAGGCTGTTTTTCATTGACCTTGGATAAAATTCTGTCTCCTAATTACGTCTTTTACGAAGTGATTAGAACAGGAGAGAGATGCTTTATTGAAAATCCGGGAGAAACTCCCATCTGCCGTGCCTGCGAGGAAAGGGAATCCTGCAAGGAAAAAGCTACTCTTCTGATTCCTGTAAAGATGGACATGCAGGTTATAGGAGCCATAGGCATTTCCGCAATGAATGAGGAGGATAAAAAGCGGCTGACAGAGCACATGGCCGAATTTACGGTATTTATGGAAAAGATGGCTGATATGTTGTCCTCCAAGGTGAAGAGCGAGCTTTATATAACCCAGCTTTCTCTTTATGCAAAACGTTTTGAAACCATTATAAACGCATTTCAGGATGGCATCATTTCAGTAGATGCAAAGGGAAGGTTGATAAACTATAACAGGCAGGTGGAAATAATCCTTAAGGAGGATTTGAGTAAATATATCGGTATAGACATACGAGATGTGATAAAGTGCTCTGTCTTCAGCAGAGCGCTGGAGGTGCCTATAAACATAGAACATCAGAGAATTTCTGTTTTTATCGGTGGCAAAAGCTTATCGCTTATAGGAGATGTAAGAACGATATTGGTGGATAATCATATAGAAGGCTTCGTCGCTTTTTTGGCGGAGACTGCCAACTCAAAGAAAAAGCTGGAATCTGTATTCTTATCCAACGCCAGATACGGATTCGGAGATATCATCGGAGAAAGCCCGGCTATTAAAAAGTGCATTGAGCTTGCCAAGAAAATAGCTTTGTCAAATTCCTCGGTTCTTATATTAGGTGAAAGCGGCACCGGCAAAGAATTGTTTGCGCGAGCAATTCACAACGAGAGCAAAAGATCGAGAAATAATTTTATAGCTATCAATTGCGGGGCTATTCCGGACACCCTGCTTGAAAGCGAGCTTTTTGGATACGAGGGAGGCTCGTTTACCGGAGCAAAGAAAGAAGGCAATCCTGGTAAATTTGAAATGGCCAACGGAGGAACTATATTTCTTGACGAAATAGGAGACATGCCTTTGAACTTGCAGGCTAAATTGCTAAGAGTGCTTCAGGACAGAGAAGTCGTAAGGATAGGAGATTCTCGCCCCATACAGATAGATGTGAGAATTATAGCGGCTACCAATAAGGATTTGGAAGAGCTCATAAGGCAAGGCCTTTTCAGACATGATTTGTATTATCGGATAAATGTAATTCCTATCAGGATACCGCCTTTCCGCGAGCGTAAGGAAGACGTAAAAGTTTTATCTGAATATCTGCTCAAAAAACATTCTGCTCTGCTGGGAAAAACGATAGAAGGCATAGAGCCTGACGTAATGATGATACTTAAAAAGTACAACTGGCCGGGAAACGTGAGAGAGCTGGAAAATGTAATAGAATACGCAGCCAATATGGAGACGGGCAAGAGCCTGACGGAAGAAAGTCTGCCGCAGTATATTAAGGGAGAAGATGACAGCGAGTATAAAGAGCCGGAGATTTACGAAATGTCCCTTAAAGACTCCTCCAGCGTCAGTGAACGGAATAAGATTATAAGTGCGCTAAGATTGTTTGACGATAATACGAAGGGTAAAAAGGAATGTGCAAAATATTTGAAGATTTCCCTGAGCACTTTGTATAGAAAGCTTAAAGAATATGATATAAAGTGAGTCTATTAGTGTATGTGAAAAAGCTTTGATAAATATTATCAAAAGTAATAATAAAAACCCACTTTCTCAAAAAGTTTGCATAACAAAAAATTTAAGGAAAGATAAAAAAGATATCAGCGTAGAATGTAAGCGTTGAAAAATAACGCTTTTGGAATTGAAAAGCAAAGAATTGAAAAGTTGGCATGAAAAATGCTTACTATGACTGTAAAGTGAAAAATTTTTGTTTGCCATAAAAGGCGTATTAGAAATTTAGTAAAGGAGGAGAAGAATGATAAACAGAAAACTCGTCATGATACCGGGACCTTCACCTACCGTAAGAAGCATTCAAGACCAGATGGGAAGAGACACCTGCGCTTTCGGAGACCCTGAATTCGTAAAGGACTACAAGGGGCTCACAGAGGATCTTAAGGAGCTGATGGACTGTAGGGGCCAGGCCTTCGTAATAGCAGGAACAGGAAGTCTTGCCATGGAGATGGCAATCGCCAACAATACAAAAGAAGGAGACAACGTCCTCGTTATCTCCCACGGCTTTTTCGGAGACAGATTCCTTGACGTTACAAAAAGAAAGAAGCTTAACGTAGACGTCATACAAAGTGAATGGGGCAAGATAGTACCTGTAGAAGAAATTGAAAAGAAGCTGTCTGAGAAACACTACGCAGCAATGACCGTATCCCATGTCGATACGGCAACGGGAGTGCTTGCGCCGATAGAAGAAATCGGAAAGCTGATGTATGAAAAATATCCTGATACCATCTACATAGTAGACGGAGTAGCGGCCACTGCGGGAGCGAGGTCATACGTAGATAAGATGCACATAGACGTTCTGCTTACGGCTTCCCAGAAAGCGTTTGGAGTAGCGCCTGGACTTGCACTGGTATTTGCGGGAGAAAAATCGCTGACAAGAAGAAAAAGCCTTGGAGAGACGATACCGGAATACTACGTAGACTATGAGAAGTGGATACCGATAATGGACGACCCGTCGAAATACTTTGCAACGCCGGCAGTCAATATGATATGGGCGATGAAAGAAGCTGTAAGCATAATTAAGAAAGAAGGGCTTGAGAACAGATTTGTGCGTCATGAAAAGCAGGCGGCGGCAATGAGACATGCTTTGAAGAGCCTGGGCTTTGGTATTTTAGCAGAGGAAGGACATGAAGCGCCTACGCTGTCCAATGTGCTTTACATGGAGGGAGTAGATGACGCGGAATTCAGAAGAACCGTACAGGAGGAAGGAATCATAGTGGCGGGAGGCCTTGCAGCATATGCGGGAAAGATGTTCAGGATAGGTCATATGGGCAACGCCGATATGCATGACCTTGTATCGTCGCTGGCGGCGATAGAGAGAACGCTTTATCGCCTCGGAATGCCGGTAAAGCTTGGTTCCTCAGTAGGGGTTTTCATGGAAGATATGTTGAAGTAGGAGAAAAAATTTTTAAATGCTTCACCTTAGAGAATAGGATTTAAGTTTAAACAGGCGACGACCGCAGGACAGCTTACCGCTGCACTGCGGTCGTCGTCTGTTTGTCTGATTTAAAACGGAAGCGGCAAAAGGATAATTTATTAAGAGAGCTGCGGCGCAGATTTATCAGGCAGCCGCCTACAGATTGCGCTTCGTCCGTGTTTGTGGTAAAATCAAGATACTAATGTTTTTGAAAGGAGCCTGACGATGATTCAGTTTGAACAGATCAAAGCGGAGCTTCCCGCTTTAGAGGCGACTTTGCGAGAAGTCGGTGACTCTCTTTGACTTGGCTAAATTAGAAGCGGAGATCGAAAGAACCAACAGAGAAATAGAAGAAGAGGGATTTTGGGACGACCCTGAAAAAGCGCAGAAAATCATGAAAGAAAAAAAATCCATGGAGACTGTGACGGACAATTTCAGGCAGCTTGAAAAATCCCTGAAAGACATAGAGGAGCTCATAGAGCTGGCAGAAATGGAAGACGATGCGTCTATAGCAAAAGAGATACAGAAGCTGTTCTCAGAGTTTGAAGAAAATCTGGAAAACACACGTATTTCTACGTTGCTTACAGGCAAATACGATAAATGCGGAGCGATAGTTTCCATCCATGCGGGAACCGGCGGTGTAGACGCCATGGACTGGGCCTCCATGCTGCTTCGGCTTTACACACGTTGGAGTGAGAAAAAGGGATACAAGGTTACTATAACCGATTATCAGAACGATACGGAAGCCGGAATCAAGAGCGCGACCATAATGGTGGACGGAGAAAATGCCTATGGTTATTTGAAAAATGAAAAAGGCGTTCACCGGCTGGTTAGAATATCGCCGTTTAATACAGCGGGAAAGAGACAGACGTCATTTGCGCAACTTGAGGTCGTTCCGCAGGTCGAAGAGGATCTTTCGGTTGAGATAGATCCGGAGGATCTTAAGATAGATACTTTCCGCAGCAGCGGAGCCGGAGGACAGCATGTCAACAAAACGGATTCTGCCATAAGGATTACCCACCTGCCGACCAATATAGTAGTAACGTGTCAGAACGAGAGAAGCCAGCACCAGAACAGGGAAGTAGCCATGAAAATTCTCATGTCCAAGCTGGCTGAGCTCAAGGAACAGGAGCACAAGGAAACGTTAAAGGAGCTTAAGGGAGACTATTCCATGAACACCTGGGGCTCGCAGATACGCTCCTACGTATTCCAGCCGTATACTATGGTAAAAGACCATAGAACCGGCGCAGAGACAGCCAATGTGACGGCGGTTATGGACGGCGACATAGATTATTTCATCAATGAAAAACTCAAACACAAGGATTAAAAGAATATGGACATAATACAGAAATTAGCGGCAGAATTTAAAATAAAGACTACTCAGGTTCAGCACACCATAGACCTGATAGATGAGGGAAATACCATACCTTTCATCGCACGGTACAGGAAAGAAGCGACGGGAGGTCTTACGGACGTGGTTTTGAGAGACATGGACGAAAGGCTCAAATATCTGCGAAATCTTGAAGAAAGGAAAGAAGAGGTCATAAGGCTTGTTGAAGAACAAGGCAAGCTGACGGAGGAGCTGAGAGAAGAAATTCTCAAGGCTGAGGTTTTGCAGAGAGTAGAAGACCTGTATAAGCCTTTCAAGCAGAAGAAGGCGACAAGAGCATCAAAAGCAAAGGAAAGAGGCTTGGAACCTTTGGCCGTGATAATGTTCGCTCAGCTTAAAATGAGCGGAACACCGGAGGAGGAAGCCGCAGCTTTTGTTAATGCCGAAAAAGAAGTGAACAGCCCAAAAGAAGCTTTGCAGGGGGCGATGGATATAATCGCAGAAATGATAGCCGACGATCCTGAAATAACCAAGGATATAAGGGAAAAGACATATTCGTCGGGAGTCATGGCGACCGAGGCGGCAGATCCGGAGGAAAAGACGGTATACGACATGTATTACGACAGGCAGGAAGCGATCTGCAAAATTCCCAACCACAGAGTTCTGGCCGTAAACAGAGGCGAAAAGGAAAAGAAGCTCAAGGTTAAAATAAACGTTAATGTCGAAGACATGCACAGCATAATATCAAAAGCTGTGATAAAGAACGAAAAGTCCATATTTTTCGCCCTGCTTCTGGAAACCATCGCCGACGCTTACAAAAGGCTCATGGCTCCTTCAATTGAAAGAGAGATGAGAAATATCCTGACAGAGAGAGCAGAAGCGGAGGCAGTCAAAATCTTTGCAAAAAATACGGAAAGCCTGCTTATGGTGCCGCCTGTAAAAGGTAAAAGGATAATAAGTATAGACCCGGGCTACAGGACGGGCTGCAAAGTGGCGGCTCTTGACGAGACAGGCAAGCTGAAGGCCTATACGACTATTTATCCCACCCAGCCCAAGAACGATGTTGCCGGAGCCTGCGCCGTTCTTAAAAAGATGGTTGAAAAATACAACACAGATATAATAGTTATAGGAAACGGCACGGCCTCCAGGGAGACGGAGGAGGTAGTCGCCGAATTTATCAGAAAAAATGGATACGATATACAGTACACCATAGTAAACGAAGCCGGAGCCTCTGTATATTCAGCTTCAAAGCTGGCGGCAGAGGAATATCCCGACCTTGACGTTACTACGAGAGGAGCTATGTCCCTTGGCAGAAGATTGCAGGATCCCCTTGCAGAGCTGGTAAAAATCGACCCTAAAAGCATCGGCGTAGGACAGTATCAGCACGACATCAATCAGAAACTTCTCGAGGGCGCCCTGTCCAATGTTGTGGAGGACTGCGTCAACAGAGTGGGAGTGGATTTGAATACGGCGTCCCCGTCGCTGCTTTCATATATAGCGGGAGTAAATATGGGAATCGCGAAAAATATCGTAGCCTACAGAGAGGAAAACGGAAAGTTTACTGATCGGAAACAGCTTATGAAGGTGCCTAAGCTGGGAGAAAAAGCTTTCAGACAGTGCGCCGGATTCTTAAGAATTACGGACGGCGACAATCCGCTGGACGCTACGTCGGTACATCCGGAGTCTTACGGAGCAGCCATGGCTATGATGAATAAACTTGACGTTGATTCAGAAGCTATACGTAAAGGCGGAGACAAGAGCATAGAGGATAAAATAAAAAAATTATACGGGAATAAAAATCTTAAGCAGAGTATAGCCATGATGGCCGATGAATTGGGAGTCGGTGAGATAACATTGGCAGATATAGTCGGTGAAATGAAAAAACCGGCGAGAGACCCCCGCGAGGATGCGCCGCCGGTGGTTTTCAGAAACGACGTTAAAAGCTTTGAAGATTTGAAGCTGGATATGGAGCTTACCGGCACGGTCAGAAACGTAGTGGATTTCGGAGCTTTCGTTGATATAGGAGTTAAAAACGACGGATTGGTGCATATATCGCAGATGAGCGATAAGTATATCAAGCATCCTATGGACGTGGTTTCCGTGGGAGATACGGTTAAAGTCAAGATTATTTCCATAGATCCTGACAAGATGAAAGTCGGACTAACGATGAAGCTTTGATTTTAAACGGCTGACGCAGCCGCATTCAATAATACAGGAGATTTTATGATAAATACAGTTATATTTGATTTTGACGGTACTCTGGTGAATACCAATGATGTTATAGTAGAAGCCTGGCAGCACACGTACAGAGTGTACAAGGGATGCGAAATGCCGGTGGAACACATTACAAAGTGTTTTGGGGAGCCGCTGCTTATAACGATGGCAAGAGAGTTTCCGGATGTAGACCCAGCTGAAAGCGCAGAAGTCTACAGGGCTCATCAGAGGGCAAAGGCAGACGAACTTGTAAAGCTTTTCCCGGGAATAAAGGAAATGCTGCAGGCTGTTAAAGCAGCAGGCTGCAAGATAGGCGTGGTAACCTCAAGGACCGGAGAATCCACTGAATTTTATATGAAAAAGTTCGGTATATCCGATTATTTTGACGCAATAGTGAGCTGCGACGACACGGATAAGCACAAACCCGATCCCGAGCCTCTCTTTTTGGGGCTTAAAAAGCTTGGCGCGGCTGCCGGGGAAGCTCTTATGGTGGGAGACAGCTCTTTTGACATAAGGTGCGCCAACAGCGCAGGCGTAAGGTCGGTGTTGGTAGACTGGAGAATAACGGGAAACGATGAAAAGCTCAATGGGTGCCGGATAGATTATGAAATATCTGAGCCTATGGAAATGCTGGCGGTTCTTGAAGAGGTAAAATAGTGCTCAATATCTACTTCGGAAGAGAAAATCTGGATAAAGAGAAATTCATATTCGATAATATTTCCGGAAGAACATTGATTCTCGTTCCGGACCAGTACACCTTAGAGGCGGAAAGGGAAGCTTTCCGCCATCTTGGCGTTTCGGCGCTCATGGACGTAGAGATTCTTTCTCCGTCGAGACTCGGAAGCCGTGTGCTCAAAGAGCTCGGAGGCGGCAGGAGAAGCTTCATAGACAAATACGGCAGACATATGCTTCTTTACAGGAGCGCCTGCAGGAAAAGCGGCGAGCTCAGTGTCTTTAAGGGAATTGAACGAAAAAGCTCGTTTCTGGATTCGGTCAACAATTTTATATCTGAAATGAAGCAATATGACTGCGGAGCAGAGGACTTGAAAAATATGGCGGACAGCCTTGAAGAAGGTTCGTATACACAGAGAAAGCTTATGGATATATATTCCATATTTGCCGATTACGAAGAACAGATACGGGGAAAATATACTGATTCCGAGGATTATGTGAATCTTTATCTGGACAGAATAAGCCGTTCGGAATTGGTAAAGGGAAGCAATATATGGGTATATGGCTTTGACAGTTTTGCGCCCAAGGCCATGGCTCTTTTAGGAAAGCTGATGACGACAGCGGAGGAGCTTAATTTGGTCATGTCGGCTGATGAGGATTTGGCGGGAACGAGGGACAGAGATTTATTTGAGCTGGCCTATATAGTCATGGGTAATGCTGAGACGCTGGCAGACAGTTTGGGCGTATCGCACAGAAGAGTTTCCGTTCCCGAAAAATATGCTTTTAAAAATAAGGCGGCGGCTATAAAGCATATAGAACATGAGCTCTATGCGGTTCCGTCAGTAAAATCCGAAGACAGTGCAGGGCTGACTCTGACGGAAGCAGCTAACATATATAATGAAGCTGAAAGCGCAGCTTCATACGTTCTCCATTTAGTACGGGACAAAGGCTTAAGATACAGAGATATTAAAGTTATATGCAATGATATGGAAAGCCGCGGAGAAGCTCTGACAAGGGTTTTTAGTGAATACGGAATTGAAGTTTTTACCGATACGAAAAAGGATATAATGTCCAACGCCGTAGTACAGACCGTTATATCGCTTTTAGACGTTGTAATTGACAAATACAGGACAGAAAGCCTTTTGACTCTGCTTAAATCGGGATTTGGCGATCTGAACGCTGAAGAGCTTGCAGACCTGGAGAATTACAGTATCAAATATAAAGTCAAGGGAAGCATGTGGAAAAAGCCTTTTAGAAGAGGCCGAGGAGAATACGGACAGCAGGGGCTTGAAAGAATCGAAGAGCTTCGAAAAAGAGCGGTGGAAAAGCTTGCGCCGCTGGAACTGCTGCTTAAAGCCCACGATATGGGAAGTTTTATAGAGGGTTTTTATAAATATATGAGAGATGAAGCAGGTATCCCCGCAAAGATTGCCATGTTCATCGAAGAGCAGGAGAAAAAGGGTTTTTCCGAATTTGCCGATGAGACGAGGCAGGTTTGGGACAGCCTGATGATGATTCTGGAGCAGATATATGAAATCATGGGCCAAGACGAGATGGACGCGGAGGCTTTCAGAGATATATTCACCGCAGGCTTGTCGGAGGTGGAGATAGGACAGATCCCGCCTTCTGAAGACGGGCTGATGATAGGCAACATGCAAAGGAGCAGGAGTGGAAGAATGAAGGCTCTTCTTGTCGTGGGAGCCAATGAGGGAATTATTCCCGGCGAAAAACCGTCTCAGGGGATCTTTTCCGCTGAGGAAAGGGAGATTTTTCAAAGCGGGGGAAAGGAGCTATGCAAAGTTGACGCTGTTAGATTTATGGAGGAAAAGACAGCCATATACAAGAATCTTTCTGCGCCTTGCGATTATCTGTGGATAAGCTTCAGCGCATCTGACCTTGAGGGAGGACAGACGAAGCCGTCAAGAGTTTTTCTGAAGCTGAAGGAGCTTTTCCCCGGATTAGAAGTTGAGAGAGATGTTTTAAGCGGCGGAGACGAGGGCGAAGAAAGCAGAAGTCTGATAAACGGTAATATAAGCGGTATAAGGCATTTGACGGAGGCTTTGCAGTCTGCCGGCGAGGGAGTGGCTCTGAGTGATGATTGGAAGCAGGCCTTAAGCTGGCTTGGCGAGCATCAGACGGACAGGCTGGAGAAGATAAGAAAAGGAATAAGTTTTACAAACAAGCAGGAAGATATGGGTCGTGCAGCTTCAGATGCGCTTTTTCGCAGGGAAACGGATGAAGCCCTTGTTTTAAGTCCATCCAGACTTGAAAGATTCACCAGGTGTCCGTTTTCCCATCTGGTGGCTTACGGCCTTAAGCCGGAGGAACGCAGAATATATGAGGCCGCTCCGCGGGAAATAGGAGATATTTACCACAGCTGTCTTATGGAGCTTACAAAGGAGCTTACAGCCGATGGCGTGGAGATAACGGCGCCGGAATCGCCGTGGATGCGAATTACGAGACGGGAATGCGATGAGCTCGTAGAGAAAAATATAGAGAAAATTGCCGCCTGCTACAGAGACGGATTGTTTAATGACGGAAAGGTGGAAAAATACAGGGGAGAGCGAGCGCTCGACATATGCCGCCGCGTATGCTGGACCGTTGTGGAACAGGTGAGGGCAGGAAGCGTAAAGTCGATTATGCCGGAGGTTTCTTTCGGCAGAAAAGGCAGCCTGCCGCCTGTAGAAGTAAAGCTTGCGGACAGGAGCGTGCTCATAGAGGGAGTCATCGACAGAGTTGATCTTTTGACAGACGATAGAGTGAAGATTATAGATTATAAGACGGGCAACGAAACCTTTGACGCTGAGGAGGCCGCCAAAGGCTACAGGCTTCAGCTGATGCTGTATTTGCAGGCAGCCTGCGGGCAGGGCGGAGAGGAAAACGTAAAACCGGCGGGAGTGTTTTATTTTAAGATAAAGGAACCTGCGGTGGATTTTTCTCAAAAAGATATAGACGCAGAGGCTCTGGAAAAGGAGATAAGAAAATCCTTCAGGCTGGACGGTGTGATGGTGGATGACCCGGAGGTGATAAAGAATATAACCGGAGAATTTTCTGGATTTTCCGAGATAGTCCCTATTAAAAATACGAAAGAAGGCGTAAAAAGCTCCGGCAAAGAAAGCTTGCTTTCCGAGGAGGATTTTAATATCTTAAAGGAGGCGGTAGCCGCCAGAGTGGAGGAAGCATGTATGCAGCTTTCCGATGGTAAAATTGACGTTCATCCGATGAAAACAAAAGACCGCTCTGCATGTACTTTTTGCAGATATAAAGGGATTTGCAGGTTCGACACTGTTTTTGAGGGATGCAGCTATAATATAATAAATTAGCATCGAGTAAGATTCGCTGGTAAGACAGTGAAAGAAAGGAGCTTTTACAAAAGATGATGGCTGAAGCTAAAGACAATAGGGAACTGGAAACGGAGAACTTGATAATACGTCCATCCTGCTGGGAGGATACGGAATTATTTTATCTGTGGGAGACTAAGCCGGAGGTTACGGAATTTTTCAGCATAAGAGACGACCAGACGAAGGAGGAGGTCGTACGGAAATATATAAAAGACGATATGGACCCTGCGGCTGAACAGTTTACGATTTTGCTTAAGAGGGATTTGGCCGGCGAAATTGAAAGCGGTGAAGCAACCCGGCTTGAAATGAAAGCTGATAGTGAAGCAAGCTGCAAAACGAAAGATAAAGAGCGCTTCGGAAATGCAGAACCGATAGGAAGGATAGTGATAGCTGACATTGAAGAGGGATGGAAAGCGGAGCTTTGGAGAATTTATATAGCCGACGCAGCACTTCGCAAAAGAGGCCTGGGAAAAGAAGCGATGCGGGCGGTTATGGCCTACTGTTTCGATTGCCTCAAGCTGGAGAGGCTCTATCTGGATCATTATACTGGAAATCCGGCGGCATATCTCTATCAGTCGCTGGGCTTTAAGTATGAAGGCGTTCTGCGTAAAAATTGCCGTAAAAACGGCGTTCTTTACGACGTACACCTGATGTCGATGCTGAGAGAGGAATACTATGAGAGAAGACAGGGCTGAGCGATAAAGTTAAGCTGAGAAATACGACAAAATACATTGCTAAAGTATTGATAAATAGTTAAAATGTAAGAAATACGAAACAAAAATAAGTTAGTATCAAAGAAAAAATAAATTAAGAATGAAAGGGGAAAAAATCATGTCAAACATTCCTACGCCTCATATAGAAGCAAAAGCAGGAGATTTCGCGGAAACAGTCCTTATGCCGGGAGACCCTCTGAGAGCTAAATTCATAGCTGAGACATTTCTGAAAGACGCAAAGCTGGTAAACAACGTAAGAGGAATCCAGGGCTACACGGGAACATATAAAGGAAAGAGAGTTTCTGTGATGGCCTCCGGAATGGGAATGCCGTCGATGGCAATATATTCATATGAACTGTTCAATTTTTACGATGTTAAAAATATAATCAGAGTAGGAACCGCAGGAGTTGTGGATCCGGATTTAAAGGTCAGAGATGTGGTACTTGGTATGGGAGCCTGCACTAATTCCAATTATGCGGCGCAGTTTGACCTGCCGGGAACGTATGCTCCGATATGCTCCTATCAGCTTTTAAAGAAAGCAATCGACGAAGCTGAGAAAAAGGGTATTGAGGTTAAAGTGGGCAACATATATTCCTCAGACGCTTTTTACGACGACGCCCAGAGCCTTAGCAAATGGCAGAAGATGGGCGTTTTAGCGACGGAGATGGAAGCGGCGGCTTTATACATGAATGCAGCCAGAGCCGGAAAGAATGCTCTCGCCATATGCACCATTTCAGATAATCCGTTTACAGGAGAAGCAACTACGCCGGAAGAAAGGCAGCTTACGTTTACGGCAATGATGGAAATCGCTCTCGAAATCGCTTAAGTTACCGAGGAGAAAATACATTATGGAAAACAGATACCCCAGACTTGAGATAAATTTAGCGCATCTGAAGCATAACGTGGCCACTGTAGTTGAAAAATGCGGAAGTCAGGGAGTTCAGGTCATAGGTGTTATAAAAGGAGTGACGGGACTTCCCGAGGTCGCTAAAGTATTCGATGAGGGAGGAGTTGCTATGATAGCCTCATCAAGGCTTGAACAGATAGAAGACGCTGTAAACGCCGGAATAACCAAGCCCATGGTGCTCATAAGAATACCGATGAAAAGCGAAGTCTGCGATGTAATAAGGCTTACAGATATGAGCTTAAATAGCGAGCTGGAAGTTATAGAGGCTCTCAATGCCGAGGCCGGAAAGCAGGGAAAGCTTCACAAGGTAATCCTTATGGCCGAGATGGGAGATCTCAGAGAAGGCTACTGGGACAGGGACGAGCTGATAGAGACAGCTGAATATATAGAGAATAAGCTGATAAATATACAGCTTGCCGGAGTAGGGTTCAATGTGGGCTGCTATGGTTCTATAATGCCGACTCCTGAAAAGCTTGAGGATCTGGTCGAAATTGCAGAGCAGGTGGAAAAGCGTATAGGACGTGAGCTTGAATATATAGCGGGAGGAGCTACTGCCAGCCTTATGAGAGTATGGGACGCAAATCTTCCTAAGAGGGTAAATCTGCTCAGAGTAGGCGAAGGCATTTTGCTGGCCCGAGATATGGACCATTTCTATCATTATGATGTCAGTTGCCTTTATCAGGACGTTTTCCGACTCAAGGCCGAGGTTATCGAGGTAAAGGATAAACCGTCCCATCCGATAGGAACCATAGCTGTCGATGCATTCGGACATACTCCCGAATATGTGGACAGAGGTATAAGACGCAGAGCCCTTCTTGCAGTGGGAAAGGTTGATTACGGCGATCCCGGAGAGCTTATTCCTATGGAAGAAGGCATCGAGATTTTGGGGGCTTCCAGCGACCATACGATTATAGATGTCGAGGACGCTGCAAGAGATTACAAGGTGGGAGATATAATGACGTTTGATATTTGTTACGCCACGCTCGTATATCTAACCAATTGCAGAAACGTGAATATCGTGTTTGTTTAATCAGTTGTTGCATTTAGAAGCTCAATCAAAGGAAGTATAACATGAGGGAAAGTTATCCCAGGCTTGTAATAAATACCGGACATTTCAGAGAAAACGTTGAAGCTGTAATAAGGAGATGTTCTCTTTGTAATGTTGAAATAACGGGAGTTACTAAGGGAGTCAATGGAATTCACGAAGTAACGAAAGCATATGTAGAGGGCGGTGTAAAATCTATAGGAACATCAAGACTGGAGCAGTTTGAAGGAATAAGAGAAGAATGCCCCGGTATTTCCCTGATGCTTATAAGGTCTCCTATGCTCAGTGAAATAAAGGATGTCGTAAGGATTACAGACGTCAGCCTAAATACTGAAATTGAAGTAATAAAGGCTCTTAACGAAGAAGCCGCGAGGCAGAATAAGACGCACGAAATAATTCTCATGACCGACGTCGGAGACTTGAGAGAAGGCTTTTGGGATGAAGAGGAGCTGCTTTCGGCGGCTATTATGGCTGAAAAAGAGCTCGATAACATTTATCTGGCCGGAGTAGGAACTAATGTTGGCTGTTACGGAGCATTGGAGCCGACTGTCGAAACGCTGGAAAAACTGGCGGAGACTGCCGTGAAAATTGAGAAAAAAATAGGCCGTCCCCTTGATATTATTTCAGGAGGGGCCAGCAGCAGTCTTATGCGAATCTGGGACAGAGATATGCCGGAGAAAATAAATCACCTTCGTATAGGCGGAGAGGCGATGCTGGCATATACCAATAGGGTGATTTACGGCTATGATATGAGCGATCTGCATTACGATGCTTTCGCTCTTGAGGCAGAAATTGCAAGAGTATTCAGAGTTGAAGGTGATAACGGAGAATTGAGGAAAAAAGCACTGCTCGATATAGGCCTCGCTGATTACTGCCATGCAGACGCTCTTTATCCGACGGAACAGGGAGTTAAGCTCGAAGCTTCTTTTGACGATTATACTTTGATGGATATAGAAGAAGCGAAAAGTGATTATAAGACAGGAGACATAATTACTTTCGGGCTCGTCTATGGAGCGTTGGTGTATCTTACGAAGAGCAGGAGCGTAAACTTTGAATTCATTGACAAATAGCCGTTCGTGGGATATAATACTCAGAACGGCTATATATGAGGTCGAAAGGAGAAATAAATAAATATGTCAGAAGATATTTTATTGACCCAAGAGGGGTATGACAAAATAGTTGCAGAGCATGAAGAATTAGTTTCGGTAAGAAGAAAGGAAGTTTCGGAGAGGCTGAAAGAAGCCATTTCTTACGGAGACCTTTCTGAAAACTCCGAATATGACTCGGCTAAAAATGAACAGGCAGAGCTGGAGGAAAGAATCCTCAAGCTTGAAAATATGATTCGTAAAGCTAAGATAATCAATGAGCAGGAAATGAGCAGCGACAGAGTAAGCGTGGGGCTTAAAGTCAAGGTCAAGGATGTTGATTCCGGCGACGAGATGGAATTTGTCATAGTAGGTTCAACAGAGGCCGACCCGTTCAGCGGCAAAATTTCCAACGAATCTGAAGTAGGAAAACATCTTCTGGGAAAGAAAAAGGGCGAGAAGGTTGAAATAGTGGTTCCAGACGGAATCCTTACTTACGAAATCGTTAATATCAGCAAGTAAGAGTACAATCAGAGAGGTACTGTAAGATGAGTATGGAAGAAATAAGAGATAATTTGACTTCCGAAGAAAAGGAAACCGAAATATCGGAAGAAAGCTTAAATGAACTGAGAAAAATAAGAAGAGATAAGCTCAAAGCTCTCCAGGAGGCAGGAAGAAATCCTTTTATACATGAAACTTGGGACGTAACGGCCCACAGCATGGATATAAAAGAAAATTTCGACGCAATGGAAGATCAGGAGGTCTCCTGCGCAGGAAGAATAATGGCTTTCAGAAATATGGGCAAGGCTTCTTTTATAGATATACAGGACAAACAGGGAAGAATCCAGTGCTATGTGAGGCGCGACGTCATAGGAGACGAGGAATACAAATGGTTTAAAACCTATGACATAGGTGATATAGTAGGTGTGACCGGAACTGTTTTTAAAACCAAGCACGGCGAAGTATCCATAAAGACAGAACGAGTGATGCTGCTTTCAAAGTCGCTCCAGATACTGCCCGACAAGTGGCACGGACTTAAAGATACCGATCTCAGATATCGTCAGAGATATTTAGATCTTATTGTAAACCCTGAAGTTAAAGAGACTTTTGTTAAGCGTGCTAAAATAATAAAAGAAATTAAGAGAGTTTTAGAGGATGATTATGGCTTTCTGGAGGTGGATACTCCTATTCTTACTACCATAGCAGGAGGCGCTAACGCCAGACCATTCAACACTCATCACAATACGCTGGACATTGATATGAAGCTTCGTATCTCCAATGAGCTGTATCTTAAGAGGCTGATAGTCGGCGGACTTGACAGAGTGTATGAGATGGGCAAGATGTTCAGAAACGAGGGAATGGACAGGAATCATAATCCGGAATTCACCAGCATGGAATGTTATATGGCTTACGGCAATATGGAAAGCGTAATGGAAGTTACTGAACAGTTGGTGTATAAGGCCGCGCTTGCAGCTAATGGAACGCCTGTAATACAGTATCAGGGCAAGGAGTTCGACGTTACCCCTCCGTGGAGAAGACTGGATATGACCGACGCTGTAAAAGAGATTACGGGCGTTGATTTCCATAAGATAGATTCAGATGAAGAGGCCAGAGAGGCAGCCGTAAAGCAGGGAATGAATGAAGAGGATGTCAGAGGTATGAGCAGGGGTAAGATTATAGCCGAGATGTTCGAGGAATTTTGTGAAGAAGCTCCCGGATACCTGGACGGCCCTGTATTCGTAACCGGACATCCGGTTGACATTTCCCCTCTTTCAAAGAGGGATCCGGAAGATCCGAGGATAACGAGGAGATTCGAGGGATACATCAACGGATGGGAGGTTTGCAACGCTTTCTCTGAACTTAACGATCCGATAGATCAGTTCGAGAGATTCACGATTCAGCAAAAACAGCTGGATACAGGCGCAGACGATGAGGCGCATCCGATGGATATGGACTTCGTCAATGCTCTTGAAGTCGGACTTCCTCCTACAGGAGGCTTGGGCGTAGGTATAGACAGAGTTATAATGCTGATTTGCGACGCTCCAAGCATAAGAGACGTCATATTGTTCCCGACAATGAAACCCTTAGATGGTGTAAAGAAAGAAATTGGTGTAAGCTCTGAGGCAGTTGAAGCCCCGAAAGCCGAGCCGGAAAAGATTGATTTCTCCAAAGTAGAGATCGAGCCTTTGTTCAAGGACTTCGTGGATTTTGAGACTTTCTCAAAATCCGATTTCAGAGCCGTCAAGGTGCTTGCCTGCGAAGCAGTTCCCAAGTCCAAGAAGCTCTTAAAATTTACGCTGGATGACGGAACAAGCGAAAACAGGACGATTTTAAGCGGTATTCATGCTTATTACGAGCCGGAAGAACTGGTTGGAAAAACTTGTATTGCAATCGTCAACCTGCCGCCAAGACCGATGATGGGTATTGACTCCTGCGGTATGCTTATTAGTGCGGTACACCGCGAGGAGGGCGAAGAAAGGCTTCGTCTTCTGATGGTGGACGACCACATTCCGGCAGGTGCAAAGCTCTATTAAGATAAAAAGAGCCTTATGTCGGCGTGCGTTTGCGGACACCGACATAAGGCGAAAAATACAGGTCGACGTCATTCGACGTGATGTAAGGATGTATCGTTTTGGCAGGTAAAACGGGATGTACTTCATTTTCTGAAAATCTCGGATTTTACACAGATATACCAATTTTACACCAATAGGTGCGGAAATCGGTGCAGAGCAGAAAAAATCGCATAATTAATGAGAAAACAAAAAGGGCGATGTCTGTCTGACAGACATCGCCCTTTTTGAAGGAGTAAAACAGGAAAGTAAATCTACGTTGCTTGCGGCAACGGGCGATTCTTCGTACAATGATGGCAGCGAATAAAGAAAGGAGGCTTCACCGATGCTGAAAGAAAACATCAAAACAATACGGAAATCAAAAGGTCTTTCTCAACAAGAACTTGCGATAAAGCTGAATGTAGTGAGGCAGACGATTTCAAAGTGGGAGCAAGGAGCTTCCCAAACAAAAGGATATTAAGAAATAATCTGTGTTTACCTGCTTGCAGAATACTGATGTATAAGAGAATGACACTTGAAATATAGTGTCTTTTTCTACATAAAAAAACAGATACTAAATTAAGAAAACCCGCATAAATACAGCATCTATTAGCAAAATAGCAAGAAGAAAATAAGAAAAATTACAACGAAATTACAACAAATGAAAGAGCCTGATGTAACGGCTTATAAAGAGAAATACAGAGTTATAAGAAATCGACGTTTGAAACAGAGCGTCTTTTTTTATGTAGTGAACAATATACTATTTCATTTCTGCTTGATTACCTCAAAACTTATTTAACACATTTAAGGAATTTTCTTAAGACTTTATTGTACGAATTTTATAATAATGATAAAATAAATTAGTCAAATCTAACTCATTATACGAGGAGGTGTGTTGTTATGTCTTTTTTTCAAAACACTTGTAAACCTAAAGGACTTGGTGGAAACCTTATGGTTAATATGATGAATATAGGTCATTCTTCTATGGCAGAATGGGGATTGAAACATATAAAAATTCAAGATAACGACATATCATTAGACATTGGCTGTGGTGGTGCAAATATAAAAAAATTATTAAAGAAAAGTCCAAAGGGCAAAGTTTTCGGCATTGATTATTCAGATGTTAGTGTTAGAAAATCAAAAAAAGTGAATAAATTGGCAGTAAAAAGAAAGCGTTGTGAAATTCTGCAAAGCAATGTGCAGGAACTTCCTTTTGCTGATGAAACCTTTGACTTGGCAACTGCTTTTGAAACAATATATTTTTGGTCTGATATTGACCGAAGTTTTAGGCAGATATATAGAGTGCTAAAAAAAGGTGGAGTTTTTATGATTTGTAATGAGTCAAATGGCGAAAATGACAAAGATAAAAAATGGACAGAGATTATAAAGGGAATGAAAATTTATACTTCCAAAGAGATTAAATATTCTTTAGAAAAAGCAGGATTTACGCAGATAGAAACAAACAAAAATGGCAAAGGCTGGCTTTGTATAGTTGCTCGAAGGTAAAGTAACTTTTATATTCTGCTTAGTATATTTAGCGGATATGCTCAACATTTTGCAAACCGATGGAGCAATCCAGCCACGTTGACGGGAAAATCTCTCAAAGATTTTTCCGTCATGCTTGCAAGGGGCTGGTTAGCTTCGGCGGTTTGGCGAGCGTAGCGAGCCTTATAAGCCCCCGTTATCTAACAAGGGGGCAGAAAAAACAAAAGACAATGGGCATTTACAAACGTAAAACGTTGTATTTACAAGGTAAAACTGCATTTTACATGATGTGATATAAAAAGTATCTATTTCACATGGCAAATATAAACTTATCGAGGAGGATTATATAAATGAATATTGCAATGATTTTAATAGGTGTTCTTATTTTTCTTTCTTTTCCATTTATTGTTTTGCAAAAAATCAAAAAAATGAAACAAGAAGATACAGACGAGGCAAAGAAAAAATTAAATTTATTTCTTATTTGC
>CALCEY010000015.1 GCA_937900415.1 uncultured Clostridia bacterium
TAAAATTACAGAAGAAAAATTGAAATGCTGGCAAAAAGAAATTGATGAGTATTCACAAATCAAACAAGAGAAAGTTACTTTTGAAATTTAGATGTTATGTAATATCAAGGAAAGTGAAGTATATGTAAATCTCATTCTTTTACAAATAATTAAAATTCTACAATAGTGCGTTAAAGAACATCTTGCCACAAGACTTTCACTTTGATAGAATAAGACAAGGCACTACATGAGAATGGTAGGCGGTTAGTCCTTCAACAGAGGGACTGAACCCTCTGATTACATAGAAATCTTGCTTGCAGGAAATCTGGGAAAGGAGGGCTTGACTTATGAGTGATTTTGAAATGCTCTCCATCGTACTAATGATACTTAGTATTGTTGTAACGATTCTGATTGCATATATAAATCAATCAAAAAAGTAACCGCCCTCGACCAAAGGATTACGGTTACTTTTTTGTAACTTATTAAATTTGGACTAACCAACTATCAGTAGTGCCTTATTTATATCTATAATATACCACCCATTAAGCACATTGTAAACATGTAACTTTGTAAATATGCAAACATTCCAAACCGTTCTCGGTCAAATTCGGGTCAAATCCTCATAAAAATATATAACACTTTACAATTTGATAGAATTTAAAAACCCCGTATTTTCGGGTTTTGCAACACATTATAACACCATATAAATTAGTTCAATAGTACCTCAATATGTAAGGTAAGCGAAGCGGACTTCCGCAAGGCTCTTGGATAAGGTTGTGGGCGAAACATAAAAACTTTCCCTTGTTTTGGCTCATAAGGGCAAAACCAAGGGGGAATACAAGAAAACCAAGCATTGGACAGGCGAAATACCTTGTAATATCAATGCTTTTAGGAATTTTGAGCTTTTAATCACGATTTAATTTCCCCGATATCCTGCAAGCCTTCTGATTCAGCACTTGAAAAAAAGACGAAAAGGTGATTTAATGTAGAGAGAAATACAAAGCGGAACTTGACAATTATCCGCATTTCAGGTGATTTTAAAGCCGAAAACAAATAACTAACAGACAGAATAAATGGAGGGGAAAGAATATGCCGATATTGTTGCCGGAGGACAGGAATGTTAAACTGCCAGAGATGATTAAAGTAAGACAGAATTTTGAAGACGACAGGATAGAAGACGTGGCCGTCCGCATAAGTGAGATCATGAAGCAGGAGAAGTTTTCTTCGCTGGTTCATCCGGGACAGAAAATAGCTGTTGCTGTGGGAAGCAGAATGATAGACAGGATAAAAATAATTGTCCGGCAGCTTATAACAGAATTAAAGGAAAGGGGAGCAGAACCTTTTATTGTAACGGCAATGGGAAGTCACGGCGGCGGAACTCCTGAAGGCTGCAAACAAATTCTTGCCGATTTTGGAATTACCGAGGAGTCGGTGGGCGTTCCCATAAAGGCTGATACGGATGTCGTAAAGCTGGGAACTATCGAAGGCGGAATAGATGTTTACACCGATAAAAATTCCTATGAAGCCGATATGACCATTCTTATCAACAGGATAAAGCCCCATACTGAATTTACCGGAAACTACGAAAGCGGAATATGCAAATTGTCTACCATAGGTTTGGGAAGACATAAAGGATGTACGTCTCTCCATAAGGGGGGAACTCTGAATTTTACGAGGATAATTCCCGAGGCTGCCAAAATGGTGTTTGAAAAAAGCAACATTGGATTCGCTATAGGAATTGTTGAAAACTCTTTCGACAAGGTAAAATTGATTGAGGGTATGACAAAAGACGAAGTGCTTGAAAGAGAACCTGAACTTTTGAAAATAGCAAAAGCATCAATGCCGTCAATAGGAATACCGGAAATAGACATCCTTGTCATAGAGGAAATCGGCAAAGATATATCAGGGTTCGGTATGGATCCTAATATCGTAGGTCTTATAGGACCTAAAGCAGATGAACCTAACGTTCCGAAGATTGGTAAAGTAATAGTTTTGAGATTATCGGAAAAAAGTCATGGCAATGCTTGCGGAATCGGCCTTGCAGATCTTACAACGAGAGAGGTTTATGATAACATCGACTTTGAGTCGACTTATGCCAACAGCTTTGCCTGTGACGGAAGCTTTGGATACTGGACGGAATATATTCCTATCGTAATGAGCGACGAGGCAGAGGCAGTGGCAGGAGCTGTAAAGATGCTTAAGATTAAGGAACCTGAAAAAGCTAAGATTGTAAAAATCAAGAATACTCTTAAACTGTCTGAAATGGAAATTTCCGAATCGCTCAAAGCGTATGTGGAAAGCAAGCCTGAAAGATTTGCCTTGCTTTAAGACAGAATAAAATATTGTAACTAAAGCGAGTTCGTATTTTCCGGATTCGCTTTAATTTTATATGAAATTCGATAATCATATGTAAGCCTGCTTTCTTGCATTAAGGCCGCCGGCCTTAATGCGCCGCCCTGGGATGCAGCATTGATGCGCCGCCCTGGGGCGCTGTCTTGACATGCTGCTATAAAAAACATTATAATAAACAATATGAAGTACATTTAAAGAGGGATAGCTATGACAAAGGATAATAAGTCAGACATTGCATATGAATATATAAAAAACGGCATAATTGAAAAGAGGTTTTTCCCGGGGAATCAAATTATCGAAGAAGATGTGGTTAAGGCGACGGGAGTGAGCAGAACTTCCGTCAGGAAGGCGCTGAATCTTCTTCAGTATGAGGGGATTCTTGAAAGTAAGCCTACGAGGGGAATAGCAGTGGCGAAACATACCCTTGAAGATATAGAATCGACCTTTAAGATAAGAGAAGTTCTTGAGACAAATGCGTTTGAGATGGCAATGAGGAAAATTACTCCGGATATGATAGAAAGGATGAAGATAGCCAACGAAGGTTTGGTCAGGGTTTCCGAGAGCTTCAACATAGTTGATTTCGTCAAATGCAACAAGGCTTTTCACTGGGAAATCGCACAGGCTACAAGGGACAAGTATTATATGAAATATCTCAACGAGATTTACGACAATATTTCGGTATATTTGTTGTTTTATAACAGTTCCATTGACGATAAAAGATCTATAAGCTATCATAATATAATCATCGAGGCTCTTATTGAAAAAGATGTTGAAAAAGGAAAAGCGGCCATAATCGCTGACAATCATTGCGGAATAGAGGATTCGGATCTAAGCCGCGTTTGATAAGGATATATAAAATTAAATCGTTAAACAGAAAAAACAGGCTTCCGAGGAAGTCTGTTTTTGTTTGCATAAAATGGAAAGAATAGGAATAAAGATGTATGGCACAGTAAATTCTGTAAAAAGTCATACGTAAAAAGGCGCATAAAAAATAATATGCGCGAAACAAAAATGTCCTTGACTTTGTATACAAAAAGAAGTACAATTTCAAAAACGGCAATGACTGCGGTGACCGTTTAATTTCCGGAAATAAAAACTACAGATGGAGAAATGCTTTGAAAGGAGAAAGATATGTATAGCTGGATTATTTTATTGCCGACTATAATAACGATAATCGTGTGTTTGTGGACTAAGCAAATATATGTCGGAATGTTTTCAGGAATTTTATGCGGCTGCATAATAATTGCAGAGGGTAACGTCCTATCCGGACTTAATATGTCTTTTGATAAGCTTATCGCTGTAATGGCAAGCTCATGGAACGTTAAAATCATTCTTTTCGCCGTTCTCATCGGAGGAGTTATCAAGATGATGCAGGCGTCAGGCGCAGTAAGAGGACTTATCAAATGGTTGCAGGATAAAGCTAAGGTTACGACGCCGGCGAAGGCTCAATTTTTAACATGGCTCATAGGTGTGATTCTGTTTTTTGATCAGTATACATCGGAAGCGGTAACGGCGACTATAGGAAAAACTCTGGCGAATAATTACGGATATTCCAACGAAAAGGTGGCGTACATAGTGGATTCGACGGCATCGCCGATGTGCGCCTTTATTCCCCTCAATTCCTGGGGAGTTTATATAATAGGAATTCTCGCAACTCTTGGAATTTCAGATACCATGGCTGTAATGCTTAAAGCTCTGCCATTTAACTTTTATTGCATATTCGCCCTTGCGATGGTGCTGGTAGTCATCTGGAAAAACTGGAATATAGGGGCGATGAAGACTGTTGAAGAGAAGTATAAGTGTCATGTAAGAATCAAAGAGGAGAAATCTTCGGAAAAGGGAGAAAGGGTATCCTCTCCGGCTCTTGTGGCGATACCTATAATCGTGATTATCATTACCGTAATTGCAGCGCAGGTGATTACGGGGAAAGGTTCCTTTACAGACGGAGATACGTCGGTTTCCGTATTTTATTCTATGATTACAGGGAATATCGTTACGATTTTGCTGTGCATGAAGAGCGGAATGAAAAGTAAGGAATCGGTGAGGGCATGTATGGATGGCTGCCTTGAGATGGTACCTATAGCAATGCTGCTTGTATTTGCGTTTTGCCTGAGCAGCATATGCGGAGAGCTGGGCGTGGGCGCATATATTTCAACGTTGACTGCAGCTCATTTGGCAGGTCAAATCATTCCTGTTCTAGTATTTATAGTGGCAGCGCTTATGGCCTTTGCGACGGGCTCTTCGTGGGGAACTTTTGCCATTATGATTCCGATAGTTGTTCCTATGGCGGAAGCTAACGGAGTACCGCTGCATATTCTTGTCGCAACTATGTTATCCGGTGCAATTATGGGAGACCATTGCTCCATGATTTCGGATTCAACTGTACTCGCTTCTGTTTTCAGTGGCTGCGACAATGTAAGCCATTTTAAAACGCAGCTTCCATATGCCCTTATTTCGGCGGCGTTGGCGGCGGTGCTTTATCTGATAGTCGGTTTTATAGCGGTTTAGAAAACAGCGATATGTGCGATTTCGCAAAGGAGAGGTGAGAAAAATGAGTAAATTAAAAGGTTCTGATTTGTTGATGCGATGCCTTTCAGAGCTTGAAGTGGATTGCGTGTTCGGAATGGGCGGCCATGGTAACATGGCGACTTTAGACGGTCTGTATAAGGCTTCAGAGAAGAAAAATATAAGGTCGTATATAATTCATGACGAATCGGTAGGAGCTGCTGCGGCAGGAGGATATTTCAAGGCCACCGGGAAACCGGGAGTGCTGTTCGTGACCAACGGCCCAGGTATGATGCAGGCAATACCGGGACTTGTTGAACAGGCTATGGAAAACAGCGCGATTATAGTGGTTTGCGGCGATATTCCGACCGCTCAGTGGGGCTTCGGTGCAGAAGAGGAGCTGGATATATATCAGGACGATGATCAGGTGACGCTGTACAGAGGCTTTGCCAAAAGGATTTTTAACGTTGTGGATCCATCTCAGATTCCGGACGCTGTGGCAAGAGCTTATACTGCGGCTATGGGCGGCAGAACCGGCGTTGTTTTGATAAACATTCCTGTAGATGTGCAGAGCAATGTCATTGACGAGGAAATGTTCAGCCGGGATTATCGCTTGAAGCAGAGAGCGATTGTAGATAGGCCGAGAGGAAGCAGGGAGGCTGTTGAAAGAGCGGCGAGGCTCCTTATGGATTCTGAAAGACCTATGATTGTATGCGGCGTCGGAGCGGTGATTTCAGATGCTTCCGATGAAGTTCAGCAGCTTTCCGAGCTGCTTGACGCGCCGGTTGGCACGGCGTATATGGGGCAAGGAATAATCGGCGGCAATAATCCGTATTACGCGGGCCGGGTAGGCGGCTGGGGAAATAAATATGCCAATGAGGCGGCCTGGAACTCGGACGTTATAATTACGCTTGGAAACCGTTTCGACGAAGATGAGACGGGAGCCTGGGATATGGGAAATACTTACAATGTGAATGGAACAAAAATCATACACGTTCATATAGATTCAAGAGAGTTGGGCAAGGTATATCCCACGGAGGTGGGTATAAACGGCGACCCGAAGGAGGTTTTAAGAGAAATAATTGACTTGGTAAAGGCTTCGGGAAAAACTTTCGATAGGGGAACGAGGGAAGCAGTGAAAAAAGGCCGTGAAGAATATTTTAAGGAAATGAAGGAATACAGAGAAAGCGATAATGTGCCGATAAATCCTTTCCGCTTTGTTAAAGAGCTTGAAGATGTATTTCCGGAAAATGGAATACAAGTGGGGGCAGCCATATGCGCCAGAAACTATTATTCACATGACAATGCCAAAAGCGCATATTACGGCTACGGAATGGGCCTGATAGGAACCACATTGGCACAGGCTCTCGGTTTTGCCGCGGGATGTCCTGATAAAAAAATAGTGTCGGTCGAAGGGGACGGGGGTTTTCTTATCCATTCGAGCATGCTGGCTACGGCGGCTGAATATAACATGCCCATAACATGGGTGGTTGTAAATAATTCATCTTATGGGACAGTGTGGGGACTTCAAAGACAGTATTTTGAAAACAGGTCAATATTTACTGAATTTAAATACGAAGATGACGCGGTGTATGTTCCGGACTACGCAAAGGTTGCCGAGGGCTTCAATGTCAAAGGTTTCAGGGTGGAAAAACCGGAAGACATACGGCCGGCTCTTGAAGCGGCCCTTAAGCATGAAGGACCGGCTCTGGTAGATGTGGTAGTTGACAGAGTTTTCAGCAGCACGCCGCCTACTGTGAGCAGATGCGGCTGGGATAAATATTATCCTTATTGGGAATAATTTTAATCTATAACAATCGGCGGCGTTTTATATTTTGGGCGCCGCCGGTGAAACTTGCGGAATTTTAACTTCTGCCTGGCGGCGCCGAAGCGATGGAGGAGTATTATCGCAATAAAAAATAAAGGAATATTGCTTTGCAGCAGAACGGAGGATGTCATGAAATTCAGCATGGAGCATGCCTGCATTTCGGTAACTGATTTGGAAAGGTCTATAAAGTTTTATAATAAAGCTTTAGGCCTTAAGGTAATTAAGAGAACGGATGATGACGAAGGGGAATTCAGACTGGCTTATCTTGGAACTCTTGACCGCCTTTGGCATAACGAAGATATTTGTGAAGAAGACGCGCTTCGACGGCCGGCTTGCGGCAGATGTCTTCTTGAAGTTATATGGAACCGGGATAAAAAAGGAGAGTACGACTTGGGAGATAACGAAATCCATATAGGATTCAGAACTGATGATTACGAAGCTTCTGTTGCCTTTCACAAAAAAATGGGTTGCTTCCATCATGAGAACAAAAAGTACAGGCTGTACTTCATAACGGATCCGGACGGTTATCTTATTGAGATATTAGGATAGCGTTCGTCATGCAGAAAATAAAAGGCTTTCTTTGAAGAGACTGTACCTGAAACCGGACGTTTTTGGCTTCGACCGTTATTGATTTTACAGTTATGGGAAATTATGCTGATTTTTCTGAATTATCTGTAAATATATGTTTCCTCTTTGAAGAGCTGACAGCCTTGTAAACTTTTCCCGGCTACAGGCAAGCAGGCCTTGAAAACTCTGCGGCTTTATTATATAATAAACAAATAATATGCGGTTTTTAAAGCCGGTAAAAAGTAAGAGGTTGATGCAGGATGAAAGAATTATTGCTCAGAGAGCTTTTCAGAAACACAGATAAATATAAAGATGAAGAAGTCATAGTAAAAGGTTGGGTAAGAAACAACAGGAATTCCAACAAATTCGGATTTATAGAATTGAATGACGGCTCCTTTTTCAAGTCGGTTCAGGTAGTCTATGAAGAAGAGTTTATAGATAACTTTGAGGAGATTTCTAAAGTATACGTGGCGACTGCGCTGGCTGTCAGAGGCGTTGTTGTAATAACACCGAACGCCAAGCAGCCGTTTGAGATAAAGGCTAAGGAGATAACGGTAGAAGCGCCGTCAACTCCGGATTATCCGCTGCAGCCGAAGAGACATTCCATGGAATTTCTCAGGGAAATAGCTCATCTGAGACCGAGAAGCAATACCTTTGCCGCAGTTTTCAGAGTTCGTTCTCTGGTGGCATATGCGATTCATAAGTTTTTTCAGGAACAGAATTTCGTATATGTTCACACTCCTATAATCACGGGCAGCGACTGTGAGGGGGCAGGAGAAATGTTCAGGGTTACTACTCTTGACATGAACGAGCTTCCGAAAAAAGAAGATGGAACGATTGACTACAGCGTAGATTTCTTCGGTAAGGAGACCAATTTAACTGTAAGCGGACAGCTGGAAGGCGAAACTTTTGCCATGGCTTTCAGAAATATCTATACCTTTGGCCCTACGTTCAGAGCCGAAAATTCCAATACTGCAAGACACGCTTCGGAATTTTGGATGATTGAGCCCGAGATAGCGTTTGCAGACCTTAAGGATAATATGAAACTGGCAGAAGCTATGATAAAATATATCATCAATTACGTGATGGAAAATGCCCCCGAGGAAATGGCATTTTTCAACAGTTTCGTGGATAAAGGACTGATTGAGAGACTCAATAATATTGTAAATTCCGATTTCGGAAGCATAACCTATACGGAAGCCGTAGATATTCTGAAAAAATCCGGCAAGGAATTCCAGTATCCTGTGGAGTGGGGAGTGGATCTCCAGACTGAACACGAAAGATTCCTGACTGAGGAGGTTTTCAAAAAACCGCTGTTCGTGACGGATTATCCTAAGGATATCAAAGCTTTCTACATGAGACTTAACGACGACGGAAAGACTGTTGCCGCATGCGACCTTCTTGTTCCGGGAGTAGGGGAAATCATAGGAGGCAGCCAGAGAGAGGAACGTCTTGACGTTCTGCTTGACAGAATGAAAGAGCTGGATCTCAATGAAGAAGATTACTGGTGGTACTTAGATCTCAGAAAATACGGAGGCGTAAAGCATTCCGGCTATGGACTGGGATTTGAGAGAATCATCATGTATATCACAGGAATGAGCAATATCAGAGACGTTCTGCCTTTCCCTAGGACGCCAAAAACGGCTGAGTTTTAACGATTAAAAAGGATTTTAAAGACATCGGATTTCAAATATGCGGAGTTTGAGACTGGCGGTTTCAAACAGTCGCAGAGATTTTCCGGTGTCTTTTTGTAAATTTTGTAGATAAAGATTGAGTGTATGAGCCGTATTTAAAAAATACCGGCTTTATTTTGAAAAATGGTGAACGTTGTGTCTGAACTGCAAATTGCATGGATGGAGTTGATAACGGTGGGAGGTATCGGTGTAATACTGCTTGTTTCGGGAATCGTTATCAATGCTGCCGCTAAAAGAGGAACTAAGTCGTGTACGGAAAGAATCGAAGGAATAGTTGTACGGCATGGTTTTCCGGGCGAAGGAAGGATGTATCCCATATTGGAATATATCGTTGACGGGAAATGTTATCAGGCGAAGAAAAAATTCCGAGGAGTAAAGGTAAATAAATTATCCGGAATCCCTGTGTCTGTACAGGAAAAGGCCTATGAAGATGAGAAAGGGTGGCTTCATGTAAAAATCGGCCCTGTTTCAAATTTAAAACAGCTTGCGGAACAATTGTGGCCAATAGGCAGTAAAATGACTGTCTGCTATGATCCGGACAATCCTCGAAAATGTTATGTGGACAGACCTTATTCAGGCGGATTTGCTTCATTTCTTTTTATTGCAACGGGTATGGCTGTAATGCTTCTGAGCGTGTTGGTTTTCTTTTTGATACAGCTGTAGTGAACGGACGCTAAAGGGAGGAGAGGATAAATAATAAGGTTTAAAAAATTCTTTCTGTAAAATATATACAGGCGGCAAAAGACAGAGCGTAGGCAGACAGATAAATAATAGCTCAGACCGCTTGAAAACAGCGGGGTGTGTACGGTAAAAACTATTGTGCTTTAAAAATATATTTGATATAATACTAACGATTGCAAATTAAATTTAGGAGGTCTTAATATATGAAAGGCTATACGAGTGAAAACATCAGAAACGTTGCTTTATTGGGTCACGGCGGATGCGGAAAGACCACATTTCTTGAGGCCGCACTGCTCGCGACGGGCGTAATAAGCAGAATGGGTAAGGTGGAAGACGGAAATACCGTGTCCGACTACGATAAGATGGAAATCGAAAGAGGATATTCGATTAACACCTCCGTTGTTCCTATCCTCTGGAAAGAAAACAAGATCAACTTTATCGACACTCCGGGATATTTCGATTTTGTGGGCGAAGTAAACGCAGCTCTGAGAGCCGCCGAAGCCGCTGTCATAATGGTTGACGCCGGATCCGGAATTCAGGTCGGTACTGAAGCTGCCTGGAAAGCCTGCGAAAGATATAAGACTCCGAGATTTATAGTTATAAATAAAAGAGATAAAGACGAGTTTGACTTCTATAAGACCTTCGGCGAATTAAAGGACAAGTTCGGCGACAAGCTGATTCCTTTCAGCTGGCCTCTTTCCGCCGAAATCGACGAGGATCTCAAGGAAGCTATCGCTATGACGGACGACGAGCTCATGGAGAAATATTTTAACGGCGATGACTTCTCCGATGAAGAGGTTTTAAAAGGACTGAAAAAAGGAATTGCAGACGGAGGTATCGTGCCTGTATGCTCCTCAGCATTCCAGATAGGCTCAGGTCTTGAAGGACTGCTTGACCTTCTCGTTACATACGTTCCTACGCCGCTTGAACACGGCCCTTACGCCGGATTCAACGATAAGAACGAGCCGGTTGAAAGACTTTCGGTGGTTGACGCGCCTGTCTCGGCTTTCGTATTTAAGACTATAGTAGACCCGTTTGTAGGGAAGATTTCCGTTATGAAGGTAGTAACGGGCAAACTCAACTCCGGAGACGAGGTATATAACGAAAGAGCCGGAAAATCCGAAAAGCTGGGCAAGCTGTTCTTCCTCAGGGGGAAAAACCAGACAGAGCTCAATTATGCGGAAGCCGGCGACATCGTAGCCGTGGCCAAACTGCAATATACGCTTTCCGGAGATACTCTCTGCGATAAAAACGATATTATAAGATACCTGCCGCTCGATTATCCGCCTGCTTCGTATTACATCGCCATAGAAGCCGCAGACAAGGGCGAGGACGATAAGATGTCCACGGGACTGAATAAGCTCAGAGAAGAAGACCCGTCCTTCGTGGTCGAGAGAAATACGGAAACGCGGCAGACTCTTCTGGGAGGACAGGGAGATATTCAGCTGGGAGTAATTCTGGCAAAGCTGAAGGACAGATTCGGCGTAAGCGTTAAAACTATTCCTCAGAAGATTGCATACAGAGAAACCATTAAGGGTTCCTCAGACGTTCAGGGTAAGCATAAGAAACAGTCCGGCGGCGCAGGTCAGTACGGAGACGTTCACATCAGATTTTCACCGTCTGAAAAGGAATTTGAATTCTCTGAAGAGCTGTTCGGAGGCTCTGTACCTAAGAACTATGTTCCTGCCGTAGAAAAAGGACTGCTTGAATGTATGAACAAAGGACCTCTTGCAGGCTGCAAGGTGGTCAATGTCAAAGCAGTTCTGTACGATGGTTCATATCACGATGTGGATTCCAATGAAATGGCCTTCAAGATCGCAGCTTCTCTGGCCTTTAAGAAAGGTATCGCAGAAGCTAAGCCTTGTCTGCTTGAGCCTATAATGAGACTGGAAATTTACGTTCCGGACGATTATATGGGCGACGTAATGGGCGATATGAACAAGAGAAGAGGAAAGATCCTCGGCATGGAACCTCAGGCTGACGGAGGTCAGAAACTTCTGGCTCTTGCGCCTCAGGCAGAATTGTTTGATTACGCTATAGGTCTGAGAGCAATGACTCAGGCAAGAGGAAGCTTCGTAATGCGTTTTGAAAAGTATGAAGAAGTTCCTGCTCACCTGGCCAACAAGATAATCGAAGCTCATAAAGCTGAAGACGAAGCATAATGAAATAAATCTTGGTTTATGACAGCTGCCTCTTTTGGAGGCAGCTGTTTTGCAAGCATAACGTAGATTTCGTCTGCACAGGACAGGCGGAAAATGAAAGACAAAAATATGATACTGAGAGAGAAAGCGGAGAAAATCCTTAATTTATATAATTACTATACAGGGGCGGTGATAACCGACAAGGAGGGCGACATAGTCTATTATTACGGCGGTATGAAAGAAGTGAATTCTCTTGAAGCCGAAGAGGTGATAGGCCGTAATGTTCTTGAAGTATATCCAAGCGTAAAAAAAGAAGAAAGCAGCATATACAGAGTGCTCAGGACGGGAATTCCCCTCTATGACGTCAGCCAGCGGATAGTCAACAGCAAAGGAGAAACTTTTGATTCTGTCAATTCCACTTTTCCTATAAAGGATGGAGATGAAATAACAGGAGCAGTTGAAATTTATTATTACGACAATTACGACGAGATTCAATACGAGACAGATGCCGATATGCTGAAAGGTAGCATGTTTGATCTGTATTCCGGCGAAGATATAGTATCGAAATCTGAAATAATGGAGGATTTTAAGGCAAAGATAAAGAAGGTGTCGGCGACCGACTCTACGGTTTTGATATATGGAGAGACAGGTACGGGGAAGGAACTGGTTGCTCAGGCAATTCATTCGGGAAGCGCCAGAGGCAGTAAAAATTTTATCGCTCAAAACTGTGCGGCGATTCCGGGTAATCTGCTGGAAAGCATACTTTTTGGAACTGTCAGAGGAAGCTATACGGACGCTGTGGACAAGCCGGGGCTTCTGGAAGCCGCAGACGGCGGAACCTTGTTTTTGGACGAGCTTCATGCCATGGATTTTAACATGCAGGCAAAGCTTCTGAAGGCTATTGAAGAAAAAAGCTTTTACAGGGTAGGTGGAACAGAGAAAATCCCGGTAGATGTAAGAGTGATTGCAGCCGTCAACGCAGACCCCATGGAATGTGTTTTAGAAGGTAAGCTGAGGGCGGACCTCTATTACAGGATAAACGTAGTGAGGCTGAATGTTCCGCCGCTGAGGGAGAGAAAAGAAGACTTGCAAAGCCTGACGGAGCATTTTACAGAGATGTACAATAAAAAAATGAACCGGAAGATAAAAGGTGTTTCCGACGAGGTAATGGAGTTTTTCAAAGCATATCAATGGCCGGGAAATGTAAGAGAGCTTAAGAACGTAATAGAATGTGGCTTTAATTTTGCTGGGGGCGACGTCATAGAGGCCGAAGACATAGACTGTTACAAAGAGGAGATGGAAGCGCTCAAGGCAGAGAATATACTCGTAGGCGGGCAGAAAACAGATTTAAAAAAAGTGCTCAGAGAATATGAAAAGGGTATAATCGAGAAAGCCGTGAGGGAAAGCGGGACATATGCTGAGGCGGCCGCAAGGCTGGGGATTTCAAAGCAGGTCCTCAACAATAAGCTCAATGAAATGAAGGTAAACAGAAAAGTGGTGAAAGCTGATGGCTCTGAAAGAACGCGTTAAAGAGATTCTGAACATATATAACTATTATAACATGGCGATTATAGTAGATGATAAAGGCATTGTAGAATATTTTTTCAATAATAGGCCCGATATAAATTCTGTTACGGAAAAGGACGTGCTGGGGCATAATATTCTCGAATCCTGCGTCAATATCACGGAGCAAAGCAGCACGCTGTACTATGCCATAAGAACGGGCAGACCCGTAAAGAACGTTTATTACAGGCTTGAAACCTGTAAGGGAGATACTGTGTACAGCTATGGAAGCACTATTCCCATAAAGGAGGGGGATAAAGTTTTGGGAGCTGTGGAAATAGCGAGATATATAGAAGCGGGAGATAAATTTGCCGGCGGAGATATTTTGATTGAAGGCTTTAAACCGGAAAACGGCAGGCTTTACGGCATTGAGGACATCAGAGGGTCGTCAAAAGAAGTGGAGAGGCTCAAATTTAAGATACAGCGCGTTGCGGATACGGATTCAAATGTATTGATTTACGGGGAAACTGGAACAGGCAAGGAATTAGCGGCTGAATCAATTCACTCTTCCGGAAAGCGCAGGGATAAAAAATTTGTTTCGCAAAACTGTGCGGCGATTCCTCCGGCTCTACTTGAAAGTATTCTTTTCGGAACGGAAAAGGGAAGCTTTACGGGAGCGGAAAGCAGACGAGGCCTTATAGAGGCGGCGCAGGGCGGAACGCTTTTTTTAGATGAAATAAACACCATGGATGTCGATACTCAGTCGAAAATATTGAGAGCGATAGAAGAGAAAAAAATAATGCGGGTTGGCGGAGCAGAAAGTATACCTGTAGATGTGAGGGTTATTGCTGCCGTAAATGTAAATCCCAGGGAATGTGTAAAGCAGGGCGTATTGAGAGAAGATTTGTATTACAGGCTCAGGGTTGTGGAACTGAGGCTTCCCGCACTGAAAGAACGTAAAGAAGACATACCTGAGCTTACGGAGTATTTTATAAAACTATTTAACGCCAGGTTCGGGAAATATATTGCAGGAGTATCTGAGGAGCTTAAAGAAGAATTCATGTTATACAACTGGCCGGGCAATGTGAGAGAACTTAGGAACGCCATAGAAAGGGGGTTTAATATGGCTGTTACGCCTGTAATAGAAAGCTGTGACGTGGAACTTTTCGATAAAAACGATAAGACGAAAAAAAGAACCGGCAAAGAGCTTTTGAAGAAAGAATGGGATTTTTGCAGTGAAGAGAGAAGCCTGGCGCAGATGATAGGCGACAAGGAGCGTGAAATAATAGAAAAAGTATATTTGCAGTCAAAAAATATTACGGAAGCGGCGGCTGCGCTGAATGTTTCGAGACAGGGGCTCAGCAGAAAGCTGAAGGAATACGGAATTTCAAAGAAGTCATAGGCAGGCGACCGCCTGGAAACGCTGTTTTTATTTACCGAGGTAAAAAGAAATGGCGTTTTTTTGCTGTACAAATGACATGTTGGCCGGCTGGAATCAAAAAACGTTGAAATTCAGAGGTTTGACGTGCTGCATAAAACTTTGCGCCTCTTGGCATAAAAGTTGCTCGTTATGATTTGCAAAATAAATAAATTCGGTTTGTAAAACAAACAAAAGCAGGAGGGAAGAATGAAAACTATTTTGTATAACGGTAAAATCAGGACTGCCGACGGCAGCTTTAAGGAGGCGCTGCTGATAGAGGACGGGCTCATCAAAAGAACAGGTTCTAACGACGAAATTAAAAAGGAAAATTCTCCGGATGCAGAAATGATAGATTTAAAAGGAAGATTAGCCGTCCCGGGATTTAATGACAGCCATATGCACTTCCTCAACGTAGGCTATAATTTTTCTCAGGTGGATTTGAGAAATACGAAATCCATAGACGAAGCGACAGCATTGTGCAGGGAGCATATAGAAAAGAACGGCATAGAAGCCGGAAGCTGGGTTCAGTGCTATGCCTGGAATGAAGACAGCTGGACTGATAAGAGATGGCTTTGCAGAGATGACCTGGATAAAATATCGGAGGAGCATCCAATAATCGCCTCGAGGGTTTGTACCCATGTGACAGCCGTCAATTCAAAGGCTCTTGAACTCCTCAGAATCAAAAAAGGAACGCCTCAGCCGGAAACCGGAGAATTTTTAGTCGATGAAGACGGCGAACCAACCGGAATACTTTATGAAATGGCGGGAAAGCTGAACGACCTTATAACTGAACCTACTGTTGATGAAATCAAGGAAATGCTCATGACCATGGGCCGTGCAGCAGCTTCAAAGGGGCTTACATCGGTGCAGACTGACGACTTTGAGGGAGTACCGGGAAATAATTTTAAAAATGTTATAAGGGCATACGAGGAGCTTGCCGCAGAAGACAAGCTTCCGGTACGTGTTTATGAGCAATGCCGTCTGGCGGATTCTGATGCCTACAGGCGGTTTAAGGAGGCGGGGCTTAAGAGTGGAGAGGGAAACGATATTTTTCGCCTTGGGCCTCTTAAGGCTTTCTGTGACGGCTCGCTGGGAGCAAGAACAGCCTGGCTTGCGGAGGACTATTCCGATGACCCGGGAAACAGGGGCGTCCGCATATATGAAAATGATTCTGAGCTTGAAGATTTGGTACAGGAAGCTCATGATGACGGTATGTCTGTGGCCATACACTGCATAGGCGATGCTGCGACAGCGCAGGCGGTTTCTGCCATTGAAAAGGCGATGAGAAAAAATCCTGACGTCAAGAATCGTCACGGTATTGTGCACGCCCAGATTTTGAATGAAGATCTCATAGAAAGAATCAGAGCCTTCGGTATTGCAGCTTATGTTCAGCCTGTTTTTCTCGAATATGACCTCAATATAGCCGAGAGCCGGGTGGGAGCGGAAAGGCTTGAAGACAGCTATAACTATAGGAAGCTGTATGACGGCGGAGTGAAGCTTCCTTTTGGAACGGATTCTCCTGTCGAGGATTTCAACCCTTTGAAAAATCTTTACTGTGCTGTGACCGGAAAGGATTTTGACGGAAAGCCTGAGGAGGGCTGGCATACAGAAAAATTACTTACTCTCGCGGAGGCTGTGGAATGCTATACACTTCATTCTGCCTATGTTTCCTTTGAAGAAGATAAAAAGGGAGCAATCGCACCCGGATATTTTGCTGATATTACTGTCCTGGAATCTGATATATTTGAAATTCCTCCCGAAGAAATCAAAGACGTATGCGTATATATGACTATGATGGGCGGCAGAATAAGATATATGAAAAAATAATCGTTATATAATTTTATTCGTTCAAGTCATGCCGGTAACGCCGATATGTGGTATACTGTTTTATTATAATTTGAAATATCGGAGGAAGGGATATGGAAAAAGCAGCAAAAGAAAAACAAGCTATTGAGGCGGCCGGCGACGGGATTTGTGAAAATAAAGAAGAAAAAGTAAATTTCAGCGGAAGCGGACTGCGAAAGTTGGACGTTTCCAAAGGCACGGATATTACGGAGCTTTATGTACAGGATAACTGCCTTGATGAAATCGACTTAACCAATAACCGCAGAATAAGGATCCTTGACTGCACGGGAAACCCTTTAAAATACATAAAAGGCTTTGCGCCCGGAAGCGGGGAATTCCTTGGCATCGAGGCAGCCAGAGGGGGCAGCGTAGGTTTGAAATACAGTCCTGAAGACGGACAGCGGTATTTTGCCTATCCGGATGAGGGTTATGTGTTCGGAGGCTGGTATAATGCTCTTGGAGACAGGCTTTCAAAGGAAACTGCATGGAGCGGAGAATATGGCTGCGGCATGGAAATTGTAGCTATGTTCATAAAGATATGACGGAAAAAAATAAGGCGCGCCCTTTTGATTAAGGCGCGCCGTTATCATATGTTTATTATTGCAGCAGACCGGAGGTTAAATAAAAAAGCTGTTTTGAGCTCTTCGGGAGTACATTTCTTCCAGCTCTTGTTTGTGATACAGGTAACCGGCATCATCAAAGTATCTTGATGAAGAAGGACAGTTTTTAAGGCAGGCGTTGCATTTGATACAGATACCGGTCATAACGTGCGGGTCATCGGGAGAAATTGAGCCCATAGGGCAGACTCGCGCACACAGGCCGCAGCCTGTGCAGCCGTTGGAAACCTTAGGGATAACCTTTCTTATATCTATGTGATTTCCCCTTCTGTCGCGCGGTTTGTAGTAACCGCCGTAAGGGTCGGCAGAAATTTTTGCCATGCCGCCGATTGCATCAGAAAGGAGCTTAGCGCCTGATATAAACGGCACAGCTGCATCCGGTGCAGCTTCACTGTACGCTTTGATCTTTGCACAGACTTTTTCGGCGAATTCGCATAGCTGCAAAATATCCTCATCATCAGGGCGGCCTTTGCCGAGGACTTCTGAGAAAGCGTGCTGACAGCTTATTGCGCCTGCGCCGATGACTTTAAAATCACGAGCGTTTAAAATATCACATAATTCAGAAAGAGAAGCGTCAAAATTGCGGTTGCCGAAGGTTACAAGGGCTATGGCTTTTGCGCCGTTGCCACGGATAGTATCAAGGTATTTGAGCAGCACGTTGGGAACTCTGCCTGCGTAGGTTGGAACGGAAAAGACGACAGGGTCTTCGGGCGACAGGGCGGGAAAACTTTTGCGTGAATCCGGCAGCGTAAAATCGAAAGTCTCAACAGGAATCCGGAATTCCTTGCCGATGGTCTCTGCGGCGGATGAGCACACTTTTTCTGTAGTACCGGCGGGACTGAAATAAATTTTCATGACTTTTTTCATAGCGATCACCCTTATGCTTTTTTTGAAATAATTATAACGTAACTTTTCATATCCTGAGATGCGGAAGTTTGTCCTGCAAAAGATTTGCGGCAATGCCTATCAGGATACCGCTTATCATACCGGAAAAGAGCAGAACTGAAAAATATGACATCAGTTTAATATTGGACATTATAAAGCAGGCGGCAGCCAGCTGTCCGAGATTATGCGCTACGCCTCCGGCCATGCTTATTCCCACAATGCTGAAAAGGCCGGTTTTATGAAGGACGTACATGACGATAATGCTTAAAAGGCCTCCGGCAAAGGAATATATGACGCCGAAAAGTCCTGTAAAAAGAAGACCGGCGGTCAATATACGCACGCAGTTTATTATAAAAGCATACTTGAAGCCCAACCTGTATATGGCTATAATTACTATCAGATTGGCAAGTCCTAATTTTATTCCAGGAATCGGCACGGGCATGGGTATCAAAGCTTCGATATATGACAGAATCATAGCCAGCGCTGCAAGAATGGCGCTGAGAGCAAGTCTTTTTGTGCGAAGGGCGTAGCGACTGTCGGAAGTCTTGCCGACTTTTTCACGGTTATCCGGTGATGACATCGACATCACCTCCTCCGTCCACATTCTCTATTTCGATCATTACTTTGTTTGGAAGACAAACTATAGAATCTTTTGTATGAGAAATAGGTCTTGTGTTGACGCATATTTGATTTTTGCAGTCGGAAGAAGCCATTGAAACGACGCCGTCTTTTATGATAATATTATTTATATGGCCGTTTTGCTTTACCTCTATTTCCTTGTCCTCGTCGAGGGAATACGTACCGTATAGCCGGCCTTCGACCGTTATTTTTACCTGGTCGCCGGCCTGTTTTCCCGTAAAAGTGAAATATGATACGGCCAGTCCCAGTATTAAAATTATAAAGAAAAGAGCGACGTCCGCTTTTTTAATCATAATAAACTCCAAAACTGAAAGGTGAACTTTTATGAAAAAAATTCTGACTGTTTTATGTCTCGTAATAATACTTATTATACCACAGCTTGCATGTAAAGCCCAAGACCAAAATAGCCCGGGCGGCAACAGGGGCGTTAGCAAAAGCAGCTTTCATCTGGACACCTTGTGCTCGGTAACCATATATTCCATGGACGGCGCGGCAAAGCGAAGCGAGGAAGAAAATGAAAAGGAAGCGCTGCTTCTTATAACGGACGCTTTTAAACTTTGCGATGAATATGAAAAAATTCTCAGCAAGACTGTGGAGGGAAGCGATATTTATAACATAAATAATGCAGGAGGCAACTGGGTGGAGGTTAGAGACTGTACTTCCGAGGTGATAAGGAAAGGACTCAAATACGGAGAAATTTCAGGAGGAGCGTTTGACATAACCATAGGCGACGTCACTGAACTGTGGGATTTTCACGGTGAAGACGAGCAGGGAAAAAGGATCGGAGCAATACCTGATAGTGAAAAGCTGTTCGAGGCTTCTAAGCACGTGGATTACACCAAGGTGGAGATAGACGGAAACAGAGTAAGGCTTGCCGACAGTGAAGCCCGCCTTGATCTGGGCGGCATAGCGAAAGGCTATATAGCCGACAGAGTAGCCGAGTTCCTTGAGGATAACGGCGTTACAAGCGCAGTGGTGGATCTTGGCGGAAATATAGTAGTAATAGGAGAAAAAGCCACGTCTATGGATGGTGGAGAAGGAACGGAATTTTCCGTAGGAGTAGCTTCCCCTACGTCGGAAAGCGGAGCGCTTTTGGGAACGGTTTCGTGTCGCGATAAGACTGTGGTTACTTCCGGTACCTATGAAAGATATTTTGAAATAGACGGAGTAAAATATCATCATGTGCTTAATCCCGACACAGGTTATCCTGCGGACACCGATTTGCTGTCGGTCACGATAATCGGTGACAGAGGAACCTCCGCCGATTGCGACGGGCTTTCCACCACCTGCCTCGCCGTAGGGAAGAAGAGAGCAGCCGCCATAATTGAGGAGACCGATGGAGTCGGAGGAATAATAGTGGATAAGGACGGAGAAACTACCGTCGTCAATGTGGAAGGATTTAAGCAGTTTTAAATCTGCCACAAAGAAAATAGGTGTTTTATGGAGGCGTCGATTGCAGGAAGCGGCAGACGGTTGTAATAGAATATTAGAGCGCCAGTTTCCTGATCTGAAAGGTCGGAAACCGGTATCATTTGAATTCCGATGGATTTTGCAAGAGTGCAGAGTTCGTCGGAATTTTTTTCGGAATGGATTTTCAGTATCAGGTTGATTCCCGATTGGGTGTCAAGAGCGTCTGCTTTTTCTTTTCCGTAGCGTGAAACGGCGCTGACTGCGGCTTGCAATTTTTGGGAATATAGCTTTCTCAGCTTGCGGATGCCGGTGCGGTAATAGCCCTTTTCCATGAAAATAGCCAGGGTCAGCTGCTCTGCCTTGGAACAGGTTTGAGAATAACGACCCTTTATCTGCTCGAAGATTTTCGCCAGAAAAACGGGAAGAACCATGTATGATATTTTTATGGCCGGAAAGAGAGTTGATGAAAAGGAGCCGAGATATACTACGCTTTCCGAAGCGTCCAGGCTCTGGAGAGCGGGAACCGGCTTTCCGAAGTAACGCAGTTCGCTGTCGTAATCGTCCTCTATTATTATGCTTTTATTGCGTTTTGCCCAGTCAAGAAGCTGATACCTTCTGCCGGCAGGCATGACGGCGCCTGTAGGAAACTGGTTTGAGGGACTCACGTATACGGCGGAGGGGATATTTGCGGGAAGCTTGCTTATATCTATGCCGTCTTTGAGGACCGGGATGCGTGATACTGTAAAGCCGCTGTCCCTGAACATATTCTGTACGGGAAGATACCCCGGGCTTTCCAGAGAAACATGGGTTACGTCTATCTTGGAAAGTATTCTGCAAAGCTGACCTGTAATCTGCTGGGTTCCCGCGCCTATCACAATTTGACCGGGACTGCATGTTACGCCCCGGGACGAGTAGAGATACCTGGAAATTTCGATTCTGAGGGCTTTCTCCCCCTGTGGGTCGCTTTCGTACAAAAGACGGTCATAATATTCGTTGAAAACCGTAGAACTGCATTTTTTCCACTTGCTGAAATCGAAGCAGCAATCGTCGTGTATGTATGGCAGAGCATCTTCGCTGCCGAAGGAAGCATGAACCGGTACTTCTCTTGCGTTTGAAGAAGTTTCGGAGGAAGCGTAAAAACCTTTGGAAACATAGTATCCCGATTGAGGTTTACTGTCTATATAGCCTTCTACTAGCAACTGGTTATACGCCAGCTGTACTGTAGTTATGCTAACGCCGAGACTCAGGGACATGGCTCTCAGAGAGGGAAGCTTTTCTTCGGCCTTGATCTCCCCCGATATTATACCGCTTTTGATGTTGTTATATAACTGTATATATAAAGAATTGGAAGAATTGTTATTTAAATCTAATATTATAGGTTTCACAGCGATTTCTCCTTATAACTGTATATATAAAAATAAATAAAATTGAGTATTTTAAAGACTACATTATGGGTGTATTATAATATATAAGATTGGAAAACGCAAGGTGTGAAAGGATGTTATATATGATGAGGAATGAAAAAACAAATAATTTAGTCATGACCGCTTTGATGATATGTCTTGTTATGGTTGCGACTTTAAGCATAAGGATACCGAGCCCGTTTACGCAAGGTTACGTTCATTTGGGGGATACCATGGTGTTTTTGTCGGTACTTTTGCTGGGTAAAAATAAAGGGGCTCTGGCCGCAGGCCTTGGTTCTGCTCTTGCCGACGTGATGGGCGGATATGCGGCTTATGCGCCGTGGACTTTGATAATAAAGGGCGTTATGGGTTTTATCATGGGAATCTTCATAGAAGCGTGCATAAAAAAGGACAAACATCACGTCAAAATAGGTTCGGTACCTTTGATTGAAATTATAGGAATGGTTATAGCCGGTATAGTTATGGTACTTGGCTATGCCTGCGTTGACGGAGCGCTTGCGGGAAATCTTATAACGGGATTCCTGGGTGCGCCTTTCAACGTGGCTCAGTTTGTGGTCGGACTGATATTGGCAACGCTGCTTTCTATGGCTCTTTACAAGACGCCGGCTAAAAAGTTTTTTGCCTACAGATTGGATAAGGTGAAGTAAAAAGGCGGGAGTGCAGGGGTTGCTTAAATGTTTTGACGATATATCAAGCCGGCGGGGTTTGCAGTAATCCGCCGGCTTTGCAGTATATTTGCAGAAAGGCAATAGGGTGAATAAGCTTATGCAAGACCGTATTTTATCATGAATCTGGCAGCCATCAGCTGCTGAGGAAAGAGTTTTATCATACTGCGGCTTAAAAAAATGCTGTCTGCGTCTTTTTCTTTTAGGTTTTCTGCAATAATAAAGCTTATAATCTGAGAGTTGGAAACGTCCTTGAGGTTCTTTATCATTTCCGCTGCACCGAGAATTTTCAGCTTATTATTTTTAAAAGCCGCAACTGCATCATCCACATCTTTTCCGGCGGCTTTTACTGCTGCTTTAAGCTTTATGAGAAATGATTCTTTTGTATATATGAAGGATGGGTCCATGTTGAAAACATAAGCGCAGGCGTCGGCCATCCTTGTATCTGTTTTGCTGAAGCTTCCTTTGGCGAAGGCATAGTAAATACCGTCGAATATTCCGAAGGCTTTCATGGCGTCCAGGTGACCGAGCCGCATGATTCTTTTGGAATTTTTCACATCGAAGATGAGTGTATTTCCAAGCTCCCACTTTGACTCTATGATTGTCAGGTTCGGGGCTTTTTTAATGGAGCTGCTGTCTATAATTCCAAAGGCGTTCAGTTTGACGGCGACAATTCTTTCTGCTCCCTTTTCCAACGCCATATTTATAGGCATAACGTCTGCGTATGCTCCGTCTATATAGTCCTTGCCGTCTATGTTATAGGCCTGTATGGCGGGGAAAACAGAGGAGCTGGCAATGATGTAGTCTATGAGTTTTCCGTCAGGTATATCTTCTTTAAAAAGAAAATGGGGTTTCAGACCTGCTCGTTCCACGGTGACAAGACCGTAATCAACAGGTGATTTTCTTATCTTTTCTTCGTCAATATATTTTTTTAAAAGCTCTTTCAGTCCTGATGTACCGATTCCCCTGTTTAAAAGCATTTCCTTTGCATAGTCGATAGGCTGGCTTCCCTCGGGAACGTCGAAAACCATATGGGTTTCTATTTCCTTCCAGAGAGAAATTGTTGCCTCCAAATCTCCCTGGCATACCATCGCTCCGTTGATTGAGCCTACTGAAGCGCCTGTCACTATATCTATTTCCATGCCCATCTCGCAAAGCGCCTGCCACACGCCGGCTTCATATGCGCCGCGCGAGCCGCCTCCGCTGAGTACGAGTGCGGTTTTTTCGTGATTTGATGTCATAATATTTCCCTCATATTTAAGATTGAATAAACTGCCGTATAAATTTAATATATCCAAATACCTATCAAAATTCTACCATAAATGTTATAATAAACGCAAAGATTATATATTATTCAATTTAAAAGGAAGCGTTCATTGAAACGCTTCGGACAGTCTTGGCGGCGTTATAATGAACGCAAACGCTGCACTGAGAGATAAGCTCTTAGATGAAGCATTTGCGATTATTTACAGAGAGAGGATATTTCATGGACAAGAAGCTGAAAGAAATCATCGAAAATTCACAATCAATAGTATTTTTCGGAGGCGCAGGAGTTTCCACAGAAAGCGGCATACCTGATTTTCGCTCTGAAAAGGGGCTGTACAAGGCAAAGCAGGAGTACGGAGTTTCCCCGGAGGAAATTTTATCCCATACATTTTTTGTGAACAATACGGAGACATTTTTCGATTATTACAAGAAAAATCTCATATACAGGGATGCCCGGCCGAACAAAGCCCATAAGGCATTGGCTTTTCTCGAAAGACAGGGAAAACTAAAAGCGGTCGTTACGCAGAATATAGACGGACTGCACCAAAAAGCAGGAAACAGCAAAGTATTTGAGCTTCACGGCAGCGTGCTCAGGAATTACTGCATGAACTGCGGAAAATCCTACGATTTGGATTATATAACGGACGAAAGCAACTGTGTAAACGGCGTGCCTCATTGTAATTGCTGCAATGGCATAGTAAAGCCTGACGTTGTATTATACGAGGAAATGCTGGATTCATCGTGTATGATGGGAGCCGTGAATGCCATAGAACATGCCGATACTCTCATAATCGGCGGAACCTCGCTGGCGGTTTATCCGGCGGCAGGTTTGATTCGCTATTTTCAGGGGAATAATTTAGTGTTGATAAATAAACAGGCAACGCCTTATGATGAAGAGGCGACTCTCGTCATAAACGACTATATAGGAAAGGTTATGGAAATTACAGAATGAATATTTTAGTTTCAAACGATGACGGCATAAAAGCACGAGGGCTTGCCGAGCTTACCAAAGCGCTCAGCAAAAAGGGAAGAGTATACGTATGCGCTCCCGATTCGCAGCGAAGCGCCAGCAGCCACGCTCTCAGCGTAAATAACGAGATTACTATGAAAAAGACGGATTTTGAAGGGGCGGAGATGGCCTTTGAAGTAGGAGGAACTCCCGCTGACTGCGTGAAACTCGGTTTATATGTTCTGAGAAAAATGGGAATAGATATAGATATAGTCTACTCAGGCATAAATCACGGCGGCAATCTCGGCACGGATACGATGTACTCTGGAACTGTTTCCGCCGCTGCCGAGGGAGTGTTCAACGGATTGCCGGCGGTAGCCGTATCGGTCAACGACCATCAGGCGACCCACTTTGAAGGAGCGTGTAAGTTAGCTGTCGATATTCTTCCCAAAATGCTGGACGAAGGGAGACCTGCCGGAGTTGTAAGCATCAATACGCCAAATATTCCGATAGAGAAAATTCGCGGAGTAAAAACTGCAAAATTGGGAACAGTAGGCTATCACGAGTGGTTCGAGATAACGGCTGAGGACGGGGAAGAAGTTACATATAAATATTCGGGATTTCCGAAGGAACTGGACTGCTGGACAGACGAAACCGACGCTAAACTGATAAGAGACGGATATGCCACAATATCTTCGGTTAAATATGATCAAAACGACCCGGAGGGTAATGATAAAATAGACAAATGGGAGGTAAAAATATGAATGAAGTTGTGAGATTTAAAAGAGAAGACACTGTTCTTGTTGTGATAGATTTGCAGGAAAGGCTCATGCCGGCGATGTATGAGGCGGAAAGAACGGAAAACCGGAATGTCAGACTTATTTCGGGAATGAAGCTTTTGAATGTGCCTGTGCTGGCTACAACACAGTATGCAAAGGGACTGGGACAGACTGTTGCGCCGGTGGCGGATGCTCTGGCGGATTGTCCCGTTTTCGACAAAACTTATTTCAGCGCATATAAAGATGAGGCTTTCCGCAAAGCTCTTGAAGAGACGGGAAGAAAAACAGTTGTTATAACAGGAGTTGAAAGTCACGTATGTGTTCAGCAGACGGCGCTTGATATGATACAGGCCGGCTACAAGGTGGCTCTTGCCATGGACTGCGTGAGCTCAAGAACAGCAGAAAGTATAAGAAATGCGGAAATGACCCTTTCTGCGGCAGGCGCATGCTTGACATGCACAGAGAGCGTTCTTTTCGATTTGCTTGAAAGCGCAAAGGCTCCGGAATTCAAACAGATTTCAGCTATAATAAAATAGGTGCGGCATGATATTTAAAAATAATTTCAGCAATTTGACAGAAAAAGAGCTCTTGATAAGTTATTTTGACGGCTTTGATTATCAGTCTTCAAGCCATACGTTCATAGCCAATTATATCTGGAGAGACACTCATAAACTGACGTGGGACATAATAGAAGACTATCTTTTTATTGCAGGCCTGGGAAACACGGAGTCTGACGAGGAAGAGTGCTTCGTGTCTTTTCCTCTTACGAGGACCGGGGAGTACGACGGCAGACAGGTTAGAAAGGCTGTGGAGTCGGTAAGAGAGCTATTTAAAAGTAAAGGGAAGCGGTTTGAAATGGGACTGGTTCCGGAATCGCTGCTTCCGGCTTTGAACAGCGCCTTTGGAGACGAAGTAAGCCTCAAGCATGAAAGAGACGATGATGATTACGTGTATCTCAGAGAAGAACTGGTCAAACTCAGCGGGCGCAAGCTTCACCAAAAGAAAAATCATCTCAACTATTTTCTGCGGAATTATCAATTTACCTATGAGGAAGCGACGCCTGAAACGGTTCCCGAGATAATGGAGTATATATACAGCAAGAACGAATACAAACTGGGAGAAACACCGGAAGAATGGAAGCCTATCCTTGAAATGGAAAACATTGCGATAGCCGAACTTTTAAAGTTTGCCGGCAAAGGGCTGCTTTCGGGAATAATCAGAATAGACGGAAAGATTGTTGCGGTAACGCTTGGGGAATTCGCAAGAAGCAACAGCAAGGAAACGGTAATAGTCCACGTTGAAAAAGCCGACGACAGAATAAGAGGACTGTATCAGGCTATAAACAACGAATTTTGTAAACGCTTGCCTGAAGAAACCATCTACGTCAACAGGGAAGAGGATATGGGCATGGAAAATCTCAGGCAAACTAAGCTCTCATACAAGCCTTTCAGAATGGCGCAAAAGTACACGGTAAGTTTCGGACAGGAAGCCCTAGAACCGTAGGTGCGTTTGCTCTGCAAGAACAGCCGGGATGTTGTCTTAAACGATAAAAGCGTATAATGGCTAAACCCGCGTAAAATCAAAGAGTTTGTTAGCTTTATATCATGCTTTGAAGCGACAGAAAACCGTATAAAAGGGCCTTCGCATTGTTAATTTAAATACTTTCGCCGGAGGCCTTTGAATTTAGTTTTCCTTATGATAGAATGAATTTGGAAATAGCAGACTTCAAGGTTTTTGTTAAAAAATTAACTAAAACTATTGAATTCTTTTGTCCTTTATGCTTTAATGTATATAGCAAGGGAAGTGTGATTTGCTATGGGCATAAGGTAGATCAAATATTATCTTAAGGAGGATATAAAAATGAAAGAAGCTGTAATCGTAAGCGCAGTGAGAACACCTATGGGTAGCTTTGGCGGTTCCTTGAAAAATGTTCCTACAAGAACGCTTGGAGCCATCGTTATCAAAGAGGCCCTCAAGAGAGCCGGAATCAAGCCGGAAATGGTAGAAGAGGTTATCATGGGAGCGGTTCTTCAAGGCGCGCTTGGACAGAACGTAGCAAGACAAATGACATTAGACGCAGGACTGCCTAAGGAAGTTCCGGCGATGACTATCAATAAAGTATGCGGTTCAGGTCTCAGAGCTATCGAGCTGGCTGCCCAGATTATCAAGGCGGGAGACGCCGACATTATCGTAGCGGGCGGTGCAGAAAACATGTCTGCTACGGCTTATGCTCTTCCTTCCGGAAGATGGGGCGCAAGAATGAACGACACCAAGATTGTTGACATGATGACCAACGATGGTTTGACTGACGCTTTCAACAATTATCACATGGGTATCACGGCTGAGAACGTTGCAGAGCAGTGGGGAATCACCAGGGAAGAGCTGGACGAGTTCTCAGTAATCTCCCAGAACAGAGCTGAAGCAGCTATCAAAGCCGGCAAGTTCAAGGATGAAATCGTTCCTGTGGAAATTCCTCAGAGAAAGGGCGATCCTATCATCTTCGATACGGATGAATTCCCTAAATTCGGAACTACAATGGAGAAGGTAGCTAAATTAAAGCCTGCCTTCAAGAAGGACGGTATCGTAACGGCTGCCAATGCCTCCGGTATCAATGACGCCGGTGCAGCTGTAGTGGTTATGTCCAGAGAAAAAGCAGAAGAGCTTGGAATCAAGCCTTTGTGCACAATTAAGTCATATGCTTCGGCAGGCGTTGACCCTTCAATCATGGGCGTAGGTCCTGTTCCTGCTTCCGAAAAGGCTCTTAAGAAAGCCGGCCTGACTATGGCTGACATCGACCTGGTAGAAGCGAACGAAGCATTTGCCGCTCAGTCATTGGCAGTAAGAAAGGATTTAGGCCTTGATCCTGAAAAGACCAATGTGAACGGCGGAGCTATCGCACTCGGACATCCTATCGGAGCGTCCGGATGCAGAATTCTCATCACTCTGCTTTATGAAATGCTGAGAAGACCTGAGACCAAGTATGGCCTGGCAACTCTCTGCATCGGCGGAGGCATGGGAACCACGCTTATAATTGAAAAATAATCAGACCTGTGAGTAGGTAATTTATGGAGACGGAATGATGGAGCGGCTTTTAAAGCCGCCCCTTGAATCCGTCTCTTTTTTTAGAAAATATGTCACAAAACCGCCTCATAATTGTTTATTTTATAGGAGCGTGAAAGGGGGGGAGCAGCCTTGAGGCAAGGAAAAAACGACAGTATAATAGCAGACCTCTACAGGCGCTATTACAGCAAGCTCATGCTTATCGCCTGCTCCTACACGCACGATAAGTCTGCCGCGGAGGATTTGGTGCATGAAGCGTTTCTGAAAGCGATACTGTCCTATAAGCCCGGAGGCAGCTTTCTGAGCTGGGCCGGCAGGGTTATACGCAACGATTTTCTGAATGGAAAAAAACGCGAAAAATACGCTGAGGCAGCAGAAGCAAAAGAGATAATTACGCCTGTCTGCGAGGACCTTCTTAAGGGGTATATAAAAGGCGAGGAAAGGGTGAAGCTGGCTGCTATGATAGCGGCTTTGCCTGAAAAGTACAGAAGCGTAATGATAGCAAGCGTATATCTGCAGGAGAAAAATTCACAGATAGCTAAAGCCTATGGGATTTCCGAGGAAAATGTAAGACAGATAAAATCCAGAGCGAAGAAAATGCTGATAAAGATGCGGGGTGAAGAAAATGAGAGAGATAAATGAGGAAAAGAAAAATATTGACGGCAGACAAGAGACCATAGATGATGAATTAAATGATATGGGCATGCAGTCCGAGCCTGACTTTGACGCTTATATTGAAAAAACCATCAACAGTAGGATAAAAAAGATAGCGGCAAAGACCTGTATAATTATTACTGCAGTCGTTATCCTGATATTTTTCTGCATAAGTCCGCTGATGAATCTTTGCTTTGCCAATGCCGCCAAGCTCAATGAAGGCGAAAACAGCGTTCTGCTTAAGACTATGAGAGCCTATTATGAAACGGTGTTTCCGTATTATGAGGTTTGCGGGATAAATGTGGAAAAAGACGGCTTCGGGTGCTATACTTTGAATATGAACGTGGCAGACCACAGAGAAAAGACTTATATAGGAGCTACAGACGTCATAATGGAGATGAGGCTTGGGAAGCTGTCTGTAAAGTCCGACCCCGACGGGAAAGCAACGTTTATGCTTGGGAGGTTTGATGAGAATAACATAATTACAGAGGGAGAGCTTGAACAGCTTTATCGTGACATTGAGGAGCTTCCGGAGTCTGCCGTAATATATGCTTCAGTTTCGCAGAAGAAGGCGGAGGACGTAGCTTCCGTTGCGGAAAAGGCCGGGGATAAGATTGAGCTTCAATGGATTCAGGTGTATGAACCGGAAAGCGATTTTCAGGCAGGGGTAAGCTTGAATATTACAGCTGCCTTTGGAAAACGCGACCTGAGGGATGAAATGAACGGCGAGGAAATAAAAGAGGTGTATATCGAGAACCTTGAATTTTTGAGAGAAAATTTTGATATATGGAAAAATCTCGGTATATACAGCAATTCCAGCATATATTATACCGGAGACGCCGATGTTATCGACGGCTTGATTTCTAAAGCGAAAGATTATGATTCCATTGAAACTAAGAATTTCTGCATTTCCGGAGGCCGTGACGACATTCTCGCATATCTTGCGGCGCAGGAAGCGGAGTGGGACAATGTTCAGATTGACAAGGTGAATTACAGCAGCTTCGGTTGATTCGTTGAAAAGATGAAGACAAAGATTTGAGTTCTGCAAGAGATGATTTTTCGGAGGATAAGGACAACATGATAATATATTTTACAGGTACGGGAAACAGCCGGCATGCGGCGCAGAAGCTGGCGGAGGCAGTAAAAGAGGAGTCGGTGATCGACATGGGGAAGATGATAAAGGATGGGGAGAGAGGAAAATTTTTTTCCGAAACCCCCTATATATTTGTTCTTCCAACTTACGGCTGGCGAATTCCTAAAATCGCAGAAGATTTTATCAGAAATTCAATCTTTGAGGGAGATGAAAGAGCATATTTCATCTTGACCTGCGGCGATTCCTGCGGAAATGCAGGGACGTATGCGGAGAAACTGTGCGACTTTAAAAATCTCAAATTCATGGGCTGCGCCGGGATAAAGATGCCGGAAAATTATATAGCGATGTTTTCCGTGCCGGATGAAAAAACATCGGAAACACTGATAAGACGAGGTGATGAAAAAGTCCTTATGCTGGCGAAAAGTATATTGGATGGAAAATGTCTACCGACGAAAAAATCATTTGCAGGAGCAGTTGAGAGCGCAGTGGTGAATCCCGTTTTTTATGCGCTTATTGTAAAAGCCAAAGGCTTTAGAAGCACACGGGCTTGCGTAGGCTGCGGTCTTTGCGCAGAGGTATGCGTGATGAACAACATAAGCATCAGCGGAGGAAAGCCTGTCTGGAATGACAGATGCACCCATTGCATGGCATGTATATGCAGGTGTCCGGAAGAGGCTATCGAATATAAGCGCAGGTCTGAGGGCAAGCGACGCTACTATCTTGAGGATTAGCAGACGGGCTTAAGCCGGACAAGGGCATAATGACCTTTAAAAATATTAAGCCGCAGCTTTATTTGCTGCGGCTTTTGCTTTTAAAAGAGAATTTAGTTTTGAACATGTATGTGGGGCATTTCCTAACACGGTTGCCTGAAAAAATTATTCTCCGAGATATTCTTCAAGAGTTATACCTTTTTCTGTGATTTCTTTTGCAACATCAACGCCTACGTAACGAAGGTGCCAGGGCTCATAGGAATAGCCTGTTATATCCGTTTTATTTTTAGGATAACGTATGATGAAGCCGTATTCGCTGCAATGATTATTTATCCATATTCCTTCGGGATATTCGATGAAATTTTGTTTTAGTCCATAGTCCATGGAGGAAGAGGTTACGTCTACGGCCCAGCCTGTATGATGTTCGCTCCTGCCCGGATATGCGGAAACCGTATTGGCATAGTCTGCGCCATTTCTTGAAACATAGCCGTTATATATGGATTTTTGCGTTGAGTAGGAGCGATAAGTAGAGCATATTATAAATTTTATGCCGTCTTTTTCGGCGTCTTTCAGCATTTTGAGATACGCTTCGTAAGCCTCCCTTTTGAAATAGAGGCCCTGATTGGTGGATAGGGAACCGTCTACGGGAACCATATCGATAGGCTCATAATTTTCGGAGACAGCGTGGAGCTTGTTTACCAGAACGAGCTTGCTTCCGTCGTCTTTTTCCAGCGTGTCGATGACGTCAGGCAAGCCTGTGACATTGGGCCTTTTGGCAGGCTGATTACCTGTTTCGCCCTTTGAAACAGGATTTTCCTCATCAATGCTGTGAGCGGCACCGCCGGAGGCGGTGATTGAGTCTTTTTCACCTGTGCTTTGGCCGCCGTCTGTATCTGCTTCGCTGTTTGAATTATGCTTGCCGCAGCCGGACAAGATTAGAATAAATATTATAAGCATTATGGATATGTAAGTCTCTTTGCATTTTTTCATTATGTATCTCCTGAAAGCCGTTCGTCTTAAATGAAACTGATATGCTGTCGGCTGTTTTTTATCATGCGCTGTTTTGAGGGTTTTGCCGGATTTGAAGCTGCTGTATTTTCAGATATTTTTATCTTTGCTGCTCCGTTTGCTCGCAGTCCATAGAGGCGGTACGGGATATTGTTTCCGGCGTATTGACACTGCCGCTATGCTGACGGGCATTTTCTGCGGAACCGCTTGTGCTTTGTCCCTTTAGGATAGGCTGTATAAAAGCTCTGTCATCAGCGAAAACAAATTAGTATAGTTACAGTATATCTTATGGACGCCGGAAAGGTCAAAGGAAATATCGAGAGAAAGGCGGCGTACCTATATTTTGCTTTATAAAAATATTTTTGGAATAGTTTTGGTAAAAAGCAAGTCGGTACTGGATAATTACGCAAAGCGATGGTATAATGTCCGCAGAGATTATATTCATCTGGCGCTGCCACAGGGAAGCGGCCATTGAAACGCCGTTTGATTGACCGGAGAGCGTTATAATGAACCCAAAATCATATTATTCGGCGTTGCCGTAAAGAAGGGTTCATTGAATCACCGCTGACATACGTGCTTTGTGGTATAATGTCCGCAGAGATTATATTCATCTGGCGCTGCCGCAGGGAAGCGGCCATTGAAACGCCGTTTGAGGGGGCTTGCTTTTTGCCGATAGCGAAACGCCGTTTGACAGAATATGACCGGTTTAACTGATTTTTTCCGAGCTCGGCCGGCCGGAGGGCGTCGGAACGCTCAGAAAGCATTATTGGTATAAAATAATATAAATATATTTTGGAGGAATGTAATGGCTGACAATTTCATTCATGACATCATTGAAAAGGATTTGGAAACAAAAAAATACGGAGACAGGGTGTATACCCGTTTTCCGCCGGAGCCTAACGGCTACCTTCATATAGGACATGCCAAATCCATATGCTTGAATTTTTCCACCGCGGCAAAATACGGCGGTAAGTGTAATTTGAGATATGACGACACCAATCCTGTAAAAGAAGATGTGGAATATGTAGATTCCATAGAGGAGGATGTAAGATGGCTGGGCTTTCAATGGGATAAAAGATTGTGGGCGTCAGATTATTTCGATACTATGTACGATGCGGCAGTCGAACTTATTAAAAAAGGAAAGGCTTTCGTATGTGATTTGAGCGGTGATGAGATAAAGGAATACAGAGGAACTCTCAAAGAGCCGGGAAAAGAAAGTCCTTACAGGAACAGAAGCATAGAAGAAAACCTTAGCCTTTTTGAAGAAATGAGAGAAGGAAAATATAAGGACGGAGAGAAAGTTCTGAGAGCAAAAATTGATATGGCCTCGCCTAATATCAATATGCGAGACCCTGTAATATACAGGATAGCCCATGCTTCTCATCACAATACTAAAGATAAATGGTGCATATATCCTATGTACGACTTCGCTCACCCTATAGAGGACGCGATAGAAGGAATTACACATTCCATATGTACTCTGGAATTTGAAGACCACAGACCTTTATATGACTGGGTTTTAAAGGAAGTCGGCTGGTGGCCGACTCCGCCTCAGCAGATAGAATTTGCCAGACTTAATCTGACAAATACGGTGATGTCCAAGAGATATTTAAAAGCCATGGTCGAAGACGGAACGGTCGAAGGCTGGGACGATCCGCGCATGCCTACGATAGCGGGAATAAGAAGAAGAGGATATACGCCGGAAGCAGTAAGAGCGTTCTGTGATGCGATAGGAGTGGCTAAAGCCAACAGTACAGTCGATATATCCCTTCTTGAGCACTGTGTAAGAGAAGACCTTAAGGAAAAGGTGGAGAGCAGAAATGTAATTTTCGATCCGGTCAAGGTTATAATAACCAATTATCCTGAAGATAAGACAGAGCTCTGCGAGATTGAAAACAACGTTAAAGTCCCTGAAATGGGAACGAGGCAGGTATCGTTTTCAAGGGAGCTTTGGATAGACGGAGCCGATTTTATGGAAGAACCGCCGAAAAAGTATTTCAGGCTTTTTCCGGGCAATGAAGTAAGGCTTAAAGGAGCGTACTTTATTACATGTACCGATTTTGTCAAGAACAACGACGGAAGCATTAAGGAAATCCACTGTACTTATGATCCCGAGACCAGAAGCGGCAGCGGCTTTGAGGGAAGAAAGGTAAAAGGAACTATTCATTTCGTAGATGCGAAAAACGCCGTGCCGGTAACTGTTCGCAGGTACGACTATCTGCTCAAAGAAAATGAAGAGGGAGAGATGACCGCAAATCCTGAAACAGTAAGTGTTTCGACTGCTTATGCGGAAGCAAATATCGCAGAGGCGGAAAAGGGAGACAGATTCCAGTTCTTCAGACACGGATATTTTGTAGCGGACTCCAAGCTTCACGAGAAGACCGCACCGGTGTTCAATGAGATTGTAGGTCTGAAAAGCTCCTGGAAGTAAGGCTTAAAAAGCAGCAAAGAAAAAATAATTAGAGGGCATCCTGTCAGGCTTTAAGCGGGGATGCTCTTTTGACAGAAAAAGGTGTATTTTTAAAAGGAGGAAGAGACGGGGACTTATGGATTATGTGAGGATAATCGGGATATGCGTTGCGGCTGTCATCGCAGGCGTGATTTTAGGAAATGGGGCCGTATGGTTTTTCAACCGTATACCGGGGAAGTGGCTTTGCGATTACGGGCAGGAGCCCGACGAAGAGCTGCTCCACCCGACGAGGCAGAGAATAAGAAGTACGCCGTGGAAATATTTATTTACCGGCGTATTTATAACGATAGGAATATATCTGGGCTTAAAGGAGCCGCTTTATGCGGTGGCTGCGATGGTTTCCTGCTGGCTTTTGCTTGAAATGAGTATAGCCGACATAAAATACCGGATTGTTCCCGATCAGCTTATAATGCTTCTTGTTCTGAATGCCATCGGTTACATACCATATCATGCAGGAGGTCCGATGGAGGGGCTTTTGGGAGCTGCGGCAGGCTTTTTCGTGATGCTGTTCATGGGAATTTTAGGAAAGTTAATATACAAAAAGGAAACGCTGGGAGGCGGAGATATTAAACTTTTTGCGGCGATAGGACTGTGCTTCGGAGTAGTCGAAACGGCAGCTGTTTTTGTTTTCACTACTCTCATAAGCGCAGCGCATTTTTGCATTTTGCTTGCGAAAAAGAGAATAAAAATAAGCGACCGGCGGCCTATGGTGCCATATATCACAGTATCTTCAGCAATTTATCTGGTCTTTCTACATGAAATGAGTTATAATATTACGGTAAGCTTGTAGCTGCGGACGAATCTGTATGAAGCCGGGCGACGTTTTATTAAGGCGGCTGAACTTCAGGAAGCCGGGCGAATATTCACGAAGGCAGGTAACGGCTCGTCGGCATTGCAATATTAAAAAATTGATTTTTGTAAACAGTCCGCAGGGCTATCATTGATATAAAGAATAAAAAGAAAAGGAAAACGAATGATAACGAGTAAACAGAGAAGCTTTCTTAAGAGTTTGGCCAACGGCGAAGATACGGCCGTATATATAGGCAAGGCAGGCTTGACGGAAAATGTTATAAAAGAAATAGACATGTGTCTTGAGGCAAGAGAACTGGTGAAGGTAAAACTTCAGGAGGGCTGCGAGCTTGATCCAAAGGAGACGGCCAACAGCCTGCTAAAGCCGCTTAAGGCTGAATTCGTTCAGGCCATAGGCCGCAAATTCACCATATACAGGGAGTCGAAAGAAAATAAAAAGATAATTTTGCCGAGATAGGCGGATTTACTTTTTTGAAAAGGTTTTGCGTCGGAGGCTGCAATTTGGACTGAGATAAAAAATATGGAGCTCATGATTTGGAAAGAAATTTTTTGCTGACAATAGAATATGACGGCAGCTGTTTCTCAGGCTGGCAGAGACAGCCCGAGATCCGCACTGTTCAGGGTGAGCTCGAGAGAGTGCTTTCCAAGGTATGCGGAGGAAAGGTTGAGATTAACGGGACAAGCCGTACAGACGCAGGAGTCCATGCTCTGGGGCAGAGAGCTTCTTTCTGCGGAGAATACGGAATTCCTACAGACAGGATAATGACAGCGGCGAACAATCATCTCTTCGGCGGCCGGAGGCTGGGAGCCGCATTAGGTGATGTGAGAATAACGACGCTTGAAGAAAAGCCAATGGGCTTTCATGCAAGATTTGATTCTAAAGGCAAGAAATACAGATATGTGATACAAAACGGCGGTACGGCGAATCTTTTCAGAAGAAATTATTGCTATTACGTGCCGGAAAACCTTTCTGCAGATGATATGCGGATCGCCGCAGGCTATATAGAAGGAGTTCATGACTTCGCATGTTTTCAGTCATCGGGAGGACAGCCGAGGGAGACTACGGTGAGAACGATTCACGGCCTTACGATTTCGGAGCATGTAAATTCACAGGGAGAAAGGGATATAATCATAGAAATTACCGGCGACGGTTTTTTGTACAATATGGTCAGGATAATCACAGGAACACTTGTAGAGGTTGGCCTCGGCAAAAAAACACCTGAGCAGGTACATGACATTATCGACTCTAAGCAGAGAAGCCGGGCAGGTCACACAGCTCCCCCTCAGGGACTGTATCTGGTTGAGGTTTATTATTAGCGGGAAGCAGGAGGGATGTTATGGAAAGACCTTCATGGGACGAATATTTTATGGAAATGGCAGAGCTTACGGCAAAGCGTTCTACTTGTATGAGAAGACAAGTCGGAGCCGTAATAGTAAAAGACCGCCATGCGATAGCCACAGGTTATAACGGCGCGCCGAGAGGAATAATGCATTGCGAAGAAAGAGGAGGGTGCTTGAGACAGCAGCTCAATGTTCCCTCCGGTCAAAGGCACGAGCTGTGCATGGCTCTGCACGCTGAGCAGAATGCCATAATACAGGCGGCAGCAATGGGACATGGAATCGAAGGCGGAACGATTTATATAACACACCAGCCCTGTGCCATCTGTGCCAAAATGATAATAAATGCCGGCATAACCAGAATCGTTATAAGAGAAGGGTACCCGGACGAGCTGGCGGCCTCAATACTGGATGAAGCCGGACTTACTGTAGAAAAGTTGTAGAAGATACGGTAATTTAAGGAGTTATAGTTTTATGTACAGCACTTTGTTGGTAACATTTTTAACGGCTCTGGCGCTATCTCTGGCGACAGCGCCTTTGGCCATCAAATTGGCTCCGAAGGTTGGAGCTATAGATGTTCCTAAGGACAATAGAAGAATGCATACCAAGGTTATGCCGAGATTCGGAGGGTTGGCCATCTTTGTAGGAAGCACAGTGAGCATGCTCATATTTCTCAATTTTGACCATAGGATACTCTCCATTACGGTGGGCGGCGTTCTCATATATATTCTCGGTATCACGGATGATATAAAGCATCTGTCGCCGAAAGTAAAATTTTTGGGCGAGCTTATCGTCGCCGTGGTAATGTATGTGAACGATATAAGGATAGAATTTCTGACTAATTTTTTCGGAACCGGAAACAATCAGCTTGGAGACGTCCTTTGTTTTGTAATTACTGTAGTTTGGATAGTTGGGATAACAAATACCATAAATCTTATAGACGGCCTTGACGGCTTGGCAGCGGGAACCGCCGCTATAATATCCCTTTGCATTGCATATGCGGCTTATATTCACGGCACTTATGTGACGGCGGGAGCGATGCTGGCGGTAGCGGGCGGAGCTTTGGGCTTTCTTCCGTATAATTTTTATCCGGCCAAGAGCTTTATGGGCGACGGCGGCTCCCTATTTCTGGGTTTCATGTTATCGAGCCTGTCGGTGCTTGGAACTGTAAAGAGCGCGACGCTGTTCGCAGTGATAATACCGGTATTGGTAATGGGCGTGCCTATTTTCGACACTTTCTTTGCGATATTGAGGAGGTGGGTGAATAAAAAGCCTATAATGGGGGCAGACAAGGGACATCTCCACCACAGGCTGATGAACCTTGGATACGGCCAGAGGCGGGCTACCATGATGCTTTACGGAATAACGGGAATAATGGGGGTTGCGGCAGTGCTCTTCAGCAGAGGCCTTTATGTGGAAACAGCCGGCCTTGGCGGAATAACGATGATGTATATTTATATTTTCCTTACAGACGCACACCATATCGTTCCTCAGATTAAAGAAGACAAAAAAGAGGAGTCGAAAGAAGCGCAGGCTGAACATGAAACAAAAGAAAAGCCGCAGGCTTCGTCCGGGAATAATGAAGTGTAGAACATAAGACACAGAATAATATGCGGTACTGACGCCCGAAGGATTTCTGAGGGGAAAGGCTATATAAGACGGAATTGATAAGTGCCGAAGTTTTTCGGCGCTTAATTTTTTTGAAAAGGAGGTAAACGCATGGAGACAAGAGTAGCGCTTATAAGCATAATAGTTGACGATATAGAAGCGGCAGAAAAAATCAACGGACTGCTTCACCAATACAGACGGTACGTCATAGGACGCATGGGGCTGCCTTATCAGCAGAAGAAGATTTCGATAATAAGCGTGGCGGTCGACGCCCCCATGGATGAAATCAGCGCCCTGTCAGGCAAGCTGGGAGCCATACACGGCGTAAGTACAAAGACGGTATATTCCAAGGTGTAGTGGATACAGCTTTAAATTAAGCTTATAAATAACCTTGAAAAATTTTAAAATCAAGCTTTAGAGAGGTGCAGAATGAAAAAGACAATTAAGCTTGCGCTTTGCTTTGTCCTCGTATTTTCACTGATGACAGGCTGCGGCAAGACAAATGACACTGTAAGCGAAACTGTGGAGATGGCCGTGCTCAACGGACCTACAGGAATGGCTGTGGTGAAGATGACGGATATGACTGACAAGTATAATATAACGACGTATCAGGCGCCTGCCGATATAACCGCCAAGGTTATCAACGGAGAAGCAGACGTTGCGGCAGTGCCTTCCAATCTGGCTTCGGTTCTTTACAAGAAGACAGAGGGGGAGATCGTCGCATTGACTCCTGTAGCTATGGGTATGCTCAAGCTTATGGGAAATAACGTGGATATAAATGAGGTGGAAGATCTTTTGGGAAAAACCATCGTAGCCAGCGGTCAGGGAGGAACTCCGGAATACGTCTTACAGAAAATTCTCGAAGAGGCAGGCCTTACCATATATGAAGACGTTCAGGTGGAATGGCTTGCAAACCATTCGGAAGTAAACGCCAAGCTGCTTGGCCGTGAGGGAACCGTAGCCATGATTCCTGAGCCGTTTGTTTCGACAGCTCTTTCCAAGGGTAAGGAAAGCGGCAAGGACATACAGGATTTATTTGATTTGGGCGAGCTCTGGGAAGAAGCGACAGGCGAGGATTTGCCTATGGGGGTTCTGATAGCAAGAAAATCCTTCGTGGAGGAAAGAGGGGACGACCTTGAAGTGCTGCTCAGGGATTTGGCGGATTCCGTAGAATTCGTAAACGATTCTCCGGAGGAAGCCGCCGAGCTGATAGTGGAAAAGGGCTTTATAGGCGATGTGAAAATAGCCGAAGCGGCGATTCCCAACTGTGGAATTTCATGTTATACGGGGAAAGAAGGAGCTGAGGCCGGAATAAATATACTTAAGGCTTTCAATAAGACGATGTTTGAAATGAATCCGGCTTCGGTGGGAGGCTCTGTACCTGATGAAGATATGTACTACGGAAAAAAATAAGAAAATTTTGCGGCAGGCGGCCGTTATTCTGTTCTGGACAGGTCTTTGGCAGCTTCTTGCCATGCTCATAGATAACCGGCTTCTTCTGCCGTCGGTGGCTGACACGCTGAAGACGCTTGCCGGTCTTGCAGGTGAAGGGGAGTTCTATCTGAACATGGGCTGGACTTTTTTGCGGTGCGTTTTATCCATGGCTTTATCCTTTGCTGCGGGAACGGCGGCTGCGTGGCTTGCATATCGCTTTGAAGCTGCGAGAAGCTTCCTGACTTTGCCGGTAGGTTTTTTTAAGGCTGTGCCCGTGATGGCGGTGATAATCTACGTTATCCTTCTGGCTGAAGCTGATTGGGTGGCCGTAGTCGTATGCTTTCTGATGTGCTTCCCGGTGGTATATACCAACGTATTGTCAGGACTTGATTCGATGGACAGGGAACTGCTGGAACTGGTGCAGGTTTATGAGCTTACGGCTTTTCAGAAGATAAAACATATATATTTTCCGGGGATAATGCCTCAGCTTAAGGCGGCGGTAAAGCTTATCGCCGGTCTTTCGTGGAAAGCCGTGGTAGCGGCTGAGGTGCTGTCTATACCGAGATATTCTCTTGGGTATGAGATGATAAACGCCAAATATTATATGGAGACGGCGACACTGTTTTCATATATCCTCGTGATTGTAGTTTTAAGCCTCGCCATGGAAAAGCTGATAGACTGCGGGCTGAAGCGGTGGAGCTTCAGGGCCTATAAGGGCAGCCGACTTATTAAGACGGATAAGCGTGTGGCGGAGGCCGTGGCCGTAAATAAGCCTTTTGCAGACGTTTCGGACAAATACAGGGACGCTTCTGGTGAATGCAGGGATGTTTCCGGCGAATACAGGGGCTTCTTGGATTTCGAGAGACCTGCGGGAGTTTTGCTTCGGGGGCTGTATAAGAGCTTTGGAAAAAAAACAGTTTTAGAAGACATGAATATGGAGTTTAAAGCAGGTGAGGTAACTGCATTGACAGGACGTTCCGGCCGTGGAAAAACCACTCTCGCAAGAATAATCGCAGGGCTTGAGAAGGCTGACAGGGGATATGTTTCGGCTGTATATGCTTCAGGTTGCGAGAGCTTCTCTGCCGCAGGCGGTGAAACAGGCGGGACAGTCAATACAATCAGGACAGGCGAGACAGCAAAGGCAGGAGGTGCGGGGAATATAGGCGGAGAGGCAGATATAGACGGTAAAGCAAAGATTTCCTATTTATTTCAGGAGGACAGGCTTATTCCGTGGCTTAACGTGTTTGACAATATCGCAGTTTCGACAATGCGTGACGGCGGGGCTTTAGAAGCTGAAATAAAGGCTATGGCCGAAGCTCTTGAAATATCCGATTCGCTCTGGAAGCTTCCGGAGGAGCTGAGCGGCGGTATGCGCCACAGGGTAGCTTTAGGCAGAACCTTTATCGCTGATTCTGAGCTGATGATTTTAGACGAGCCGTTCAGAGGGCTTGACGAGAAGCTGAAGACGAGAATAACCGACAGGCTGTGGAAGTCTGCGACAAGCGGAAAAACCGTGATAATGATAACTCACAGCAAAGAAGACGCAGAAGCGCTGAGCGACAGGATAATAGAACAATAACTTTAAAAAAAGCGGCGGTCTCAAGTCGTGAGTGAACTTGAGACCGCCGCTTTTGCTTTACGGTAGTTTATGATTTTTCCATTGAAACAGTATTACGGCGATTAGCGCCACGATAGTTTGCTTGTCAAACTTATTTGCGGCGGCGATTTAATCGCTTTTTGTCTTTGCGGCTTCCGTTACCGATATTTTAGCGGCATAGAATATGTACATGTAAAAATAGAGCATGGCAAAGCCGGCAAGCTGAATAAGCAGAGAAAGCCACAGAGGAAGATTTCCTATGGATAAATCAATGAAAGTGTCGATAAGAACAAAAGGATAGCAAAATTTCAGGTAATATTTCAGGAAATTTCCGGGAGGGATATATTTATCCAGGCGTTCTCGAAAGTACACGAAAATCACGCATAATATTGCGATTATCACAATACCAGGCGAAAAGCCTAATTCAAAGAAAATTATGGCAAAGTAAGCCGCTGCTACGGCGAGCGTATATACAACAAACATCTTTGTCAGCTCTCTTCTGAAATCTTTTACGTTATCCATAGCCTATCCTCCTTTGGTATAGCTGTTGGCAATGCGAGCCTTCTAATACCAGAAAGTTTTTGTTATCGTTTTACCCTTATGAGTGATTTTAAATTGATAGCCTTTGTCAATAATAGCCCCGGCGCCTGTCAATATGTTTATTTGCATCTTTGTTGCGCTGCGCCTTTGTATAGTATATGTTCCGGCAGAACCAGCCCATGTATATGTTAAAATTATATCATTTTTTTGGGGTACAAGTTAAAACCAAAAACAAAAAGGACTTAAAAAGTCCGTGTAACAGAGTTATAAATTACGGGGAGTATTTATAATAAAATTTATGAAATCTTCAACATGAGGCTCAACGGCTTTGGCCGCGGGAAAGACGACATATACATCGCTTTTGAGAGCTTCGCTATTTTGGATTTCTTTTGTTACGACTGCTTCTTCGCAGGAGATGTTTGCAATGGAGCCGGGGAGAATAGCGACGCCCATACCGCCGGCAGCCATAGAAAAGGCGGTTCTGTTATCATCACAGATGAAGCTGTAGTTGAGATATGTTTTACGGTCGTTTTCCGCTGCAAAATCTATGAAGCCTTTCCAACGTCTTACTGTTATGACTGGGATGTCATGCAGCTCGTGAAGCGATACCGCGTCCTTTTCGAGGCCTTTGAAAAAATGAGAAGCGCCTATAGCCACAAGGCGGTCATCGGCCAGCTTGACGGATTTAAACTGGCTGTCGAATTCAAAAGGTGTTCTTATGAAAACCATGTCCAGCATTATGTTTTTTAAAAGCTCGAGGAGCTCAAAGGTGTTTTTTTCTGTAAATTCATAATAAACGGGATTGCTTTTGTTGAATTCTTTTATATAATCGAGAGAATATTCCACAAGCGAGGTTGTTACGCCGATACGGATTATGTTTGTGCTGCTGGTAAGCTCACGTACTATAAGGTCGCTGTAGGAGATTAAAGAGGCGGCTCTTTTGTACAAAAGGCGGCCTTTTTCCGTAAGCTGAACGCCCTTAGGAGAACGCTCGAAAATCTTTATCCCAAGCTCATATTCGAGAGCCTTGAGCTGGCGGCTCAAAGGCGGTTGAGAAATATGCAGCGATTCTGCGGCTTTACATATAGAGCCTTGCTCCACAATCTTTATTAAGTTTTTCAGTACGTGAATATCCATTTGCCTACCTCGGAAATAAAAGAAGATGAAGACCTGTAGCCTCAAAATTCAAATTTAGTTTTCCGGCTGTTTTAAAAAGTATACCACTGCTGTACCTTAAGGAGTCATACTAAAAAAGTATGGGAATATGATATTAAGGTATTACTGTTTGAAAGTACGTTCATGGTAATATTTTATTGGAGGAACATGAAGAATTATGGCAGAATTTTTATTATCATTATTACCGATAGCGGTGCTGCTGGTATGCTTGCTTGTGATAAACCTACCGGCAAAATATGCAAGCGCGATAGCTTTCGCAATTGCAGCGGCAGAATTTGTGCTCTGGTTTAAACCGGGAATATTCGGAATAGGCGTTACTGTCAGCAAAGGCATGGTAATGGCCGTATTTGTCGGACTTATAGCTCTGGGCGCAATGTTGCTTTATAACCTGGTAGACATATCGGGCGGCTTTGAAGTGATTAACGGTTTTTTATCAAAAATTTTTAAAGACAAATTTGCCCTTTTTATAATGATTACATGGACATTTTCTGCTTTCCTGCAAGGAATAGCAGGATACGGCCTGCCTGCTGTAATAGCGACGACCATATTGGTGAAGTCGGGCTTTGATGTGGCCAAGTCGGCGGCAGCATCTCTTTTGGGACATTCATGGTCTATAACTTTCGGCTCCATGGGGTCTTCGATTTTTGCAATAGATTTGGTGACGGATTCACCTGTAAAGGATACGCTCATAAGCATGTCCCGTTTCGGCTCTGTCGGAATGGTATGTTGCGGACTGGGCGTTTGTTTTATATACGGAGGATTTAAGGGACTGGTAAAAGGACTGAAATATATAATACCGGCCTGGCTGGTGATGTCGGCGGCGCTGATGGTAATGGCACGTATGGAGATGGTTTCCGTTATAGGCTTTGTAACGGGGATGACAGGTGTTGCGGTCATGATACTGACGAGCAGGTTTTTCAGCAAAAAAGAAGATATGAGAGGTTCTGCCGGAGCGCCTTCTGCGAAAGCTTCTGAGCCTTGCGTAACCGGCAGAAAGCTGTTTGACAGCGTTCTCCCGTATATAATGGTCATCGTTATGTCCATAGGCTTTTTCCTGCTTAAGCCGACACTTGAGCTTTCGTTTTCATTTCCGGGCTATGAATCGGCAAAAGGAATCATGGTTGAGGCGGAAGAGGATTACGTTACCTTCAACATTTTGAAATATCCGTTTTCGATAATCGTGATAACGACGGCGATAAGCGTCATATATTATATGAAAATAAAGCTCCTGAAAAAAGGAGATTTGAAAACCATAGTAAAAGCTACGGCCAAGAAGATAAAGTCTACTGAAATAACTCTCCTGCTGCTACTTTGCACGGCGTCTGTCATGATGGATTCCGGCATGACTGCTGTTCTTTCCGAGACGATAGTGGAATTTGCAGGACGGGGCTATGCGTTTATGTCATCTGTAATAGGGATGATGGGAGCTTTTATCACGGGAAGCAACACCAATGCGAATATATTGTTCGGCTCATTGCAGGAAACGGCGGCGCTTTCTTTGGGAATGGCTACTGCAATAATATGCGCGCTGCAATCTGTGGCCGCGTCTGTAGGCGGGGCGATAGGGCCTACGACGACTGCTCTCGTGGCCGCCGCCGCTGAAAAGTCTGGAAAAGAAGGAGAAATATACAGATACACTCTTGCTCCCACAGTAATAACTGTCGCCGTGTTGGGTCTCATAGCTTTGGCTGTGGTGTGATGAGACGATACGTTCGGGCAGCGCAACCGGGCGGTATGACTGAGCAGCGCGGTCAAGAAGCAAATCGGAAGTACGTTTGATGATGCAGAAGATACGGGATAAGTAAAACGTCATGAAATCGCGGGAGAAAAGGCTGTATAGCCCGGCATGTGAACTGATTATGCCGGAGGAAAGACAAATGAGTTATGGTTCGCTGAAAGCGTTCTATATAAAGGTCACGCAAAAGAGGCTATCAAAAATGAAGGAGGATTTATCATGAAGCTTAAAAAAATTATGTCAGTTTTATTGGCTGTCAGCTTACTTATGCTTGCTCTGGCAGGCTGCGGCGGCGGAGACAAAAAAGAAGCCGAATCCGGAGAATCTATGCAGTATACCATGGGCACCATGAACGCTACAGGCGGATACATGACGCTGGCTACTGCTGTGGCACAAATTGTCAACACTGATATTGAGGGAATGAACCTGACTCCGGTAACAAGTCCGAGAGGAAGCGTTGAAAACGTAGAGACCGTTCAGAGCGGAGAAAGGGAGTTTGGAATAGCTTCCTCCAACGTGTGCAAGGACGGCTGGGAGAGAAGAGCCGATTTTGAGGGAAAAGATAAGACTGAAAATGTTTACGGCTGGTTCTGCGCCCATTACGGCATCACGTGGTCCATTGCTCTTGAATCGTCCGGAATTAAGGAATGGAAAGATTTTGAGGGAAAGAAAGTTGCCATAGGAGCTCCCGGAAGCAACGACGCTTACCTTGCAAAAAACATATTCTTCCCGATGGCCGGCGTTGATCCGGATAAGGTAAATATCGAATATCTCACTATGTCAGAGGCTTTAACTCAGATGAAAGACGGACATGTAGACGCGTACATAGGAACGGCTGCTCCGGGTCTTGCCAGCATGGTGGATATGGCAAGTTCAAGAGAAACAAGATTCGTTCCGATGTCTCAGGAGGCAATAGACAAATGCCTTGAGGCCTACCCTGAATTTATCAATATGCCTATGGTAAAAGAAGACGTTCCCGGAATAATAATGGATACTGATTCATGTCCTACGGTTGCGATGAAGCACATAGCCATAGTTAACAAGGATGTTCCTGAGGACGTTGTGTATAAGATGACAAAAGCCGTATTTGAAAACCTCGAAGAAGTATATAAGGTTAAGAGTGAGTTTGACGTAATAACCCTTGAAGCGGCTTTAGAGGGCATGCCGATTGAGGTACACCCGGGTGCGATGAAGTATTTTGAGGAAAAAGGCATAAAAGTTAAATAAAACATTATGTGAACGAATTACTGAAACGGGTTCGGGAGGCTGTTCGACGGCCTGCTGTGAAGAGGCGGCTTTCGAGCGGCTTCCCGGTCTGCTTAAGATAGGAGGAGCTTATCTTGAAAAATAAAGTAAAGGATAACAGGGAAAGGGCGGCAGCGCCTGAGGAAAATAGCAGCGCAGAAAATGTCTGCGCAGAAAACGGCGGCAGCGGCGGTACAGGGAATGCCAACGCCGATATTCTGGCCAAACTTAACGACGGCTCCATAGGCGCCGTAGACGACGTGCAGCTCAAAGGCGTTGATGGTAAAAAAATAATAAATATTATGTTTACCGCAGTGAGCATAGGAATAGTTTTATATACTTTATACATAGGCCTTTTCGGAATGCCTACGGTAATGGTACACAGAATATCACATGTATGCGTAATTCTGTTTGCCGCTCCCATGGTATATCCGTCAAAGATATTTAAGCAGGGAACCAAAGCAGAGCTGATATTTAATATCTTCTGTACTGTGGTGGGAGTTGCAGCCGCGCTTTATGCTCTCGCCAACTGGATGAAATTTTTCAGCTACAGTTTGACTACCATGGACATAGTTATGCTGACTATTCTGGTGATAGCGGTGCTGGAATCTACCAGAAGAGCTATAGGAATCCCTATGGTTATCATCGCCTTTGTAGCCATCGCTTATTGTCTCATCGGGCCATATCTGCCCGGTGCGCTGGCACATAAGGGATATGAGTTTTCAAGAATAATAAACATGATTTGTGTTGGAACCGAAGGTCTGTTCAGTTCGACGCTGGGCACGGCCTCGGTGGAAATAGCTGCCTTCCTGATTTTTTCGGCGCTGCTTCAGGCGAGCGGAGCATTGCAGTATTTCATGAGACTGGCTTTCTCAGTTGCCGGGGGATATACGGGAGGACCTGCCAAGGTAGCCGTAATATCCAGCGCAATGATGGGAACTGTATCGGGAAGTACGGTGGCTAACGTTACTGCAACAGGTTCCATCACAATACCTTTGATGAAAATGATGGGATTTAAGCCTGTTTATGCGGGTTCGGTTGAAGCCGTATCTTCGGCAGGCGGCTCCATAACACCGCCTGTGCTTGGAGCGACGGCTTTTCTGATTGCAGAATTTCTCGACATGAGTTATTGGAGCGTAGCCGTGGCGGCGATTATACCTGCGATACTGTATTATATAAGCTTGTTCAATTCGGTTCACGTAAGGAGCATGAAGGACGGTCTGCTTGGACTTCCGAAAGATTCGCTTCCGAATAAGCGCAAATCTCTTCAGGACGCCATATTTCTCATACTGCCTATCTTAATTCTGATAGTTTTGATGGCTATGCAGTTCTCAGCGCTGATGGCTGCCATATATTCGACACTTGCGCTTCTTGTCGTAACTAATTTTAAAAAGGATACGAGACTTAATTTGCAGGTTCTGAGAAAAACTTGCAGGATGGCTCTTAAATCAATGCTTTCAGTTTCGGCGGCATGTGCTTCGGCAGGTGTAATTATAGCGACGCTGAGCATGACCGGTCTCGGTCAGAAAGTCGGCGCCCTTATCACTGAATTTTCCGGCGGAAACTTGGTGGTTGCACTGATATTGACCCAGCTTGCAGCTCTGCTCTTGGGAACGGGACTTGTAACGCCGGCTACATATACTCTCCTTGGAGTATTATGTGCTCCTGCTCTTATCGAGCTGGGTGCGGAGCCTATAGCGGCACATCTGTTCATCTTCCATTTTGCTATACTGGGAACGCTCACGCCTCCTGTATCTCTGGCAGCATTTGCAGCCGCAGGAATAGCAGGCTCAAACCCTATGAAGACGGGAATTGCTGCATTGAAGCTGGCGCTTCCGGGATTTCTGATACCGTATTTCTTCGTAATAAATCCTACTCTGGTCGGTCAGGGAGGATTTGTCGAAATTGCGATAGATATGATTACGGCCGTGATAGGAGTATTCTTCATGGACTATGCGATAGAAGGTTTCATTAAGAGAAAACTCAATATCGCTGTACGCTTCATGTGCGGAGCTGCGGGCATACTTCTGATATATCCTAGCTATTCCGTTTCCCTTATAGGTCTGGCGCTTGCGATAGCCGTCATAGTAATGGAAAGAATAGGAAGAAAAAAAGACGGCGGTGCGGCGAAAAATAAAGCGGCTTAAAGGCAGGTGAATCATATGAGCACGATGTTGATAAAACATGTTAATATAGTTGACTCCTCGGAGGGAGTAAGGCGGGAAAAAAATGTTTTGATAGAAAACGGAAAGATAAAAAGCATTTTCGGAAACTCGGAAATCATGCCGGAGGCCGACTGCGTTTTAGATCTCGAAGGAAAATATCTGGCGCCCGGACTTATAGATATGCATGTGCATATGACTGCGGAAGCAGGAAAAGACAAATCGGGAATGGCGGGCGGAATATGGCGTACATGTACGCCTTCGCCGCTGAAGGCTATGCATTTTCTGCATAATTCAAGGAAAGCCATGATGTCGGGCTTCACTACGTTAAGAAACTGCGGACATACGACGTATTATACGCCGGAGGATGTGGCTGTAAGAGACGCTATAAAAAAGGAGCTGGTGGATGGTCCAAACGTGGTGGCCTGCGCCGGCTACATAACCATGACGGCAGGTCACGGAGATTTATCTACCAACAGAAATCTCAGGAGACTTCCCGAATATAATATAGGGGACAGGTGCTTTAACGGAGTCTGGGGATGTGTTGAAGGAGTAAGGGAGAAAATAAGACACGGAGCAGACTTTATAAAGGTAATGGCCTCGGGAGGCATGGGATCCAGCGGCGATGAGCCTGAATGGCCTAATTATACGGTGGAAGAACTTACGGCTATCGTGAATGAGGCCCATTCTTTCTACAGAAGAGTTGCGGCCCATACTCACAGTACGGAAGCGTCGAGAAGATGTATAGAAGCCGGTATAGATACGATAGAGCACGGCTGCGGTCTCAACGATGAAATGTGTGAAAAGATGGCGGAAAAAGGTCTGTTTCTTATTCCTACCATGCGGGTGGTCAACCGTCTGCTTGAAAGCGATGACAGAGAGGAAAGGGAAAAAGCCCAAAAGATGGCGGCGATTCATGACGGAGCTCTGTATGCCGCTCTCAGAAACGGTGTAAAGATAGGATATGGAACCGATACGATCAATGCTCTGAAACACGGAGAAAATGGGCAGGAAATTCTCAGCCTCCGGGAATACGGCATGAGCAGCAAACAGATTTTCGATGCGATAACTTCAGTGTCTGCACAGGCTCTCGGCAAAGAAGATGAAATCGGTCTGATCAGAGAAGGCATGAACGCCGACCTGATAGCCGTAGAGGAAAATCCTCTCGACAATGCAGAGATTCTGGCTTACGGAGATAACGTCAAGGTTGTAATCGTAAACGGCAGACTTGTTAAAAACGTGCAGTCCTGAAAACGCAGGGCATAAAGGCGTTGACAAAACCGATGGGTTTTTTCGGCGCCCGCAGCCTTTGCTGTCAATACTTAATCGACTTTGTCCCCTTTCTGTGCTATGATAAAAGATAATTATTATAGTGCGGAAAGGGGTATTTTCATGGAAAATACGTCGTTAAATAAAAAAAGCAATCGCATCTGCGTAGGTCTGCTGGCCCATGTTGACGCCGGCAAAACGACTCTTTCGGAGGGAATTCTCTATACTGCGGGGGTTATCAGAAAGCTCGGAAGAGTAGACCATAAAACGGCCTTTTTTGACAGTAACGTCATTGAGAAAAATCGTGGGATTACGGTCTTTTCCAAGGAGGCCGGCTTTGATTACGGCGATAAGCGTTTTACGCTTCTTGATACGCCGGGACATGTGGATTTCAGTGCGGAAACCGAGAGGACGCTGGCCGTTTTAGATTACGCCGTTTTGATTATAAGCGGGGCTGACGGAGTTCAGAGTCATACTGCGACATTGTGGAGGCTGCTGGAGGCCTACGGCGTCCCTGTTTTCGTTTTCGTAAATAAGATGGATCAGCCGGGAACGGATAAGATGAAACTCATGGAAGAGTTGAAGCTCAGGCTTGGCGGCGGCTTCGCTGAATTTTGGAACGGCGAGGTAAGAGACTTGGAAGAAGCGGCAGTATGCGACGAGATTCTCATGGAGGAATTTCTGGAAAAAGAGGCTTTGTCCCGGGAATACGTTGCTTCTGCAATACTAAAGAGAAAGCTGTTTCCCGTATGCTTCGGTTCCGCCCTTAAGGTTGAGGGAGTTGAAGAATTTTTGCGCACGTTGGAAAAATTTTCCCTTTCACAGGATTATCCTGAAGAATTCGGGGCGAGAGTATATAAGATAAGCAGGGATTCCAAGGGGACAAGACAGACTCATATGAAAGTTACCGGAGGAAAAATATACAGCCGCATGTCTGTTTACACAGGAAACAGAGAGGAAAAAATCGACATGATACGCCTTTATTCGGGAAGAAGCTTTGAGCCGGCGGCAGAGGCTGAGGCAGGAAGCATATGTGTAGTCACCGGGCTTTCCGAAACATACGCAGGACAGGGACTGGGCGCTGAGAACAATTTTTCCCGCAGGAAAGCGCAGCTTGAACCGGCGCTTACTTACAGAGTGATTCTTCCCGCAGGCATGGACGCAGGCTCGGCGCTTCAAAAATTCCGCAGAATAGAAGAAGAGGAGCCTACTCTTCAAATTATCTGGAAAGAAGCTTTGCAAGAGATTCATATAAAAGTAATGGGAAGGCTGGAGCTTGACATTCTCAGACATATCGCCAAAGAACGATTTGACATGGATATAGATTTTGACGAGGGAGGAATCGTCTATAAAGAAACGATAGCCGGGCCTGTCATCGGCATCGGTCATTTTGAACCTCTCCGCCATTATGCGGAGGTACAGGTCTTGATGGAACCGCTGGAGCGCGGTTCGGGCCTTGTATTTGAAACTGCGTTAAGCGAGGATAAACTGGACAGGAACTGGCAGCGGCTTATCCTGACAAATTTGCAGGAAAAGGAACATCTTGGCGTTTTGACAGGTTCGCCTATTACCGATATGCGAATAACGCTGGTGGGTGGCAGAGCCCATTTGAAACACACAGAAGGGGGAGATTTCCGTCAGGCAGCATACAGAGCCGTGCGCCAGGGATTATGCAAGGCGGAAAGCGTTCTGCTTGAACCGGTTTGCAGTTTCAGGGCGGAGGTTCCGACTGCAAACGTCGGAAGAGTCCTTTCCGACATGCAGAGGATAGGAGCTTGCTGTAATGCTCCTGAATCGTTAAAAGACGATTTATCTGTCGTAACGGGAAAAGGCCCTGTGAAATACATAAAGGATTATCAGCAGGAGGTTTTTGCATACACGAGAGGCGTCGGAACCTTTACATTTTCCCCTTGCGGATACGGAGAGTGCGGAGAAAGCCGGGAGGTAATAGAAGAAAAGGGCTACGATTTTGAAAGCGATATTGAAAACCCTGCGTATTCTGTTTTTTGCAGCGGGGGGAGCTCAATTATCGTAAGCTGGGATAAAGTCGATGAAATGGCGCATGTGGGCAGCGAATACGAGGCGGGGGCGGACGGCGCTGAGGCAGCCCGCAATAAGGCGGCTGTTTCGGCGGGGGAAGCTCAGACCGGAATGACGGAGGTTTCTCAAAAAGAGCTGGATGAGATTTTTCTTAAGACCTATGGCAAAAGCAAGCGGGATGAGGATCTTAGACGCAGACGTATTTCCGTAGGGAAAGAAAAGCCCGCAAAACCGGAAACGATGAGCGGAATATTTCCACAGCTCAAAGACGGCGGCAATACCTCGGAGGCATATTTTGTGGTGGACGGATACAACGTGATATTTGCATGGGAGGAGCTTTCGGCCTTGGCTTCGGAAAATATAGATTCGGCAAGAGAAGCTCTTATAGAAATTCTTGAAAATTACAGGGCTTATAAAAAAATAGGCATGACAGTTGTCTTTGACGGATATAAGGTGAAAGGCAGCAAAGGCAGTTTGCAGGAATACGGAGAGCTTAAAGTCATATATACAAAGGAAGCTCAGACAGCCGACCGTTTCATAGAGGAAACCGTATACAGGATGGCAAAGAGCTTTAACGTGACCGTGGTGACTTCGGATATGCCCGTACAGATGGCGGCTCTGGGCGACGGAGCTGCGAGGATGTCTTCGAGAGAATTTTACCGGGAAGTGACAGCGGCCTCCGAAGAAATACGCAGGATTTTGAGAAACCGCAGAAAATTTTCCAACAAGCCGTTGGCAGGTAAATTGCCTTCGGAGATACAGCCATGAGGGTGAAGTAAACTGTAGACGTTTCTGAATGGGATTTCCAAGCTTGCCAACGTTTCTGAATGAGATTTCAGACAAAAGTCCCGTGCAAACGTTTCGGATAAAACTCAGAGGCGCTTTAAAAGAAATTTATAAACATAAGAATATCGGCGTATCTGCTTTCGTTAAAAGGAAAGCAGGTACGCCTTTTGTATTTTTGACTATGGGACAGCCGTAAAATCCATATGATTAGAATATGCCCAAGCACAGCGGACGTATAATTAAAAAAGACCGATATGTTTTGCCGGGAATCTTTAACCCATATTTAACATAAATGAGATTTCACTCTTAACATTGACTTAGTATACTACGAGATGTAAACAAGGAAAAAATAAATTAAGATATTTTCTAGGAGGAAAATGAAATGAAAAAGGCAATTGGTTTAATTTTAGCATTTGTAATGGCCTTCACCGGGCTCGTAGGCTGCGGCGGCGATAAAGGAGAGAGCGGCGGCGACGCAAAAGGCGCAGAGATAACCGTTATCTCAAGAGAAGAGGGCTCCGGAACAAGAGACGGATTCACGGAACTCATGGGAATCAAGGCAGACGATAAAGACAATACTACCGCCAACGCAGAGATTTCTTCTTCAACTTCCGTGGTTATAAGCACGGTGGCAGGCAATGTAAACGCTATCGGATACATATCATTAGGTTCCCTCAATGATACGGTAAAGGCAATCAAGGTAGACGGAGTTGAAGCTTCTGTGGAAAACATCAAAGCGGGAAAATACCCGGTAGTAAGATCCTTCAATCTTGTTACCGGCTCAGAACTCAGCGATCTGGCAAAGGATTTCATAACCTTCATAATGAGTAAGGAAGGACAGGAAATCGTAGGCGGCGAGGGATATATCTCAAACATTGAAAATCCTGCGGAATACGTTAAGCAGAACGGACTTACAGGAAGAATCGTACTTGCAGGTTCGACGTCTGTAGCCCCTGTTATGGAAGTACTGGCCGACGCTTATAAAGAAATGTACAGCGGAGTTGAAATAGAGATTCAGCAGACAGGTTCGGGAGCAGGAATCACTTCAACTATCGAAGGCGCCTGCGATATAGGAATGGCCTCAAGAGACTTAAAGGATGAAGAAATTGCAAAAGGCGTAGAGCAGACTCAGATGGCTCTTGACGGAATCGCAGTAATCGTAAACACCGAAAACAGCGTAGAAGATTTGAGCACAGAACAGATTCGCAGCATCTTCACCGGTGAAACCACAACCTGGGAGTAGGCAGACTCCGTAGCTTTAAAAAAGCAGTAACAAAAGGTAGGCAAGAAAATGAAGAAATATTCTGAAACAGCCATGAAATATGTTTTCATGGCTTCTGCCACGGTATCAATAATTGCCGTAATCGTGATATGTATCTTCCTTTTTTCAAAAGGGTTTCCCACTATAGCGGAGATAGGCATATTTGATTTTCTGGGCGGTACTACGTGGAAGCCTCTTGAAGGAGAATTCGGAATTTTCCCGATGATTCTCGGAAGCATCTACGTGACGGCGGGAGCCATTATTCTCGGCGTTCCCATAGGCATATTATGCGCGATATTCATGGCGAAATTCTGTCCGAAAGGACTTTATAAGATACTAAAGCCGGCTGTAGATCTTTTGGCGGGAATCCCGTCCATAGTATACGGATTTTTCGGCCTGATGGTAATAGTTCCGGTTATGCAGGATCTCTTCGGAGGGAGCGGCAAGGGAATACTTACGGCGTCTGTATTGCTGGCCATAATGATATTGCCGACGATAATCGGCGTAGCGGAAAGCGCTTTGAGAGCGGTTCCTGAGAGTTACTATGAGGGTTCTCTCGCACTTGGAGCAACTCATGAACGCAGCGTGTTTTTTACCATGCTTCCGGCTGCAAAGTCCGGTATACTGGCCGGTGTGATTTTAGGCATAGGAAGAGCGATAGGAGAGACTATGGCGGTGGTTTACATTGCGGGAAATCAGGCGATAATACCTGATTCACTGTTTTCGGGAGTCAGAACCATGACTGCAAACATAGTTCTTGAAATGGGATACGCGTCCGACGGTATACACAGAAATGCGCTTATAGCAACTGCGGTTGTACTTTTCGTTTTCATTTTGATAATAAATCTTTCATTCTCTCTGCTTAAAAGGAGGGACAGCTGATGGGCGGCAGAAGTTTTTCACAGAAAATGAAGGAATACAAAAGAAGTCCGCTTTCGGGACTGCTGTTTTTGCTGGTATGCCTGAGCGCGCTGATAACAGTAACGGTTCTTGTATTCCTCATCATATATATACTTTATAACGGAATTCCGAATCTGACCATGCCGGGCTTGTTCGACTGGGAATATAACAGCCAGAATGTTTCCATGATGTCGGCTATAATCAATACCGTAATAATGACGGCTCTTTCGCTGCTGCTGGCGGTACCGCTGGGAGTTTTCTCGGCCATATATCTGGTCGAATATGCAAGGCGCGGCAATAAACTGGTGAAAGTGGTAAGGATAACCGCAGAAACATTGTCGGGAATTCCTTCGATAGTTTACGGACTGTTCGGATATGTGCTGTTCGTACTTACGCTCGACTGGGGTTATACGCTTCTTTCCGGCGCTATAACTCTGGCTATAATGATACTGCCCCTTATAATGAGGACTACGGAGGAGGCTCTGATTTCCGTGCCCGATTCCTTCAGAGAGGGAAGTTTCGGCCTCGGTGCGGGAAGGCTCAGAACTGTATTTAAGATAGTGCTTCCGTCAGCGGTTCCCGGAATATTGGCAGGAGTGATACTGGCTATAGGAAGAATAGTGGGAGAGTCGGCTGCGCTGATATTTACTGCCGGAACTAATCCGGTGGTGCCGGACAGCCTGTTCGCATCTACCAGGACTCTATCTGTACACATGTACGCTCTCATGAACGAAGGACTTTACACAGATCAGGCGTATGCGACCGCCGTAGTGCTGCTGGCGGTGGTAATTCTGATAAACGCTCTTTCCGGGGTGGCGGCGAAGAAACTTGCAAGCAAGAGGTAAATAATATGGATAAATTAACAGTAAAAAATCTTGATTTATATTACGGTCAGTTTCAGGCGTTGAAAAATATAAATCTCGATATGAAAGAAAAGGAAATAACTGCGTTCATCGGCCCCTCCGGCTGCGGAAAATCCACTCTTTTAAAGACGCTCAACAGGATGAACGATCTTGTGGAGGGCTGTCGTATAGACGGAGAAGTAAAGCTTGACGGAGAAAATATATACAAGGATATGGATGTGAATCTTCTCAGAAAGAGAGTAGGAATGGTTTTCCAAAAACCCAATCCGTTTCCGATGAGCGTTTACGACAATATAGCTTACGGCCCAAGAACTCACGGAATACATTCCAAAGTTGCCCTTGATGAGATAGTTGAAAAATCTCTTAGAGACGCTGCAATTTGGGATGAGGTAAAAGACAGGCTGAAAAAAAGCGCATTAGGTCTTTCCGGAGGACAGCAGCAGAGACTCTGCATAGCCAGAGCCCTTGCAGTAGAGCCGGAAGTTCTTCTTATGGATGAACCGACGTCGGCTCTCGACCCTATTTCCACATCGAAAATAGAAGACCTTGCGGTAGAGCTGAAAGATAAGTATACTATAGTTATAGTAACTCACAATATGCAGCAGGCAACCAGAATTTCCGACAGAACCGCCTTTTTCCTTCTGGGAGAAGTAGTGGAATATAACGATACCGAAAAGCTGTTCTCTGTTCCCGAGGATAAGAGAACGGAGGATTACATTACAGGAAGGTTTGGGTGATTTTATGAGAAACAGATTCGATCAGCAGCTTGAGATCCTCAATGCGGAATTGATTACCATGGGAGCTCTGTGCGAGGAGGCTGTGACATATGCCATGAAAGCTCTTTTCAAAGGCGATACGGATATGAGAGAAAAAGCTTTTGAGGCTGAACGTCAGATTGACCAGAAAGAAAGAGATATAGAGAATCTTTGCATGAAACTTTTGCTGCAGCAGCAGCCTGTTGCGGGAGATTTGAGGGTTATTTCATCCGCTCTTAAGATGATAAGCGATATGGAAAGAATCGGCGATCATGCCGAGGATATAGCTGAAATAGCAGGCTATATAGAAGAGAACGAGGGCGTTCCTCAGGAGGAGAACCTTCAGATGATGGCGGAGGCGGCCTCTATGATGGTGACGAAAAGCGTAGATTCTTTTGTAAAGAAAGATTTGAAACTGGCTGAAAAGGTAATTGTCGACGATAACATAGTGGACGGATATTTTGATAAGGTGAAAAGCGATTTGATCATTATGATTTCAAATGAGCCGGGGAAGGGACAGTTGTATTTGGATCTTTTGATGGTTGCCAAGTATCTTGAAAGAATAGCCGACCATACGACCAATATAGGAGAATGGGTAGCCTACAGCATTACCGGCAAGCATCCTGATGAAAAAAACTGATTCGGACGGAGGAATTCAGATGATATATTTATTGGAGGACGACAATAACATAAGAAATTTTGTTATATATGCGCTTAACAATTCCGGACTTGAAGCCGAAGGATTTGAGAAGCCGAGCGAATTCTGGACAGCCATGGAGAAAGGAAAGCCTGCGATGGCGATACTCGATATCATGCTTCCGGAAGAGGACGGCCTTTCGGTTCTTTCAAAGCTCAGAGGAGCGGCGGAGACAAAAAACATGCCGATAATGATGCTTACAGCCAAAGGAACGGAGTATGATAAAGTCGTGGGTCTTGACGGAGGGGCTGACGATTACGTCACCAAACCTTTCGGAACGATGGAACTCATAGCAAGAGTGAAAGCTCTCCTCAGAAGGACGGAGCCCGTAAACGACGAAAAAGAATATCAGATAGGAAACCTTTATCTCTGTCCTGCAAAACATATAATAAGAGCAGGCGAAGAGAACGTAACTCTTACTCTTAAAGAGTTTGAGCTTCTTTGCCTTCTGGTTCAAAACAGAGGGAAAGTTTTGACGAGGGACGCAATATTGCGCGATGTATGGGGATATGAGTTTGACGGAGAAAACAGGACGGTGGACGTTCATATAAGAACATTAAGAGCAAAGCTCAAGGAGTGCGGCAGCCTTGTGGAAACAATAAGGGGAATAGGATACAGGATTGGAGGAACTGATATATGACCAAGAGAATATTTATGGGTATAATATTGGTTTCTCTCGTTACAATGCTTGCATGCACAGGACTTGTCATGGGCGTAATGTACGATTATCTCGGCGAAAAGATAGACGACGAGCTGAGGGATGAAGCCAAGATGGTCGAAATTGCAATTGAAAATGAAGGCGTGAGCTACCTCAGAAGGGTGGGCGAGGCCGAGAATATGGACAGCCGTATAACTCTTATAAAAGGTAGCGGAGAGGTTATTTTTGACAGTGAAGCCAATTCGGACGAAATGTCAAACCATCTTGAGAGAGAGGAAGTAAAAGAAGCGCTTGCAGACGGCGAGGGTTATGCCATAAGACATTCAAATACTCTGTCGCAGGACACAAGATATTATGCAATGAAGCTGGATAACGGAGACATATTGAGACTTTCTTCCAGTCATTATTCGCAGATGGCGCTGATCCTTGATACTTTTGGAATGGTGCTGGTAATAGTTGCGGTGCTCATCGCCCTGGGGGTTATTATTTCCGCCCGCATAACAAGAGGAATAATCAAGCCTATCAACGACATAAATCTGGATTCTCCGGATATAAAAGAAAACTACGAAGAAATCGTGCCTCTGCTGCACCGTATTCATCAGCAGAACAGCAAGATTCACAGACAGATGGAGAACCTGAAAAAGCAGCAGAATGAATTTAAGATAATAACTGAAAACATGGCTGAAGGTCTGATAATTATAGATAAAGACATGGAGATTCTTACCTATAACAGCAGCGCCATAAGGATGCTGGAGGCAGAGACGGCAGGAAAATCAGAGACTGTTTTGAAACTCAACAGAAGCGAATCTTTCCGAAAAGCTGTGACTGAATCTCTTTCGGGCAATAATTGCAGGCTTACTTTATCTCTTCATGAGTCGATATGCGAAATTATCGCAAATCCTGTATATGACAGCGGAAAGGTGACGGGTGCCATACTGATAATTTTAGACGTAACGGAGAAAGAAAAAGGTGAAAAGCTGCGCCGAGAATTTACTTCCAACGTTTCCCACGAGCTTAAAACTCCTCTCACGTCCATATACGGCGTTTCTGACATGCTGAGCGGAGATCTCGTAAAGCCTGAGGACGTAAAAGGCTTTGCTCTGACCATAAAAGAAGAATCGGCCCGGCTCATATCTCTTATAGAAGATATAATCAAGCTTTCAAGGCTTGATGAAAACACCGTGCCTGACGAAAAGGAAGAAGTAGACGTTTTGGGAAGCGCTGAAGACGTCGCAAGAAGACTCAAAACGAAGGCCGAGAAAGCGCAGGTTGCCGTAAATGTCAGCGGAACGCATGTAAATATAATGGGCGCCGAGACTATATTGGAAGAAGTAATATACAACCTTTGCGACAATGCCATAAAATACAATAAGGAAGGCGGAACCGTGGACATATCGGTAAGGCGCATAGGAGACGAATGTCTGCTTTCCGTTAAAGATTCCGGCATAGGAATTCCCAAGAGCGATTTGAAGCGAGTCTTTGAAAGGTTTTACCGGGTGGATAAGAGCCATTCAAAAGCAACCGGCGGCACCGGACTGGGCCTTTCGATAGTAAAGCATGCGGTGACATATCTCGGAGGAGAACTTGAAATAGACAGCGTTGAAGGCGAGGGAACAGAAATAAATATAAAATTTAAAGCTGTTTAAATTATGCTTATTATGGTAATATAATAGTATAATTACATTACTTTGTTAAATATGGAGGTATAAGTTATGAAATTTTATATTTGTGAACATTGCGGAAATATTATCGAATTCGTTAAGGAAACAGGAGTTCCTGTAATGTGCTGTGGTCAGAAGATGACAGAGATGGTTCCGGGAACGGTAGACGCTGCTGTAGAGAAGCATGTTCCTGTAGTAACTGTAGACGGCAACAAGGTTAAGGTAGCCGTAGGTGAAGTAGAGCATCCTATGCTTGAAGAACACTACATCGGCTTTATCGCTATAGAAACAGAGCAGGGCGTTCAGAGAAAGGCTTTAAAGCCGGGTGAAAAGCCTGAGGCTGAATTCGTTCTCGCCGACGGAGACAAGCTGGTGGCAGCTTACGAATGGTGCAACCTGCACGGACTTTGGAAAAAATAAAAAGCGCTTATAAATCCCGAAACCCATTTTTGAGTGTTCGGGATTTTTTGTTCATATAAACGTAAAGGGACGAGAGAATGACCTCTTGTCCCTTTGCGTTTCGCAGGCGGTATTACAGCTTTATATCTCCCTCTGCCAGCATTACCGCACTGCCTCCGACTTGTACGGAACATTTCTCCTCGTCTTCGCCTGCGCCGCTTACTTCGATATGACTGAGGATAAGAGACGGTCTTTTCATCTTTTCTCCCTGCACGAAACTGCAGTCGTCGTCCGGCAGTATAAAGCCGTTGAGATAACCGTAATAAGTAAGGGCTCCGTTGGAAGTACCGGTTGCCGCTTCTTCATCTATATCATAAAGCGGGGCGAAATTTCTGACATGGCATGTAGCGTCTCCGCAATCGGTAGTGAAGGCGTGGACTCCGACGACTTCATATTTTTCGGATAAATCCGACAGGGCCGGAAAATCGGGAGAGATTTTTTCAAGCTCACCGAGCGAAGCTACAGGCATCATTATGTCGGGAAGCCCTGTAGAAATAAGCTGAGGTGTCATGGAAACTCCTTTTGCTTTCTGCTCTTCGTAATTGAGCCCCATGATTTCATAAAGCTCCTTTAACGCTTCCGGCTCTGAAATTTCTCCGATTTTGACAGGAGCAGCCATATCCATAAGTACGAATCCATTTTTTATTTCTATATTCAGATCTCCTGCGAGAGTATGGTTTATATAGCATTTGTTGTCTTCTATGTAACCGCCTTCAAGCAGCGCTTTGAAAGAACCTATCGTTGCGTGTCCGCAAAGGTCTACTTCTGCGGCAGGTGTAAAATATCTTATATTGAACTCTTTTTCGTTCAATCTTTTGATAAAGGCTGTTTCAGAATAGCGAAGTTCAGCCGCCGTTCTGACCATGGTATCGTCTGAGGGAAAATCCTCTCCGTCAGGCAGAATGACTACTCCTGCGGGATTGCCGCCGAATAATGTTTCCGTAAAAGCGTCAACAATATAAAATTTCATTTTGCACCTCCGTTTCCGTCTCTGTATCCAACCACGTTTCCGTGCTCATTTTCCTGAGCGGTAAGTTTATAATTCTTTAGCTGTAATTGAAAATTCATCAGATTTGATTTTATCACGATGAAGATAATCTAATAATACTAAAAGGAACGGCTTATATCAAGGGTTTGAAATATTGAAACTTCTCATTTGTAAAAAAAAGTGGTATAATGAACCCAAAACCAAGATGTTCGGCGTTGCCGCAAGGTAGGGTTCATTGAATCACCGCCGGCAAACTTGCTTTGTGGTATAATGTCCGCAGAGTTTATATTATATACGGCTTCGCCGCAGGGAAGCGGCCATTGAAACGCCGTTTGACTGACCGGAGGGTGTTAAAATGTCCGCAGAAGATTATACTGTTCAGTGTGATGAGTTGTATATATGAAAACTTGTCGGCATATTTCTGTTATGTCCAAGTATATATCTGATAAAGCAAACTAAACCAAGGAAGGGTTTCGGCAGATATTCCGAGCTTAAAAGCGCAAGAAAAAATTTTTCTGACGGAGAGGTAGAAATGGATAGAAATTACTGCTATAGAATATTGAGACTTACAGAAGAGGCTACAAGCGAACAGATTAAGCAAGCCTACGACGCACGGATGGCTAAACTGAATTCCGATGATTATAAAGACGATCCCGAATACGTAGCTAAAAAGAAGGAGCAGATAATTGAAGCCTACAAGGTTTTGACCGGAAGTGTTCCGCCTGCTGCGAAAGAACAGGGGAAAGCCCGTTTTGAGAAGTTTAAAGATTACATAGAAAAAGATCAAGACGGTGAGAAAAAGAGAATAGGAAGCTATCAGCCTTTCGGCAGAAAACGGTATACTCCTGATAAAAAGCTGGGATTTGCAATAACGATTATAGCGGTAGCAGTCATCGTAATCGCCGTCGTGGCGGCTGTGATCTTTGCAGCAGGCAAATTTGCGGGGGATTTTGATTTCCAAAGCGATAATGTCGGTAATTCTCTTGCCGATGAAGACAATGATGATTATGACGGCTTTGATATGTTTGTCGATTCATATGACGCAGACGATACTTTTAATGGGGAGGCAAAAATAGACGAGGCTCGGCAAATGATAGAAAATGTGGATTTCTATAGCGGTCTTGATTTTTCTTCCATCAGCTATAATGAAGATGAAACTGATTTGGATTGCGGAGTCGGATTTTATGGAGGAAGCGGAGAAAATGGCGAGCTTGACGAGACGGCGAACAATACATTAAGCTTGTTGTTTTCGCTGGGGATATACGGAGCGGCTGATTTCTTTGAATATGTGACCGGAGAAGAGCAGTTTTATTTTGATTATGACGATTATGACTGTGCAGTTGTTTTGATAAACTGGCTCGGCGCGCCGGATTTTGAAGATACGGCGGGATGTATAAATATGTACAGCGGAGAGCCTATATTGACCATTGCGGACTATTTGAGTTATTTGGAGAGTGCTATAAATGAAGAACAAAACTGAAGCGATTGACATAACGCCTTTTAAATTCAGGGACGGAAAGCTGATCTTGCTTGACCAGACATTGCTGCCGGCTGAGGAAGTCTATATAGAGATACGAAGCAAAGAGGACTTGTGGGAAGCCATATACGATCTTAAAGTCAGAGGAGCTCCTGCGATAGGAGTAGCAGCTGCATACGGACTTTATGCCGAGGCAGCTAAATATGACGGGGATTCTGTAGATGAGTTTAAAAACAATGCGGAGAAAATAGCCAGTTATCTGGAAAACGCGCGGCCGACGGCAGTTAATCTTTCTTGGGCGCTTAGGCGTATGATCAGAAGATTGAAAGAAACGAACTTCAGATCTGTAGCCGAAGCTGAAGAAGGGTTACTGCGGGAGGCTGAGGATATACATGAAGAGGATGTAAAAGCCTGTAAAGCCATGGGAGAATACGGACTTTCTCTGCTCAAGCCCGGAATGGGTATTCTCACTCATTGCAATGCGGGAACCATTGCGACTTCCAAATACGGCACTTGTCTTGCACCTATACATCTTGGACAGGAAAGAGGATATGGGTTTAAAGTCTTTGCCGATGAAACAAGGCCCCTGCTCCAAGGCGCAAGACTTACTGCATGGGAACTTGCCAAGGCAGGTGTGGACGTAACGCTGATATGTGATAATATGGCGGCTTCCGTGATGAAAAAAGGGTGGGTTGACGCAGTCGTCGTAGGGTGCGACAGAATGGCAGCCAACGGTGATGGAGCCAATAAAATAGGAACCGCAGGAGTTGCAATATTGGCTAAAGAATTTGGCATACCTTTTTATATGTATGTACCTACTTCTACTATTGATATGGACACGCCTGCCGGGGAAGATATAGAAATAGAACTGAGAGACGGGGAAGAAATATATCGCAAATGGTATGAAAAGCCGATGGCTCCTGCGGGAATTAAGACTTTCAACCCGGCTTTTGATGTTACCGGTCATGAATACATAACGGCGGTAATTACAGAAAAGGGTATAATACATCCGCCTTATGATGTAAATTTAAAAAAACTGATGACCGGTCGGAGCTTATGAATGAACGGTCAAGAGGACGATCGATTAAGCTGATGAACAGTCAACGGCGAAAGACTGCTTCGTTGGGTTGACGGGGCTGATGGGTTTGACGGTTAGATGAAACCGAGGTAAAACCCATTCAGGAGGAATAGACGTCAATAAAGAGAAAAATAAAACAAGAGAGTGTAAAATAACAGACAAAGAAGAGTGGACAGATGGAAAAATCAGAAAATAAGAGAGGGTTTATCGCAAGGTACGCCAAGATAGTAACGGTTATAGCCGTAGTCTTCGGAGCTACGTCGGGAATTTTGGGTTCCCTGGTAAAAGCTCCTTCGATGGTTACTGGATTTTGGAGGCTGACGGTTGCGCTGCCGTTTTTTCTTGTACCGGTATTGATAAATAAAGAAAAGAGAGAAAAACTTAAAAGCGTAAGCGGCAGAGATTATTTTTGGTGCTTTGTAGCGGGCGCGTTTTTGTTCGGTCATTTCTTTTCCTGGTTTAACGCCGTTAAATTTACTAATGTGGCCAGCGCCTCTGTTTTAGCGGCTCTTCATCCGTTGGTAGTGCTGCTGGTGACGCTGTTTATATACAGGAAAAAAGTAGGCTTTAAATCTGTAGCGGCGATAGCCGTGGCGCTTGCAGGAGGAGCAATAATAGTAGGAGCTGATTACAGCTCATTTGCGGGAGGAAGTCTTAAAGGTAATGTGCTGGCATTTATGGCTGCGCTTTTTATGGGACTTTATTTTTCCGTGGGGGACTCGGTGAGAAAGAGAGTTGACGGAGGCATCTATGTATTGCTGGTTTTCTTTGCGTGCTGGGTATGCTTCTCAATGGGGATAGTGGTGACAGCTACTCCTGTGCTGGGTTACAGCATGTCGGACTATCTGTACATATTAGCGATGACGTTCATATGCCAGATAGGAGCGCATGCCGTTTTTAACATGTGCATAGGATATGTGAGTTCACTTTATGTTTCCACATGGGAAGCTGGCGAGCCGGTATTTGCAACTGTTATGGCGGTGATTTTCCTTGGGCAGGTACCTGAACTGTATGAAATAACAGGCTGCGTTGTGGTGGTGGCGGCTCTTCTGTATTACAATCGTCAGGAGAATAAGAGAAACAATGAGTTATAAAGTAAAGCTGCAGTCCTTCGAAGGACCGTTCGACCTGTTGGTGTATCTTATTGAAAATGCTCAAATGAGTATTTATGATATAGAAATCAGTATAATTACAAGTCAGTATCTGGATTATATAAAAGCCATGAAAGAAATGGATGTTAATATTTCTACAGAATTCATGGTTCTAGCCGCTTCTCTTATTGAGATAAAATCTAAAATGATTCTTCCGAGAGTGACGGAGAGCGGAGAGGAGATAGCTGAAACAGATCCGAGAAACGAACTGGTAGCGCGGCTGGTAGAATATAAGAAATATAAAAAAGCCGCTGAGATACTGCGCAGTCAGGAGGAGTTTGCGTCGGGGATTTTTCAAAAACCTCAGGAGGATATTTCCGAATTTCTTCAGCAGCCAGATGAATATCTGAGCCTCGATCTCAAACAGTTTGCAGGTGCGTTCAACTCGTTTATACAGAGAAAGCATAAGATAGAGGCGGTGCGAAGGCAATATACGAGGGTAGAGCGGGAAAAACATTCGGTGGAAAGCCGTATGCGCCATATAGTAAAGGCTGTAAAAAGCAGGATTGAAGGGATGTTCAGCTTTAGGGAGCTGATAGTGAATAAAAAGGATCGTTACGACGTGGTGATAACCTTCGTTTCTCTGCTTGAAATGGCAAAGGAGAGGATTATAAAGGTGGAGCAAAAATCGACCTATGGCAATATAGAGGTGGGAGCCGGAGACAGGATTGATGAAGGAGAAATAAAATATGAGCAGTAAAAAGACCATTAAATCGGCCTTTGAATCAATGATGTTTACCTGGGGTGATCCTCTGGATGTCAAAGATGCTGCAGAGGTGTTCAATATAAGCAGAGAGGAAGCCCTTGAATGTTTTCTTGAGCTTCAGCAGGAATACCGGCAGGAAGGCAGAGGTATAGTAATAAGGAGGATAAATAACTCCTTTCAGTTCGTTACGCGAGAAGAAAACGCTGACTATGTGAGAAGCCTGTGTACTCCTGTAAAGATAAAGAGGCTGTCCCAGTCGGCTTTAGAGGTTCTTGCCATAGTGGCATACAAGCAACCGGTGACCAAGGGCGAGATTGAAGCGATAAGAGGAATAAAATGCGACCGTGTTATGGAAGGTCTGATGAAAAAGGAACTGGTGTGTGAAAAGGGCAGATCGGAAGCAATAGGAAGACCTATTCTCTACGGAACTACAGACACGTTTCTTAAAAATTTCGGGTTTTCTTCGATTAAGGAGCTGCCGGAAATAGAAGATATAGAAGGCGCGGTGTCAGGAGGCTTGGGAAGCGACGCCGAGGAAGAGAAGGACGAGCTGAATGAAAATCAGATGAGAATAGAGATTTAAAGGAATATAACTCCCTCAAGACAGTAAAATGTTGAGAGGGAGTTTTTTATGAAAAAGAAAATTTTAAAGATAACATTGATATGTATCTGCTTTGCTTTTGCAATTCTGGCAGCAGGCACAATTCTTTGGCTTGGTCCTGCTACAGGCGTCAGCAAAGTTTCGGGAGTTTCCGGCAGCGCAGAGACGGCCGGAACTACAGAAACGTCGGGAGGCGCAGAGGTAACTGCCGGAAAGGAAACGAACGTTCCTGCACCGGAGGTTTCGGCGAGGGGCGCCATTCTTGTGGATTGCAGCGACGGCCGTGTGATATATGAGAAAAACGCAGATGAGAAGCTTTATCCGGCCAGCACGACTAAAATAATGACTGCAATGGTAGTTTTTCAAATATTGGAAGAGACTGAAACGACTGCTGACAGCTATGTGTCGGTGCCCGCAGACGCCGTAGGCGTAGAGGGCTCGTCAATCTATCTGAAAGAAGGAGAAAAACTGACTATAAGAGAGCTGCTGTACGGCATGATGCTCCAGTCCGGCAATGACGCTGCTACGGCGCTCGCCATATGCTGCGGCGGCAATCTGGAGAATTTCATAGTTAAGATGAACAGAAAGGCAGAAGAGATAGGGTGCGTAAATACTAATTTTGTTAATCCCAGCGGTTTATTCGATGAAAATCATTATACGACGGCGAGAGATTTGGCTTTGATAGGCAGAAAAGCCATGGAAAATGAGGAATTTCGCCGGATAGCAGGGGCGGAGAGCTGGGAGAGCGAGGAGACAGGCAGAAGTTTTGCCAATAAAAATAAAACCATAAGTCAATATGATGGGGCGACAGGAATAAAGATAGGCTATACGAGATTGTCGGGAAGAACCTTGGTGGCCTCAGCCAAGAGAGGCGAAACAGAGTTTGTTGCCGTGGTGCTGAATGATTCCAACTGGTTTAATGACGCATATACTATGCTGGACTATGGTTTTTCGCAGGCTGAAGGCAATTCATAAGTATTTGAAAATGTCGAAAGAAGCGTTTTGCAGGCAGATATTTTGCAGACAAATGTTTCATGCAAGCAAAGCGCTTAAAACTTTGCGGCGTTCTTTCGGAGCTTTTATATGGGATTTTGAGAAAGCTTTTATGGAGGGTTTAAGATGAGTTATATTTGCGGAGACAGGGGAACTGACAAATGCCCCTGCATTTTGATGGAAACAGGCCAGTGCTATACATGTGGGATGCTTAGCAGAGGAAAATGCGATTGTCCGTCGTCTTGGCAAGGAGTGTGTCCGTATAATGAATACATGCAGAACGGATGCAGAATTATGGGCGGAGTAACGAGCCGGGAACTTGAGATAAGAGCAGTAGAGGATTTTTCTGAAAAGCTTAAGGTTATAACTTTAGATGTAACGATGGGCTTTGCTCTTGAGTGCAAGAAGATGGGAAGTTTTCTTATGGTAGAAGCGGGAGGCTACAAGACGCCGGTTTCTGTAATGGAGGCAGTGACGACTTCTCCCTCACTGGTAAAGCTTGCGATATACTTGACGGGTCCCAAGACCATGGCAATTGACAAGCTGGCTGAAGCCGGAGGAAAACTGAAGGTGACCGGGCCTTTTTCAAACGGGCTGATAAATTCGGAGAAATTTGATAAAAACAGACTTTCGCTTGTCATAGGAAAAGGCATGGCTATAATGCCTGTCCTGAATTGCAAGGAAATTATCGGCAGCGGTCTCGTTGGAATGTATCTTGATGAAAGCAAGCTTACTTTTGAATTTCTTAAAAAGTATGTATCTCAGCTTGAATATGAAAGAATGAACATGGAGAAATGCCTTGGCGATTTGAAACAGGCTCTGAAAAATGATTGCAGCTATTGTATGAAACATACCGGCAAATTTCCTAACATTTTTCTTATGACGTCGCCTTATTACAAAGAGCGCATTACGGAAACCTGCGGACTGGATGAAATAGAGGTTATATTTCCGAATCATGCGAACATGTGCTGCGGAGAGGGTGCGTGTGGAGCGTGTTCATATACAGATGAAGAGGGAACTACAGTTAGAATGTGTAAATGTATTGATATGATTTGACTTTGTCAAGAGCATCTGCATAGTTTATTCTTAATAAAGAGCATAAAAAAACAGGTCTTTAAATTTATAGACCTGTTTTCTATATTATTATTTTTAACCCATCATGCTGGAAGCAAAATCGAGCATTCCGCCGGTAAGCGCATTTGTAAATTCTTCGCTTTCCTCTACAACCCATTTGCCGTCCTGCTTTTTAAGAGTTACGGTCAAATCTGTCTCGAAATTCTTTTCTGCTTTATCAAGATTCGATATGAGAGTTTCGTCCATGTAAGCCGTAAGTTCTTCTTCTGTCATAGCGCCCAGCTCTTCAAGGTTTGAGCTGAAAAGCTCGCTGAGAACGTTGGTAAATATTTCTCCGAGAGGATATGTGGTTATGGTGAGATCTACGGTAGCCGTTTCGCCGTCAACTTTTTCTTCTCCAAGCTTATAATCGAAATCAAGAACTTTGTCGATAAGAGCCTGAGTTGCTTCTTCTCCGAAACCGTCGCTGCCTATTCCCTCAATTATTTCATCAGGAGATGATTTGGCCTTTTCAATATCAGCTTTAAGTGCGTCAGAAGGGGAAGGCTCTCCGCATGCCGCCAGTAAAACTAAACATAATGCCAGCAATAAAATTGTGATTTTCTTCTTCATTTATGATACCTCCAACAGTTGTATATTTCGACTATACAGTATTGCGAGGCAAAAGGCAATAGTAAGCTGATAAAAGTTGCCCATATTATATAAACTTTGTTATAATTTTATTATGGATTTTATATCTTGTTATATTTTGAGGCGAGGAAAAATAAAATGAATCTTTTACAGGATACGACGAGCCTTGCGCAGGCTATCTGCGAGAAGTATTTGAAAGAACACGATACGGCGGTGGACTGCACTTGCGGCAGGGGTTATGATACACGATTTCTGGCAGGACTGTGCAGAAAGGTTTATTCCTTTGATATACAGCAGGAAGCGATAGAATCTGCCGAGAGGCTGCTTGATGACAGTGGAATTTCATGGGAAGCGTGGGAAATAAGAAATGAGCCGATTAAACAGGGGGAGCGTGGCCGGTTCGGAGCGTGCGCTGAAGCGGAGAGCCAGGCAAAGGTTACCTTTATAAACGACAGCCATGTCAATATGAAAAATTACGTTTCGGAAGAGCCGGCTGTGATAATTTTTAATCTGGGGTATCTGCCGGGAGGAGACAAGAGCATAACTACGAGAAAGGATACTACGGCTACGGCTGTTAAGGAGGCTGTGGAGACGGTGAAGGCCGGAGGAATTGTTTGCATAACCGTATACCCCGGACATGAAGAGGGCGCAGCGGAGAAAGAGGAACTTAAGCGGTTTGCTGAAACACTTGAAAAAAGCAGGTTTCACTGCGTTTATGCCGACATGCTGAATCAAGGTCATGCTGCGCCGGAAATTCTTTGGATTACAAGGAAAAAATAAAACAATAATTATCGCCTTCCCGGCATAAGATTTTTTATGAGAGGAAGGTGTTTTTATGTGTAAAGCGATAGTTATAGGCGGCGGTTGGGCCGGAGCTGCCGCAGCGGTAAGGGCGGCCAAGCGGGGAGCAGAAGTCGTTCTCTGTGAAAAAACGGATATGCTTTTAGGACTTGGAAACGTGGGCGGAATAATGAGAAACAACGGAAGGTTTACCGCTGCGGAGGAAAATATAGCGCTCGGTGCGGGAGAAATGTTTGAAATAACAGATAGTCTGTCCACCCATCGAAATGTGAATTTTCCCGGTCATGACCACGCGTCTTTTTATGACGTAGCCATGGTAGAGCCCGAGGTCAGAAGGCTTGTTAAAAAGCTTGGAGTAGAATTAAGGTTTATAACAAGAATAATCGACGTCAGGCTTGAGAATGAATCCAGGGTAAGAGCTGTAGTCACAGCGGACGGAGAGGTAATCGAAGGGGATGTTTTCATAGAGACTACAGGTTCTACAGGCCCTATGGGCAATTGTATGAGATATGGCAACGGCTGTTCCATGTGCGTTCTCAGATGTCCCGCCTTCGGGCCGAGGGTCAGCATAACAGAGAGAGCGGGGCTTAAAGACCTTTCGGCTTGTAAGGCTGACGGAACACGGGGGGCCTTCAGTGGTTCGTGTAAGCTTGAAAAAAGAACGCTTTCAAAGAAACTTCAGAGAAAGCTTGATAAAGACGGCTTTGCTGTTATACCTCTGCCCGAAAAATTCATAAACAGAGATAAGCTGAAAAAGAAAGTGTGCAGGCAATATGCCCTCGATTCCTATGCGGAAAATATTATTCTCATAGATACCGGACACGCCAAGCTGATGACGCCGTATTTCAATCTTGAAGACCTAAGACAGATTGAGGGCTTTGAGAACGTAAGATTTGCAGATCCTTATGCGGGAGGAAAGGGAAATTCAATAAGATATATGTCGGTGGGGAAAAGAGACGGATATATGAGAGCCGACGGAATGGAAAATTTGTTTTTGGGCGGCGAAAAATCGGGCTTTTTTATCGGGCATACGGAGGCTATCTCCACGGGCTCGCTGGCAGGCTACAACGCTGCCGAATATGCTTGCGGGCGTTCTATGCTGGAGCTTCCGGAAAGCTTAGCTATAGGCGATTTGCTCAAATTTTCAAGAAAAGCCCTTGAAGAAGAAAACGGCCTTGACAGAAGATTTACTTTTGCCGGAGGAGAATATTTTGAACGGATGAAGCAAAGGGGTTTATACAGCATTGAGCCTGAAAAAATCAGGAATAAGGTAGCTTTCGAAGGTCTTGAGAATGTTTACAACAGAGACTTGTCTGTGATAAAATAATTCTATAAAACAGACAGAGGATAAAGTTATGAGAATAAACAAATATATAGCTCAGGCGGGTATTGCCAGCAGACGTAAGGCCGATCAGCTCATCGCAAGCGGCAATGTGAAGATAAACGGAGCCGTAATGAGAGAACCGGGTTATGATGTTAAAGACGGAGATGAAGTGAGCGTCAACGGCCGCCTCATAGAAAAACGGCAGAAGCAGGTTTACGTTCTCGTAAATAAGCCGATGGGAATGGTAACTACGGCCAGCGACGATAAGAACAGGGCTACCGTAATGGACCTTGTCAGCGATATAGACGAGAGGCTTTTCCCTGTAGGAAGACTGGACTATAATACCACGGGAGCTCTGATAATGACCAACGACGGCGAATTGACATACAGGGTGACCCATCCCAAGCATGAAATGGGTAAAACTTACAGGGCGCTGGTGAAAGGCGTTTTTTCCGAAGAGCGCGCGAGAAAGCTGAGGAGCGGCATAGATATAGGAGGGTATGTGACAGGTAGGGCAAGAGTTGATATAATCAAGGGCACTGCGGGCTCCACCCTCGTGGAAATCACCATACATGAAGGGAAAAACCGTCAGGTACGCAAGATGTTTTCGGCGGTGGGAAATCCCGTTCAGGAGCTGGAACGCATAGCTATAGGTGAAATCAGGCTGGGACATCTCAGGCCGGGACATTACCGCAAGCTTACGAGAGAAGAGATAGAATATTTGAAAAACTGTTAATGCAAAGGCGGCCTGCCAGGCTTATTCAGTGTCCTGTTCAACGGATGCAGATAAGCCCGGCAGGCCGCCTTGATTTTAAAGCGTGTGTTTAAGCGCCGGCTCGCGGGGAGCTCTGGCGAATGAAATGTTCCGATTCTGACATCACCTTGCGGCTTGCCAATCATCGCACCTTGCCGCGCCGTAAACTCCGAGCCGCTCGCCGAGTCAAGAGCCTGCTCGCGGGGAGTTCTGACAAAAATAATACGACACCGATAAACTCACAATAGCTTGTCGGTGTCGTGTTCCGATTCTGTTTTCGCCTTGCGGCTCGGCAATCGCCGTGTCATATGCCGCGCCGTAAACTCCAGGCCGCTCGCCGAGTCAAGAGCCTGCTCGCGGGGAGTTCTGGCGAATGAAATGTTCCGATTCTGACATCGCCTTGCGGCTTGTCAATCATCGCACCATTTCACTATTTTCTCTTGCAGTCTTTTGGAGTTACGCAGGTTCCGGTAGCTCTTGCAACTACGATAGGCTCTTCGAGGAAATCTGCGGCTGAAGCGCTGATGTCAGGTCTTGAAACGATTACTTTTCTGGCCTCGAATTTCATCTTTCTTGAAGTATTGCCGATGCTGGTAATTTCGCCGTAAGCTTCGATATAGTCTCCGGCATATGTAGGAGCCAGGAACTCGATGTTGTCGTAAGCGCAGAAAAGACCTTCGTCTCCGTCGCACTTGATTAGAAGCTCTGTAGCTACGTCTCCGAACAGGTGTACCATATGAGCTCCGTCTACGAGATTTCCGCCGTAATGAGCGTCTTTAGCTGACATTCTCAATCTGAGAGTTGAAGTGATTTTTTCTTCCATTGTTATTTCTCCTTTTGTTAAATGTTGATATAAAACTAAATCAGTTAGTCTGAATTCATAGAAATAATTATTGCAAAATGTGTGCCAATGGTTTATCATTGAAAATACCATCAAAGTGAACCGAATTAGGTTCAGCGACAGAAGGAGCGAACACAAAATGCCTATGACATATGGAATCAAACGAGTGCTTGAACCGCAGCATGTGCTGCCTACGTCAGCCTGGAAGCTGGATAACAGCCGCAATATATATCCTGACGAACTCAGAGTCTCTATAAAGAGAATACACCTTGAAGGCACAGGTTTCAAGCAAATTTGTACCGAAGTCAATGACGATGAGAAAAAAATAAAGCAGCAGATAATAGATATAGTGATAAGAAGAGGTAAGCTGCACAATCCTGTAACCGATACGGGAGGACTTGTGATGGGAGTCATCGAAGAAATCGGAAGCGATTATGACAATAAGACGAGCCTTAAGACGGGCGATAGGATAATATGCAACGTGTCTGCGGCCTCTGTTCCCATGTACATAGAAGACATAACCTCGGTAAACAGGGCCTTTAACCAGGTGGAAGCGACGGGATATGCAATAATACATGATTCGATACCGGTGGTAAAAATACAGGAGGATTTGCCCCTCAATCTGACGATGTTCACCTTCGACCAGTCGGGAACGCTTTACAGGCTTCATCAGCTTATAGGGGACGGTAAAAAGTTTCTGATTGTAGGAAACAGCATGCTTACCAATCTCCTTTACGGCTATGTGATAAGACGCGAGGTGGGAGCCGAAGCGGAGATAGTATGCCTCTTTGATAAGCGTACAAGTATGAGGATGGCGGGAAAGGGAATAGACGAGCTGGTAGAAAAGGTGTTCGACGAGGTTCATTTTATCAACATACTGAAGCCGATGGAATGTATGAAACAGCTGGACGCTGAGTCTCTTTTCGATCTCTCTGTCAACTGTGCCGAAATTCCGGGAGCCGAGACCATAAATATATTGGCGACCAAGCCGGAGGGAACCGTATTGTTTGCCAATCTTATCAACAATCTCAACATAGCCCTTTACATAACGGAATCCATGTCGAAGCCGCTGTATGTAAGGTGCGCCGAGGGATATATCAACGGTTATGACGATTTTGATATTGAAATCATCAGGGAGATGGCTCCTTATTTGAAAAACGCTGAATTCGTGGAGCCGGCCTATAAAGACCCGGCGAAAGAGCTTGAAAACAATCCGTTTAACAGCAGAATTATGGAAAAAACCCTTATGGAGGATTTTGTATGCCGCAGTAAAATGATGTGTCAGGTTTTAGATGAGATGACGAAGGTGTCAAAATATGACTGCAACGTTATAATTTTCGGAGATACAGGCGTCGGAAAGGAAAAAGCGGCCAATATAATACAAAAAAACAGCGACAGGAAAATGCAGCCATTTGTTAAGATTAACTGCGGCGCGATTTCCCCCTCGCTTATCGAATCGGAGTTTTTCGGATACGAAAAGGGAGCCTTCACAGGGGCCAGCGCCGGAGGTAAGAAAGGATATTTTGAGCTGGCGAACAATGGCGTTATATTTCTTGATGAAATCGGCGAATTACCTCTTGAAATGCAGGCCAAGCTGCTGAGAGCCATTCAGGACGGGGAGTTTTACCGAGTGGGAGGGACTGCTCCCGTTAAAACCAACGTGAGAATAATTTCCGCTACCAATAAAAATCTGGAGACGTTGGTAGAAGAGGGGAAGTTTAGGAGAGATCTTTATTATCGCCTGAACGTGGTTCCCATAAGGATTCCGAGCCTTTCCGAAAGGACGGACGATATTCCCGCGCTCGTAAGCCATTTCCTTGTTAAATACAGCAAGAAGTTCGGCGTTAAAAGAGGGATTGATGAAAACGCCATGGACTATCTCATGCGGCAGCAGTGGCCGGGAAATATACGTGAGCTGGAAAACACGGTTCAAAGGCTCATCATATCGTCACAGGGCGAAGAAATAACGCTGATGGACGTAATGCGCGAAAAGCATAGTGATTTGTTCGGATATGCGGCAGGAGAGGAGCCGGAGACGGAAGCTATGGAGCAGCGGGCGGAAATAAATTTGCAGACTGCGGTCGAGGAATATGAAAAGAGTCTGATAAAATATGCGTGCGAGAAATACGGCTCTACCAGAAAAGCCGCCAAAGCCATAGACATAAGCCAGACGCAGCTGGTGCGTAAAAAAAAGAAATACGGTATATGATATCCGGCCGCATGTTCGGATGATTTGCCGCATTACAGCGGACCAGACGCCTTGCCTTTTTTGCCGTGAAACGAAATGTGTTCGCTAAAAAACTGCGTGAATCTAAAACGGTTCGCGGTTTTTTGTTCATAATGAATAGAAACAAATAAAACGTCTAAAAATGTTGGAAAAGAACAAAAAAAGCGGCAGGAAGCAAGAGAAGAATACGCAGAAGCTCTTGGCATGAATTTTGCTTTTTAGATTATAGCTGAACGATGCAGAATGATAATTGGATAAATCAGACAGAGTTAAAAGTAAGAACAGAAAATTATGATTTTATTATGGAAACTCGCGAAGATTTGATATATAATTATCATAGCAACTTATGCCTGACACAATTCAGGTATAAAATCATAAAAAATAATATTTCTAGGAGGATAAAAAAATGAAAAAAGGATGCCCTTACGGTACTCACAGAGTAATCTCCCCAAAGGGAGTACTGCCACAGCCGGCAGACGTTATTGACAACACTATGGAAATTTACGACAACGAAGTTCTTATCGACGTACAGACTTTAAACGTTGACTCCGCTTCATTTACTGAAATCGTAAGAAGATCGTGCAACGGCAAGAAGCCTGCCGACATCGAAAATTCACCAGAGGATCAGGCTAAAGTTAAGCAGACAATGATGGACATCGTTGCAAAAGCCGGAAAGCATAAAAACCCTTGGACAGGTTCAGGCGGAATGCTTCTCGGAACAGTTAAGGAAATCGGACCTGCTTACGTAGGCGACCTCAAGGTTGGCGACAAGATTGCTACGCTCGTATCACTGTCTCTTACTCCGCTGAGAATTGATGAAATTCTCGAAATGAGACCTTCAATCGACCAGGTTGACATCAAGGGTCAGGCTATCCTGTTCCAGAGCGGTATCTACGGAATCATTCCTGACGATATGCCTGAAGGACTTGCTTTATCCGCACTTGACGTAGCAGGAGCTCCTGCGCAGGCTGCTAAGCTTTGCCAGTCAGGTCAGAAGATTCTGGTTATCGGCGGCGGCGGAAAATCCGGACTTCTCTGCTTATATGAAGCAAAGAAGAGAGCAGGCGTTACAGGTCTGGTAGTATGCGCAGCAGGCTCACAGAAGTCGGAAGACAGAGCAAGAGCTCTTAACCTGGCTGACGAATATTTCCACATGGACGCTACAGATGCTGTCGGAATGTACAACAAGGCTATGGAACTGACCAACGGAGAGCTGTATGATGTAGTTATCAACTGCGTAAACATCGAGAACACTGAAATGGGTTCAATCCTTTCCTGCAAGGACAACGGAACTGTTTACTTCTTCTCAATGGCAACCAGCTTCACTAAGGCTGCACTCGGAGCAGAAGGCGTTGGAAAAGACGTTAACATGATTGTTGGAAACGGATACACCAAGGGCCATGCGGCAATTACTCTTCAGGATCTGAGAGAGCACGACGGCTTAAGAAAATTATTTGAAGAAATGTATGCTTAATCAGCGTATACGCCGCCATCAGGCAAGGCAAGAGGCGCGCGGTGGACGTTGAGAAAGCGTTGCAGCGGCCCGGGATTTTAAAAGGCCGGGAGCGCTGTGGCTTTTCAAATTAAACGAGTTATATAAAAACCATTTGATATTTCAAGCTAAAAGGAGAAAAAAATGGCAATAAGAAATTGGAAAGACATTCCTTTGTTTAAGGGAGTAACAGATGAACAGTGGAACGACTGGCATTGGCAGGTTGAGCACAGACTTACTACCGTGGAAGATATTTGCCAGGTAGTAAACCTTACCGAACAGGAAAAGGCTGACATCGAAAAAGTTATGGGCGGATTCAGAGTAGGTATCACTCCTTACTATGCTTCCCTCATGGATCCTGACGACCCTAGATGTCCTGTAAGAATGCAGGCAGTTCCTACACTGGCCGAAATGCACAGATCAGAGGCTGACGATGCTGACCCTCTGCACGAGGACGCAGACTCCCCTGCTCCTGGACTGACTCACAGATACCCTGACAGAGTTCTCTTCCTGATTACAGACCAGTGTTCAATGTACTGCCGTCACTGCACAAGAAGAAGACTTGCAGGAGAAACCGACGGAGCAAGATCAAGAGAAGACATCGACGCATGTATCGACTACATCAGAAGAACTCCTCAGGTTAGAGACGTACTGCTTTCCGGCGGAGACGCTCTTCTGGTTGAGACTGAAACTCTTGAATACATAATCAGCGAGCTGAGAAAAATCCCTCACGTTGAAATCGTAAGAATCGGTTCAAGAACTCCTGTAGTTATGCCTCAGAGAATTACAGACGAACTCTGCGACATGCTGAAGAAGTATCACCCTATATGGTTGAACACTCACTTCAACCATCCTAAGGAAATGACTCCTACAGCTATGGAAGCTCTGAGAAAGCTGGCGGACGCAGGTATTCCTTTAGGTAACCAGTCAGTACTCTTAAGAGGCGTTAACGACTGCAAGCATATTATGAGAGAACTGGTACACGCACTCGTTAAGAACAGAGTAAGACCTTACTACATTTACATCTGCGACCTTTCGATAGGTATCGAGCACTTCAGAACTTCAGTTGCTAAGGGTATCGAGATCATAGAAGGTCTGAGAGGACATACTTCGGGATATGCCGTTCCTACTTTCGTAGTAGACGCTCCTGGCGGCGGCGGAAAGACTCCTGTAATGCCTCAGTACGTAATTTCACAGACTCCTCACAAGGTTATCCTGAGAAACTACGAAGGCGTTATCACTACTTATACAGAGTCGCAGCTGCCTGATCTTCCTTGCACATGCGATTACTGCACAGGCAAGAAGACTTACAAGTATCAGGGTGTTTCAGCTCTCGGAGAAGGACCTGAAATCAAGTCCATGGAGCCAAGCAACCTGGCAAGACACGAAAGAAACAAACACTAATTTCTTTAAAAACAAAAAGTTACCTTTAGGGGAGGCTCCTCGCGGCCTCCCCAAAGGCGTGAAATGAGGATATAAAATATGGGGCTGTTATATGACCTGTCAACTAAATATAAAACTCTTTCTATCGTAGGAATGGCTAAAAATGCCGGAAAAACCACGGCGCTTAATTATCTCATAGAAGAAGCTATAGATGAAGGAGTAGTGTTGGGAGTCACCTCGACGGGAAGAGACGGGGAATCGCAGGATTTAGTTACGGGAACTGAAAAGCCGAGAGTTTATTTAGATCAGGATATGCTGGTGGCGGTGCCTACCCTTCTCTACGATTTGGCAGACGCAGGACTGGAAGTGATAAGGAAAACCAAGTATTCCACAGCAATCGGAGAGCTTTTGATTTGCCGCGTAAGAGAGGCGGGTTACGTTCAGATCGCGGGGCCTGTGATAAATGCGGAACAAAAAATGCTTTGCGACGAGATGCTCTGCCTTGGGTGCCAGCTGATTCTGATAGACGGGGCAATCGACAGGAAATCCATAGCTTCACCGGATACCTCCGACGCGATTATATTATCAACGGGCGCCGTGCTTTCCAGAAAGCTCAATAAAGTAGTGGAAGAAACCGCTCATGTCGTCAACATATACAGAACGCCGGAACTTGAGGAAGGCGCAGTAAGAACGGCGATAGAAAACAATAATTTTGACAACAAGATTATGCTCGTAAACGGCGACGGCGAGGTGACGAAGCTGGATCTTACGACCGGCCTCGGAGCCGCCAAAGATATCAACGGAGCCATATGCGAGGATACTGAATATATATATATTCCCGGAGCCTTTACCAACAGCGTTATTTCGGATATAAGTCTGAAAAAGCTCAAGCAGGTACAGTTTGTACTAAAGGACCCGACAAAGATTTTTGTAAACGCCATGGACTGGGGAATTTTCAGAAAGAAAGGCTTCAGGGTATGCGTTCTGAAGAATATTGATATAGCCGCCATCACGGTGAACCCGTGGGCTCCGGCGGGATATACCTTTGACAACAGATTTCTTTTAGAGGAAATGCAGAAAGCGATACCTGATATTCCGATTGTAGATGTAAGGATGTAATTTATGATACAGGGAAAAAACAGAAGACTGGCTAACGCAAAGACAAGACGGGAGACAGGACTCGATTATGTTATGTTCAATCTCGATTTGAATACGCCCTTTGGGAAAAAACAACTTAAGGAAATTAAACCTTATTATCCCGGACAGGAAGAAGAACTTCGAGCTGAGCTTGACAGAGTCGGGATGATGATAGAATTCGTAAAACAGAACAAGACCTTAACGGACAAGATTCAGGAAGTTTTCATGGAAGTAAAGGATCCGTCCCTTACGGTGCAGCGGAGTGGAAGCGCTATTCTTTCAACGGTCGAGCTTTTTGAAGTAAAATCGCTGCTTCTTCAGATGAGACAGATACGAAAGCTTACGATAGAGCATGAAATAGGAGATTACAAAGGCTGCCACTGTGTTTCTGAATGTAAGGCAGCCGGCGCTGCAAAAGCGGGAGAAGCAGAAAAAGAGGGAGCTGTTTCGCTTCTGTTTAAAGCAGACGAAAACGCGCCTGTCGTAGACGCCGTACCTGAGGAATATTTCCTTGAAGATACGGAAGATCTTTTAGACGAGTTGGATCCGAGAAGAGACAGGCTGAATACTTTTTACATATATGATGAATTTAGTCCGCTTCTGGGAGAGTACAGAAGTAAAAAGCGCGAATACGAGCTTTTGATAAGAAAAGAACAAAAACAGGAAAGAGAGCGGCTGAGACGTGAGCATAACGTTCAGCTGACTCCTAAATTTGATATAGTGATCTCAAAATCCCATCCGGATTTTGATAAGATTCAGGCTCTTGAAGAGCTGGAAACAGTAGACCAGGATTACATGAGCGTAACTCTTCAGCTCAAGCCGACAGAAGAAGTTTACCGTTATATAAGCGAGGTGGAAAAGATAAATTCCGATATAGAAGTCGAAGAGGAGAGGGTAAGAGAATTCCTTTCTAAAAAGATTTCCGAAAAAGCGGAAGTAATCTTGACAAATTGCTATAAGATGGGAACTCTCGATTTGGCTTTGGCAAGGGCCATATATTCGATCAGACACAGCTTGGTAAAACCGGAAATATCTGACGAGCATGTGATTGAATTTGAAGACGGAAGAAACCTTCAGGTTGAGGATATAATAAAATCAAAAGGAAAGGAATACTGTCCCGTATCAATTTCATTGAAGGATGGAGTTACATTGATAACAGGAGCCAATATGGGAGGAAAGACTATATCCCTTAAATTGGCGGGACAGATACCGATAATGGCGCAGTACGGCTTTTTCGTGCCGGCAAGGAAGGCCAGAGTGGGGCTTTCCTCATATATGCAGATTCTCATAGGCGATTCGCAGTCAGTGGAAAGAGGCTTGTCCAGCTTTGGCTCTGAGATGGAAGAACTCAAGGAGATTCTCGACCACGGACAGGAAAGAAGTTTAATACTGATAGACGAGATAGCCTCCGGCACCAACCCTACGGAGGGTACAGCCTTGACCAAGAGCCTGGTGGATTATTTGATAGAAAAACCGTATATTTCCCTGATAACGACGCATTTTGAGTCTGTAACAGAGAGAGAAGGCATAGTAAACATGCAGGTCAGGGGGCTGGCCGACTGCGATTTTATTAAGCTTAACAGCGAGATACAGCATGCAAACCGCCGTGACAGGATAAATATAATATCCAAATACATGGACTATCGTCTTTGTAAAGTGGACAGCGAAGCACAAGTACCTAAGGATGCTCTAAGTATAGCTGCTATGCTCGGAATCGACAAAGCAATTATAGAAGGGGCGAAAAAATATATCAGATAAGGAGAAAAAGGATGAAAAGCAAATTAAATCTTGACCCGAAAGTTGTTGACAGCGCTCGCCAGCATGCGGCAAACATTGCTCACGATATGCAGGAATTCATCGAGCGTCATACAACTGTATCCACGGAGAGAACAATCGTAAGACTTTTAGGCGTCGACGGTGTTGACGACGTCGATACGCCGCTTCCTAACGTGGTTGTAGATCAGATTAAGGAAGCCGGTGCGCTGCCTACAGGCGCAGCTTACTGGATGGGAAACGCAATGGTTCAGACTGGAAAATCAGCTCAGGAGATAGCGGAGGACATGGCTGCCGGCAAGCTTGAAATCACAAAGCTTCCGACCTGCTCTCAGGAAGAAGCGGCAGAGGCATTGAAGCCTGCAATCAAGAAGACCTTTGAAAGAATTGACATGCAGAAGGCAAAACGTCAGGAATACCTTAAAACAATAGGCGAGAGTCCTGAACCATACATTTACGTAATAGTTGCTACAGGCAATATTTACGAAGACGTTATTCAGGCTCAGGCTGCAGCCAGACAGGGAGCCGACGTAATAGCCGTCATCAGAACGACTGCTCAGTCGCTTCTGGACTACGTTCCTTACGGTCCTACTACAGAAGGTTTCGGAGGTACATACGCTACTCAGGAAAACTTTAAAATCATGAGAAAAGCCCTCGACGAGGTCGGTGAAGAAATGGGCAGATACATCAGACTCTGCAACTATTCTTCCGGAATGTGCATGCCTGAAATCGCAGCTATGGGAGCTCTTGAAAGATTGGATATGATGCTCAATGACGCTATTTACGGCATTCTGTTCAGAGACATCAACATGCAGAGAACTCTTGTCGACCAGTTCATGTCAAGAGTTATAATCGGATACTGCGGAATAATCTTCAATTCCGGAGAAGATAACTATCTGACTACCGACGACGCTATCGAGGCAGCTCATACGGTAACTGCGTCACAGTTTATCAATGAGCAGTTCGCAGTGCTTGCCAATATTCCAGAAGAACAGATGGGACTTGGACACGCCTTTGAAATGGATCCTTCAACTGAAGACGGATTCCTGCTTGAACTGGCTCAGGCTCAGATGGCAAGGGAAATCTTCCCTAAGGCAAGATTAAAATACATGCCGCCTACAAAATTCATGACAGGAAACATTTTCAGAGGTCATCTGCAGGATGCTCTGTTTAACTTGGTAACTGTTTGGTCGGGACAGTCCATACTGCTGACGGGAATGTTGACGGAGGCTATTCATACTCCGTTCATGCAGGACAGATACCTTTCCATAGAAAATGCAAAATATATCTTCAACAATTGCAGACATATAGGCGATGAAATGGAATTTAAGGAAGGCGGAATAATTCAGAGCCGTGCTCAGGAGGTTCTGAAAAAGGCAGACGAGCTTCTTGCAGAGGTTGAAAAAGAAGGTCTGTTCTCAACCATCGAAAAGGGTATCTTCGGCGGCGTAAAGCGTCCGTTTGACGGCGGACACGGACTTGAAGGCGTTTGCACCAAGGGTGAAAACTATTTCAATCCGTTCATCGAAATGTTTATGAATCATGAATAGGGAGGTCAAGGTAATGGCAGATAATAAAACAGCAACAACTCAGGTTGATTTGACATGCGTTAAGCCTTACGGCGACGCTTTAAACGACGGAAAAGTTCAGCTTGCGTTCACTCTTCCCGTACCTTACGGTGAAGAAGCTGAAGAATGTGCTAAGCAGTACGCTAAGAAATTAGGCTTGGAAGAGCCTAACGTAGCTTATTACTGCGAGCTTACAACTGGATATACGTTCTTCAACGTTTACGGTTCAGCGCAGCCGACCATAGACTACACAGCCATAAAGGTTCCTAAGGTTGAAGGTACTGTTATGGATCGTGTTGAATGCGGCGAATGGATAGGCGACAACATAGGAAGAGACATCGTAGTGGTAGGCGCTTCCATCGAATCTGACGCACACACCGTAGGTATCGACGCTATAATTCAGATGAAGGGCTTCCATGGACACTTCGGACTTGAAAGATTTAAGAATGTGGTTGCTTACAACATGGGTTCACAGGTTCCTTGTGAAACGCTCATAGCTAAAGCAAAGGAAGTAAATGCCGACGCTATTCTGGTTTCTCAGACCGTAACTCAGAAGGATATACACATCAAGCAGCTGACTAAGATGGTGGAACTGGTTGAGGCGGAAGGACTGCGCGATAAGGTCATACTGACCTGCGGAGGTCCGAGAATTTCTCATGAACTTGCACAGGAGCTGGGATATGACGCAGGTTTCGGCCCTGGAAAATATGCAGAGCACGTTATGTCTTACATAATGCAGGAAGTGCAGAAGCGTGGCTGGGAGAAGAAGTCCGCTATAGCCGATAGATAGTTAAAGTTTGCGCGCCGGCAGGCAATCTGTCCGGAGCGCACGTGAATAATATAGAAAGGTGAAACGAACATGATTAACAAAATTATGACTGCAGATGAAGCAGTTGCAGGCGTAAAAGACGGAATGACCATCATGGTAGGCGGATTCCTGGCAACAGGTTCACCGGAAGTCTTAATGGACGCTCTGGTAAGAAAAGGCGTAAAGCACCTGACGGTTATTGGCAACGACGGCGGTCTTGACGCAGGACAGCCTGCCGGCGCTTTCGGAGGAAAGACTGCAAGAGGTATAGGTAAGCTTCTTGAGAATCACATGGTAGATCATCTGATCGCATCCCACATCGGCGTTAACCCTAAGATCAACGAGCAGATTGCAGAAGGCACCCTTAAGTACACACTTGTTCCTCAGGGAACTTTAGCGGAAAAAATCAGGGCAGCAGCATACGGCCTCGGCGGTGTGCTTACTCCTACAGGTGTGGCTACTCCTATGGAAACAGAACTCGACGAGCTGGGAAGAAAGAAAAAGGTTGTAGAAATAGAAGGCAAAAAGTATTTGCTTGAAATGCCTCTTCGTGCCGACTATTCTTTAATTAGACCTACGGTAGCTGATAAATTCGGAAACTATTACTGTGCCAAAGCGACTAAGAACTTTAACTATGTAATGGCCGGAGCTGCTGACAAGACCATCATAGCTCCTGAAAAGATTGTTGAAATCGGCGAGATAGATCCTGATATGTTCGCGGTTGCAGGCGTTTTGGTAGATGCTATTGCGGAAGGAGAGAAACCATGGCAGATTTAAAAGTAAGAATCGCAAAGAGATGCGCAAAAGAATTTAAAGACGGCGAATTCGCTAATCTGGGAATAGGTTTGCCTACAATGGTAGCAAATTATATTCCTGAGGGCGTTATGGTTACGTTTCACTCTGAGAACGGATTTGCAGGAATCGACGCTGTAGCTGACGAATCAAATCTTGACGTAGACATAATCAATTCCGGCGGAACTTATGTAACCGCTGTTGACAGGGTTAAATACTTCGATACGGCTGAATCTTTCGGCCTCGTAAGAGGAGGTCACGTAAGGGCTACTGTTTTAGGCGCAATGGAAGTTGCCGAAAACGGAGACTTGGCTAACTGGATCGTACCGGGAAAGAAGGTTGCCGGCATGGGCGGAGCAATGGATCTCTGCACAGGATGTCCTGAAGTTATCATAGTAATGCTTCACACCAACAAAGGAAACCATAAAATCCTGAAAAAATGCACTCTTCCTTTGACTGCTGAAAAGTGCGTTTCCAAGATAATTACTGAAATGGGAGTTATGGAAGTAAGAGAAGACGGCCTTTGGGTAGTTGAACTTCATCCGGACTATACAAAGGAAGATATTCAGGCTGCAACGGGCTGCGAACTTCACTTCGATCCTGATATGAAGGCGATGGAAGAAGAATAAATAATTCCAACAGCTTAAAAGATATAAAAGCAATAAAAGCCGCTTGCGTATATGCAAGCGGCTTTTTTGTGGTTATCTGCCGAACGGTGCAGCAGATAGTTTTCGAATCAAGCGGCGTGATATGTCATAAGCTGTATATAGATACGGTAATTTGGAAACAATAGTTTCAGAGATTATTTTATACAAAAAACTTTTTCAAACATTTCACAAATTCTACAAAAAACTATATTGGCGAGGCCGAAAAACGTTGAAAAATGCCTGTTTTCTTTGACTTGACGGGTGCTGTATGGTAAAATGGGAAGGTCTCGAAAAAAATAGGAGGGCCTATGATAGATAAACCTAAAGATAAGGTTGGGCATTTTTTGGAGAGGTTTTTCGGCTGGTTTGAAAAGGGAAAACATGCTGTATACAGCAAAATTTCCGCCCCTAAAGAGAAGGCCGAAAATTTCAAAAATGCTCATCCGAGACTTGCGGCTACCATCGTTGCTACTATTTGCATTTCGGCCGCCGGTTTAGTAATAGTGGGTTATACCACGCCTAAGACGGTGATAGTAAATATTGATAATTCCACAGAAGTCGCTACGACCAAGTATGAGACTACGAGTATGAGGGTAGACAGTTTCATTGAGAATCATGGAATTGATTATGTGTACGGGCAGGACATAATAGATGTTCAGATGTACGATGGAATTTCAGACGATATGGAAATCAATATCACCAAAGCGTTACAGGTGCCTGTAACTGCCGATGGGGAAACGGTTACCGTGACATCGCTTCCGGTCACGGTGGGAGAATTGTTAGAGGAGCTTGATATCACGGTTGGAAAGGACGATATAGTTGAGCCTGCTCAAGAGGAAATGCTGACTGGCGGCGCTCATGTATATGTCAGGAGAGTTACCACAGGCTATGTGTCGGAGGAGGTTTCTGTTGGGCATAAGCAGGTTTATGCCGCAGACTACGGTATGCCGATAGGGGAAACAGCCGTTACGCAGGAAGGACAGGACGGCATTGAGAAGAGGACGTATCTCGTTACTTATATAGACGGAAAAGAGGCGGACAGAACGCTTAAAGAAACTGAAATTCTTCAGGAGAAGAAAGACAGGACAGTGTCATACGGAATGAAAATCCTTTTCGGAACGCCGGCAGGACTTCAGTATAAACAGAAGATTTCAGGGGTAAAAGCCGTCGCATATCATTACGGAGGAAATCCCGTGGGCGCATATGGGCTTCCGTGCGAATACGGAACGTGCGCCGTTGACAGTAGCATAATCCCGCTGGGCTCGCTGCTCTATATTGAAGGATATGGGTATGCTGTAGCTAATGATGTAGGGACTGCGATTAAGGGAAACGTTGTTGACCTTTACATGGAAAGATATGGTCAGTGTCTGACCTGGGGAGCAAGAAAGGTTAATGTTTATATAATTGAATATGGTAATAAATAAAACGAGACTTTAAAATAAAAACAGAGCTTGTTATGCGTAAGGCGCGGAAATTTTCTCTATCTTTTGCATGAAGCTCTGTTTTCATTTTTTTGTATTCCGGCGATATTGCCGTGATACTGCCGTAATGCTATCGTTATGTTTTTGCTGTTAACGCAGATGCTTTTCGAGCAGGTCTATGAACGTCGGTATGTACTCCTCCTTGCTGAAAATGGCCCTTGCGAGAGTCTTGTTTCCGCCGCCCTTTCCGCCGTATATGGAAGCGTTTTCTTTGACCAGTCTGCCGCAGTCTACCAGGGATTTTTCGCTGGAGCACAGAAAAACGGTTTTGGTAGGCTCGTGTGTCAGGAAAAGGATTTTCGGAATTTCGCTGCTGACTTCGCGTGCGATAGAAGAAATATCGTCATTGGAAAGGAGCCTGTAGCTTCTTGATACAGGCGTTTGAGAAGCCGCCATGCTTTTTTTCAGATCCTGCGCCTCCCTTCTTATTATTTCTTTTTTCAGAAAATGAAGAGCTGTACGAGCCTCGCGGTTTTTTTCCTGCTGAGCCTTGTATTTGCTCATTAAGTCGCCGGAACCTGCGGAAAGGCTGTTTTCCAGCTGCGTTAATACATCGAACTGTTCTCTGTATTTTTTCAGGGCTCGCTGTCCCGCTTCAAAATATATGCGGAACATACCCTTGTTGCTTTCAACCTTGTATATTTTAAGCAAACCTACCTGACCGGCGGTAGATGGGTGCGTGCCGCAGCATGCTACGCAGTCGGAAGGATTATCTATTGAGCCGACGCATACTATGGTGATGTCGCTTTCGAGAGACAGGGCTTTTCTCAAAGGGAGGCTTTCGGCATCTTTTTTATCGTTGTAGTGACGCGAAATTACCGGAAGATTTTGCCATATTACTTTGTTGGCTTCAAGCTCTGCAAGCATGGCCATATCCCATGTGATTCTGTCAAACTCAGGCCTTTCCTCAAGACTGATGTCTATCGTCATATACTGGTCACCCATATGGAAACCTCTGTTAACCCCACCGAATTCGCGGTGAAAGATTCCGCTTAGGATATGCTCGCCGCAATGGCGTTGCATATTGTCAAAGCGCCGCGGCCAGTCGAGCAGAAGTTTTACATGTTTTCCTGCTTCAAGCTGAGAAATATCGCAGGAGGATATATCAAGCTGATGATAAATATCGCCATCAGCCTCGTAGACGTCTAAGACCGCAAGTCCGTCTATAGTGCCGCTGTCGCAGCTCTGGCCGCCGCCTGTCGGGAAAAAAATGGTTCTGTCTAAGGTTATCATTGTTTTGCCGTTAAATTCAGTAACAGATGTTATTACGGCCTCTGCCTCTTTCAGATATACATCCTCTTTAAAAAGTCGTCTTGTCTTCACTTTAAAATTCTCCTTCTCAGATATGTATAGAGTATATCATAAAAGTTAAAAGGTAGCAAAACATGGGTTGAGCCGGTACTTGCATATTATATCCGCCGAGAAGCATACATATATTTATATTCCGGAGGTGAATTATGAAGCTTAATATTAAAGAAATCGTTGCGGCGGCAGCGGTGTTTGCATGCAGCTTGATTTTCTGCTGTGCGGTTCTTTGCAGCAGCCTTGTTTACGGAGAAGAGGGAGAAGATAGTACGGATAAAAAGAAGGAGACCCTCAAGGCCGCAGCCGGAAGCGCAAAAGGGCGGCCTGTGATAGTGATAGACCCGGGACACGGAGGAATGGACGGCGGGGCTTCTGCTTCCGACGGAACACTTGAAAAGGATATAAACTTACAGATAGCGCTCAGGCTCAAGGAGCTGGCGGAGGAATATCCTGTAGATATAATAATGACCAGAGAAAGCGACATAAGTCTTCATTCTGACGAGGAGGCAAGCATAAGAAATAAAAAACGCCAGGATCTGCTTAAAAGAAAAGAAATCATAGACAGGGCGCAAGGGACTCTTGCCGTTTCAATACATTTGAACAGCTTTCCGGAAGACGGTTCCGTATATGGCGCGCAGGTTTTTTATCCGGATGACGATGTAAAAAGAACAGATGGAAGAACAGAAGAACAGACTTCACGAGCTTATGCCGAAAGTATACAAAAGTCCATCGAAATGAAGCTTCCTGACGGGCGTGAAAGAAGCGTTATGACTAAGGACGATTTTCTCATATTTGATAATCCGACCTGCCCGACTGTTTTAGTGGAGTGTGGATTTTTGTCGAATAAAGCGGAAAGCGAAAAGCTAAAAACTACCGAATATCAAGAGGAAATGGCATATGCCGTCTGGGAGGGGATAAATGAGGTTTTAGGCCTGGAAAAAGAACAAAAATCAGAAATAATAGACAGTGCGAACAGAAGGGGGAAAGAGTAGAAAAACTTTCAAAAAATCTGTGGATAACTTACTCTTGACAAATTGTGAATCACCATGAATATATTGAAAAATACAGCTTTTAATGGGTAAGAGTTATCCACAGGCATAAGTGGATATAATTGTATACGATTTTGCACGAGCCTGTGGATAAAAGCGCAAAGCATTGAAATTTAAAGGAAGCAATGATGTTGAAAAGTGTTTGTTCGTATGAGAACAACAGTTGACATAAAACGACAAAATGTTACAATAAAAAACACAGGATAAATTCTATACGAGGGGAGATTAAAGATGATGTATCCATATAATTACAGCTATGAATATTACTATACAGGAAGGCTGACTTTTATGGTGGTGGCCATATTAGCAGCTGTAATCTTGAGCGTAGTACTTTATTTCACTTTTTTAAGAAAGAAGAACGAGGGAAAGTATAAGGGCTTTACGGAAAAGATATACAATTTTTTTAATTTTAATAAATTTTATGTGGAAGAAATATTGAAGCTGGTATACATAGTTTCAGCAGCAGTTCTCACGGTAGTCAGTCTTGTGAGCCTTTTTTCGCCGGCCTTTTTCATCGGCCTTATAACTCTGATTCTCGGAAACGTTGCGCTAAGGATAGCGTATGAGCTGATAATGATGTTTATAATAATTTGCAGAAAAACTGTTTCCGTAGATAAAAAGCTGGATAAAATCGCAGCGGCATGCGGCAATGACAAAGGCTGCGAGGCGGACGAAGAGTGCAAAGCTTCCGGTAAGGCCGCTTATGAAACCTGCAGGGACGAAGAACAACCGTCTGAAGGTACATGCGGCGAAGCCGTTTATGAAGAGAAATTCAGCGAAGCTGAGACCGCCGAAGGGGTTTTGGAGGAAGCTGCGAAAGAAGCTGATGACGAAACCGACGAGGCCGGAAGCGATAAAGAAATAAGCGGAATAAAGTCTTCTGACAGATAATCGGACAGGTAAAAAGGAAAACACTGAGTATTGTAAAAGACGTCTCTGAAGCCAACTTGCTGCTTTGAGGCGTCTTTTGTTGTAATCAAACTGCCGCCCGTATATCGGGGAATGGTTTATGAATGTATGATCATCTTGCTTCACATAAGAAAAGATGGTAAGGTGTGTATAAAGAAGTAGGCGTAAATATATATTCTATCACAGGAGAATAAGAGTATGTCCACAAGAGACAGATATTTTAATTCGCTTGAAGAAATTTATTTAGAGAATTACAAGCTTGTAAATGTGTTTATCAGAGATTATTACAGCGATGAAGAGATGGTAAGAGAAATATCAGCTGTTGTTTGGCTTAAAGTAGCAGAGAAATCGGAAATGTATATTAAAATGAGTGAATATCAGATACAAAACTATCTTCGTGTTGTTGTAAGAACTGTAATTGTAGATCAGATACGAAATGAAAATGCTGCAAGGGAGTTGTACGACAAGCTTAAGCTTCTCACAAAAGAAAATGTTGAAAGCCATTTTTCAGAGGAACTTACAGATAAAGAAAAAAGCTTCTACTATAGAGAGGCATTAAAGATTTTATCTTATGAAGAAAAGCTGCTTTTGTATATGAGATTTAAGGAAAAACAAAGTTTTGAAGAATTAAGCAAAGTTTTTGAAACTTCTCAAAGCACTTTAAGAATGAGGCAATCGAGAATAATCGGTAAGTTAAGAAAAGCTATTATAAGTTTGAAAAAGGAAAACGGAGACATATAATTATGAATGAAAGAGGAAAAAAAGACAGATTGAGTGAAACATTGTTTACTGAAAATGAACTTGAAGCGATTGCGGAAGTAGCTGAAGAAAGCATACGAGCAGAAATGGATAACTATAAAAAGAGCCTTGAGGAATTGCCGTCCTCGCTTTCGGATATGCCGGACGAAAATATTCTGAGTATTTTGAGAAGCAGAGATGAAAGTCGAACAAAAACAAAGAGAAGACAAAAACTTAGAAGGATTACTCATGTGGCGGCAGGGTAGCAGTAGTGGTTATCGTTACAGATACGATAGGCATTGGAATATCGGAAGCCTTTCGCATTAAAGTTTTCAGCATTTTTTAAAATGATGATGCAGGTTCAGTTACCATTGAAAATGAGAAAGATTTGATTTTGGACTGGTCGATATGGGCTTTTACAAAAGATATATGTTTACAGATACGCTTTATGACATAAGCAGTGTAATATGTCAGATAGATGAAGCTTTAATTGCATTAGATAATTTTAACTATATTAACGAGGAAGAAATACTTAAATTTGCTGAGAACATGAAATGTATATCTTAGAAAATTTTTTAAAAAAACAGAAAAAAGATGTTACAAAACCTTCTTTTCCCGTATAAGTAAGTAAAAGGTGAAAGAAGGTTTTTAATATTTTGAAAGGAAGTCCTGATATGCGAAAAAGTATAATTATGGAGAAAGGAGGAAAATCAATGAATAAAAAATTTATTTATTAAAGATGTCGTTGTCGCTAATAATTTTATGCTGCTGAATTTTGAATCTAATTCAATTTGTACTGAAAAAGAATGTAAAGGGTTACTGCTTAAAAGAAATAGTTAAAACATTTATATGAAAAGGAGGAAAAAAATGAAAATTAGAAAAATATTAAGGATTTTTGTTGCAGTAATATTAGTAATGACATTTAATCTTTTACAGGTATCAGCTTTAAGTATAAATCTTGACCAAAGAAATTCGATTTTAAAAAACAGTGAAGCGGAAAAGATAGAACAACATGTTGAGGCTTTATTAAATGGTAAAATAAAATTTGTAAATGAGGATCCGACAACTACATTAAATATTGATTTTAATACAATTGAAACGATAGATAATAATAATGATGAGATGGTTGCTTTAAATACTGTGTTATCAAATAAAGAGGTGACAGAAAGAACACAGTTTATGGAAAAAGAAGTTTTGAAAGACGTTATAGAGTTGGATTCCGAAAAAAAGCGTATTTAGCAACAATAATAGTAAGGGACAAGTACAGGACTACAAGGGCTGCAGTTAATAATAGGTCTGATACAGATATAAATTGTGATGTGCAGGTCGCTTTGTCTGTTAAATACGAAAAAATAAATTTATCTGCTGCACAAGATGGAATAAAAGTTATAAGTGTAACGGGCAAATATAGTAAAAGATTTGACCCACAGATGACATGTAGTAAATTTGAAATAAAAAATTCAACTTATGGTCGATTTTATACAGATTTAGGTAAGTATACAAGAGTGATACTTCCAACTAATCCAGAAGTAGTAAAGCGAACCGTGTCATCACCAACGCTTGGAAAGGATTATACGATTTATACAAATCAGAAAGATTATGTTGCAATTGATCCAGGCTTCTCAGGCGCTAGGATGTATTATACTGCTAAAAGAACAACTTCGAGCTATACTTCAGATAGTTGGGTAGGTATAAATTTTGGCAGAATGACTTTTGGAGGATGATATGCGAAAAATAATGTTGGTTCTAAAACTTCTTCTGGCATATGTTGCTGTAACGGCGGTTCAATATATCAGAACAGAAGATTTAGAAAAATATATGGACTCAAATAAAAGCCTTATCGTTAATATAATCATATTGCTTTCAGTGGGATTGATAATGGGGTGGCTGATAAGGGAAACGAAATCTAATCAGGAATGGAAAAACGATGTAATTATTATTTTGACGACTTGCTTATTAGCTTTTGGGATACCACTGTTATATTGGTCGTACATGATTTTTCTTCCTGATGGCTGTCTTAAAGCATCAAATTATTTTATAATATTTATGGGAATTTATATTGTGAATATGATTCCTCATAAAAAGATGAAATAATGCGATTAAAAAGAAAGCACGTGTCATATGTTGGGAAGAAATACGTAAACCTGCATAATCTCATTACTTTACGTACGGAAAGATGGTTTTGCCATGAACAAAGTGAAGGGATTTTTTAAATCACCGTTAAAGAGTTCGCGTTTCTCCTTCTTTGTCACGATGCTTCCGGTGTTTACAGCCCTTATGATTATCCGGGGAAAGAACAAAATAATAAGTTTTTTTCAATTAAAACGAAGATGATAAATTTTATATAAATTATGATTTTAAAGAGCCTCTATATAAAATATAGAGGCTCTTTTTAAATCCGAAAGACATTCGTTTTGTCATGAAGCAGCCGCAGAATTACCGCAAAGCCGCCATGAAGCCGCAGCGAAACTATCGCAAATTTGCCGCAGGTATAGCACACTTTATTCTTTTGAAATGACTAACTTTTCAAAAGCCTTTTTTGCCTTTTCTTCTCCGGCAAGGCTTGCCAGGATAACTCCGGTATTTGAATCGTCAACCCACAGAATGAAGTTGTCTTCAGTTCCTGCTTCCCCCTCGAATTCGTACATGTAATAAGGATTTCCGTCTTTTTTCGATTCCTCCAGGACAGTCATGCCTTGCTGTCCTTTAATTTTCACATATTGGTTGTAGGTTTCTTCGGTTATGAATATGCACTGCAATATGTTCTCATCATCCTCCGTTACGGAAAACTGCCCGTCCTTTTGAGACAGTGACAAGCCTGAGGAAGTATCCAATGCTACTTTGATTTTATCCCCTGTTTCCACATCGAATGTATAAGATTTGTTTGTTGAAAAGTTGCAAGCGGTCAGCAGTATAATCGCCAGCGCTAAAGCGCAGCATAACACAGTTGATTTTTTGGGTTTCATAAATAAGCCTCCTTTGAACAGATAAAGTCCTAAGATGATATCGGTTTTCTCGTTAATCTTCGGGATTTCTTGCAATTACGTCCACGAAATCCTCAAAATCCTCAAAGCCGCTGTTGATAAAATCAAAGAGCACAGGCTCCTTGAATTCGTATTTCGATACGGGAACTACGCAATCGGCCATATATGATTTTTGAAGGTCTTTCTCCAGCTCCTTTATGCCGTCGAGGCTGTAAGAGGCAAGAATCAGCTGGCTGTTGTCATCTGCGACGTAATAGATGCCAAGAACGTCGTCGTTAAGCATAAAGACAGGTTTTTTTACGTGGTCGTTGTGCGGCGAAAAAATCATGAACAATCGTCCGTTATCATGTTCGGTAATCATGGCTCTCTCTGTGAGCGATGTCGTTTCCTGAGTGAATTCAGGAGAATAAGGTATGATATCAGTGACAGTTATATATTCGCTTCTGCGCGTCATCATCGAGGCTTCTGCCGGGGAAAGTCTGAATACAGAAACCTTTTCATACTTCACTACTCTGAGGTGTTCCAGCGAAACTTGAGTTATGATTAAAAAGTATTTGCCGTCGTATTCGATTAAGGATTCGCACATATAGGCTTTGACAGTTTCAAAGGTGCTGAAACTGCCGTCCTCGTCAGTTTGACGGTAATTGGTGTTGGCGCCGCTGACAGCGTCATTGTAATCTTCTATAACGTTTTTTAAAAGAGAAGCCGCCCGGTGCTCCGGAGAGAGATTGGTTCTGACGTAGCCTTTTGTGAGAAATTTAGCTGCTTTGAAATCTTTGGCAAAGCAGCGCATCAAAAAGTATGTTATAACCTGATAAGGAGAATCCAGCACAGGGCATTGCTTGCACATGAGTGCGTATTTTTCAGAATCCGAAAGCACAGCTGCCGGAGAAAGCATAAAGCTGTAGTCATCATACGGAGCCGGAAGCGGTATATCGTTTCTGTTGTTGAAATCAACGTAGCTTTGGAGAATGTGACGGGCTTCTTTTTCCGTTATTGAAACATGCTGGCCGCCGAGTCCGCCCGCCAATTCGTTTTCTGTCTTGATGACTTTTTGATAATCCTCCGGAGAATCGCCTCCGAGTAGGGATGAATAAGATTCAAAGCCCTCTTCTTCTGCGTCAAAATAGAAGAACTGATATAAATCGGTCATCTGAGAATTCTCCGGAAGCCTCCAGTGTACTGTCATGCTTACCACACCCATGAGGCGAGTATCCGTAACGGCAGCGCCTGCAAATTCCTTTATGCTGTCGGAAGCCGTTTCTCCGAGACCGCCTTTTATTAAGCTGAAGTTATTTATATTGTTTGATGACAAATTCGATACCTCACAAAATTTTATATCTGACGAGAGGACGGTCAAAAGACCCCCTTGCGCTCTATAAACATTAAGATAAGTATACCTTATTTCACAGAAAAAACAACAAATTATTGTTATCTTTGGTTGACTTTGACGGTAAAAGGGTATAATATCATTAAGGAAGAAAAGTTTTCACAAAAATAAGACAATCCTTATTAAGAGTGGCTGAGGGAATAGGCCCGAAGACGCCCGGCAACCTAGGTGCTGAGAAGCATAAAAGGTGCTAAATCCTACAGAATCAAAAGTTCTGAAAGATGAGGAAGAAATACTGCGGATTTAAAACCTCTCTTTTGGACGAAGAGAGGTTTTTTAATGCGGCGGCCCGAAAGCGGCAGATTAACGAGGATTTAAAGACTAAAAGGAGGAAATATATATGAAAAGACTGTTTACTTCAGAATCAGTTACAGAAGGCCATCCTGACAAGATATGCGATCAGATTTCAGACGCAATAGTGGACGCTATTTTTGAAAAAGACCCCTATGGAAGAGTAGCAGCCGAGGCTACCACTACTACAGGCTATGCCATGGTAATGGGGGAGATAAGCACGAGCTGCTATGTGGACATACCGAAAATCGTAAGACAGGTTATCCTGGATATAGGATATGACAGGAGTGAATACGGCTTTGACGGTAATACATGCGCCGTGCTTTCCGCCATAGACGAACAGTCGGGGGATATAGCCATGGGAGTTGATAAGGCGCTGGAATACAAGGAAGGAACTCTTGACGATGCGATAGATACCATAGGAGCGGGAGACCAGGGACTTATGTTCGGCTATGCCTGCAACGAAACTCCGGAGCTTATGCCTATGCCTATAGCTTTGGCGCACAAGCTGGCCAGAAGATTGACGGAGGTAAGAAAGAACGGTACCCTCAAATATCTCAGACCTGACGGCAAGACGCAGGTTACTGTCGAATATGACGGCGACAAGGTGAAGAGGGTTGACACCGTTTTGGTTTCAACACAGCATGACGATGACGTTTCTCAGGAGCAGATAAAGAGAGACATGATTGAGCATGTTATTAAGCCTATCGTTCCGGCAGAGCTTTTAGACGAAGAAACCAAGTATTACGTGAATCCTACAGGCAGATTTGTAATAGGAGGACCTCACGGAGATTCAGGACTTACAGGCAGAAAAATAATCGTTGACAGCTACGGCGGATATGCCCGTCACGGAGGCGGAGCCTTTTCCGGAAAGGATCCTACAAAGGTTGACCGCAGCGCGTCTTACGCTGCAAGATATGTGGCAAAGAACATAGTTGCCGCCGGAATAGCGGATAAGTGTGAGATACAGCTGGCCTACGCTATAGGCGTTGCAAAGCCTGTATCTGTTATGGTAGATACTTTCGGAACCGGCAGGATAGATGAGGATGAAATTTCCGAGTTGATAGAAAAGAATTTTGACCTGAGACCTGCTGCAATTATCAGGGATTTAGACTTAAGAAGACCTATATACAGACAGGTGGCGGCATACGGTCATTTCGGAAGAACTGACATAGATCTTCCGTGGGAGCATACCGATAAGGCGCAGATTCTGAAGGAGCAGGCGGGACTGTAAGAAGACCGCTATGCGTTACGTGATTGCCGGATTTAAGCGGAGATTTAATATTATAATGAGAATTAGACGTAAACCGGGCATAAAAATATAAGAATAAGTAAAAAGTTGGCTTATAGGATAAAGCGCAATGATAAAATGAGCCGTCCTTCAGCCAACTTTTGTTTTGATGACATTTATGCCGGGCTATTGTTTTTCCGCCGCTTCCATAATTTTTACAGAGGCGCTTGCTCCCAGCCTGTCAGCTCCGGCCTCGATCATTTCCATAGCAGTGTCGTAATCTCTGATACCGCCGCTGGCTTTCACCATAAGTCTGTCGCCTACAGCTGCTTTCATCAGAGCTACGTCTTCTTTCGTGGCTCCTCCGGTGGAAAAACCGGTGGATGTTTTGACGAATGCTGCGCCTGCTTCTTCGGAAAGTTTGCAGGCGGCAGCTTTTTCTTTATCTGTGAGCAGACAGGTTTCTATTATTACTTTTACGATGGCGTCATATTTGGCGGCCGCTTCTACGACAGCTTTGATGTCACTGCGTACAAAGTCGAAATTTCCGCTTTTCAGAGCGCCGACGTTTATTACCATGTCGATTTCCTTGGCTCCGTCTCTGCATGCTTCCTCCGTCTCAAAAGCCTTTGCCGCGGTTGTACAGGCGCCGAGGGGAAAGCCTACTACGGCGGCTATTTTTACAGGCGAGCCATCGAGCAGTTCTGAGCAGAGCTTGACGTAGCAGGAATTGACGCATACGGAATAAAACTGGTACCGGGCTGCCTCGTCGCATAGCTCTTCTATTTGGGAAGGAACTGCATCAGCTTTTAATAATGTGTGGTCAAAATATTTATTTAACGGTTTATTTAAGTTCATAATCAACACCTCCAACTAATTCATTTTCATTATAACATTAGGCTTTTCGTATTGCAACAAGACAGGTTTACGCATATAATATAAAGAAAATGGTTATTTAATTTATATCGGATAGATGATTGTGTTTTGATTTGAAGAGGTAATAATGGAAAAGGCAGAACAGAGAATCAAGCTTTTGGAAGGAGTAAGATGGCTTGCTCCTATTCCTGCGCTTGTAATATTTATAGCAGCAAACGGAGTTTTCGCCGATTGGATAACCATACTTCTGGCCTTCGGATTTATGTTTGGATTTTCAGGCATATGCAATTCGGAGCGCAAAAGAGTAGTGTGGGAGAATATAGTAAAGGACATCAGAGAAGCTTTAAATACAGTTGGCCAAAAGGAAGCCATATTCGAGGTTAAAACTATAAAGATAGGCATGGTCGTAAGGGTGTACCTCATAAGGGCGAGACAAAAATCCGCCGAGTGCAGTAAGGTCATAGTACAGAGCATTTCAGAGGGCTGGTATAAGCGTTACATCTGCGCTACGCAGATCGTTGATTTGAATAATAAGGATGATGTAAGGAATGCCAAGCTGCTGCTGGATGAGGATTTACTGAACGATATGAAGAAAAAGATGGAAGAACGAAGGAGAAACAAGAATAAATGAAGAATATTCTGGTTATAGACGGACAAGGCGGAATGTTGGGAAAGCAAATTGTTGAAGCGGTGAGAAAAATCTTGCCGCGAGACGAAATTACAGCTGTGGGAACGAATATTTCAGCGACAGCCAGCATGCTGAAGGCCGGAGCAGATAACGGAGCTACAGGAGAGAACGCTGTGATAGTATGTTCAAGGACGGCGGATATAATAGTAGGGCCTGTGGGAATAGCGATAGCTGATTCGCTGCTTGGGGAGATAACGCCTGCAATGGCTCAGGCGGTGGGACAAAGCAGGGCAAAAAAGGTCTTGATACCTGTAAATAAGTGCAATAATATAATAGTAGGCGTAAGCGATAAGAAAATATCAGAGCTTATTAAAGAGGCGATAAACCAGATAGAAGAAATCAGCAGCGGCAGCTGATTTGAGGACTGAGCCTATACACAAAGCTATAAGATACAGGCCTTTGATCTAAGGCTTGTATTTTTGTTTATATCTCCGGACGCATATACTTCATAAGAATTTGCCCTGCAAAGGAGCAGCCGTCAGTGAATACAAGGCAAAAGCCGGGAAGCCGGTGCAGGTGCAATATGAAAAGGAGGCGGAGGGAGGGGGAACCTTTAAACGTAATAATTCATATCAATGACAGCAGAGGCATTTGCAGAAAGCTTTTGCCCGGATGGATAATTCGGCGGCCAAAACCGATTGAATTTTTCAAGGTTTTGTAATATAATATTATTTTAAGTTACATAAGATTTTTTTGAGGAAGGAAAGACCTAAAATGGGCATAAAAGTAGCAAAATTCGGAGGTTCATCTGTCGCCGATGGAATTCAGTTGACTAAGACTAAGCAGATAATAGAGCAGGACCCTGACAGAAAATATATAGTGGTTTCGGCGCCGGGCAAGAGATTTGATGGGGATAACAAGATAACGGATTTGCTTTACTTGTGCAAGACTCATATAGACCACAATCTTCCCTACGACCAGATATTTCAAGTGGTAGCGGACAGATACATGGCCGTCGAAGTTAATCTTGGAATAGATGTGGATCTGTTAAAATATTTGGACGAGATAAGAGAGAACTTAAAGAATAATCCTACAGCCGATTACGTAGCCTCGAGAGGAGAATTTTTAAACGCCGTGCTGGTCGCAGCTTTTCTCGGTTTTGATTTTGTGGATACGGCGCCTCTGATAAAATTCGACTCCAGAGGGAAAATTTTAATGGAAGAGACGGATAAAGCTCTCAGAGAAGAGCTCCTCAAGCATGAAAATGCAGTTCTGCCGGGGTTTTATGGTTCTACGCCGGACGGTAAGATAAAGACCTTTTCAAGAGGAGGTTCTGATATTACCGGAGCTCTGGTGGCAAGAGCTCTGAAGGCCGACGTATATGAAAACTGGACTGATGTTTCGGGGTTCCTTATGGCAGATCCAAGAATTGTAAAAAATCCCAAGCAGATAAAGACTATTTCATATAAAGAGCTCAGAGAGCTTTCATATATGGGAGCCAGTGTACTTCATGAGGACGCCATTTATCCGGCAAGAATGGCCAGCGTCCCTATAAATATTAAGAACACTAATATTCCTGAGGATTATGGTACCATGATAGTCGGAGAATCCGATTTCGAGGACTCTCCGTCAAAGGGGAGAGTTGTGACAGGAATTGCGGGAAGCAAGGATTTCACAGTCGTGGCTCTTTACAAGAACATGATGAGCAGTGAAAGAGGATTTGTAAGGAGAATTCTCGGCATTTTAGATGATTATGATATAAATTTTGAGCATCTGCCGAGCGGGATAGATACCGTTTCCGTAGTAATGTCCAACAAATCTCTGGGCGACAGGCTGGAGGAGGTTTTGGACGCTTTTCAGTCAAGATTGCAGCCAGACAGCATAGATGTGATAGAGAACGTCGCGCTTATCGCTACGGTAGGACGCAGGATGTCGTCGAGGGTTGGGGTTTCCGCAAAGCTTTTCAATGCTCTCAGCGATGCAAAAGTCAATATAAGGATGATAGACCAGGGCTCAAGCGAAATGAATATAATCGTAGGCGTAGACAATAAAGATTTTGAAAAGGCTGTAAGAGCCATATACAACGCTTTCAGCGAGGAGGAATAAGTCATGAAAAAACTTGTAACCATAAGCCGCGAATTTGGAAGCGGAGGAAGAATAATAGGCAAACTGCTTGCTGAAAGGCTGAACGTGCCCTTTTACGATAAAGAGGTAATAGAGATGGCGGCCGGCGAAAGCGGTTTTTCAGAGGAAATGATGGAAAACGCAGAGCTCAGAGCAAAAAACAGCTTTGCTTACAGCCTTTCTTCCGCAGCCAATTTCAGCGACGGAATAGGCGTGGATGGTCTTTCTGTCAACGAAAAGCTGTTTTTGGCTCAATTTCAGGTGATAAAAGAGATAGGAGAAAAAGGAGAAGGGGTAATAATAGGAAGATGCGCAGACTACGTTCTCAAAGATTTTCCGGGAGTTACCAACGCATTTATATATGGAGAATATGAAGACAGAGTCAGACGCGCAGTAGAAAAATACGGCGTAGCTGAAAAGGAGGCGGATCGCATCGTTTCCTCCTATGATAAGGCTCGCGAAAATTATTACAATTATCACACCAGCCGCAAGTGGGGAGATTACAGAAACTATAATCTGTCGATAGACAGCAGTTATATAAGTGAAGAGGAAGCGGCTTGCCTGATAGCCGAGTATGTTGAAAGGAGAATTTACAGATGATGTGTTCAGATAAAAAAAATCAATTTAGATACGGCAGAAAAACAGTAAATAAAAAATGTTTGATAACTGCGGCTGCATGCATAGGATTGGCTGCCTGTGTAACTGCGGCGCTTACGGTAAACTTTTTTGTCAAGAAATCAAAGACCTCCAAAGAATAAAAGGAAAGGAATGAAAACGATGACAGACAAAGCAGATAAAGGAACTTATTATATAACGACGCCGATTTACTATCCCAGCTCGAACCTTCATATAGGACACACATATTGTACCGTGATGGCTGACGCTATGGCGAGATTCAAGAGACTGTGCGGCTATGACGTACGTTTTCTCACAGGAACAGATGAACACGGACAGAAAATCGAAACTTTAGCCAAGGAAAAAGGAGTCGCTCCGCAGGCATACGTGGATAATATTGTTGACGGTATCAAGAAGCTGTGGAAAACGATGGAAATTTCATATGATGATTTTATTCGTACTACCGAGCCGCGTCATATAAAAAGAGTACAGGCCATCTTTATGAAGATGTACGAAAAGGGAGATATATACAAAGGCGAGTACGAAGGCCTGTATTGTACGCCATGCGAATCCTTCTGGACTGAAAGCCAGCTGGTAAACGGATGTTGTCCCGATTGCGGCCGCCCTGTTACGGCTGCCAAGGAGGAAGCATATTTCTTCAAGCTTTCGAAATATGCTGACAAGCTTCTTGAACTGTTTGAGACGAATCCTGAATTTCTCCAGCCTGAAAGCAGAAGAAACGAGATGATTTCTTTTATAAAGCAAGGTCTTGGCGATCTCTGCATTTCACGTTCGACCTTTGACTGGGGCATTCCTGTTCCGATAGACGAAAAGCATGTTATATATGTATGGCTTGACGCTCTCACCAATTATATTACGGCCCTCGGATACCCCGATGAGCCGGAGCTTTACGATAAATACTGGCCGGCCAACGTGCATCTGGTAGGGAAAGAAATTGTAAGGTTCCATTCCATAATTTGGCCCGCAATGCTGATGAGTGCAGGAATTCCGTTGCCGAAGCAGGTTCTCGGCCATGGCTGGCTGCTTCTTGGCGGAGAAAAAGTTTCCAAGTCTAAAGCGGCCAAGGGAAACGACGTAGTAGATCCTGTAATTTTAATTGAACGTTACGGCATAGATGCACTTAAATACTTTCTTCTGCGTGAATATACTTTCGGACAGGACGGTGTGTTTACCAACGAGGTTATGCTTAAAAGAATGAATTATGATCTGGCCAACGACCTCGGAAATCTTGTATCCAGAACTGTTTCCATGATAGAAAAATACTGCGGCGGAGCGGTTCCGAAGGCCGAAACCTCTGATGAAACAGATGAAGACCTTAAACGTATAGCCGTAGGGGCCGCAGCTAAGGTAGAGGCACAGATGGACAAGTTTGCCTTTAATATGGCTCTTGAAGAAATCTGGGTTTTGGTAAGGCGCGCCAATAAATATATAGACGAAAAATCACCGTGGATCCTTGCAAAAGACGAAAGCAAAAAAGCAGTGCTTGATACCGTTATGCACAATCTGGCAGAGTCGATAAGGATAATATCCATATTGATATATCCATTCATGCATACCACGAGTAAGGAAATAAGGAAACAGATGGGACTCTGGTATTCAGACGTGGTCTGGGAGGACGCCTTTACCTTTGAAATGATGTACGGCGAGCAGGTGAAGAAAGGAAATCCTATTTTCCCTCGGCTTGATATAGAGAAGGAGCTTGAAGAACTTCGGGCTATTAACAAGCCTGCCGAGCCGGACAACATTCCTCTGGAATTAAAGCCCGAAATAACTTACGATGATTTTGATAAGATAGACTTCAGAGTGGGAACTATTTTAAAAGCCGAAAAACATCCTAAGGCAGATAAGCTGCTTGTTTTTCAGATTAAAATGGGAACTGAGCTGCGCCAGGTTATAAGCGGCGTTGCAAACGATTTTAAGCCTGAAGAAATGGTGGGGCAAAAGGTGATAGTGGTAGCAAATCTCAAGCCTCGTCAGCTGAGAGGAATGGAATCAAAGGGAATGCTGCTGTTTGCGGAAAACGGCAAGCGTTGCGAGATAGTCACAACTTCCGCTCCTGACGGAGAAATAGTGGGATAGCATAACGTGCTGCCAATTTAAAAGGAAGAGGTAAAATCCGGTTCAACGAAAGCTTCGGCGCCTTCTAAGGAACAACGTTCGGCAAAAAAAGATTCGCAGCGCTGCGAAAGTGAACGACTGACTTGTGAAAATACGCAGAACGGAAGAAGCTTTAATAGGTGAATTGCGAAGTACGAAACGGAGAGATAGATTATGTTGTTTGATTCACATGCACATATAAATAACGACAGCTATACTGACGAAGAGCGGGACGAGCTGATAAAAGAAATTGAAAATTCAGCTCTTGATTATGTTATGGACGTAGGTTTCGACCTTGAAAGCTCATTAAGAGCCGCCGGGCATGCAAAACGTTTCCCGTGGTGCTATGCCGCCGTTGGGATTCATCCTCATGACGCCGGAGACATGGATGAGGACGTGCTGACTCTTGTAAAGGGACTTGCTAAGAGAGATAAAGTACAGGCCATAGGAGAGATAGGGCTTGACTTTCATTACGACAACACTGAGCCTGATATTCAGGAATATTGGTTTCGCAGACAGATTCGTCTTGCCAATGAACTAAGACTTCCGATAGTAATTCATTCAAGAGACGCTGATCAGCGTACTATGGATATACTTAAAGAAGAAAAGGCTTTTTCGTCTGAGAGATGCGGCTGGTTTCCGCTGCGCCGCGGCCCCAGCGGCGTCCTTGAAAAGGACGCTCGCGTGCTTCTTCATTGTTTCAGCGGAAGCCGCGAGCTGGGACAGCAGTATGTCAGCCTGGGTGCGGCGCTGTCCGTCGCCGGACCGGTGACATATAAGAACAACCGTAAAACTGTGGAAGTTGTTGAAACTATTCCGATAGAATATCTGATGGCAGAGACCGATTCGCCTTATTTGACGCCGGTACCTTTCAGAGGAAAGCCAAATAAGCCGCCTTATGTTGAATATACCGTGCGAAAGATAGCTGAAATTAAGAGGATTTCTTACGAGGCGGCAGCTGAGAAAACGCTGGAAAACGCTAAGACGTTTTTCAATATAAATTAAAATTAAAATTAAAATTAAAATTAAAATTAAAATTAAATCGAATGTCTTAGGAGGAAAAAAGAAATGGAAGGACGCAAATCAAAGTTTTTAATATACTTTTTCACATTGATGGCCGTTGAGTTTCCGTTAATATGGTTTGTCAGAAATCTTGCGTCGGGCTTTTTCATACTTGCCATTATCGGCGGCGCCATATTGCATTTCCTGTTATTTATCATCGGAGCTGCCTTACTGAACGTATTTATCAACAAAAAATTTGAGAATGAATATAATCCGATCCTTGAAGCTTACAAAGAGGATAATGACGCCGAAAAGCTTCTTAGAAGTCTTAAGCATATGGAGAACAAGCCTCGCAGTCTCATGATGCACAATGTTTATAACTTCACTCTCTCAACTGCGTATTATGAGCTTGGCGAAAAGTATGCGGCTTTGACGGCGCTGAACAATATAAACACTGCCGATGGAAATCTGGCTAAAGAGGTTGTTAAGCAGCGTGAGAGAGTGAGTCAGCTGCCTGACGAGTAGATGGGAAAATATTTTCGAGGAAGTTGAAACCAGGTTTAATTCTTCTTTTTTCATTACACGATTCGACATTTTATGTACTTTGAGTATGCTAATATTGAATTATGGAAAACGAAAAGAGTATAGAAATTGAAAAGATAAGAAAAGGACGCGTGGTATCTGCCGCCGCAGGCGCCAGCGGCGATGCCGCTGTCTCCTGCATGCTGCCGGACGGCAGCATGGCCTTCATTCTGTCGGACGGTATGGGCAAAGGAATGAAGGCGGCAGCGGAGAGCCAGGCTGTTATAAACAGACTGAGGAAGCTTCTTAAGGAAGGGGCTTCTGCTCCTTGCGCCATAAAAGAAGTAAATCTCGATATGATAGAGCAAAGCGGGGAAAATTACAGTTTTGCTACATTGGATTTGACTATAATAGATAAAAAGACAAGCCGTGCCAAATTCTACAAGATGGGAGCGACTTTGTCTTTTTTGATTAGAGGCGGCAGCATAAGGAGAATAGAGCAGCCTGCATTACCCGTAGGAATAGTTCCACGCCTCAAACTTACCCATGCTACGGCAAAGCTGCGTCATGGAGATATAATAGTCATGGTTTCCGATGGAATTACAGAAGCTGATAGAAGGGATCTTTCGGCTGGCTGGCTTGAAGAATATCTCATAGAAAACGCTGATTCTGCGGGACCTCGGATTCTTGCGGGAAAAATCGTAGCAGAAGCCAAGACTCGTTATCGCATGCGTGAACTTGATGATTTGACGGCCGTGGTAGTGAAAATAGAATAGCGTTTTATATATTACTTTGCTTTCCTTCCGGTTCGCCGCGGCCGGCAGAAGGCCGGGCTCTTTCCTTTGCGGGGAATTAAAAAACTCGCCGCCGCGACGATATGTTTTGCGGCTCAGACAGTTTTAATTCCAAGCCGCAAAGCCTGTAATAGCCGAACCGGCCGGCAGAAGGGCTCTCCTTCAAAGCCGCAAAGTCATATATAAAACGCTTTAGAAAGTAAAAGTTTACATATTTATCACAGAGTTAGCAGGCTTTGCTTTCCCTCCGGTTCGCCGCGGCCGGCAGACGGCCGGGCTCTTTCCTTTGCGGGGAATTAAAAAACTCGCCGCCGCGACGATATGTTTTGCGGCTCAGACAGTTTTAATTCCAAGCCGCAAAGCCTGTAATAGCCGAACCGGCCGGCAGAAGGGCTCTCCTTCAAAGCCGCAAAGTCATATATAAAACGCTTTAGAAAGTAAAAGTTTACATATTTATCACAGAGTTAGCAGGCTTTGCTTTCCCTCCGGTTCGCCGCGGCCGGCAGACGGCCGGGCTCTTTCCTTTGCGGGGAATTAAAAAACTCGCCGCAGAAATGGTCAGCCAGGCTGTTAATCATAAGGCGGCAAAATTATAAGGCGGCAAAATTATACAGCGGTAGGGAATTTTCCTTGCCGCTGTTTTTTGAAAGCTGTAAAATATTTTAATTATAGTGAGTCCTTTTCTGTATTTATACGACGAATAGATAAAGGGGATATGATTGAATATTTGCGGAGAGGGAGGTCAAGGACGACTGCGGCCTTAATGTTTTTCCGATTGTACCTGATGACATTAAGGAATGGGAAGAACAGCGCCTTGGCATTTATAAAAAAATGGAGGTACAGGTGAAGTCTATTGGGATAAAATGATAATCAATTATTCCAATGGAGATTTTCCAGAACAGTAAGCGTCGAGGTCGGAAAAGGCGAGCTTCTATTGCGTGATTACGATATAATTGAGTCGGCTGAAGAGAAATCGGTTATTAACAATATCGAGGTCGTAATCTTACTTACAGCATGATAACGATTATTTAGCGCAGTTTATGTATCAAAATGTCGGCTTTCAAATTATAACCGTAGGCTTGTCGCAGGAAGAATTTATATCTGTTATTTCTTCGCTGATTAGATAAGCTAAAGTTTTGATTTTGATTTTCTGTTGCTTTCAAAGCGGCTTTAAGCCGCTTTTTTTGTGTTTTCTATTTGAGCTATAAGAATAATTGTTTCAAAGATAGTTACAGCCAAGCAAAATTTTGAGGAAGAGTAATAGCTGAAAAGAATGTTGCGAAAGGACCGGATGCGAATACTTATTAGAGCTTGCAGAGCATCTGTAACGGTAAATTTACTTGTCCGCCAAAGAATCCTCCGCTATAATATATATGATATTTGACTATTAGAGAAGCAGGGGGAAAAGCTTGGTGAGTTTTTGGAACAGAAACAAAGAGAAGATAAAAACATTTTTAATATGTTCTGTACTATTTATCGGCTTCCTGTCCATAATTGCGCTGTTATGCGGAGCTGTGATGAAGCTTTTCGGCTTTGAGTATGAATCTGTCGGAAGCGTCATATTGTTTTTTATAATTTCAACGATTATTTCATACCCGTTTGGCCTGATTGCAGGCGCATTACCGAAAGCTTTGCTTTATTGCGAAAAAATACAGAGGAAAACTGCCGTTATCATTTATGTATTGTTAGATACTTTTGCGACGTATATAGGTCTTAGGGTGGTTGATTATTTCATGGAATCTGTTTCGGCTGCAAAGGTTTCTGTTTTAGTGGTTTCATTTGCGTTATCGCTGTTCGGAATAGAGGATATTGATAAAAAGACAGATAATTAAGATATTTATCGGGTATATATAAATATGATTGGAAAAAATGCCGACGATATTAAAGGCGGGCTGCCTGAGGGAAAATTGTCGGTAAATTGAACGATAGTATAAAATTACTGCATTTTGTAAGGCGGATTGCAGATATAGCTTGACTTTGGACGTCGAAGCATGGCTATGCTGTATATTTTCTGAATAAATGATTATTATGATAACAGTTTTTATTGAAAATACCGTCACTAATTTTAACAGTAAAAAATAAGCCGGAATGTCAAGCCTTGAGGACAGCCTATCTAAGATCTGTTTATCAGCTAAGGGCGAAAAGCTTATCGTGACAGCCAAGCTTGCTGAAGCCAGCGCCGAATTCGGAATGAGTTTCGGTTTCAGGAAAGGCAATCGGTTAAAAGAGTCAGAGAAAGCGAGAGTCTCTTTCCTTAAGTATAGAAATCACATTGCCGACAGTTAAGCGTCTGCCTCCGGCGGATAAGAGTTTCGCGCGGCATGGCAAAGAATGTTTTCGGCAGCAGAAAGCCCTCGAACAGCAAATGCCGATGAACATTTATTTTAACAGAAAGCTTTCGCATTATTCAAAGGATTACTGAATATGAAGAACAAAACACTGCAAATCATAGAAAAATATGAGCTTATTAAAAAAGACGCGCACATAATAGTCGGCCTTTCAGGAGGCCCGGATTCGATGTGTCTTTTCGATTTACTCTTTACAATAGCAGAGGAAAATCCACAGCTCAATTGGAAGATTTACGCCGTACATGTAAATCATAAGCTGAGGGAAGGCGCTGCCGAAGAGGATCAGAAATATGTGGAAGAAGTGTGCGCATCTCGAAGCGTTCCCTGTAAGGTAGTGGAAACTGATTGCAAAGTTATGGCATCAGAGCTTGGTTTGTCCTCAGAAGAAGCCGGCCGCAAAGCCAGATATGACGCCTTTTCCGAAGAGGCTCTTTGTATTTATAAGCAGCTTAAAGCAACAGAGGCCATCTTGCCGGACGAAGCTGCAAAAGAGTATAACAGAAAATTAAAAGAGAAGATAGTTATAGCGCTTGCGCATAATGCCAACGACCAATGCGAAACTATACTTTTCCACCTTATGAGAGGCAGCGGGGTTGACGGACTTGCAGGAATGGCTCATAAGCGATTGGAGCAGAACGGATTTGCTGTTGTCAGACCTGTTTTGGATTTCAGCCGCAAGGAAATAGAGACATATTGCAGGGAAAGAAATTTAAACCCGAGAATAGATCATACTAATAGCGAAAATACTTATACAAGAAATAAAATACGCAATATGCTCATACCGCTTTTGGAAGAAAATTTCAACGAGAACATCACAGGGGCAGTAAACCGGCTGGGCAGGATAGCTTCGTGCGACAGGGATTTTCTCCGGAGCACGGCGGCGGAAGAATATGAAAGCGCGAGGGCGTCAGACGATGTGCTTTCCGAAAAAACGGAGCGAGAAAGCTTTGACATAGAAAAACTTAAAAAACTTCATAAAGCTATCAGAATACGAATATATACTATGGCTTTGGAACATATAGGCATGGAAGAAAATGTCACCTTCTCCAAACTGGAAGCTGTAGACGACCTTATTAAAGCTAAAAGCCCGTCGGCTTCGGCAGACCTTTCCGCGGAATTTAAAGCTGTGAGGGAATACGATAAGCTTACTTTCGTGAGAAATGGTACAGCCGAGGTTTCGGACGGAAAGTGGTTTATAAGGCAGATGAGCCCAAGCGAGTACGAGAAATACAGGAAGGAAGGCCGTGCTCACGGAGCTTTCAGCGGTGTAAGCATTGAGCAGCTTACGATAAGAACGCGGCGCAGGGGAGACAGGATAGACATAGGCAGCGGATTTAAAAAGCTTCAGGATTTCTTTGTAGATGAAAAGCTGCCTAAAGTTTTCAGAGATGAAGTTAAAGTTCTTGCGGCGGGAAGCAATATCTTGTGGATTATGCCGTCCCGCTTATATAGCCGTCACGTAATGCAAGAAAAAGGAAGATTTTCAGCTTCCTTTAAAGTGAAAGAGGATTCGTCAGAGCCTGTAATAGTCCTTGAAAAATTGTGAGATCTGTGATAAAATATACCATTATGTTTGTAGAAAAAAACAAAATCTTGAAGGGGGAAAATCGTGAAAAGATTTGCAAAAAATATCAGTATTTATATAGCCCTGTTTTTAGTGGTTTTGACTGTTGCTTTCTTCTATAAAGGAATGGATAAAGACAAGGCGGAGATTAAAGAAGTACCTTTGTCAAAATTCGTTCAGTATCTGGAAGATGAAAAAATCAAAGAGATAAATGTAACAGATACTAAACTGACAGGAAAGCTCAGCGATAAAGAGATCGTCTATGCATATGCCAATTCTGTAGTTGAAATAAGTATGATAGATGAAATATATCTGTTTCCTCAGATGCAGGAGGGAACTTTGAAGTATGAGAGCGATCCGCCGGATACCGGTTCGGTGTTCCTGAGTTTGCTTCCGACTATAATAATGGTTGTGGCTCTTGGTTTCCTTTTCTATATCATGATGAATCAGGGAGGAAACGGCAAGGCGTTTCAGTTTGCAAAGTCAAGGGCAAAGATGGTTAAGGGAGGAGAAAAGAAAGTTACCTTTGCCGATGTTGCCGGACTTGACGAAGAGAAGCAAGAGCTTGAGGAAGTGGTTGACTTCCTTAAGGACCAGAGAAAATATAAGGAGCTGGGAGCAAGAATACCGAAGGGAATTTTGCTGGTCGGCCCTCCGGGAACAGGAAAAACTTATGTTTCCAAGGCTGCGGCAGGAGAAGCCGGCGTGCCGTTTTTCACTATAAGCGGTTCCGACTTTGTTGAGATGTTTGTAGGCGTAGGAGCCTCCAGAGTAAGAGACCTGTTCGATCAGGCTAAGAAAAATTCCCCTTGTATAGTGTTTATAGATGAAATCGACGCAGTAGGACGTAAGAGAGGCGCCGGAATCGGCGGCGGTCACGATGAAAGGGAGCAGACTCTCAACCAGCTTCTGGTTGAAATGGATGGATTTGCGGAAAACTCGGGAATTATCATATTGGCTGCGACCAACAGACCTGACATCTTAGACCCTGCGCTGCTCAGACCGGGCAGATTTGACAGGCAGATAGTAATCGGCGTGCCTGACGTCAAGGGAAGAGAAGAAATATTTAAGCTTCACAGCAAGAATAAACCGCTGGCTGACGATGTAACACCGGAAATCTTAGCAAGAAGGACACCGGGATTTACTCCGGCCGACATAGAAAATCTTCTCAACGAAGCTGCGTTGATTACTGCAAGAAGAAACGGACGTTTCATAAGGATGGAAGAAATTGAAGAGGCCATAACCAAGGTTATAGCAGGACCTGAAAAGAAGAGCAGAGTTATAAGTCCGAAGGAAAGAAAACTCACCGCTTACCACGAGGCAGGCCATGCTGTTGTTGCCAGATGTATTCCTGACAGCGATCCGGTTCATCAGGTTACCATAATACCTAGGGGCAGAGCCGGAGGCTTTACCATGACTTTGCCTAAGGAAGATAAAAATTACGAAACGAAAAGCAGCATGAAAAACGCTATCGTTCACCTTCTTGGAGGACGTGTAGCAGAGCAGCTCACCTTAGATGATATAAGCACAGGAGCGAGCAACGATATTATGAGAGCCACTGAGATCGCCCGTGATATGGTGACTAAATACGGTTTCAGTGAGAAAATCGGAACTGTAAATTACAGCAATTCCGAAGAAGTTTTCTTAGGAAATGATTTTACGACACATAAAAATTATTCCGATGAAGTGGCTCGCGAAATCGACGCCGAAGTAAAGAGAATAATAGATGAAGCTTATAAAGAAGCGGAAAGACTTCTCAAAGAAAACAAAGATATACTTTCGAGGGTTGCAGAAGCGCTGCTTTTGGTTGAGACCATCGACGGAGAACAATTTGAAGCGCTGTTTACAGGCGAGGTTTCGGCGGAGGGACTTGCAGAAAGAGTTAAGCTTTCCGAAGAGGAGAAAAAAGCTAAAAATGCCGAAGAGGCCGCTGAAAGGGAACGTCTCTTAAAAGAAGAAGAGGAAAGAATGCAGAAGGAGCTTGAAAAATACGACGGGGATTATCTGAACGATGATACTGAGAATAATTCTGCCGGCGATATTTCCGAAGAAGCACCTTCCGACGCAGGTTCTTATGAAAAAGAGGATTTTTCAGCAGAAGACAGCGCTTCCGAAAGAGATGAAACTGCTGAAGCTACGGAAGAAGTTGAGGATTCAGATGAAAGTAACCGTTAGGGACTGCCTGCAGCTTGAAGTTTTTAAACAATGCGTGGTAGTAGCCGGAGAAGGACGCCTTGATAACAGGGTGAAGACAGTTTCTGTCATGGACGCCGCAACTGCCGACGAGGCGGTAACCCGCAGCGGAAAAAGAGATGAAATGGTTCTTACCACTTTCGCCGGAATGAGAAATGACTTTGAGGCTCAGAGGGAAGTCATAAACCGGTTTGCGAAAAACGGAGTGGCCGCCATGATAATTTTTAAGACGGACGCTCCTGCCGGAGAAACTCAGAATTATAATGATGTGATAAAGGCAGCTGAAGAGGCCTGCCTTCCCCTTATAATTCTCGTAAGCAGTCTGGACGCAAATTATTCAAGCGTTATAACCGAAGTCATGGAAAAAGTCCTGTACGGAAGCAATTTCAATAACAGTCTGATAAACAACACGATATTTCATCTGCTGAACTTTGAAAAGCACAGCAGTTTTCCGCAAGCGCTGAAAGAAGCTGCTGTGAACAATGATTTTCAAGTGGTTTTAATGAGCGAAGAGTTCAATCCCATACTCACGGTTGAGACCAGATATAAGACGACCATCGAGTCTGCTATAAGAAGAGGAAAAGAAGTCGCTCTTAATTTCAACGGAGTTTACAGCCTTGTTGACATAGATGGAGTTTTAGTCTATTGGGGAGTTGCTTTTGTCAAAGGAGAAAAATATTATCTTCTTATAGTTGATAATGAGGACAATTACTCCTCCGGCGAGATAACAAAACTGGCTGAAATTATAGAATTGGCCATGGGAATGTGGAAATTTACTCCTGAGAGAGACGCCAAGGCGGAATTCCTTAAAGCTCTCGTCAGAGGGAACAAGAGTCTGGCCTATTCGGTAAAGGATGAGGCCGGAATCAAAGCTAAAGATATTCTTTCGGTGTTCTATGCCCGTGGAATAGAAGCTTCCTTTGAAGATCGTATAGTAAACGATTTTGAAGAGAAAGGATTGCTACAGGTAATCCGCATAGACGAAAATGAAGAGTGTTACGGAGTTATATTGAGAGGTTCTGCATCGAGCGACGGAGAGCCGGGAGAAAAGAGTGCATGTATTCAGTTTTTTGACAGGCTTAAGGAGAACAAGAGTATAAGGATTTTCCATGTCACGGGTATTGATTCGGTGGAAGGAGCCGGAGACGGCTTCCGATTGATAAATGAGACGTGGTCATCTGTGGGAGGTGTGTTCCCGTATAAGAGGGTCTTCACCAAATATGAGCTGGCGCTCGTAAGCAATTGTATAGATATACAGTTTAAAGGCGGATATTTAAAAAAGAATTTTATGGATCTGTTGGAGGACTTTAAAGGTGAATCGGACAATAAGGCCAGACAGATGCTGGAAACATTGGAAACTTTTGTTTTGGACGCAGGAATGAACAGTGGTAAAACTGCAGAATTCATGGGGATACATACCAATACCGTTCAATACAGACTCAAAAGGATAAACGAGGTCTTAGGCGCTGAAATTACAGGCAACCGGGTAATTCCGGGGCTGACCATAGCGTTGGCTCTGAGACGTCTCGAGAAAAGTATGAAATAGATGCAGCTATTAAAATGAGAAAGGGAAAGTCATGAAGGATTTGCGAATAGGCAGCTTAAAACTGGACAATCCCTTTTTTCTTGCGCCTCTTGCGGGCATAACAGACGCTCCGATGAGGGATCTTTGCAGGAAACAGGGAGCGGCCCTTGCCTTTTCTGAAATGATAAGCGCAAAAGGGTTGTGGTATGGTGACAAAAATACTGAAAAACTTCTCTATAACACTCCGGGAGAAAACCCCTTCGGAGTGCAGTTTTTCGGACATGAACCGGATATAATGGCTCATGCCGTGAGAGAAATGGATGGGCAGGATTGTGATATAATAGATATAAACATGGGTTGCCCCGTGCCTAAAATAGTTAAAAACGGAGAAGGATCGGCTTTATTAAAGAACCCTGATCTTATATACGATATAGTAGCCGCTGCGGTAAAGAATACTTCAAAACCAGTGACGGCAAAGATACGTATCGGTTGGGACAGCAGTTCAATAAACGCTGTGGAGGCTGCTCATGCAATATCCGCTGCGGGAGCTTCTGCCATAACAGTTCACGGACGGACAAGGGAGCAGTATTACAGCGGAAAAGCCGACTGGTCTTATATTGCGGCAGTAAAAAAAGCTGTGGACATACCGGTTATAGGTAACGGAGACGTAACAGACGGAAAAACAGCCGTCGAAATTATGAAAAAAACGGGCTGCGATTTTGTGATGATAGGAAGAGGGGCTCTCGGTAATCCATGGATTTTTCGGGAGGCTGTCGCTGTGTGGAAGGGAAAGGAGTCTCCTGAGAAGCCGGCCAACGAAGAAAAAAAGCAGATGATGCTGAATCATCTGCACCATCTGGCTGACTTGAAGGGCGAATATGCAGCCGTCAGAGAAATGCGTAAGCATGTGGGATGGTATATAAAAGGCGTACCGGGCGCGGCCTCTCTCAGAGGAAAGATAAATCAGCTGACTGAGCTTACACGTCTTGAAAATGCCATAACAGAAATATGGGGCGAGTAATACAAGAATCCTCCGATAGCGATATGGCCAGCGCTTATAGCTTATATGCGTCGGCTTTTGTGCGGCTGCTCCGTTTGAACTGCGGCTGCTCCGTTTGAACTGCGGCTGCTTTTTGTTTCGTTCAATTTTGATTCGTTCGATTTTTGTTTTGTTCGATTTGTTTTATGTCCTTTTGTTTCATTTGATTTTACTGTTCAAAAAGTTTTTCGTATACGATCCATTTCCTTTCCGGAGCAGAGATGAAAGCTCCGCATTTCTCAAAGCTGTGCTTTTCTATCAGCCTCTGCATTACGATATTATCCGTATGAGTGTCGATTCTGATGTGGCGGCAAATGGTTTTGCCGAATTCCAAAAGCTCGGAAAAGATTCCTCTTTCGCTTCCGTCGCTGGCAAGCCTGTGAACGGTGGCATAATCTCCCTCATAGCGCCATGCGCCTTCGTCCAGAATGGCATAATAAGGTTCTTCTCCTATATGGAATTCCATAACTCCGCATATTTTTCTGCCGCGCTCAACTATATACAGCGTTCTCTTCCTTATATCCGCCTCGATCATGGAAGGCGGAGGAAAACTGTCGTCCCATTGAGATGGATTGCCGGTATTTTTCATATAGAGACGTGCGCTTTCGTATATTCTTAAAATTTCATTCAAATCTTTCAATTCTGCATTTCTTACCATGTTTTTACCTCGCTTTTAAATCGGGAGTTTTAGCTGCATATCGAGCCAGCTTTCCTGTCTCGCCTGATGAACTCTGTCGCCGGGCAGAGAATTTCCTATGAGAAAGGGCGAGCGGAAATCGTGGAGCTTCATGTTTTTTCTTACGTTTTCTTTGTCGGAGTTGGCGTAGCAATATCGGCAGAAATGTCCGCAGGTGTCGTACTGGCCTATGTCGTTTCCCAGAATGCAGACGCATTCGTCTCTTGAAGATTTGAATCCGGAGGGAAGCTGAAGAGGAACTCCGATTACTTCTTCAAACACTTCTTTCGTCATACATCCGCCGCAGTCTACGCCGAGAGGAGCGAGTTCCGCTCCTTCTGCGCAGGCTTTGATGCTTATACCGTATTTTTTGCCTATGGACACCATTTCCCTTCCGAGATGCAAACTGTCTTCACGGGAAACGGGCTTCGCCTGAGGGAAGTTTTTCTTTACCTTTTGGTACAGATCGATGAAGCTTATTATACAGACTTTCGTATATCCGCTGAGCTTTTTTGCTGTTTTTTCAAAACATTCCAGGTGGCGGTCTGCTGTGTAGTTCTCGTCTGTGAAGATGGGGTCGTATCTCCAGCAGATTGAGTTTATCCCTGTTTTTGCAGAAAGTTTTTTGAATGATTCTGTAATGCTTTCTTTGTCCGGAACTCCGGGCTCTGTTTCTTTTCCGTATGGCGTTATGGTTACGTGCCAAAGCTGTTTATACGGCGCAAGCAAATCCATATGGGGAAACATTGGCGAAGGATTTTTCGTACAAAAGGATATTAAGTCGACGACATTCGGATTTATCTCATATCTGGTTACAAAGCTTCTGTCGTAGGGATTGCGCACGAGAACGAAACCGGCTTTCAGCCTTTCGGCAAACCACCGTGAGTAAAAAGCAGGAATATCTGTTCTGTTGCCTGTATGTAAAATCATAAAACGCCTTTCCTGAATTGAAATTAGTTTATGCAAGCTGCACGATAAAGGAAGAAAGAGCTGAAATGAGCCGGAAATACGGACTTAGCTTCTCTTATAGACCATCTTTCCGTTTATGTATGTTTCCTCGACCTTGGCCTTGTCGATGTCTTCCGGAGAAATGGAAAGGATGTCTCTGTCCGGAATTATGAAGTCGGCGGAATAACCTTCTTTTAAAATTCCAACGTTTTCAAAGCCCAGCATTGCAGCTGCCTGGGCAGTGTAAAGCTTTACTGCGGTTTCTATGTCCACCCTGTGCCGGCTGCCGCAGTCGGTTCCGTCCCATGCTTTTCTGGTTACAGCCCCTTTGAGGCATACGAAAGGATTGGAAGGTTCGGGCCAGGCCGTAGCGGGGGCGTCTGTACTGAACGCCGTTTTTACCCCTGCCTTTAGCCAGTCGGCAATCGGATAGTTTTCCCGTATTCTTTCAAGCTCCATGTTGGCAAGATAGCTTTCGATTTCAGCATATAAGAAGATAGGCTGAGTGACGAAGGCTATGCCTGCTTCGGAAGCTTTTCTGACGGAGTCTTCGGTAGGCATTGCTACGTGTTCGAGCCTGACGTGAGGCGATTTCCCTTCGTTCCACGGCTTATGCCGCTGCGTATGATCTATTGCTCTGCTTATGGCTTTTGCGCCCATTGCATGTATGGAAAGCTGACATTTATGCTCTTTGCAGAAAGCTATGGCGTCTTCAAAGTCCTGTTCGCTGCACACAGGCATACCGTATTCGGCTTCACTTCCAAGATAAGGCTTGTCGCACCATGCTGTTCTGCCTGATACGCTGCCGTCGCCTATGAGCTTGATTCCCGCTATCCTTATTTGATTAGACGGAGACATGTCTTCTTGCGTTATGGTGAAATCCTTTTTATCTTTAACGGAGTCCCACATATAGTAAGCCGCAATTTTTACTTTCACGCCTTTTTTTAATGCAATGTCGAAAATCTTTTTATAGTTGCAGTCGGTGAATTCTCCCATTTCCGAGCAGGTGGTCACTCCCTGAGAAAGCAGTATTTTGTCAAGGGCGAGCAGGTCTGAGGCTATATCTTCTTCTGTTTTTTCTGCAAGAATTCCGTTCAGTACGTTTCTGCCGTTTTCATATAATATTCCGTTGGGGAGGCCGTTTTCAAATCGACCTATTTTTCCGCCGGGCGGATCGGGAGTATCTGAGGTGACGCCCGCCATTTCCAGAGCCTTGCTGTTCACTGAGCAGACGTGACTGCAAGTTCTTTTTATGATAACAGGCGAATCGCTGCAGCCCTTGTCAAGATCATAGCGGTTGGGAGTTCTGTGCTCTTTCAGTTTGCCTTCGTCGTAGCCCCAGCCTTGTATCCATTCTCTTGTTTTTTGAGAAGAGCGGACCTTTCGTATTTCGGAAATCAAATCATCTATTGAATATACCGCAGGCGGTAAGGCGGAAATTTTGCGGCAGCAGTCGGCCAACATCACGGCGTGCATGTGGCTGTCCACGAATCCCGGAAGAACAAGCCTGCCGCTTAGATCTACAAGTTCCGATGCTTGTATTTCGTGTGTTTCTGCGGCGTCCCCGTCTGTGCCTATCCAGGCTATTTTCCCGTCTTTTACGGCCATGGCCCGGGCATATGGAATGTTGTCGTCTGCGGTGAATATTTTTCCGTTTTTATATAATATGTCATATTTTTTCATATCGTTTATTTCTCCCGTCGGAAATTGTGAGAACTGCCCTGCAAATGAACTGCACTGCAAATGAATCCGGCTTTGCCTTCAGCGGCGTTTGCAGCAGGGCGATAGCGTCTCTCTCGGATAAGCCTTTGACAATAGCCGCCTGCAAGAAGAGGCGACTTGGCTTGTTTATCGAATTATATCAAATGCAGACGCAAGGCGCAAGCGGACGGCTGTGGAAGGGCTGAGAATCCTGCGTTCGCTGCGGGCATTGTGAGAAGTACGCTTTGCAAGCCTTATGTTCGCATGGTATACGGACTTTTAAGCTGCTGAGACGCTGAGGGGGGGAGATAAAAGCATGAAGATAAGAAAACTTGAAAAAAGAATTTTTATGTGATACTATATATAGGATCTAAAATAATTAAAAGATTGAGAGGTGAGAACATGGACGGTCATAGTGAAAGTCGGAAGTACAAGACAAGGTATTCGTATATCGCAAAACAGGGCGCCGATTTTGCTGTCCGTGTTTTGATTTAAGCATATATAATTTTATATAGATATATGAAGACCATTGTCCATTTCTGAAATTGCACTGAATCGTCTTGAAACGAAAAAGCAGGCGACGGGAGACAATGGTATTTTTATGCCCATTTTTCCTCCGCAGCCGGCTCTTTCGTTTCTGCAAAAGCTGATTTTCAGCTTGATGATGAGAATCAACGTTCAGTAAAGGAGGTAAAAGGACAATGAGTGTAAAGAATAAAGCTTTAAAAGTTGATACTGCTGTAAAGCGTCCTGATTACGGAAAAGAAATAACGGATATTCTTAAAACGGGGCTGGATCCGATACCTATGCGGGAAAAATTATCGGGGTATCATGAGAATGATATAGCTTCGGCAATGGAAGCTATGAGCCCGGAGGAGAGAGGATGTCTTTACCGTGTCCTCGATTCCGGCATGCTGGCGGATATTTTTGAATATGCTGATAATTTGAATTTGTACATGGACGAATTGTCCGTGAGGAAAAAAACGGAAGTTCTTTCTGTGCTGGAAATTACAGAGGCGGCAGAATATCTTCGCCATCTTGAAAAGGATAAGCGAGCAGTGTTGATAGATTTGCTTGATGATGAAACCAGAAAGAACGTCATACTTCTCAGTTCTTTTGACGAAGATGAAGTGGGAAGCAGGATGAGCGCCAACTATGTTTGCGTGAAATCGGGCTCTGACATAAGAACCACCATGAAAGAACTGATAAGGCAAGCGGCGGACAATGACAACATTTCTGTTATTTACGTGGTAGACGAGAAAAAAACTCTGGTAGGAGCCATAGACCTTAAAGATTTGATAATCGCCCGTGAAACGACAGATCCGGAAACCATAATAATGTCGGCATACCCTTATGTTTATGCCGATGAACGGATTTCGGAATGTATAGAAAGGATAAAAGAGTATTCAGAAGATTCCGTTCCCGTGCTTGATTCGGATAACCGGCTGCAAGGCGTTCTCACGGCCAGAGATGTTACTCGGATTATAGAGGAAGAAAGCGGGGAAGATTACGCAAGGCTTGCAGGGTTATCTTCGGAAGAGGACTTGAAAGAACCGCTGGCAAAAAGTCTGAAAAAACGCTTGCCATGGTTGATTGTTCTGCTTGGTTTAGGAATGTTAGTCTCCAGCGTCGTCGGTATTTTTGAAGCCGTAGTGGCGCAGCTTACTCTCATAATGAGCTTTCAGTCGCTGGTGCTTGATATGGCGGGAAACGTCGGGACCCAATCTCTGGCAGTTACTATACGTGTACTCATGGATGAAAAGGCAGGCAAAAAAGAAAAGCTTGGACTGATAGCCAAGGAGGCTCGCGTAGGACTTGCTAACGGCGCTGTTTTGGGGATCCTATCTTTTGTATTTATAGGCTTGTACCTGATGGCTTTAAAAGGACAGACGGCCTTGTTTGCTTTTTCCGTTTCCTTCTGTACAGGGGCGGCGCTGCTGGCGGCAATAGTGTTGTCGAGCGTGACGGGAACGGTGGTTCCAATAGTGTTCAAAAAGCTGAAAATAGATCCTGCCGTGGCTTCCGGACCGCTTATTACGACAGTAAACGATCTTGTGGCGGTGGTGGCATATTACGGACTGGCATGGATACTTTTGATAAATATTTTGGGGCTGTAAATAGCCAGGAGGCCCAAGAGACTTAGTATAACAGTATTACAGCTTAATCATACGGCCACTCATATGGCCGAGATTACTTAATAACAGAAAATAAAAGAGCTGTTTTCGACGAATTTTGATGAATTTCCGAAACAACTCTTTTCTTTTGTTTTCTATTCTTCTTCCTTTTCAAACTGATCCGGACCGACTCCGCAGAGAGGGCATTCCTCAGGGGGCTGTTCTCCCTCATGAACGTAACCGCATACCTTGCAAACCCATTTCATAATAAAGACCTCCTTTTTATATTTCGCACATTTTATGCACATATATTACCACACTTTATTGTGTACAAACCAGAGAAAAAGATAAATAATCCTTATAATTACAGGGAGGATATTTTTAAGTTGAACAGAAATGAAATTTAATATATAATAATTTAAATAGAGGGAGTGTGAAAAATTCCTTTAAAAAACTCATAATCAACACAAAAGACGATACAAAGAGCCTGTAAAATAGTTAAGCATACAAGTATATTATTTGCATGTTATTTCATCCAAGATGTTGAGATAAGATCTTGAGAAAGATTGAGAGACACAAGGGTAAAAGATTTGGAGAGCTTATGAAGAAAAAGATAGCGGCAGTTATCTGCTTGACACTGTCAGTCAGCTTACTTGCCGGATGCACGACTTTCAATAATTTTAAAAACGCTTTTTTCGTTGCGGACAGTGAAGACACAGCTCCGTCTGAGAAAACGATAAAAATAGGAGTATTTGAACCGCTCACGGGGGAGAATAAGGAACAGGGCAATCTGGAGCTTATGGGTATTGAGCTTGCCAATGAGCTGTATCCTGAAGTTTTGGGCAAAAAAGTGGAGCTCATAGTAGCGGATAATCAGTCCGACATATATGTTGCCGAAACAGTAGTACAGGAGCTCGTTTCCCAGCAGCCGTCTGTAGTTTTGGGAAGCTACGGAGAGACGCTTACGCTTATAGCCGGAGATGCAGTTAAAGCCAATAACATACCTGCCATAGCCATTACCAGCACCAACCCGCTGATAACCGTAAACAATCAGTATTATTTCTGCGCAACCTATGCCGAAAGCAAGCAGGGAGACGCGCTGGCGGATTTTGTGTATACACAGCATAAAAAAACTAAAGCAGCGACGGTAAAGATGAGCGGAGATGACACGGCCACGGCTAACGTCCGGAAGTTCAAGGGCAAGATGGAAGCTCTGACGGGAAATGAAGAAGCGATAGTGGGAAGTTTTGAACTTTCGCCTGATTCAAAGGATTACAGCAAAGCTGTCGAGCAGCTTGAAAGTTGCGGCGCAGAGGCTGTCTTTCTTGATGTTTCGCCGAAGATAGCAACTGAGTTTTTTAAACAGGCGGAAAAGAGCAATCTTACAAATGTTTTGTTTGTAGGTCCTAAGAGTTGGAATGACAAAGATTTTCTTTCGTATATTGAGAGCGAAAGAAAGTTTGATATAGGATATGCGGCTGATTTCAGTGCCAATACGACAACAAGCGAAATGTCCGAAAAATTCATAAAGGCGTATAGAGAAAAGTACGGAGACGATACGGAACCGGCTCAGGAGACCGCCGTCGCCTTCGACGCTTATCTCATGGCAATATCAGCCATAGAGGACGCCTATAACAATACCATGTCCTACACCATGGAAGAATACGCAGCTCTTGCGACGGGCGAGGCTGAAGGAAAGGCCATGAAGGATGAGTGGGGAGCGACTAAGGAGACCGGTATTCCGACAGGCAAGGCGATAAGAGACGCCATAAAGAGGATAGAGGGTTTTAAAGGAGCCTCGGGAATAATAACCTACGGCGGAACTAACGAGGCTATGAAAACGATAGAAGTTGTTTATCACGACAAAGGCGTTTTAAAGGACAGCTTCACAGTTGAAGCGGAAAAACTTGAATAAAATATAAAGGAGAAAATGAAATGGAAGAAAAGATAAAAGACGCTATAGGTCAGATAAGACCTTTCCTCCAGAGAGACGGCGGGGACATTGAATTTGTAGAGTTGACCGAAGACAATATAGTTAAGGTCAGACTTCAGGGTCACTGCGCAGGATGCCCGGGCGCACAGATGACTATCAAGGGAGTAGTTGAAAGAATAATCAGAGAAAGCTATCCCGAAATCAAAGGAGTAGAGGCAGTGTAAAGATGGAATACGAAAAATTCCTGGAAAAAAACAAAGAAGATATGATTTTCGCCCTTCAGAAAGTTGTCCGCATAAACAGCGAGGAGGGCGAAAGCTTTAAGTGCGAGGACGGCAGTGTATATCCTTTCGGGCAAGGCGTGCAGGAGGCCCTCGAAACTGTTCTTGAAATGGGAAAGAATATGGGCTTTTCCGTAAAAAATGTCGATAACTATGGAGGACACATTGATTTTGAGGGGACGGGAGACAAGATAATGGCTATTCTCGGCCATCTGGACGTGGTTCCGGCCGGCTCCGGCTGGTCCTCGGAGCCTTACGGCGGAGAAATCAGAGACGGCAGACTTTACGGCAGAGGAAGTGCAGATGATAAGGGCCCCGTAATTTCTTGCCTTTATGCGATGAAGGCTCTAAAGGATGCCGGATACAAGCCTAAAGCAACGATAAGGCTGATTTTGGGACTTGACGAGGAGACGAACTGGAAGGGGATAAAATATTATTTTTCAAAGGAAAAATTCCCCGATTGGGGCTTTACTCCGGATGCAGACTTCCCTCTCATCAACGGAGAAAAAGGCGTTCTTGTGTTCAGTCTGGCTAAAAAGTTTACTCCTACAAGGTCGGAAGGCTTGGAACTTCGGTCTCTTAAGGGCGGAACCGCTCCCAATAGCGTCCCTGACAGCTGCCGTGTCGTGGTGAACAGTCCCAAAACCGAAAAATATGATGAGATTAAAGATAAGATTGTGCAGTACAGAGAACGCACGGGACATAAGCTCAACTTCAGAGGAATGGGTAAATCCCTCGAGATAACGGCTTCGGGAAAAGCGGCTCACGGCGCGCATCCTGAAAAAGGCTTAAATGCCGTATCTGTAATGATGGATTTCCTGGGAGAACTGAATTTTGTAAGCGAGGACGTCAACGACTTCATCAGCTTTTACAATAAATACATCGGTTTTTGCTTGGACGGTGAAGATATGGGTATTGGCCTGAGCGATGAAAAGTCCGGAAAGCTGATTTTTAATCTCGGAATAGCCGAAATTGATAAAGAGGCGGGAAGACTGGTAATAAATGTAAGATACCCTGTGACCTGTTCCGAGGAGGAGGTCTACGGCGGCATGGAAGAGCTTTTGACGAGGTATGAGATAGGGCTGATAAAGGAGGATCATAAACCGCCGGTTTACTTCGACGCAGACAGCGGCCTTGCCAAAACGCTTTTGAATGTATATCAAAAGCATACGGGTGATTCGGACTCAAAGCCGTTGGTGATAGGCGGAGGAACATATGCGAGAGCCGCAAGGGGAATCATTGCCTACGGAGCAATATTTCCGGGAGATGAGGACAGAATGCATCAGAGAGACGAATATATTGAAATAAGCCGTCTTATACAGATGACAAAAATTTATGCCGAGGCTATTTACAAATTGTCTTCAGAAGAATATAATGTTTAGAGTAAATATGTAATCTGTTTCAGGGCGGGGTGAAATTCCTCACCGGCGGTATAGTCCGCGAGTTCGCCGTCAAAGGCGGACAGATTAGGTGAAATTCCTAAACCGACGGTATAGTCCGGATGGGAGAAACACTAGGATACAACATATGTTACTTTTTGTGTAACGTTCATGTAACTTGTGAGCCTTGATATTCGATGCGTATCAAGGCTTTCCTTTATTCCTGACAGATTCCTTTTGACAAAATATGTTCGGCGGAAGAGCTTCTCAAAATTTATTCTTGACGCCGAAAAAACAAGAAAGAAAAGAGGAAGATGTTATGAACAACAAACAAAAGAGTGTAAAACTTGCAAAGATGGCCATGCTTGTGGCAATTTCCATAGTGCTGGTGATGATAGTGCATTTCCCGCTGTTTCCGGCGGTAGCTTTTCTTGAATACGATCCGGCAGACGTTCCCATACTGATAGGGACATTTGCTTTCGGTCCGGTGGCGGGAATCATTTTGACGGCAGTTACTTCTCTTATACAGGGATTTACGGTGAGCGTGCAGAGCGGAGCTTACGGAATAATAATGCATATAATCGCAACAACGGTGTTGGTTACAGTTGCGGGAGTGATTTACAGAAAGCACAAGACTAAAAAAACGGCTGTTATCGGTTTGATAGCCGGAACGCTGGCCATGGCAGTTGTAATGTTCTTCGCCAATATGGTTATAACTCCTAAGTTCACGGGAATGCCCCTTGAGGCAATAATGAAGCTTATGCCGTTTATACTGCTTTTCAACATAGCAAAGGCGGGAATCAACAGCGCAGTTACATTTATTTTATACAAGAGAATATCTCCGTTCCTGCACAAGTAGGCGGATTGATTTTGAGAGACAGAAGATGGATATAAAGCGAACCGTTAAAATAAAAAATGAGGAAGAGACGAGAGCTTTCGGCTTTGAGCTGGGAAGACAAGCCCATCCCGGACAGGTGATCGCCCTGATAGGAGATCTTGGTACGGGAAAGACGACTCTTACCGGATATATAGCGCAAGGTCTTGGAGTTAGCGAGAATATAAGCAGCCCGACCTTTACCGTGGTAAAGGAATATGAAAGCGGCAGAATTCCGCTGTATCATTTTGACGTATACAGAATAGGAGATGCAGACGAGCTGTTCAATATAGGCGCATATGAATATTTTGACGGAGAGGGTCTGTGCGTGATAGAATGGGCCGACTTGATTTTGGAGGAACTGCCGGAGAATACCGATTACATAACGATAGAGTACGGCGGCGATGAAGGTGAAAGGATTTATAGATGTACATTCTAACCATAGAGACTACCGGAAAACTCAGTTCAGTATCCGTCGTAGACGGAGAGGGCCGAATTGTCGGCGTTAAGACTTCTTTGGACTTCATGAGCCATCTTAAGAATATCGTGCCTATGATAAGCGATCTTTTAGAGGAGACGGGAGTGAAAAAACAGCAGCTTACTCACATCGCAGCCGCTATAGGGCCGGGCTCGTTTACTGGGATAAGAATAGGCGTATCTACAGCAAGGGCTCTTTGCCAGAGCTTAGACCTGCCGGCGGTGGCAGTTCCTACTCTCGACAGTTTTCTGTATAAGAAAGAAGCTCTTGAAAAAAGGCCGGAAGACGTGGTTTGTGCTGTTATAAATGCCAGACGCGGGCAGGTGTACGGAATGATTGACGGATATATGAAACCGCAGCCATGCATGATGGACGACGTCCTTGAAACCATTAAAAACAACGTTTTTCCGGAACAAAAAAGAGTTCTGTTTTTTGGAGACGGTATAGACGCCTACAGAGAAAAAATTGAAGATGCGCTCTTTGGAAAAGGAGAATATATTTTCACCGATGAAAATTGCAGATATCAGGAAGCTGTATCAGCGGGGCTTTTAGCTTTGGAAAAAGCAAGAAGAGGAGAGACATCGGATTACAATCTTCTTGTACCTGACTACATGAGGAAAGCCGAGGCAGAGCAAAAGCTTGAGGCCGGAGAGCTGCCTATATGCAAAGGTCCTGTGCAGGAATAGAAGCCTTTAACTCCGGAAGCAACGCCGGAGAAAGCAACGCCGGCAAAAAAGGCGGAGAGATAAGTGGAGGATGAATGGACAAGGCGACATGCAAAAGGAGGCATAGAGGTTGACAGAGCTGATAGTCAGAAGAGCTGAAGAAAAAGATGCCGGCTCTATAGCGGAGCTGGAAAGGGTTTGCTTCAGCCAGCCGTGGTCTTATGATTCGATTTACCATGATGTTGCAGAGAACAAGCTTTCCTTTTATCTTGTGGCGGAGACAGGTGGAAAAATAATAGGATATGCCGGCATATGGAATATCGCCGGCGAAGGTCATATCACCAATGTGGCCGTTTCCCCGGATTTCAGGAGAAGGGGCGTTGGAGATGCCTTAATAGAGGTTTTACTTAAAGTTACCAGAGAAGCAGGTGTGTACAGCCATACTCTTGAAGTGAGAAAAGGCAATACAGGCGCTTTAAGGCTGTACGCAAAGCACGGCTTTAAGATTGAAGGCGAAAGAAAGGGCTATTACGAAGATAATGGAGAAGACGCCCTCATAATGTGGAGAAGAGAAAAGGATGAAGAACAGTAAATTTTTGACTATGGCCTTTGAATCAAGCTGCGACGAAACGGCGGTGGCTGTTTTGGCGGATGGCAGAGAGGTGCTGTCAAACGTCATATCATCACAGATAGATATTTTTAAAAATTACGGAGGCGTAGTTCCGGAAATAGCGGCAAGGCATCACCTTGAAAACGTAAATTATGTCATGGAGCAGGCTTTGAAGGAAGCAAAGGTTAATCTCAAGGACATAGACCTTATAGGCGTTACGGAGGGACCGGGACTTGTAGGAGCTTTGCTCATCGGAGTCGCAACGGCAAAAGCGGTTTCTTTTGCGGCAGGAATACCCATAGTAGGAGTACATCATATAATGGGGCATATAGCTGCAAATTATATACAGTTTCCTGAGCTTGAGCCGCCTTTCACAGCGTTGATTGCCAGCGGCGGACATACGAATATCGCAGAGGTTACAGGGTATAACAGCTGCAGGATACTCGGAAGTACCAGAGACGACGCCATAGGAGAGGCTTATGACAAAGTCGCCAGAGTTCTTGGCCTTGGGTATCCGGGCGGTCCGAAGATAGACAGAATAGCGAGGGAAGGAAATCCTGAAGCCATACGCTTTAAACGGGTTTTTCTTGAAAAAAACAGTTATGATTTCAGCTTTAGCGGTCTTAAGACAGCGGTGCTCAATCATATTAACAATGCTCATCAGAAAGAAGAGGAGATAAACAGAGCAGACGTGGCGGCAAGCTTTCAGCAGGCAGTGATAGATGTAGTCTGCCAGAAGGCAGTGGAAGCCGCAGTTGAGATGAAACACGGCAAGCTGGCTCTTGCAGGAGGAGTGGCTTCCAACTCCAAACTTCGGGAAGAGCTTAAATTAAGATGCGACAGGGAAAATATAGAACTTTATATACCGCCGGCTTCACTGTGTACCGATAACGGAGCTATGATAGGCTGTGCGGCGTATTATAAATATAAGGAAGGACAGACGGGAGATTGGTACATGGATGCTCATGCGAACCTGCCTTTTTAGGAGACAGGAAGGCATAAAGCAGGGATTCAAGCCGGTCGGCCGAAGATGACAAGAGATGATAGTTTTATCAGCCGGAAATTTGACAAAAGCATACGGTACCGATGTAATCCTTGAGGGAGTGGATTTTCACGTCAACAAAGGCGACAGAGTTGGTCTCGTAGGCAGAAACGGAGCAGGAAAGACTACCCTTCTCAATATTATAACAGGAGAATTGACGCCGGATGAGGGACAGATATTTTTTCCTCAGGACATGAAAATGGGTTATCTAAAGCAGAGAGATAATTTCAACAGTGAAAATACTTTAATTGAAGAAATAAATAATATTTTCGCGCCTCTTAAAGATCTAGAGAGGGAGATTGAGAAAACCGCCGACATGATAGCAAAGAATCCTGAGGAAGAAAAGCTGATAGACAAGTTGGACAAACTGCATCGGGAATATGAGCAAAGGGGAGGATATACTTACAAGTCTGAGATTACGGGAATTTTGAATTCGATGGCTTTCGGTGAAGAATTTTTTGATAAGAAGATAAGCACTCTTTCAGGAGGGGAAAGGACGAGACTTGCTCTGGCGGCTTTGCTGCTGGAAAAACCGGATTTGCTCATATTGGACGAGCCCACAAACCACCTCGACATAGGCACTCTCAAATGGCTTGAACAATATTTAGCGTCCTACAGGGGAAGTATAATAATCGTCTCCCATGACAGATATTTTCTCGATAAAAGCGTAAACAGAATATTCGAGATAGAAAACCACAGGCTTAAGACGTACGATGGTAATTATTCAACCTTTGCAGAGAAAAAGCGACGCCTCAGAGACGCTGAGATGAAAGCGTACAGCAATCAGCAGAGAGAAATCGCAAGACAGGAAGATATGATCCGGCGCATGAAAGAACGCGGCACGGAAAAACTGGCCAAAAGAGCTCAGTCAAGGGAAAAACGGCTGAAAGGAATAGAGAGGATAGACGCTCCGCAAAAACAGGAGGGGAAAATAAAGCTCAGCTTTAATCAGGACTTTCAATCCGGAAACGACGTGATTTTCACAGAAGGCCTCTCAAAATCTTTCGGACACGGCCAATCAAGACGGATTCTGTTTGAAAACGTCAGCATGGATATAAAAAGAGGCGAAAAGATTTGCATAGTAGGTCCAAACGGCGCAGGAAAAACCACTTTGCTTAAAATACTGCTTCAGCAGATAGTTCCTGAAAAAGGGAGAGTAAAGATAGGTCATAATGTAACATTCGGATACTATGACCAGGGGCAGCAGCTTCTCAACTCCGCAAACACGGTGCTTGAAGAAATGAAAGAGACTTACAGGACATATACCGATACTCAGATGAGAGCCGCTCTCGGCAGATTTTTATTCAGAAACGATGATGTATTTCTGACAGTCGGCGACCTCAGCGGAGGAGAGAAAGCCAGACTTTCGCTTCTTAAGATGATGCTGGGAGGAGCCAATACCCTGCTGCTCGACGAACCCACCAACCATATGGATATAGAATCCAAAGAAGTTTTTGAAGAGGCTCTTGCCGAGTTTCCGGGAACGGCTGTGATCATTTCTCACGACAGATATTTTTTGCAGCGCATACCGGACCGCATACTGGAGCTCACATCGGACGGAATCACGGAATTTTTAGGCAAATATGATTATTATGTAGAGAAAAAATCTGAAATATCTTCCGGAAAGAAATATCTGGCCGATATGTCGCTAAGCGGTGAAAATGAGGGAGGCAAGGCGGATCCACATGACCGGGAGGAACTTTCCGCTGAAGAAAGACGCCGCTTCAATAAAAAAATTGAAGCGGAGCAGAGGCGTGCCGCCAGAGAAAAAGAGGCTCTCGAGAAGGAACTTTCAAATTATGAAGGTGAAATTAAAACCGTAGAAGAGCAGATGTGTGCGGAAGAGAATATGTACGATTACGAGCTGCTGGCCGAATTGGGCAAGAAGCTGGAAACCTTGAAAGCTGATTACGAGGACGCATTTGAGAGATTGATTTTAATGGAGCAGAGCTGAGAAACGTTTAGGAGCGTAAACCAAAGCACCGAAAAGTAAGAGAACAGGGCGGCGTGAGTACGACGTGAGTATTTTGAAGAAAAAATCACAATTAGCTTTAAATTTAGACTTGAAATAGATGTTAAAAGTAATTATAATAAGACGTATTCTATATTGAGTAGAAAATTGGAGGCGTAAAAATGATTTTTGATAAAGTAAAAGAGATAATTATAGAACAGTTGCAGGTTGATGAATCTGAGGTTACATTGGATACAAATCTTATGAAAGACCTTTCGGCAGATTCTCTGGATGCAGTTGAGATTATCATGGCCATCGAGGACGAGTACGGAATCGAGATTCCAGATGAAGAGGCCGAAAAATTCCAGACGGTAAAAGATCTGGTAAAATATGTTGAGGATAACAAATAACAAAATAAGATAACAGAAAAAATTTTATACCGCCGGCCTTAATGTCTCGGAGCCTGTATACGCAGAATGTGCGTTTGTGATTTAAAGAAGGCTGTAGCGTTTTGCGGGCGGTATGTCAATTTAAGAGAAAAATATTTAGGGGATACGGCAGGCTATGAAGGAGAAGCAGATTTCAAAGGCAGTGATAAGGAGACTGCCAAGGTACAGAAGATACTTAAAAGAGCTTCAAAAAAAAGGAATAGAGAAGATTTCTTCAAAGGATTTAAGCAAATTGATAGGATATACCGCTTCCCAGATACGACAGGATCTGAATAATTTCGGTGGCTTCGGCCAGCAGGGATATGGGTACAGCGTAAAAAATCTTCATGATGAAATCGGAGGCATATTGGGCTTAGACAGAGAATATAAGATGGCTATAGTAGGCTACGGACGTCTCGGAAGAGCGATAGCGAGTTATATTCATCATAATGAGCCCAAGTTTAATATTGTAGGAATTTTTGACGTTAAGCATATAATACAGGACGTTGACGATGTTGAGTTTGAAAACGTTCAAATTATGACCTGCAAGTCGCTGGCGGGCTTTGTTAAATCAGAGAGCGTGGATATAGCGGTCATAACGGTTCCCTCAGAAAAGGCTCAGGCAGTGGCCGATACTTTAGCAGACGCAGGAATTAAAGGAATCTGGAATTTAACGGCAGTTGACCTTGATTTGCCTGATGGCATAGCAGTTGAAAACGTACATATGAGCGACAGCCTGCATGCTTTGGCGTACTATATGCAAAACGCAGAATAGATAAATCAGAGAATGTAAAGGATGGCTGGCATATATGACAGGTTAGCTGTCTGAAAAATAAAATTATTTAAGTATAACATAAGAGAGACTTGTCCCTTGCAAGTCTCTCTTTGATATAGGCAATTATTATGTAATTAACCTTCTACCGGCGCATCTACCGGGCATGCGTTAGCGCAGGAACCGCAGTCGATACAAGCGTCAGCGTCGATAACATACTTGCCGTCGCCTTCGCTGATAGCTTCTACCGGACATTCTGCTGCGCAAGCGCCGCAAGCGATGCAGGCATCTGTAATTTTGTAAGCCATGTTCAAAACCCTCCTATAAAAAGATATATCTTTCATAAAGACAATTATAGCAGAATGCGGTATAATAGTAAAGTGAAAAAATGTGAGAGGTATGTTAAAAATGGAAGTATATACGCTGGTAGGGAAGAGCGGAACAGGCAAAAGTTTTCATGCCATGAACCTGTGCAAGAAGCTTGACATCGAAGCAATCATAGACGACGGATTGTTCATTTACAAGAACAGCATTATCGCCGGCACGTCCGCTAAAAGGTCAGGTACAAAGATAGGGGCGGTAAAGATTGCGTTGTTTAACGATGAAAGCATGAAAAGACAAGTCGCGGAAGCAATAAAGGCGAAGAATCCAAAAAGCATACTTGTTTTGGGAACCAGCAACGGCATGACGGATAAGATAATTCATCGGCTTGGTCTCCCCGAACTTGAAACTGACAGTTTTAGGCGGATAAAAATAGAAGATATAACCACGGCGGAGGAGCGAGAGACTGCCCATCACCAGAGGGAGACGCTGGGAAAGCATGTAATACCTGCTCCGGCTATGCAGCTTAAGAGAACCTTTTCGGGGTATTTCATGGACCCGCTGAGATTTTTCAGAGGTAAGGATCAGGGCGCCGCGTCGGAAAGAACTGTAGTGAGACCAACTTACAGCTATATGGGCGAATACTTCGTGGCTGAAAGAGTTATAGACGATATAATTAAATGTCTTGCCAGAATGACTCCTTCAATAAGCAGAGTCATATATGTGGTTCAGAATTCTAATGCAGAAGCATACAGATTAAAGATCGGCGTTAAGCTTAAGGCGGGTTTTCCCATATGGGAATCAGCTATAGCGTTTCAGAAGGAAATAGAAAAAGAAGTAGAAAAGATGACGGCTTTCAATGTAACTAAAATAGACTTGGAAGTCAGAGGAGTAAATTAAAATATGGAATATATAATAGATGGGATAGAGGATTTTAACACAGATCACATTTTTGACTGCGGACAATGTTTCAGGTGGAAAAGACAGGAGGATGGCAGTTATATAGGGCCGGCGATGAACAGGATTGCTAAAATATTCTGTAAAGACGGTCGTCTGATAATAGACAACTGCAATAAAGAAGATTTTGAGACAGTATGGAGAGCTTATCTGGATCTGGACAGGGATTACAGTGCGCTCAAAGAAAAGCTCAGCGCAGAAGACGATTTTATGAAAGCTGCAACAGATTACGGATACGGCATAAGAATACTTCGCCAGGATTTCTGGGAAACGGTGGTGTCCTTCATCATCTCTCAGAACAACAATATCCCCAGGATAAAGGGCTGCATAGAGTCTGTCTGCGAGAGATTTGGCAGACCGATAGGAGAATACGAAGGAAAGGAATACTTTTCAATACCGTCTCCTGAAAAAATGGCCTCTTTAAATGACGATGATCTGGCTCCGTGCAGACTGGGCTACAGAGCCCCCTATCTGGTGAAAGCGGCGCAGCAATTTGTCGATAGCGGAGGCCCGGAGGCTGTGAAAGCAGAACTGAAAAAGGCGGAGGACCCGATAAAGGAGCTACAGAGATTCTGCGGCATCGGCCCGAAGGTGGCCGCCTGCATATCGCTTTTCGGGCTGGGACGGTTGGATTCATTTCCGATAGACGTATGGATGAGGCGTGTGATGAATAGACTTTACGGTATAGATGAGAAGGACATAAGGTCTATGAAGATGTACGCAGAAGAACATTTCGGCGAGAACGGAGGTATCGCGCAGCAATATCTTTTCTATTACATAAGAGGCCTGGATAAAAATATGTTGTAGTTTTTGTGAAAATTTACATGAAGCCTATTGACATTACGGTTATCGCGGATATAATAAATAGTGTTAGCACTCAAAGACGGCGAGTGCCAGAAAACGAGAATAGTGTCAATAACAATATTATCTAGGGAGGTATATATCATGATAGGAATTAAGCCATTGGGCGACAGAGTTGCTATTAAGAGAATTGAGGCAGAAGAAAAGACGCAGGGAGGTTTGATTTTGACAAGCTCCGCTAAAGAAGCTCCGCAGGTAGCCGAAGTAGTTGCAGTCGGACCGGGAACCAAGGATGAAGTTATGGAGCTTAAGGTAGGAGACAAGGTAGTCTTCCCTAAATACGGCGGAACAGAAGTTAAATACGACGGCGAAGAATATACAATTATGCACCAGAGTGATATTCTGGCAGTTATCGAATAATCAGGAGGGGTTTTAAAATGGCAAAAGAAATTTATTACGGAGAAGAAGCAAGACGTAAATTACAGTCCGGAGTGGATCAGCTGGCAGATACGGTTAAAATTACTTTAGGACCTAAGGGCCGCAATGTACTTATCAGCAAGACTTTCGGCTCACCGCTGATTACCAACGACGGCGTGACTATAGCAAAAGAGATAGAACTTGAGGATTCAGTTGAAAACATGGGAGCACAGGTTGTAAAAGAGGTTGCATCCAAAACCAACGATGTTGCCGGAGACGGAACTACAACCGCAACTCTTCTGGCGCAGATCATAATTAAAGAAGGCTTTAAGAACGTAGCTGCCGGAGCTAATCCGATGGAGCTGAAAAAAGGTATCCAAGGAGCTGTAGACGTTGCGGTAGAAGAGATAAGCAGACTTGCAAAGCCTGTTGAGACAAAGGAATCAATTGCTCAGGTAGCCGCTGTTTCCGCAGCAGACGAAAATATAGGCGAGCTTATAGCCGAAGCCATGGAAAAGGTGGGAAAAGACGGAGTTATCACGGTAGAAGAGTCAAAGAGCATGGGAACCACTCTTGAAGTAGTAGAGGGTATGCAGTTTGACAGAGGATATCTGTCCGCTTACATGGTTTCCGATACCGAAAAGATGGAAGCAGTTATGGAAAATCCTCTCATCCTCATAACAGATAAAAAGATTTCAAATATTCAGGAGCTTGTTCCTATCCTTGAAAAGGTTATGCAGCAGGGCCGCAGACTTTTAGTCATCGCCGAAGACATCGAAGGCGAAGCTCTCGCAAACTTAGTGGTAAACAAACTCAGAGGCGTTATCGACGTAGTAGCTGTTAAAGCTCCTGCTTTCGGAGACAGAAGAAAAGCTATGCTGGAGGATATAGCGGTTCTTACAGGCGGTACTGTTATCGCCAGCGACCTCGGATATGAGCTTAAAGAGGTTACCGTGGATATGCTGGGAACTGCCGCAACCGTTAAAGTTGACAAGGAAAACACAGTAATAGTAAGCGGAGCAGGCAGCAAAGAGGACGTAAAAGCAAGAATCAACAGCATTAAGGCTCAGATTGAAGAAACCACTTCAGACTTTGATAAAGAGAAACTCCAGGAAAGACTTGCCAAGCTGTCAGGCGGAGTTGCAGTTATTAAAGTCGGAGCCGCTACTGAAACAGAGCTTAAAGAGCGTAAGCTGAGAATCGAAGACGCTCTCAACGCTACTAAGGCAGCCGTTGAAGAAGGTATCGTTTCCGGAGGCGGCGTTGCTCTCGTAAATACGATAGGCGCTGTGACAAATTATGTTAATACCCTTTCGGGCGATGTCAAGACGGGCGCAATAATTATAGAAAGAGCTCTGGAAGAGCCTGTTCGCCAGATTGCAGAAAATGCCGGAATCGAAGGCAGCGTAGTAGTCGCCGAGGTGAAGAAGAGCGAGAGCGGAATCGGCTTCAATGCGGCGACAGAGGAATATGTGAACATGATAGATGCCGGAATCGTTGACCCTGCCAAGGTTACAAGGTCAGCGCTCCAGAATGCAGCCTCAGCTTCAGCTATGCTGCTGACGACAGAAGCCGGAATCGTTGACATCAAGGAACCGGCGCCTCCTGTAGCAGCTCCGCAGATGGGCGGAATGGGCGGCATGATGTAGTCGGCTAAAACGCACTTGGTGAGCTGTAATTTGCAGTGACTGCCTGACTTGAATTTCATCAGGCAACTGTGTATGAGTTTTACAAATCATGCAAAACCGAAAATATGGCAGACGGTCGGAAGACCGTCTGTTTTTATAATCTAAATAACCATCATAGGTCTAAGACGGAAGATGGTGTTCTATTTATAAACAGGGAATCATTGCCTCTTCGGCGCAGCCTTGGAGTGTGAATCATGGGAAGAAGCCTTCTGGATAGTACAAGTTTAAGGGAGGAAGCATTAGAAAAAAACCTCCGAATGATGCAGGCTCGGAGACAAAGCGCGAGGGAAATTTATCTGTCGGCTATTATAGAAATTGTGGCTGCAAAACAAGAAAAAGCAAAGAAAATCAGTTGGTTTCACCATACTGCGGATTTCTGAAATTAGTTGAAAATCACTTGTTTAAAACCCTTGTCAAGAAAGATAAAATAGTATAAAATATTTTAAATATAAGGAGGAAGACAAAATGGCATACTACTTTGACGAACCATCAAGAACATTTAACGAATATCTTCTTGTACCGGGATACTCCAGCAAGGAATGCAGAGTTGAGAACGTTTCTCTCAAGACTCCGATAACAAAGTTCAGAAAAGGCGAAGAACCTAAAATTACAATGAATATTCCATTGGTTTCCGCCATAATGCAGGCTGTTTCAGATGATAAGATGGCAGTCGCACTGGCGAAAGAAGGTGGAATATCTTTTATTTTTGGCTCGCAGACTATAGAAAACCAAGCAGCTATGATAAGAAGGGTTAAATCACATAAGGCAGGCTTTGTGACCAGCGACTCTAATCTGAGACCCGATCAGACCCTTGCAGATGTGTTGGAGCTTAAAGCGAGAAAGGGACACAGTACGATAGCGATAACAGATGACGGAACGGCTGAGGGCAAGATTCTCGGTCTTGTAACGAGCCGTGACTACCGGGTAAGCCGGATGAGTATAGATACTAAGATAAGCGAATTTATGACGCCGTTTGATAAGCTCATATACGGAAAAGCTGGAATTTCACTCAGCGAAGCCAACGACATACTTTGGGACAATAAGCTCAACGCTCTGCCTGTAATTGATGACAATCAGAGACTGACACATTTTGTTTTCCGCAAAGATTATGATTCGCACAAGTCAAATCCGAATGAAATTCTTGACGAGCACAAGAGATATATAGTCGGCGCCGGTGTAAATACAAGAGACTATGAGGAAAGAATTCCCGCCCTTATAGAGGCGGGGGTTGACGTTCTTTGTCTCGACAGCTCAGAAGGCTACAGCCAGTGGCAGGGCGACACCATCGCATGGGTACGCGAAAGATACGGCGAGTACGTTAAAATAGGAGCTGGCAACGTAGTCGACGGCGAAGGCTTCCGCTATCTGGCAGACGCCGGAGCTGATTTCGTGAAAATCGGGATCGGCGGGGGTTCAATCTGCATAACGAGAGAGCAGAAAGGCATCGGAAGAGGCCAGGCCACGGCGGTGAGAGAAGTTGCTGCAGCTCGTGATGAGTATTTCAAGGAAACCGGAGTTTATGTGCCTATCTGTTCCGACGGCGGAATTGTTTATGATTACCACATGACGCTGGCGCTTGCTATGGGAGCCGATTTCATAATGCTCGGCAGATATTTCGCACGTTTCGACGAGTCTCCGACTAACAAGCTCAACGTAAACGGAAATTATGTAAAAGAATATTGGGGCGAAGGCTCCAGCAGGGCAAGAAACTGGCAGCGCTATGATTTGGGCGGAGACCCGAGGATGAAGTTTGAAGAAGGGGTAGATTCGTATGTCCCTTATGCCGGGTCACTGCATGACAATGTAAATCTTTCTCTGACGAAGGTAAAATCTACTATGTGTAATTGCGGTGCTCTCAGTATAAAAGAGCTTCAGGAAAACGCCAAGCTGACATTGGTTTCGGCGACTTCAATAGTAGAGGGCGGCGCTCATGATGTAATACTTAAGGATACATCTAACAACGTGATTAAATAATTTTTGTGAAAAGCGTGGGGCGGATAGCCCCCGAAATATAGGGAGGTATAATTATGGACAGTAATAAACGTCCTGAAAGCATGGAACGTATCAGTACGCCTCAGCTTGCGGAGGCTTTTATAGATAAGCAGGTAGAGGAAATAAAAAGACAGGTAGGGGATAAGAAAGTTCTTTTAGCTCTTTCCGGAGGCGTTGATTCATCAGTCGTTGCGGCGCTTCTGATAAAGGCTGTAGGCCGTCAGCTGGTGTGCGTTCATGTAAACCATGGTCTTCTTAGGAAAGGAGAGCCGGAGCAGGTTGTCGAGGTTTTCCGCAATAAGATGAACGCCAATCTTGTATACGTTGATGCGGTCGATCGTTTTCTGGACAAGCTGGCCGGAGTCGAAGAGCCGGAGACGAAGCGCAAAATCATAGGAGCCGAGTTTATCAGAGTATTTGAGGAGGAGGCTCGCAAGCAAGATGGAATTGAGTTTCTTGCTCAGGGAACCATTTATCCTGACATTCTGGAAAGCGACGGCGTTAAGGCGCACCACAATGTGGGCGGTCTTCCTGAAGATTTGCAGTTTGAACTTGTCGAACCTGTTAAATTGTTATATAAAGATGAAGTCCGTGTAGTCGGAAAAGCGCTTGGCTTGCCTGACAGCATGGTTTATCGCCAGCCTTTCCCGGGACCGGGACTTGGTGTGAGATGTACGGGAGCTATTACAAGAGATCGCCTTGAAGCGGTAAGGGAAGCGGACGCTATCGTCAGAGAAGAAATCGACAAGATGGAATCTCTGCCATGGCAATACTTCGTGGCAGTTCCCGACCTTAAATCCACCGGAATCAAGGATGGTAAGAGATACATGGGCTGGGCTGCTGTCATAAGAGCTGTCAACACGGTTGACGCAGTAACTGCCGAGTCTGTGGAAATACCTTTCGATATGCTTTGCCGCATGCGTGATCGCATAATTGCCGAGGTTCCCGGAATAAACAGAGTCCTGTGGGATATTTCGAACAAACCGGTATCGACGATCGAGTGGGAATAGTAGCCACTTGCCCGAAAGCCTTGTATTTATACGGGTTTTCGGGTTTATTTTTGCCTATGGTACACGAAAGGTACACGCAAAACTTTAAGCGAAGGCTTCTAAACGGTCAGCAACTTCCCCGTATTTTGTCGGATATAAGTGAGAATAAATCTCTAAAGTAGTAGTTAACTTGCATACTATAGTCCTTTTTTAATGCAACTAAAGATTCGCGAATACCTCTTACTGGAATTTCCGGATATGTATATCTCCAGTCATCGCATATAAAATTTTCAAACAAATGTTTCTGATTTACTATTAGCATTGAAGTTTAGCGGCTTTAATTGCAACTTATGATTTCAATATGCTCAATTTTTTTGCAAAGAAAAGTGTTGGGATAAGCGTTTTTCTTTCTGCCCCCAACATTTAATACAGAGCCCGGAAAAGGTCTTTCCGCTTTTTAATTATTCAGTTGCAACACATGTATAGTAATCCAGCAGAACAAACAAATGTATAGTTATACCTATTGACAAAGCGGTTATTTACTATTACAATAAGAGCAACTAATAAAACTTTGGAAGAGAGAAAGGACGTATGAGAAACGGACTTAAAAAATATTGGAATGAATTAACTGCATACGTAACTAAAGAGCAAACCTTTGCTTTGACAATATATTTTACATTCACGGCATATCTTAAAAACAATGGAATTGGAACGCCCATAAACTCTGAGAATACAGGAGAGTTGAGTGATTTGAAGCAGCTCAGGGAGATTTTCAAAAAAATTCCGGGGTATGATTTAAAGGTGTCCGCTAATGATTTTGAAGAAAGCATAGGTTGGGAAATCTTTTCAAGGCGTCCCTGTGAGATAATAGCGAGAAACCTGAAAGAAGAAATAGAATACGCAGTAAAAACAGAAGAAGATTTGGAGAGGATAATAGAAGAGATTAAAGAGCTGAAAGGCGAAGCAGATAATCTCATGTTTACGCCGAGCTCAGTGAACGAACTGATTGCACGACTTGCGATAGAATATCGCATACATAGCATAGGAGACTTCTATGGAGGTCTCGGCGACACCGGACTTAAGATTTGCGAATATTTGAATAAAACAGGAAGAGACGCTTCTCTGACCATTGAGGAGCAGCGAAAGCTGTACTGCGATATTGCACGGATAAGAATGTTTTGTCACGGTTTTGAAAAGCCTGAGGTTATCAGAAAAGACCTGATGAAATATCAGAACAAGGCAGAGGAGCATAAGGAAAAAAAGTATGATTTGATCGTTGCAGATTTGCCTAAGAGGAGCAATGAAAGCATATATGTCGAAAAAAAAGATGAAATTTTCGGCAGACAGGAAAAGGCTTTCGCAGAATGGGTTTCAGTACAAGGCATTTTGGACAGGCTTTCTGACAGAGGGAGAGCTATGATTATTGTTACCAAAGGCGCCCTGGTGCGGCAGAGAGAAGAAAAAATAAGAGAAAATATCACACGTCTTGACTGGCTGGAGGCTGTAATAACGCTGCCGCAGAATATTTATGCCGCCACGCATCTCGGCTTTGAAATATTGATTCTCAACAAGAATAAAAAACAGGAATATAAAAATAAAGTTTTTTTTGCAGATTTGAGCGAATGTGCCGTAAGAAAAGACGGTGTCCGGATTATTGCGGGGGCTGCGATTGATAAGCTGATGAAGTCGTATGAAGAAATGACTGAAAGGGAAAACTTGACGGCGATAGTTTCCTCTTCGGAGATTGCAACGTATGAAAACTCATGGAATCCGTTTCTGTATTTAAAGCTTAAAAAAGTTCGAGAAAAAATGGGCAAAACCATAGAGCTGGGAGAAATTGCGCAGATTACAAGAGGCGCTCAGATTACGCATGAAGAAGAAAAAATGCTTGCAGAGAAGCCTACGCATTATTGGCTCAATATCAGAAACATCGACTGGCATGGACTCGTTTTGGAGGATGCCTCGATGCTGTCAGCCAAAAGCGAGGACTGGGAAGAAAAATTTCAAATTATGGAAGACGACATAATCCTGACATCTAAAGTTACGGTTATGAAGGCTTGCATTGTAAAGCCCGACCCGCCGCCGGCTTTTCTATGCGGAAACTTGACAAGAATAAGGGTGAATAAAGAAAAATACAGTCCGTATGTGCTATATGAGTTTTTGTGCTCAGATGAGGGAAGAGCTCTGCTGGAGAGCATTCAGACGGGAACGACGATCAAGGTTTTAAATAATAAGAATCTTGGAAAGATGAATATTCCCGCCTACGAAAACGTCATGTCAATAGGAGAAAAATTGAAGAAGGCATACCTGGAGTATGATTTTGAAACAAAGAGGATCAAGTACGAATATGAAAAAAAGAAGGAAGCCATAGAAAAACAGCTTAGACAATAAGGCGGCTGAAAGCGTACAGCGAATAAGGAGACAGAGAAAATGAAGCAGATTTTTATAAGTCACAATACGAAGAACAAAGAGTTGGTGGAATCTATCATTGAGCTTTTCCAAGGAGGCATGGGAATCGGACGGGAGAGGATTTTCTGCTCGTCATCAAGCGGAAACCTTGCAACGGGAAAGGATTTTCCGGAAAAAATAAGGGAGAAGATAAGCGGCAGTGATGTTGTGGTGTCGGTAATAACTCCGGAATATTTGAAGAGCCCTTTCTGCATGATGGAACTAGGCGCCGCATGGGTAATTTCTTCGGGTGTGTACCCCATACTGGCTGACGGAATAGACTATAAGGATTTGGACAATACGCCTTTAAAGAGTGTGCAAATGAGAAAATGCGACAAAGAGGACGATTGGTTTGCCATCTATGATGAATTTGTAACTGAAAAAATAATTGAAAAACCGGAAACTTCTCTTGTAAGCAAGAAGATACCGGAATATTTCAATAAAATGCGGCATTATTTATCCGGCGAAGATGTAATAATAAAGGCTGATGAAAATGGTTATTATGAGGTTCGCGTCATGTCTAAGAGAAATGTTCCTCCTGTATACAGATGTTACAGGATCAGCGGGCGGCTTGATTTGCACGAACCGGGTCAAAGCATAGCAGAAGATATGAAAAAGAATGTAGGTCATTGGATATTTTTTAAAGCCGGCGTATACGACGATTTAGAGGTAAACGATTTGGTTAGATTGAAAGTGGACTCTACAGAGCTTAAAAAATTTGAAGATATCGGATATGCGAGAAACATATATCCGGCGGAACTGGAGGTTAAATAGTATAGAATGGCAAGCTGTTTAAAAAATTTGATGTCAGCTGTAAAGCCTTCGGCATTCCTTTTGATTTTATTGAGGTAGAAGAACTCAGCTCAGATGATTTCGGCCATTATACGAGACTTGCTCCGGGAACGCTTTTTTATATAGGTGCCGGAGAAAAACAGCCGGAACTGCATACTCCGGAATACGATTTTCCGGACAGTTTGCTTCGGATAGCTCCTGAATTGCTGGCTGCCATAGCCCGGGAACCTGAGCTTGCAAAATGATATATAATAAAAACGACCGCTTTAGGCAATCCGTCATACAGGGATGCTGAAGCGGTTATTTTTCTTTACAAAGCCTGCATTGAAGCAAAGCAAAATATAGGATATAATTATAGTCGAATGAGCCGGCCGCAAGCAAACAAGCCGCAGACAAACCGGCTGCGCATGAGCCGGCCGCAAGCAAACCAGCTTAAAATAAATTGAACTGATTGACATGTAATAGGGGGATGGGGAATAATGACTTTTCTTTACAACTACTCTTCGCCGCTGGGTGAAATAACCATGGCAGGAGAAGAAAACGCCTTGACGGGATTATGGCTTGAGGGACAGAAATATTTTGCCGCCGAATTGCCTGATAACACAGAATACAGAAAGATCCCGGTCTTTGACGAGGCCGCAAAGTGGCTCGATATTTATTTCAGCGGAAAAGAACCGGATTTCGATTTGCCTATGCTGCTTAGAGGAAGCCGTTTCCGCATGATAGTATGGGAAATATTGCGCACGATTCCCTATGGCTGTACGATGTCGTACGGACAAATCGCCTCTAAAGCAGCTGAGAAGCTGGGTCTTGAAAGGATGTCGCCTCAGGCTGTAGGCGGAGCGGTAGGCCATAATCCTGTTTCGATAATAATTCCGTGTCACAGGGTCGTCGGCAGTGATGGAAGTCTGACGGGGTATGCCGGAGGTATAGAAAAAAAGATAGAGCTCCTTAAGCTGGAAAAGGTTGACATGACGAAACTGTTTAATCCATCGTTACCTCAAAAAAACTCAAGAAACCCCGGTCTTACCGCGTACCCCTTGAGAACACCGCAGAAAATAAATAATATAAGATACAGAAATTCTACGTCACCCCCAAATATGAAGGAGAAAATCTTTGAAACAGGCATATTTTAACTGGAGCAGCGGAAAAGACTCCGCCTTGGCTCTGCATAAAGCATTGCTGTCAGGAAAATATAATATACATACTTTGTTTACGGTCGTAAACGGCAGTGAAGACTGTGTTTCCCTGCACAAGGTAAGCGCAGAGCTGCTTGAACGTCAGGCCTACTCCATAGGCATACCTTTGTTTTTAATGAGGACGGAGTCTGATGAATCGATAAAAGAATATAAGGTGAGGATGGAAAGACATCTCGGAAGGATGAAAGCTCAAGGCGTCGATACGGCGCTGTTCGGCGACATATATCTTGATGAGGTACGCAGCATGAGGGAGAAAAATTTTGAAAATACAGGAGTTACGGCCGAGTTTCCGCTGTGGAATATGAATGTCGCTGAGATAATGAGAGAATTCATCGACGAAGGCTTTAAGGCCGTTATCACAAGTGTGGACTGCTTCGTCCTTGACGATCGTCTGCTTGGACGCGTCATTGACCGGGATTTTATAAGGAACTTTCCTATAGGAGCAGATTTGTGCGGTGAAAACGGAGAAATATCATTCATTTGTTTTTGACGGGCCTATCTTCAGGTCGCCTGTACGGTTTTCCACAGGAGACAGGTATTATATAGATTATACGGACGACAGAACAGGGAAGAAAAGCCGTTACGGCTATATTGAAATTTATTGAAGGAGAAATTATATGCAAGACTATATGCTTATTATAACTGTTTGCTTTACGGAAAACGTTTCCGACAGCGGAGTTTGAGTAATTCTGAAGACTGTAGTAAACTTTCCCTGTGCATAAATGACATAACAAAAAATATTAAACGATTGGAGAGAAAATGCTTAAATATGTAATTATAGGAGCCGGCGGTACAGGCGGGATAATAGGCTTTCATATGGCTAAGGTCGCCAAGGATGTGACCCTCATAGCGCGGGGGAAACATCTTGACGGCATCAGAAAAGCCGGGCTGAAGATAGAAATGCCTTACTGCGGTGAGCAGGAGACGGTAAAGATAAAGGCGGCTTCAATGGAGGAATACGATGAAAAAGCCGATGTGATATTCGTATGCGTAAAAAATTATTCTCTAAGAGATATTGTGCCTTTTATAAAACGCATTGCCCATGAAAAGACCATAGTCATTCCGATTTTAAATGTCTACGGTACCGGCGGCCGTATGCAAAAAGAGCTTCCCTGCATATCGGTTCTTGACGGGTGTATATATGTTTCTGCTTACATAAAGGAGCCGGGGGTTATTCTCAGAGAAGGGAAGATGTGCCGTATATTTTTCGGAGAGAGGGAAAACGATTTAGGCTGTATAGAACTTGAGCTGGAAGAGGGGGAAAGCGATTCAATTCGCACAATGATCGGGCCCGGAGACCGGGAAAGCGATTCAATTCGCACAATGATCGGGCCTGGAGTCCGGGAAAGCAGGATAAGATTAAGAGAAATCAGAGACATTGAGAAGACTGTTGAAAGCGATCTTAAGGACAGCGGAATAGAGGGAATCCTGTCTGAAGACATAAGAAAAGACGCCATGCAGAAATTTTCTTATGTATCGCCGATAGGCGTTGCCGGACTTTATTTTGACGGAACCGCAGGTGATTTCCGAAATGAGGGTCCACAGCAGGAGTTTTTCAAAGCTCTCGTCAACGAGATTGCAGATTTGGCCGGAGCAATGGGGATAAGCTTTGAGGAGGATTTGGTGGAGGTCAATCTTAAAATTCTGAAGAGCCTTGCGCCCGAGGCAACAACTTCAATGCAAAGAGATGTAAAAGAGGGCAAAGCCTCCGAGGCGGACGGCCTTGTCTTTGAGGTGATACGCCTCGCCGAAGAGTACGGCGTAGATGTACCTTGCTACAGAAAGGCGGCGGAAAAAATCAGCCGGCTCATATAATAATAATTTTACAGGACAGATCGTTTCAGCAGTTAAAATGCAATGCCCATGTGCAAAAGTCAAAACAACCCGAAGCTTATTTCACATGGTATACTGCCGTGGTATATTACCCTTCCTTTTCCTATATTAGCATAAAACAATGGCAGACACTTTCGTGTCTGCCATTGTTTTATCACTTCACTTAATTCAAAGATTTGTTTTTTTCATAAATTGCCTTTTTGCCGGCATAATGTTTCTTCAACTTAATATTTGGCTGATTTATCTGATATCTGCGGTGCGAACGGCAGTCGTAAAACGCTCCGGGTCTTTAAGAGCCGGCGAAAGCCGCTGCGGTATTCAAGCTTTTAATCAATAGCCGAAGCAGACCGGAGATACTGTGTTGTCCAGCGCCTTGAAGGTGTAGCCCTGCCCAGACAAGCCCTCGATGATTTCGGGCAAAGCGATCGACGTGTTTTGGTGCCCGGGGCCGTCGTGGCAGAGAAGTATTTTTTTCGGTGAATCGGAGCCGCCGTTTAAGACGGTGCTTGTTATATCAGCTCTCGAAACACCGGGGTCTGATGCGTCTCCTGAGGAATAGTTCCAGTCATAATATACGTAGCCTCGCCTGGCCATTTCGGCGATTATCTGCTGATAGACGGATTTGTTGTAGGAATTGACCGAGCCGCCGGGGAATCTGAATATTTCCGGCTTTAACCCTGTGATTTCCTCCAGATGATTGGAAATTTTGCTGAAATTTTCGAGATAGGATTCGACGGAAGCATAGATTTGAGTATAGTTGTGGGTTGTGCTGTGAATTCCCAGCGTGTGACTTTCTTCTACTATCCTTTTATAAAGAGCCTTTTCCTCCTCGCCGTCTCTGTATATGACAAAGAAAGTGGCTTTTGCACCGTATTCCTTTAGAGTATCAAGAACCTTTGGTGTTACTTCTGTATTGGGACCGTCGTCAAAGGTAAGGTACCATACCTTTTCGTTTTTATCGGGAACTGCGAAAGAAAAGCCGTTATCTATGTAAAGATTTTCGTATTCTTTCTGATAAGGCAGGGTGCCGTCTGCGTCGACATTTTTCAGATATTTGAAAACCTTTTCCATATCTTCGGCGCTGCTGTAGCCGTACTCTGACATATCGACAACGGCAGACGCTTTTAGAGTATTGGAATAACGAAAATATCCCACTCCGAAGAAGACGGTGAGGATTGTCAATAATAACAGGAGAGCTGCGACTGATATTGAAATTATTTTTTTCCAGGTTTTTATACTAATTTTTTTATAATCGCCCTATTCTCCAACGGTAATTATCCTATAGAGACCTTTCCTTCTATTTTGGCGCCGGGGGCCGTCCCAAGGCCTTTCGCCGAAATGTCGCCCCTGATTACGGCAGTATCGGCGAGCCCTATTTTTTCATCGGCCTTTATATCGCCGAGAACCGTTCCCATCACGCTGATGCTTTTGCAGGAAATCTGCCCCTTGACTGTTATTCCGCCTTTTATGGAGACTTGTCCTTTTGCCTCGATATCTGCTTCTAACTTGGAATTTTCCAGAAGCAGATTGTCGCATATGATTTTTCCCTTGACGTTTCTTTGGATTATCACGTTGCCGTTGGCTGAGATGTCGCCCTTTACAGAGCCTAATACAGTGATGTGGCCTTTTGTCCTGATGTTTCCAGGGCCTATTACGCCCATTTCGTCATATACTTCAACTGTGATTTCGTTGGCGGAATCGGCTGCCGCATCGTTTTGGGGCTGAAAAGGGGTTTTTGCTTCGGCTGTATTTTCATGTATACTTTCGTTTATCATAATTCATCTCCGAAATCAAATTCGGCGTCTATATTGATGTCTTTAGCACCTGTAGAAACCGTTCCGATTATTCTGGCTCCCTGTTCGGCAGCTATGTCTGAGGCAGTCAGATCTCCCGATAGAAGAGCTGAAGTCGCAAGTTGAGCGGAGCCTTCGATATCGCAGTTGCCTTTTATCTTTCCGGAAATTCTGGCGTTTTTACATTTTACGTCGCCTATTATTGCAGAATTGTCTCCGGCTATCAAATCATCGGTAAGAGTAACATTTTCTTTGATACGCGCGTTGCTGAAAAAGGCGTTCTGTGCGTTTATATCTCCGACTATGAAATCCGTTGCATGAAGGGTTCTGCTCGTTTTTATGCTGCCGAGAAGCTGACCGTCGACAAAAATATCATCGTCGGACCTTAAATCTCCGGTGATAACCATGGTTTTCGTCATTTTGTACTCTCTCCGGGCGCTGCTGAAAAGTCGTTGATAGTTGTAACCTGTTCCGGGATAATGGTTTTTTCTGAAGATTTTTCTTCGGAAGCGAAAAGCTCGTGACCGTTTTTTTCATCGGCTGTTTGAGAAGACGGTTGTCCGTCAAAGCCGGTAAGCTCTCTCAAGGCCTGAGTAAAATTACTTTTCATTGCACTCTAAGCATTTCCAATATATGGTTTTAGTTATATCATAAATCAGAAAATTTTCAATAAAAAAGTAAGTTGCGTATAACTCAAGGGGTTTGTAAGGCCTGCATTGGTAATTTAACTTTAAGAAGCCGCGGAAAGAGGCCGGGGAATTCTGCCTTTTCTTCTGGAAAAAGTTAACGCAAGATGTTATAATAATAAATTATCGCTATTGCATTGCGGCTTATATGAATGAACAAAAGCGAAGAACAGCCTTCAGCTGAGCATAATAAATAAAATTTGAAAGGGTGTGTGAAATTATGCCGATTAAGATAGCAAATGCGCTTCCAGCACGGAGAACTCTTGAAAGTGAAAATATCTTCGTCATGGACGAAAACCGTGCGACGACGCAGGACATTCGTCCTTTGAAAATTTTAATACTTAATCTCATGCCGACAAAGATAACCACAGAAACTCAGCTTGCCAGACTGCTGGGAAATACGCCTCTGCAAATAGAGGTGGAACTGCTTACGGTGGGAAGAGCTCCAAAACATACGGCGAAAGAACATATGCTGACCTTTTACAAGACATTCGACAGCGTAAAGGACGAATATTTCGACGGCATGGTAATAACCGGGGCGCCAGTGGAAACGATGCCCTTCGAGGAAGTCGAATACTGGCAGGAGCTTTGTAAAATAATGGATTGGAGCACATCGCATGTCTACAGTACCTTTCACATATGCTGGGGTGCGCAGGCTGCTCTGTACCATCATTACGGAATACCGAAGGAGCCTCTGCCTGAAAAGCTTTTCGGAGTGTTTCACCACCGCGTGACGCATAAGGGCTCTATACTTTTCAGAGGTTTTGACGATGTTTTTATGGTTCCTCATTCAAGGCATACGACTGTAAGCCGCGAGAATATACTTAAAGTGAGCGAACTTAAAATACTTGCGGAGAGCGACGAGGCCGGAGTCTATGCCGTTTCTACAGACGAAGGACGCAGAATATTCATAACAGGTCATTCAGAATATGATACGGAGACACTGGCGCAGGAATATTGGAGAGATAAGGAGGCCGGCCTTCCGATAAAAGTGCCGCAAAATTATTTTCCTGATGACGATGATACAAAACAGCCGGCCAGCACGTGGCGTTCAAGCGCCAACTTGCTCTATTCAAACTGGCTCAACTACTTCGTATATCAGTCTACGCCGTATGATATAAATACGGTGCCGAAGATTGAAAAATAGATATAAGAGAAATTAAGAGGAGGAAATAACTATGTTTATTACGTGCTTGGACCTGGAAGGTGTGCTGGTTCCTGAAATCTGGGTTGCTTTCGCTGAAGAAAGCGGCATCGGAGAGCTGAAAAAGACTACGAGAGATGAGCCGGATTACAGCAAGCTTATGGCGTGGAGGCTTGATGTGCTGAGAAAAAACAACCTTGGTATCAAAGAAATTCAAGAGACAATATCAAAGATAGATCCGCTCCCAGGAGCAAAGGAGTTTTTAGATACTTTGAGAGCCGAGGGTCAGGTGGTAATAATAAGCGACACGTTTACGCAGTTCGCACAGCCTCTTATGAAAAAACTTGGCTGGCCTACGATTTTCTGCAACGAGCTCGTCATAGATGAGGACGACAGAATTTCAGATTTTAAAATGCGGGTGGGAAATTCCAAATACAGTACCGTAAAAGCACTCCAGGCAATGGGCTTTGATACTATTGCCAGCGGAGACAGCTACAATGATCTGGGGATGATAAAGGCCGGCAAAGCAGGATTTTTGTTCAGAACCACCGATTCAATAAAGGCGGAAAATCCAGAGATTCCGGCTTATGAAACTTATGAAGAGCTGCTTGAGGCAATAAGAAAAGCTGAAGCAATAATCTGATGCGGGCTGAGCAAAAAGCCTATGGCTTTCACTTTGACAGCCGTCAGCGTGAAGCGTGATATTTTATACCGACATATATTAAAGCCGGAGCCTTTGGAGACTCCGGCTTTTTGAATCTGAAAACAAGAGGGGTGAAAAACAAGCTGTAAGACATAGTGCAGAAATTCCGCGATTTAAAGCTTCGACGCACCATATATTTTGAACCGCACTGCCTCTTGACGCACCTTGCATTTTGACAACGCTTTTTAATGTATACATATGATGACCGCAAAAGCCGTCGGCTGCAAGGCGAACTATTATCACGCTAAAGCAGCTTTTTCTTTTTGAAGTAGATTATTTCACCGATAATTATAGCGGCAGCGGCACAGGCGGCGCATAGATAACCGTATTTCCAGTGAATTTCAGGCATGGCGGAAAAATTCATGCCATACCAGCCGGTCAGCAGCGTGAGAGGTAAGAAGATGGTTGTGACAACTGTAAGAATACTCATTACTTTGTTTTGCTTTGCAGCCTGCTCCGATTGATAAAGTTCTGTGAGCTGGAGGGCATATTCGTGAAGAAGCCCAACGTAGCCTTGTAATCTGCCAAGCCTTGAGGAGAGTTCCTGCCATGATGCCCTCTCGGAAATCAGTCCCGAACATATTTCAGATAAGAGAACGCCCGTCAGCTCCTCTGTCTGCACGTAAAAGGCGTTCAGTTCAGAAAGTTTTCTGCGGAATTTTGTGAGTTCATGGAGAAAATCATCGTCGTTTCCTGACAGAAGATTTTCCTCCATTTCATCCATGGACATGTCGATGTGAGAGAGATAAAGAACATCCTCCTCTATAATTTTTTCCATAAGAAGAAGCAGAAGCTTTTCAGGCGAGGCAGTTTCATCTATGTAGTTTTTATGCTTTTCAAGGTATGCCCTCAGTCCGGAATCGTCGCTTATAAGAGTGAGATCACAGCGTGACATGTGAAAGCCGAAGGAAAGCAGGGGTTCGCGGCTTATATCTTTTCTTGGTATGCGAATTATTCCTTCTATACAATCGGCATAAGCCTCCGCTTTGCAATAGCTTATGGATTTCAGGCTTCTGAGCAGCTCCTTATGGCCGCCTGATTGGCATATGCTTTCGCTGAATTGTTTTACGGTCATTATATTAAGCATAGGAACATCTCCTTTCTTTTCACATAAAAATATTATAACACTGAATTTATACCAAACACAGAAAAAATGTGATATACTGCAAATATAATATAAAATCGGAGGTATCAGATGAAAATAACCTTAAACGAGGACGCTGAAATAGTCAAGGCGATAAAAGAAGGACTTGAACACACAGGGGGATACTGCCCGTGCAGGAGAGAGCGCACGGAAGAGAATAAGTGCATGTGCGAAGAATTCAAGGCGCAAATCAGGGATCCGGAATTTGAGGGATTTTGCCACTGCATGTTGTATTATAAATCTAAATAACTTTACTAAGGGGAACAATCTTAATGGGAAAAGAGAATAAAAAGATTTTAGGATTCATAGCTTTCGGAGTTGTCGCTTATGCGGCGCTGATGAATCTGGGTTCCGTTATGGGGGCGCTTAGGGATTTAATGGCGCTGACTCTGCCTGTAATAGTGGGACTGGTGCTGGCTTTTGTAATAAACGTTCCGATGAAAGCCTTCGAGAAGCTTTACGGCAGGCTTTTCGGAAAATGGCTCAGGCGTACAGAAGGCGGAAAAATCAAAGGGCTTCATGGAATCAGCCTGCTATCGACGTTTATATGTATAATACTCGTTTTCTTCCTGATGTTCACATTGCTCATACCTGAGCTGGTCAGCTCAATATCCAGCGTATATGCGGCGGCTGAGATCAAAATTCCGCAGTGGATAAATTTTCTTCGCAGTCAGGAATGGAACCTGGAGGCCTTTACCGACTGGCTTGCGGATTTTGATTTGAGAGCGCTGCTGGAAAGAGCAGTAGGCGGAGTAGGCACCGTGATGGATTCAATAGTGGGAATAACGACGGCGACGGTTTCAAACGTGATAACTGCAGGCTTTGGAGTGATAATAGCCGTATATGTGCTGCTCAGTAAAGACGACTTGACACGGCAGAGCAAAAAAGTTCTCTACGGATATTGCAGGAGAGATATTGCAGACAAGGTATGCGGTGTGGGAAAGATGATAAACGATACTTATACGAAATTCCTTTCAGGTCAATGCGTGGAAGCTGTTATTTTAGGATTTTTAATATTCATTTCCCTGAGCATATTCAAAATGCCGTATGCCGGACTTATAGGAGTAATGACGGCGGTGCTGTCTTTCATCCCGTATATAGGCGCATTTCTGTCATGTTTGATAGGCGCAGTTCTGGTATTGCTTTTGTTTCCGGGTAAAGTTATACTATTTGTGATAATATTCCAGGTTGCTCAGTTCATCGAGAACCAGTTCATATATCCGCATGTGGTGGGAAATTCGGTGGGGCTTTCTGCATTGTGGACGCTGGTAGCGGTATTGGTAGGAGGAAACTTCTTCGGTCTTTTGGGAATGATTTTCTTCATACCGTTTACGGCAGTTATATATAATCTGGTAAGCGGCAACGTGAACAGAAGACTCAAAGAAAGAGGAGTGACGATAAGCGAGTAGGAGTTCGCTTTTATGAAATACGTGATAAACATAATATGGTTTAAACTTGCCGCCGGGTAAGAACGATTTTAAGCGTTGTGTTCAGCATCGTCAGGCCTTTTGCAGATGTTGGATGTCAGCGCTTTTCTTTTTAAGGACAGGGATATGAGAAAAAGAGAGAAAAAGGATAAAAAAATCAAAGAGCACAATGCGATGCTGCTAAGATTTGCAGGATATACTTCAATGAATGTGATGGGAACGCTGGCGACTTCATGCTATATACTGGCGGATACGTTTTTCATTTCCATGGGACTGGGGACTGAGGGACTGGCGGCCCTTAATCTGGCCATACCTGTCTTCGGCTTTATTACCGGCTGCGGACTTATGATGGGCATGGGAGGCGCTACGAAGTATTCAATTGCGTAAGGCAGGGGAGAACAGGAAGAAAAAAAGACGGTTTTTACCAATACCCTAATTATGGCAGCCGTTGCCGCTTTTGTATTTTTAGCTGCGGGGATTTTTTTCAGCGGAGAGCTTGCTTCTTTACTGGGAGCTGATGAAGAAACTTTTGATATGACGCATATATACGTAAAAACCATATTGATGTTTGCTCCGATATTTATACTTAACTACGTAATGCAGTGTTTCGTCAGAAACGACGGAAACCCCAAGATTTCCATGATAGCGATGGTTTCGGGAAGCCTTTCCAACATACTGCTTGATTATGTGTTTATTTTCCCCTTGAAAATGGGTATCTTCGGGGCGGCAATAGCCACTTGCTTTTCACCTGTCATAAGTTTATGCATACTTTCGTCACATTTATTAAGCAGAAAAAGCGAGCTCAGGCTTTGCGGCATAAAGATAAATCCAGCCGGAATAAAGAGCACTTTGTCTTTGGGATTTCCGTCGCTGGTTACAGAGCTTTCCTCCGGTGTCGTAATAATAGTATATAATATGATAATCATGAAAATTTCAGGCAATGTAGGTGTTGCGGCTTACGGAGTTATCGCCAACCTTTCGCTGGTGGTGGTCTCCATATACAGCGGTATAGCGCAGGGAAGCCAGCCTCTTTTAAGCGCCGCCTGCGGTCAGGGAGATTTCGAGGGAATGAAAAAATTTTTCAAATATGCGGTTGTACTTATGGGGACGCTTTCGCTGCTTATATATTCTGCAATTTTCATATTTGCAGAACCGGTTGCTGCGATTTTCAACAGCGAAAAAAACATTGAGCTTCAGGCTATCGCAGTACCCGGACTGAGAATATACTTTACGGCCGTGATGTTCGTAGGTTTCAACATTATAATATCGGTATATTTCACTTCTATGGAAAAGGGGCTCCCGGCTCAGATTATTTCATTGACAAGGGGGCTGGTACTGATAATTCCGGCTGCTTTTTTGCTTTCGGAAATGCTGGGGATGATAGGAGTATGGCTTTCTTTTCCGATTACGGAAGGAGCGGTTAGCGCAGGAGCTCTGATATTTAAGATGAAGGCGAGGCTTTGATCTGCTTCTCTAAAAAATGACTTGACCACTCCCTGTGCAGAGGGTGTATAGTAAAATAAAAAGAATCGTTTTATGCAATCATCAAATAGTAGGAGGAAAGAAGAATGGACGATATTAAACGCAGCTGCATAGACTGTACATCCGGTCTTTGCGATGAAGGAAAAGGAAATTTTCCGAGCTTTTGCAGAACGGTGCATATGGATGAAAAGCTTAAAGCCGAGGCTCTCAAGGAATATGAGGACGAAGAAAACAAGAAGATAGCGATTGCCTCCGCCAATGTCGAAGCAGAGGGGTACGGCATGTATCCGCGAGTTCAGGAAATAGTTGAGTTTGCAAAGAAAATGGGATATAAAAAGATAGGAATAGCGACCTGCGTGGGTCTGCTTAAGGAAGCGGGAGCTTTTGCCAAGGTTCTCAGACATAATGGCTTTGAAGTCACCGGAGTGGCATGCAAGGCAGGTTCTACGCCGAAGAGCGAAATCGGAATAGAAGACCAGTCTTGCGGAGTAGGCGATTATATCTGTAACCCTATTCTTCAGGCTAAAATCCTGAATGAGGAAAAGACAGACCTCAAAGTGGTAATGGGGCTTTGCGTGGGTCACGACAGCCTGTTTTACAAATACGCAGAGGGCGTTGTGACCACTCTTGTTACTAAAGACCGCGTTACCGGTCATAACCCGGCGGCTGTGCTGTATCAGCTCGATTCATATTACAGCAAGCTGCTTAAATAGGAGGATGCTGACATGGGCAAAAAATATGCTTATATAAATGGAATAATTTTAGACGGAAGCCGCGACATGAAGCCCGTGAATGAAAAAATTATCCTTACGGACGGTGAAAGGATAGAAGCGGTGGTTGAAAAAAATTCCGCTCCGTCGGGATATGAGGCCGTTGATTTGAAGGGCAGATATATAATGCCCGGCCTCATAAATCTCCACGTCCATTTGCCGGCTTCGGGGAAGCCTAAGAAAAAGCCTCAGGATCCCGTCAAATTGGTAAAGCTCATAACCGGTAGCCGTATGATGAGAAAAATAGGTGTTAAAATCTGTGAGAAAGCGGCAAAAACGCAGCTTATGAGCGGTGTTACTACTATCAGAACGGTGGGCGGCGTGTCTGATTTTGATACTGTGATAAGAGATAAAATAGAAGAGGGTTTGATTACCGGTCCGAGAATTGTTGCCTCTAACATGGCTATTTCCGTAGAAGGAGGTCATATGGTTCATTCTCTGGCCTACGCTGTCCACAGTGTAGAAGAGGCGAGGGAGCAGGTAAGCCTTATTGCGGCCGACAAGCCTGACCTTATCAAGCTGATGATAACAGGAGGCGTTCTGGATGCAAAGGCTAAAGGGGAGCCGGGAGAGGTCAAGATGCCGGCTCAATACGTAAAAGCTGTATGCGAGAGGGCACATGAGCTTGGGCTGAAAACGGCGGCTCACGTGGAGAGCCCAGAGGGCGTCAAACGGGCGCTGGAGAACGGGGTCGACACCATAGAGCACGGAGCAAAGCCTGACGAGGAGATGATGAGTCTGTTCAAAGAACATGGCTCCTGTCTCGTAGCTACTCTTTCTCCTGCGCTGCCCTTCGCTCTCTTTGACAGAAGCGTAAGCAACGTATCGGAAACAGAACAGTATAACGGTAAATTGGTTTTCGACGGAATAATAGAGTGCGCAAAAGCATGTCTAAGAGAGGGAATCCCTGTCGGCTTGGGCACAGATACAGGCTGCCCTTACGTTACCCACTACGATATGTGGCGCGAACTGAATTATTTTAAAAAGTTCTGCGGCGTTTCAAATTCCTTTGCGTTGCATACGATCACAAAGATAAATGCCGAAATAGCCGGAATAGGAGATGTAACAGGCTGCATAGAAGCGGGAAAATGTGCTGACTTTGTCGTAACGGAAGAAAATCCTCTCGAGGATCTTAAAGCTCTTAGAAATATCAGTATGGTTGTGGCCCGCGGCCGTATCGTCGACGCACCGAAGGTCAGGAAAATAAATGAGGTTGAGATGGAGCTGGATAAGTTTATCTGATGAGATAATGACCGCCGCCGTATAGAAGCCGGAGACAGAAGTCAGCATGTGTTAGAATTACTGGACTGTCACAACGTGCGGACGCAGTATTCTATTCGCCCATAAATTGTTGCAATGCGCAAGACGGCGCTGACTATTATCATATTGGGCCGACTTCGCCGGGGAATATTATCATACAAAAGTATTAAAGGAAATCTATCATATGGACTTGTTTATCGCCTTCGGCATATTTATAGTATTTATGGTGTTGTCGCTTATTGCGGGGATATCAACGATTCCGGCTCTGCTTCTGGGGCTTTTGGCTTTTTTGACGGTGGGCCGGAGAAAAGGCTTTTCACTGAAATCAATGTTTTACATGAGTATGGACGGGATAAGAAATTCTCTGGTCGTTATAGAAGTCATGCTGATAATAGGCCTTATAACGGCAGTTTGGAGAGTTTCGGGGACTATAACGATTTTTGTATACTACGGTATGAAAATTATCGTACCTCCGCTGTTTTTGTTAATAGCGTTTTTTCTTTCATGCCTTTTGAGTTATGCTCTCGGAACGTCATTTGGAACTGCGGGAACGGTAGGTGTGATTTTCATGACGTTAGCCAGAAGCGGAGGAGTCGATCCTGTAATAACTGCTGGAGTAATTATGTCTGGTATTTACTTCGGAGACAGATGCTCCCCGGTTTCTTCAAGCGCAAATCTGGTTGCGGGAATAACTGGAACGAAGGTTTTTGATAACGTAAAACTTATGATGAAAACCGCCATGGTTCCCTTGTTGCTTACAACTGTTTTTTACGGAGTATTGTCGTTTTTTCATCCTGTAAGCCACATGGATGATTCGGTGATAAACGCTTTTGAGGAGGAATTTACACTCTCTCTGTGGTCTTTTATTCCAGCAGTAATAGTGATATTGCTTCCGATACTTAGGGCGGATGTGATTAAAGCTATGGGACTCAGTATAGCGGCAGGCATTATTGTGGCTTGTTTGATACAAAAAGTTTCCTTGCCTGAGGTTTTAAAGATATGTATAATAGGATATGAAGCGCCGGACGGGGGCCTTGGCTCCATCCTTGATGGCGGAGGCCTTGTTTCCATGGCTGAAGTGGCCGCAATACTGATTATATCAAGCTCATATTCCGGTATTTTCAGTGGTACAGACATGCTGACTCAGTTGCAGGAAAAAATCGTTTCCGCATGCAGCCGGCTTGGGCGCTTTACGATAATGATATTTATGAGCATAGCCACTGCGGCGGTATTTTGCAATCAGACTATAGCGACTCTTATGTGCGCGGATTTGATGAAAAAACCTTATCTTTCTGCTGGCGGAACGCATACGGAATTGGCTATAGATATGGAAAATTCCGTAATTCTGATCGCCTGTATAATACCGTGGACCATAGGATGCACAATTCCCTTATCCTTTATGGAGGTGGGAATAAGCGCGCTTCCGTATGCCTTTTATATGTACGCAGTGCCTTTGTATTATTGGATTAGAAAAGGACGTTTTACTTTTTAGGAGGACAATAAATGCAGAAGAGAAGAATTTCATGGCTTCCGGATTTTGCTAAAGGCAAAGCGGCGATATGTATCGCCATCTTTGGAGTTTGCTGGACTATTGCGGCGATATACTTTAAAGAACATTGGTTTATGGCTCTGATAGGAGTGTTCATAGCAGTAAGGGGGACGCTCAGAGCTATAGAAAACGCAAAAGCGCCTAAGCAGAAGAAGGTGGGAGTGTTCAAGGCCATGAGGGAAGAGCGCAGGGCCTACGAGGAATACTGTAAAGAGAATGAAAAAACTGATAATAAATAAGCTGATGCCAGCTGTTTACCCTATTTTTGCATTAACGGTGAAAGTACGTTAATGCAAAAATAGGGCGTTTTTATTGTTATCAGAAAAGCCTGAAGCTTTTTTTACCTCAGGCAGGTTCAGCAATTCAGGCATAATTCATTTTCCGTCGATTGCCGCAAAACATCAGGGAACGGCCAAGCTATTTAGCTGTCGCACTCCGCGGATTCCCGTTAAATTACCGCGGCTGCAGCAATATTCAAGGATATGAGCTTGTCCCTTCCCTTATTTATTAAGTTCGGAGCGAAGCTTTTTCTATTCGGCACAGGATTCTTTTTTTGTAAGCAGAAAAATAGTGATTATAATGCACAGGAAACCAAGCAAATCCATATAGTGGAAAGGCACGCCGAGCCAGAGTATCATGAAAGCCGCAGCAGATACAGGCTCTACGCTGGCCAGCATGCTGGCCTTTACCGGCCCTATCATGGAAAGTCCTTTTAAATACATGCTGAAAGTCAACACGGTTCCAAAGATTACAATGCCTATGAAGGCCATTATGAAGCTTGGGTCGGAGCTGAGCTGGGCTTTCCATGCGCCGGAAAGCAAAAACAGGAAGAGGCCGCCTATCAACATTCCGTAGCCGGTTATAGCTACGCTGCCGTATTTTTGCGTTATTTTTCCCGGAAGCAGTGTATAAAGCGCTAAGGCGACGGCTGCCAGCAGGCCCCAGATAAGTCCGTTTGTGTTTATTATCATGTTTGAGATGTCGCCATGGGTGGCGATGAAAAATGTTCCCAATATTACGAGAACTATGGCTGCCGATTCTTTTAACGTCGGGAGCCTTTTAGCCGTAACGCAGCTTATTACCATTACCAGAACGGGGCCTGTATATTGAAGTATCGTGGCCGTGCCGGAATTGGTATAAGAGATAGCCTGCATGTAGGTTAATTGCGAAAGCATTATTCCGAGGACGGAAAAAAGAATCAGCCTTATAACTGATTTTTTTGATTGCCATATGCCTATCATGCTCTGCCTGTCGGTGAATAATCCTATCAGTGAAAGAATTATCCCGGCGCTCAACATTCTGAGAGAAGTCAGATGAGCGGCTTCTATGGGGAATCTCTCGAATATATATTGGCCGCACGCACCGGAGAAACCCCACAGTATTCCCGCCGTCACAGTTAGAAATGTTCCGATGTTTTTCTTCATTTATTTTCCTTCTGCGATTATTGCTTTATATTTATCGTCTATTTCCCTTAGCTTTGATATTATGTTGATCTTCTGCGGACAGTGAGCCTCGCAGTTGCCGCAGCCTATGCAGTCGTTGGCATTCGGACCGAGATTTCCGTAGAGCTCTTCAAGAGAATCCCACAAGAATATAAAATTTCTGGCGGCAGTGTCATTGTAGAGTTTGAATATCTGAGGAATTTTGATGCCGGAAGGACATTCATAGCAGTAATTGCAGCCTGTACACGGAACCATTATATCTTTGCGCAGCTTTTCCGCAGCGTGAGGTATAGCTTCAAGCTCAGTTTCGGTGAGCAGAGGACCGCTGAAAATCTGTGTGTTTTCCTGCATCTGTTCAAGGGCAGACATGCCTGAAAGAACGCACATTACACCTTCCAGCTGACTGGCAAAGCGCAGACCGTAGGAAGCCTTCGAGCATTGCGGCTGCCCTGCTTTTTCGGTTGCATCAGACAGAATCCTGTGAGCCTCTTCACTCGGAAGCTCCGCAAGCATACCTCCTCTTAAAGGCTCCATTACAATGACAGGCTTGTCGTATTTACGGGCAATTCTGTAGAGTTCCTTGGCGTTTATGTAATCCCAGTCCATATAGTTCAGCTGTATTTGGACAAATTCCAAAACATCGCCGTATTTTGAGAATATTTCTTCCAGAAGCTGAGGCTGGCAGTGGACTGAAAGACCAATATGTCTTGCCAGACCTCTTTCTTTAACGTCCTTCATGAAGCTTACCAGATTCAGAACTTCTATATTAGGCCAAGTCTCTTCGTCGACATTGTGCAGAAGATAGAAATCGAAATATTCGGTCTTACATTTGCTGAGCTGTTCTTTAAAAATTCGCTCGGCGTCGGCGACGGTTTTGCAAAGCCAGGTAGGAAGCTTATCGGCAAGGAAAAAAGAATCGCGGGGATACATTGAAAGAGCTTCACCGCAGAAGTTTTCCGAGTCTCCCTCGTGATATTTGTAGGCTGTATCGAAATAATTGATTCCGCCTTTAATCGCTTCGGCGACCATTTTCTTGCCAGCTTCGTAATCTATTTTGCCTTCGGCGTTTTTTGGAAGTCTCATTGTTCCGAAACCGAGAGCAGAAATTTTAAGGTCTTTAAAATCTTTGTAACGCATACTTTCCCTCCGAGAAAAAATTAAATCCATAGAATAATAAAACTAATTTAATTATATTCTTTTTTTTGATGTGAGCAAGAGTTTTAAATTAAAAAAGTTATTGACATATGCCGTAAAGGTGATATGATATAAATATCATATGCCATAAACGACATGGCGGATATGGTTGACGGAGATAGGTTAAACACAAAGCCCGGACGGAGGTGAAAGAAGTGCCGAGACCTAAAAAATGCCGCAGAGTTTGCTGCATGCCGGTATCTATGGGGTTTGAGCCTGTAAAAAAGGGTAATAATAAGTTGCAGGTAGTCATGACGGTAGACGAATATGAAACTATACGCCTTATAGATAAACAAGGGCTGTCTCAGGAGGAATGCGGAGAGTATATGGACGTGGCCAGAACCACGGTGCAGCAGATATATAATGAGGCGAGAAAGAAAATAGCAGAGGCTCTGGTAGAGGGCGCTTCTCTCAGAATAGAGGGTGGAAATTACGTTCTCTGCGGAACGGGCGAAAAAGGTTGCGGAAGAGAAGAGAAAGGTTGCGGCTGCGGAGGCTGCCGCAGCAGATGTAAGACAAATGTAAAATATTAAATGAAAGAAGAGGTATATATTATGAAAATTGCAGTAACTTATGAAAACGGACAGATTTTTCAGCATTTCGGACATACCGAGCAGTTTAAAATCTATGATGTTGAAGACGGAAAAATTACAGGAGAAGAGGTCCTAAACACCAACGGAAGCGGACACGGAGCTCTTGCAGGCTTTCTTGCAGAGCACAAAGTTGAGATACTGATTTGCGGAGGTATAGGCGGCGGAGCAAGAACTGCGCTTGAAGAAGCGGGAATAAAGCTTTACGGAGGCGTTGCAGGCAGCGCTGACGACGCAGTAAAGGCTCTGCTGGAGGGAAACCTTGGCTATGATCCGGATGTAAAATGCAGCCATCATGAGCATGAACACGGCCATGAAGGACATACCTGCGGAGATCACGGCTGCGGAAACCACAGCTGCGGAAGCCACAGCTGCTAAAGATTGCGATATAGCGCAGCTGTCTCGGCAGGGGCGTTGAAATCGTATTTTTCGTTTTATGAGAAACTTTATGAAGAAAATAATTTGATTAAAATGACAGGCTATTTAACCTGTCATTTTTTATAGTTTTCGATAGGTTGCGGCGAATTGCCGTAAGAAGATGCAGACCGAAAATAAACGGCCGGACCTGTAAAATACGGCCGGAACTGCTGTAAGCTTGATAGTAAGTCATATGGAAGGAGCTGCAATTCCGCAGATTTAATCGGAATTGATACGTTCATGGCTTTTTCTTTTGTTTTTTGAAGTAATGTGGTACAATATATTATCACAAAGGTCTTTACTCCGTTTAAAACCGGATGAAAGAAGGCCGGTTTGCCGCATTGCTTTCAGAGGGTTAAAATAATCGGCAGCTTGCAAGGAAACCTTGCATTTGGCTGCATTTTATGCAGACGAGCGAGCAGGCGCGGCCATCCTCTTCTTTCGGACCGGCTGTCAGATGCGAGGATATGCAGGAGATTTTTAAAGGAAGTATTTGAGGTTATGATTTGGGAAGGTATTTTTTATGAAACTGGATTTTTTAAAGGGAGATTTTGAAATTACCGGCCTCTTCACCGAACTTGTCCGGTGGGTTTTCGTAGTGCTTGCCATCTTCATTTTAGTAAGGGCTATAGCCTCTCTGCTGCGGACTAAAAATCCGGCGGAAGTGTGGGCGTATATGCATTTACGCACCTACAGAACAGATCCGGAAGGAGTTCCGCTGGATTGGACTGAAATGAGCGTGCCTGTAACTCATTGGGAAAGCGTTATAGGACGTTCAAAAAGCTGTGATATATCTGTAGGAGACGGAACTCTTTCGAGAAATCACGGAATCCTGATGCGAGACACCAAGGGAAGGTGGATATACAGAGATTTAGGTTCTAAAAACGGTACATATCTTAACGAAGAAAAGATAAAAGAAAGCCGGAGGGGCTCGAAGAATGGGGAAGTGAGCGGAGCTGTGGAAATTGAATACGGCGATGTTTTAAGAGCCGGAGCCACCGAGATGACGCTGCTGCCGATAAGTCTTGAGGAAAAGAACAATAATATAGCTATGAGACGGTCTGATACGAGATTCATGTCGGCAGGGCCGTCTCTGGCTGCGCTGACGCTGTTTCAGCTGCTTACTGCCTTTCAGCTGGGAATCGCCCTCGGAGAGGAACACATGGGACAGGTATACTTTTCCATAGGCGGTTTGATGGTTTTTATGTGGATATATGTAGGCGTTATGAAACATTTAGGCAACACGGCCTTTGAAATGGAAACTATAGCCTTTTTTCTCACCACGCTGAGTTTGGCCGTGGTTGGGTCGTCGGCGCCGGAAAGCATGTTCAAGCAGCTTATTGCCGCTGTGATGGGAATCACAGCCATGGTGATATTATGTATAGTGCTCAGAAATCTTGAAAGAACCAAAAAGCTTAGAACAGCCGTTATGATAGGTGCGGTGATTCTGCTTGTCGCAAACCTTACGCTGGGAACTTTTGGGTACGGAGCTAAAAACTGGCTGTCCATAGGAGGATTTTCTTTTCAGCCTTCGGAAATAGTTAAAGTTATTTTCATATGGATAGGAGCGGCTACGCTTGACGAACTTTTTCAGAAGAAGAATCTGTTGGTGTTTATGATGTTTTCCGCCTATTGCTTCGGTTGTCTCGGCCTTATGGGAGACTTTGGAACAGCAATAATATTTTTCGTTACATTTTTGATAATATCCTTCCTAAGAAGCGGCGACTTTTCGAAGCTTTTCCTTATGATAGGAGCGGCCGCGGTAGGAGGGTTTATGATACTAAGATTTAAACCTTATGTAGCCAACAGGTTTGCTTCATGGGGTCATGTATGGGATGCTGCGGTGGTAGATGCGGCAGGCTTTCAGCAAAGCAGAACGATGAGCGCAGCGGCCAGCGGAGGACTGGTGGGTGTCGGCGCAGGCGAAGGATGGCTGGAGGGAGTTCCGGCAGCGGATACTGATATGGTATTCGGAATGTTGATAGAAGAATGGGGGCTTATAATAGCCGTTTTAGCGGTTCTTTCCATAGTGACGTTATCGCTGTTTGCCTACAGGTCTATACTGGCGGGCAGATCTACCTTTTACACCATAGGAGCCTGTGGAGCGATGTCTATGTTTATTTTCCAGACGATGTTAAATGTATTCGGATGTGTTGATCTGCTGCCGTTCACAGGCGTAACCTTTCCGTTCGTTTCAAACGGAGGAACCAGCATGACCGTATCATGGGCATTGCTTGCTTTCCTTAAGGCAGCGGATACAAGAGAACGGGCAAGCATTGCTGTAAAGGCAGGTGGCAAGTCATGAAAAAGCTTGAAGGAAGGGCGCTTATATGTATAGCGCTTGCAGTTACACTTATAATCGGACTCGGAATATTTATAGGCAGGCTGGCGGCAGACGGCGACGACTGGGCTACTTTCTATGCCAATGCGCACGTGTACAGCCAGGGCCGGCTGGCGGTGGGAACGGTTTATGACAGGAACGGTGAAATCCTTTTAAAAAATGATGAAGACGGGACTCACTATAATGAAGACGCCGGAATAAGAAGGGGAACCGTTCATGTGGTAGGCGACAAGGACATGAACATTTCTACTGCCGTAAATTCTTTTTTCAGAAGCGATATAATAGGATATAATTTTATAACCGGAACCAACGGCTCAATATTTTCAGATAACAGAACGCTCAGGCTGACAATTGACGGAAATGTTTCAAAGACGGCGAACGAAGCTCTCGGAAGAAGAAACGGACTGGTGGGAGTATATAACTGGAAGACAGGCGAAATAATATGCATGACCAGCAATCCTTCCATAGACCCGGAAAAAGACGGAGGCGGAGCTGACGCAGAATCTGGAACATATATAAACAAGGTACTTTCCGCCGCAGATACGCCGGGTTCAATTTTCAAACTGGTGACTACAAAAGCAGCTCTTGAGAATATAGCGGGGATAGACGACTGGTCGTTTACCTGTACCGGCCGCCATGTGATAGACGGTGAAAAGATAACGTGTACAGCCGCCCACGGACGTCTTAATCTATACAGCGCGTTGGCTAATTCATGCAACTGCGCATACGCATCTCTTGCCGTAGAGCTGGGAAGCGATGTGATGAAAAAGACAGTCGATGAACTTGGCCTGACGTCTTCATATGACGTAAATGGCATTAAGAGCAAAGCGGGAAGCTTTAATTTTGATACGTATAACTATAATCTCGGCTGGGCGGGAATCGGTCAGTTTGAAGATCAGGTGAATCCTCTTTCGATGATGGTATACATGGGAGCGATAGCCGGCGGCGGCGAGGCCGCCAAGCCTTACATGCTTAAAGGGACCGGCGGGGACAGTGTGAAGCTGCTTGACGGCAATACAGCCGCCAAGCTTAAAGAGATGATGCGAAACAACGTTTTGAAAACCTACGGCGACGGAAATTATCCTGGTCTTGAGCTTCACGCAAAATCCGGAACGGCTGAGGGAGCCAAGGGAACCGTTCCCGATGCGTGGTTCTGCGGATTTTCCGGAGATTACGCCTTTATAGTATGCGTGGAGAACGGAGGCTACGGCTCATCTGTGGCAGGCCCCGTGGCAAATAAGGTTTTGCAGGCGCTTAAATCCGGAGAGTAATATGAGCCGGGGCATATGGTGAGGCGCATCGAAAGGCTGGCATATCTCAATGGTTAGTGCATTGCAAGCAGCGGCACATACTGTTTACTGCTTGCAAATCGCTTAAAGGTAAGAATTTTGTAAGAAATAAATGGGCTCTTTTGTAAAAATGAGCCCTTATTATATAGTCATAAGGCGAAAGGAGAGGCTTATTTAATGGAAAATGTTCAGAAGTTTAATATCATGGTCTGTGATGACGACAAGGAGATAGCCGGGGCTATTGAGATTTATCTGCGCAACGAGGGGTATCGCGTGCTTAAAGCCTTTGACGGGTCGGAAGCTCTTCAAATAGCGATGAAAGAGAATCTGCATCTGATAATCATGGACGTAATGATGCCTAAGATGGACGGAATTCAGGCAACGATGAAGATAAGAGAAGAAAAGAACATTCCTATAATAATGCTTTCCGCAAAGTCGGAGGACTACGACAAAATTACGGGTCTTAACGTAGGCGCCGACGATTATGTTACAAAGCCTTTCAACCCGCTGGAGCTTATCGCAAGAGTAAAGTCGCAGCTGAGACGTTACGTCAATCTCGGAAGTATGGCGGGGAGCCTTTCTCAATCAGGCGTTTATAAATCGGGGGGATTAGTTGTAGACGACAATGAAAAGAGCGTTACTTTGGATGGAGAACAGGTTGTAGTGACGCCGATTGAGTTTGGAATTTTAAAACTTCTAACAGAAAATGCCGGCCATGTTTACAGCATAGAGCAGATCTATGAATCCGTGTGGAACGAACCTGCATACAGCCCGGAAAATACAGTGGCTGTACATATAAGAAGGATAAGAGAAAAAATTGAAATAGACCCGAAGAATCCTAGATATTTAAAGGTGGTGTGGGGTATTGGATACAAAATTGAAAAATTCTAGAGGCAAGAGCGCAGCCTATGTCACGCTGTTTGTCTTTGAAATTTTAGCCGTCATAACTTTAGCGGTCAGCGGAAGCATATTTGCGGCAATAGGAAATATGCAATGGATCAAAGATTTGGATCCTGCCGAAGAGGGTTTTTACGATTGGAACGAGCCTTATTACGGTCGAATCACGAATCAGGAAAAATATGATTCTCTGTGCAATTCCATAGGAATCGGAGGAATAATTCTAATCGTCATCGTTGCGGTCATACTGCTGGCAATGATATTGCTGGTCGGCAGGGGAAGAATCAACGAGCGGGGGAAAATTCGTCTGAACTGGTTTGACAGAATATGGGGGGAGGCTCAGATAACTTTGGCTTCTCTGGCAGGAGTCTGGTTCGGTTCTATCCTTCTGGTGCTTTACGACAGATGGATGAAGGGTGATTATCTCGGAGTATGGGAAAATACTTCCGGACAAGATATGTATTACTCTACCGATCTTATTACGCGTGAGACGGAAATGGCTTACTGCATAGCGGGGCTTCTTGTAAGCACTTTTGTTTTCCTTGCGTGTATGATGTCGATGATAAAGAAAATAAAAGCGAGACAGTTTTGGGAAAGATCGCTGCTTGGAGGAGCCATACTGGCCGTATACTGCAGCTTTAAGAGCAGTGATAAAACACTGTTTAAGATAATGGGCGCAGTGATAATAGGCGCTTTCTGCTGCGCCACATGGATCGGCCTGCCTATAGTTCTGGTAATCGTGCTGATTGTCGTTCCTAAGGCTGTCAGAAAATTTATGGAAATCAAAGCAGGAGTAGAGGAAGTCAAGAACGGAAATCTTACATACAAGATTCCGGTTGAAGAGGATATAAAGGGAATAAGAGGTGAATTTGACAGGCTTGCCGCAGATATAAACGACATTTCTCAGGCTTCAAATATAGCGGTACAAAATGAGATAAAAAATCAGAGAATGAAGACAGACTTGATTTCAAATGTTTCCCATGATTTGAAAACACCTCTGACATCTATGATATCTTATGTGGATTTAATGAAAAAAGAAGGATTGGACAGTCCTAATGCACCTGAGTATCTTGACATAATAGACAGCAAAACTCAGAGACTGAAAACATTGACGGAGAATCTGTTTGAAGCGGCAAAGGCTTCCTCCGGAGCTATACCGGTAAACATAGAGCCGATAGATCTTTCCTCACTGCTTAGCCAGAGCATGGCTGAAATGGAGGAGAGACTGATGGCCAGAGGCCTTGACATACAGGTGAAAAATCGGTGTGAAGGCGTTAAGGTGATGGCTGACGGCCAGCTGATGTGGAGAGTAATCGAAAATCTGCTGGGCAATGTGTCAAAATATGCGTTGGATAACAGCAGGGTTTACATCAATATAAACAGCTTGGAGGGACGGGCGGAAAGTTCCAAGGATATGGTAATCCTTGAGGTGAAGAATATTTCAAGAGATCCTCTCAATATTTCTGCGGACGAACTCATGGAAAGATTTAAAAGAGGAGATGAATCCAGAAATACAGAGGGAAGCGGTCTTGGCCTGGCCATTGCAAAGGACCTTATGAAGCTTATGAACGGCATTTTTGAAATAACTGTGGACGGAGATCTTTTTAAGGCTACGGTAATGCTGGAAAAAGCCGAAGGATAAAAATTATATATAATCATTAAAATCGGGGCTGAAATGATGAAAGCCCCGATTTTTATTGATATTTATTGAGATTTTAACGTTATATAATGTTTAATCAAAAATTATAAATGTACATGATAATGTACGTGACATTTATACATTCATATAGTATACTGTATACTTGGAATCGAGGGAATGTATTCCCCGCATGGTGATACCGGCATAAGACATTGATGTGATTTGAAGGGAACTTCAAAGAAAATATATTAAAAATATAATGGTTGTAACGATATTCAGAGAGCTTAAAGCAGAAGGGAGAGAAGACGATAATTGAAGCTGTTTGACAATAGGGTGCAGGAAACAAAATATAAGGTTTTACGAGAAGTGGCGTATCAGACTTGGAAAGGAAACGATGTGTTCGCTGAGTTTAATGAAATCGCCAGAAATGTAATACCTATGGACGAACCTCCGCAGAGGTGCTGTATATACAAGGACAGGGCTGTGGTCGCCGAAAGGATAAGGCTGGCTATCGGAGGAAGCAGGCATAATGACAATGTCGTTCAGGTTATAGAAATTGCCTGCGATGAATGTCCGGAAGCAGGATATGTCGTAACTGATTTGTGTCGTGGGTGTCTTGCTCACAGCTGTGTTCAGTCATGCAAGCTGGGTGCAATAGTGATAGATTCTCATCAGCACGCGCATATAGATAAGAGTAAATGCGTCGAGTGCGGAAGATGTGCAAACGCATGTCAGTACAGCGCCATACATAATTTTCAGCGGCCGTGCGAAAGAGCATGTAAAGTCAACGCCATATCAATGGGTCCGGGTGGTGCGGCCAGCATAGATTACGAAAAATGTATAAACTGTGGCGCCTGCGTATATCACTGCCCTTTCGGAGCGACGGTAGACGTTTCAAGCATAGTCAGTGTGATAAAAGAAATACAGGCGGCTGAGGACGAGTGCAGAAAGGATAAGATGATAGCCATCGTAGCGCCGTCCATAGCGAGCCAGTTCCTATATGCTTCCCTGGGGCAAGTCATATCCGGAATTAAAGAACTGGGCTTTTCCCAGGTTCTGGAGGTTGCGGTAGGAGCAGAGATGGTAGCCTATAAAGAAGCAATGGAGCTTAAAGAGAAAGGATTTTTAACTTCCTCCTGCTGTCCGGCTTTCGTAGAATATATAAGAAGCAAGTACCCTGACATGGCGAAGCATATATCTTCGAATCTTTCGCCGATGGCGGAGCTTGCCAAGCATGTAAAAGCTGATAATCCCGATGCGGTTGTGGTTTTCATAGGGCCTTGCATTGCAAAAAAAGCTGAAATCAAGCAGGACCATGTCAAAGAATATGTGGACTATGTAATAACCTTTGAGGAACTTCAGGCCTTGTTTGACAGCAGAGATATACTTCTGAAAAATCAAAAATATACAGATTGGAATCAGGCTTCATATTACGGAAGAATGTTTGCCAGAAGCGGAGGCGTGTCGGGCGCTGTAGCGCAGATGCTGAAAGAACTTAAGGAAGAGGACTTTGAATTCAACCCTCTTGTATGTGATGGGATAGACAAGTGCAAGACGGCGCTGCTCAAAGCGTCGAAAGGAGTGCTTCCGAATAATTTCATCGAAGGCATGGCTTGCGTAGGCGGCTGTATAGGAGGAAGCGGCAATCCGGCACGTTATGAGGATACTCCTGCGGAGATGAAAGAGAGAATAGAAGAGGCTCCGACGGAAATGCTTCCGAATGTGAATAAGCATATAAACATATATTAAAACAAAAGAGGTATCGCAAGGTCATAATGCCGTGATGTACTGATGTACGGGCGTATGGCAGGCGGTACCTTTGTTTTGCAAAGCTTCTGTACAAATATTTTGCATGAGTTTTGCGGACAGCCATCCTGAAAGGTTGCTGCGACTGTTCCGAAAGGTTGTTTTGGTTGTTCTTCCTGAAAGGCTGCTTATGCGGGAGCGTAAGGGAAACAGTCCATAAACCTGAGCTTAAATTGATTTATTGCATGAAGTCTGTCAATCTTTTCTTTTATAACAGGGTCGTCAATTTGACCTGTACGTATATATCTGTCTAAGACTGCATATGTGAAGCCAAGGTTTTCTTCGTCGGTTTTAGACTGAAGTCCGTCTATAGGTGTTTTGTCAACAAACATGGAAGGCAGGCCAAGCTGGCGGCCTATAGCCTTTACTTCTTGAACTGTTAATTTGCTTAAAGGACTGAAATCGCCGGCTCCGTCCCCGTAGCGAGTTGCGTATCCGACCCAATCCTCGCTGAGATTGCAGGTGTTGGCCACTCGTCCGTTCATAGACTGGGAAACAGCATAAGTAGCCGCCATTCTGAGACGCGGCGGCAGGTTGGTGACAGTCTGTTTTTCCACCTCCGGCAGAGAAGCCCGGAGACTGTTCATCAAGCCGTCAAAGCAGTCCTTTATGTTTATTTCATAGTGCTTGATACCGAGATGTTTTACAAGAGCCAGAGAAACGTCTATATCGAATTGATTGCCGTTGGGCAAAAGCACGCCTATGACCCGGTCTTTGCCTAAGGCCTCAGCGCAAAGCGCAGCGACGACAGAGCTGTCCTTTCCGCCTGAAACGGCGACGATGGCATTGCAGCCAGGGCCGTTTTTGTCAAACCATTCTCTTATCCATAAAATAATATCGTCTTTAACTTTTTGGGCGTCGAAATTCATATTAAATCCTCCTGCTTGTTATTATACACCCAACCTGTGCAAAATACAAATTCTTGCGGCGTAATTGTATTTGATGTATAATAAATTAAAAAATTGCCTTTACAAAAGGATGGGACATATGAAAGAAATATACGTTAAGGATTTACGGAAAGATCAGGAAATTACCGATTTTTTTATGGCTAAGACGTCGGCTATAAAGGTGGGAGCTAACGGGAAACAGTATTTGGATATAACTTTGGGAGATAAGACCGGAGAAATTTCCGGTAAAAAATGGGATGTGAGCGACAGCGAATATCCTGCTCTTGTAGCTATAAAAGATAAAGCAATAGTAAAGATAAAGGGCGTAGTCGTTGAGTGGGCAGGACAGCTGCAAATAAGAGTACAGCGCATACGAGTTTCCGTTGCGGAAGACGCTCAGGAGATGAGAGAGTTTGTCAAGGCTGCTCCCGAGGCTCCCGATGATATGTATGCATATATTTACGGCGCAGCTGATTCCATGAAAGACAAAGATCTGAGGGCGCTGTGCATTAAGGTTCTCAGTGATAACAGAGAAAAGCTGATGTATTATCCCGCTGCTCAGAAAAACCATCATGCGGAACTGGCGGGACTTCTCTATCATACAAAACGTATGCTTATGACGGGAGAAAGAGTTTGCGAGGTATATACAAATTTAAATCGCGACATGGTGGCTGCGGGCGTAATTCTCCACGATATGGAAAAGCTCAATGAAATAGAAGCGGAGGAGGACGGTATAGCTACCGGATATTCATTTGAAGGACAGATGCTCGGCCATATAATACAAGGTGTTAAAGTTCTTGATAAGCTGACTGCCGAACTGGGTTTTCCGAGGGAAAAGGCTATAATGCTGGAGCACATGATTTTATCCCACCATTATGAGCCTGAATTCGGCAGTCCTAAGAGACCTCTTTTTCCAGAGGCTGAGGTGCTTCATTATCTGGATATATTGGACGCGCGCATGTTTGATATGCAAGACGCCCTTGAAGCGACGCAGCCGGGAAGCTTCAGCGACAGGATATGGACTTTGGACAACAGGAAACTGTATAAACCTAAAGATGACGAATAGGTAACGGCGGTGGAAGCAATTGATAATTCCGGAAAACTGACATATATCGACATGGGAGGCATAGCTGTTCCTGACGTGCTGAGAAGTCTGGCGATAAGGCTCGAGGCCAGAGGATTTGAGGCTTATGCCGTAGGCGGCTGCGTTCGCGATATGTTAATGGGAAGAAAGCCTTGTGATTTTGATTTGATAACAAATGCAGATTTCAGAAGTCTTAAGGAAATCTTTCCGGAAGCTGTGGTTTTAAGTAAAAAATTCAGTGTTGTGCACATTGATAATGTGGGAAAAGCCGGGAAATCTGATGAAATAAATAATGAAAACGGGCTTGCAATAAGCGCCGATATAGCGACTTACCGTAATGAGGAAAGCTATAGGGACGGGAGGCCATATGAATTTTTCTTCGTTGATGATATAGAGGAGGATTTGCCGAGACGTGATTTTACAATAAATGCCATTGCCATGAGGCTTATGGTTTCGGCGGATTCGGCAGCTTCGGCAAGCCTGGCGGAAATATCAGGAAAAAGCGGCGGCGAAGCCTTATTCATAGATATGTTCGGAGGAGTCGGAGACCTTCATAGCAGGATCATACGTTCTATAGGGGCGGCGGAAGCAAGGTTTAAAGAAGACCCCCTTCGCATGCTACGGGCAGTCAGGATAGCGGCTCAGCTGAATTTTGAGCCGGACGAGGAGATTAGCAAGGCGATAACGTCAAACAGCCGGCTTTTTGAAAATATGAATGGAGAAAAAGCAGGCCTTGAGCTTGTGAAGCTGCTGACTGCCGAGCATGCCGGCAAGGGACTCGGCTTGCTGTTTGACAGAGGAGCGATTCATATGCTTCTGGGCGGAGCAGGAGCGAAAAGGCTTTCTGTGGTGGAAAGGCTAAAGCTGAAAAGGCTGTGCAAATATATAGACGAATGTAAAAGAGACGAAGAAGTTCGTCTCAGGCTGTTTTTTTCATGTTTTAAGCGTAAAAGAAGAATTGGCGCATGCGAGAGACTCAAAATCCAAATAACGTGTAAAACGTAAAGTAAGAAAAGTGATTGAATGATGGAATTTATTGAAAAGGACGACAACATAACAAGAATAAGCCAGGTCACCCCGGAGGTGGCCTTGTTTTTACGGAACCTCGGCTTTTCAAATTATTATATAATAAAGATATTTGCTCTTGTCGGCGACGCGGCCATCGCGTTGACAGAGGACAATCCGTACTGGCTTCTTGAAGAGTTTCCGAACATGAAGTTCGAAACGGCCGACAAGGCGGCGTTTGCTTTGGGCTCTGAGAAAAACAGCTTTTTCAGAATAGAGGCGGCTATAAAGCACGGCCTTTCAGTTTACATAGGCAGAGGACATACCTTCGTGCCTGCCAGAGAATTTTGTTTACAGATAGGAGAATTTACAGGGCTGAGCAGCGAGAGTATAGAGGATGTAATGGAGGATATGGCGCTGTCCGGAGAATTACAGCTTACAGTGCTGGACGGCCGTGAAGTGCTTTACTTTTACGGATATTACAAGACTGAATGTATGGTCGTTCGGAAAATAACGGAAATGAATGAGGAAAAGCCAAAAGACGTTGCCGCTAATGTGGATGCCGTTATAAGAAAAGCGGAAAGCGGCGGAGACACAGCGCTTTCGGAACAACAGCGAGAAGCCGTTGAAAATTCTCTCAGACACAGCGTTTCCATAATAACCGGAGGACCGGGAACCGGAAAGACCACCATAATAAATACGCTTATAAAGATAATGGAAAAGGGAGGTCTTGATGTTGCAGTTGCAGCGCCTACGGGACGAGCAGCAAAGCGAATAACTGAGACCAGCGGAAAGACTGCCGTTACCGTTCACCGCCTTTTGGATTATTATTATGACGAAGAACAGGGCAGAATGGTATTTGGCAAAAACGCCGAAAATCCTTTGGACTATGACGCCGTTATCATAGACGAGGCTTCCATGATGGATTTGATGCTTACGGGAGTTTTGCTGAGGGCGATAAAGCCAGGCAGCAGGCTCATACTTACAGGAGATGCCGATCAGCTCCCTTCGGTTGGAGCAGGCAATGTGCTTGGAGACTTGATAGACAGCGGATATGTTTACACGTCGAGACTTACTGAAATTTTCCGCCAGGCAGAGGAAAGTATGATAACGGTAAACGCTCATGCTATCCGAAAAGGCTCATATCCGCTGTATGGAGGAGACTTTCAGCTTGTACGGGTTGATAAGCAAACTGACATTACAGAAAAAATTGTATCCCTTGCCGCCTCTTTTACACCGGATACGGTGCAAGTTCTTACGCCCGTTAAAAAAGGTGTTTTAGGAAGCGCCAACTTGAATGTCAGACTTCAAGAGGCCTTTAACCCAAAAGACGATAAAAAGGAAGAGCTGCAATTCGGCAATATCGTCTTCAGAGCAGGCGACAGGGTAATGCAGATAAAAAACAATTACAGGCTTGAATATAAGAAGAAGGACGGCTCTGCCGGCAAAGGAATTTTTAACGGCGAGACGGGAATCGTCGTTGCGGCGGCGGGAGAAGAAAAACGGCTTACCGTGTGTTATGACGGAGAACGCTGGGTGGAGTACGAATATATACGTCTCGACGAAATAGAGCTGGCATATGCAGTTACAGTTCATAAGAGTCAGGGAAGTGAATTTCCGGTTGTAATCATACCGATGAGCTGGTTTCCGCCGGCGCTTGCTACCAGAAATCTCATATATACGGCTGTTACCAGGGGAAAAGAAAGGGTGATAATCGTAGGGAGAGACGACTATCTGAACGCTATGGTGGACAATAATGAAGAGGGGCGTCGGAATTCAGGAATAAAAACGAGACTTAAGGGGGTGTATGAGGGATTTTTGATTTGAGAAAGATGGACTTTTTAGGGAGGAAAATCACGGAGCTTATTTTTCCGTCATCCCTTTATTGTATTTGCTGTGGAAAATACATTGACAAAAGCCGAGCCTATTCGCTGTGCGATCATTGTATAAAGAGGATGAACTTTAATATGACAGAGATTGGGCTAAACGACGGCATTAACTATGCGCTGCCGGGAAATCCTGACGCCGGGACGCCGGGAAAGCTTTTGAATTCTGCTGCGGCGGCTATGGGATACGGACTCTATGAAAGACAGATCATCTTCGAGCTAAAGTACGGAGGAAAAACATATATAGCAAGACATATCGCCGATATACTTTATGACTGTCTTAAAAAGCACTTATCTGACACGGGCAGTTGTCCTTGGTTTGAAGCAGATATTATTCTGCCTGTGCCGCTTCACAAGGAGAAACTGAAACAGCGAGGCTTTAATCAAGCTGCTAAAATATCGGTGCATTTAGGAGAAAGAACAGGCATACCTGTATGCGTTGACGGCCTTGAGCGGGTAAAGGCCACGATTGCGCAACGTGCCTTATCTTCATCTGAAAGAAGGGCAAATGTTGACGGAGCCTTTAGGGTAAATCCGCGAAAATGCAGGTTCCTCATGGGAAAACGCATATTGCTGATTGACGATATATTTACTACCGGGGCCACAGCCTTTGCCTGTGCCGACAGCTTAATGAGAAACGGGGTGGGGCGCGTTGATTTTCTTGCATTATCTTTTTCAGGAAACCGGCAGCATAATTTTGATGAAAATGTCTCAGACTCTTGCGCATTTTCATGTTTGGATGATAGAATAACGTAGAGCTGTTCAGGTCTGTGGTTGCAAGTCCAGGCCAGGTACGGGCGAAAGGATCCACGTAAGCTGTCACGCAGAGCTCGGGCAGTGAGCATGGCGTACCTTAGGAGTAAGTCCTCCGCAAAGCGGATAAAGGCAAGTGTGGGGTCAAAGACCAGGTCAGCTGAACGGCCAAAAGACAAAAGACGTCATATATATGACGTCTTTTGTCTTTTACAGGAATAATGGAAAAGGTTTTCGGTACAGAATTTCAGCCTGAGCTGTAAATCCGGCTATGGTGTACAGTATTCCTGCCAGCAGACTGAACGATAAGGTATATGGCTGTTTATATGAGCGGGAACGTCACATCTAGTGGCTGAACAGGAGACAGCCGTGGTATCGGAGATAGGAGAAAGCTGATTTATGAACAGACCGCCGCTCCATGCGGTTCCTGCAAGCGGAGGAATACTTACGTCCATTGCGAGATTTGTAATATTATATTTTTTTCGATTTCAGTAGACGTGTTTTTTTACTGTTAAAGTTCACTTAAAAATCGCTTTAATTTATTGCAAGTTGTGCTATAATAAAAGAAAAGCGTAGGAGGTCATCATTATGAAGATCATCGTAACCGGAAAGAACATCAACGTCAGCGACAAGATTCAGTCTGCGATTGAAAAGAGATTTGAAAAGTTCGGAAGGTATTTTGCCGACGACATCAAGGCAAATGTTGTAATACATCCTGAAAAAGCCAAGGTCAAGATGGAGACCACTATCGTGGCCAGGAATACGATTTTCAGGGCGGAGAATGTCTCCCAGGATGTATTCGACTGTATAGATATTGTAGCCGACAAATTGACGAGACAGATTTCAAAGTACAAGGACAAGATGATTAAAAAGAACAAATCAAACGAGTCCGTAAGATTTGAGATGATTCCTGAGCCGGAGAAGCAGGAAGAGGGGAAAATCGTTAAAAATAAGAAATTCCATCTTACTCCTATGACTGTAGACGAAGCTGTTTTGCAGATGGATTTGCTGCAGCATGATTTCTTCGTATTCCTCAACGTCGAGACTGACAGCGTAAGCGTAGTTTACGTAAGAACAGACGGAGACTATGGAGTTTTGGATACAACCTATTAAGATAAGTTTAATCGCAACCACCGGCTATGCCGGTGGTTTGTTATGTCTCTCTCAGTTGAATGAGGGACTTTTTTTCATGGAATATGTTGTCAAATGACGGATTGATTCTTTGCTTTAGCGCTTTTAACGCTGTTTATAATGTTCCGGTATGCTTAACCGTACCGCAGATGTTATGGAAAAGGATGATTTCTGCGGTGACTTCAATTTCTTCAAATTTTTTAGTATATTTTTATAGATGAGCCGGAAGAGCCGTACATCGTTAGAAGTCTCCTATGAGCCGGCGCATAGCTTTCTTCTTCCTGCTTTTGTACTTTCATTTGTCTGCCTTCGCTCTCTCGTTTTCCTTCCTTCGCAGAAAAGATATCGTCTGCTGTTCTATAATTTTTGATAAAATGTAAAATATCTTTACAAAATTATAAAGAAATTTTGCGGAAAAAAAGATTTTTTTACATGGAAGAAAGCGAAAAAAAGGAGAAAACGCTCATTTATTGTCTATAATATAGAAAAACGTAATAGAATATGGGAAAACGGCCTGCAGTTCGATGATGGCACGATTATTGCTATTTATAATTGCAACATTAAACTTTTTGCAGGAGGCAGATTATGAAAGATTTAAAAAACGCTTATGTGATGGACGCATGTATCTGGCCTGAAAACGGCAGATTCACGGGAATGTCGGAGGACTATAAAGAATCGCTGCTGGACGCATGTTTCCTAACTCTGGACGGAACAGACTTCAGAACAGGAGTTGAATGTCTTGGACAGGTGTCGAAGCTTACCGATGATCCGTCAGAAAAAATAAAGATTGCAAGGACTTATGATGACCTGATGAAGAACAAGGCTGAGGGTTATAAGTCTATGATTCTGTATTTCCAGGATCCTGCGCCGCTGGAAAATAAAGTATATGTAGCTAAAGCTTTCTATGAAATGGGAGTAAGAGTAATCCAGATGTCCTATAATAAGGGCGGTTACATAGGAGGAGGCTGCGTCGAAGGCGGAAATTACGGCCTTACCGATTTCGGAAAAGCTCTAGTAAAAGAATTTAATCAGATAGGAATGCTCATAGACCTTTCCCACTGTGGACCGAAGGTTGTGTCAGACGTGCTGGAGCTCAGCGAAAAACCTGTTACGATAGGACATACATGCTGCAAGGCTTTAGCCGATAATCCAAGAAACAAAACTGACGAGCAGATGAAGAGACTGAAAGAAAACGGCGGCGTTATCGGTATGACGCCATGGGCTCCGATATGCTGGAAGCGTAAGGAAAACGTTCCTCCTACTATTGAGGATTATCTTGACCATGTTTGTCATGCTGTAGAGGTAGTAGGCATAGACCACGTGGGATTTGCCAGCGATAACAACCTCGACCATAACAGCGATCTTTCCGGAATCAGCTCTCAGGGCTCTCTGTATGACCTTGTGGTAGGAGGCTATAACAAGAATGTAAGCACAGATCCTAAAGAAAGACATGCTTTAGGTTTCACAGGCGCTTTGGATGTTCAGAACATCGTGGACGGAATGAGAAGAAGAGGCTTTAACAATGAGGAAATAGAGAAGTTCCTCGGAGGCAACTTCCTGAGAGTGATAAAGGAAGTATGGAAATAATCGTTTTAGTAAAATAAGGAGGTCTGAGATGGAAAAGAAAAATAATATGACAGGGGTTAAAGCCCTGATTATTATGTTGTCTTCGGCTGCCGCTATATTTATAGGCGCACTTGTCGTAAAGTCGCCGACTGTAGTAAATCTTATAGTGGCAGGACTTATCGCCATATTTTTATCTATGGCGTGGGGCGTAAAATGGGATGATATTCAAAATGATATATTGGATATGGCCAGAAGGATGTTCCCCGCTATTTTAATTCTTATATTTGTAGGAATGCTCATAGGAGCATGGATTTCCAGCGGCACAGTGCCTATTTTGATTTATTGGGGATTAAAAATTCTTACACCTAAATTCTTCCTGGTAATAGCATGTTTAACGTGCTCTGTCATGTCGCTTATGACAGGTACCTCGTGGGGAACTGTAGGTACCATAGGCGTTGCTTTCATGGGAATTGCTGTAGGACTTGAGGTGCCTGCCTCTTATACGGCCGGCGCTGTGCTTGTCGGAGCTCTATTCGGAGATAAGCTTTCGCCTATGTCCGATACGACGGTTCTTGCGCCTGCAATGGCTGGAACAGATGTAATCAGCCATATCAAGTACATGCTCTGGACCACTGTGCCAAGCTATTTGATTTCGCTGATATTCTTCTTCGTGGTTGGTCTCAGATTCGGAGAAGGTTCTGTGGAAACAGAAGAATATACGCAGATAATTTCAACCTTGGAGTCCACTTTTAATCTGAATCCTATACTGATACTTCCGCCTATTGTGGTTCTGTTCCTGATTTTCAAGCAGAAACCTATTATTCCTTCATTTGCGATAGGAATAGCTCTTGGCGTCATATTTGCAATGATATTCCAGGATTATAACCTGACGGATATATTGGCTGCGCTTAACGGAGGATATACCAGAACTACGGATATAGAGGTAGTGGACACGATGCTTTGCAGGGGCGGAATAAGCAGCATGCTCAGCTCTGTGGCGATAGTAATAGCAGCGTCAATATTCGGAGCTCCGCTTAAGACTGCCGGAGTAATCGACTTTGCAGTTGCTAAGATCATGAAAGTTGCTACAGGACAGAAGAGCGTGCTTTTCTCGTCATATATATTCCATACCTTCCTGATTCTGACTATAGGCGGTTATTATACAACCTTCTCGATGGCAGGACCTGTGCTTCAGCCGCTTTATGAGAAGTATGGCCTTGACAAGGTGAATCTCTCCAGATGCCTTGAAGATTCAGGAACCACTTTCTCGCCGCTGGTTCCTTGGTGCAGCAACGGCGTATATTTTACAAGTACGCTGGGCGTGGCATACAGCGCGTATGCTTTCACGACGCCTATGTGCTGGCTGTGCATGGTATTTGCGTTTATCTATATCGCAACAGGCTTTAAAATTAAGCAAGCTCCTAAAAAAGATGAGGAAGCGTCTGCTTAATTATCAGATGAGCCTTGAATTACAGCATTGTTTCAGCTGAAAACGGCAGGCATGACGGCTTTTCATAGGCCGGCGGCAGGCAGTTTTTTCGGAGGCTCTTTGCAATAAAATTTTATAAGGTGCATCGGGGCGATACAGAATGGCCGGGCCGCGCGTTTGCGCGGCCTTTGCTGTTTGCTGAAAGTACACATATGAATTTTTTAGACGTTAGACGTTATAAGATGGGAAAAACAATAGGCCGTACGTCTTCTGTCCGCCCTGCCTGCCGCTTTCTTTGAGAACTCTCCAGCTTTCTTTTCGCGCTGTAGGTTTTCGATGATGCTTTTATAATTAGCTGAATCATGTTATAATTTTTTTAGGCGGCGGAGAAGAGAGCTGAGATGAAAAAATCTTTTCCGGAATATTGCGGTTAAGTCCGGCCGGCAAAGCTTGCCGCCATACGCAACGATGAAAGTGAGGGAAGAGAAGATGGAATATATGAGTGAAAAATATATAAAGCAGATATTGAATATATACAATCATATTGACACCATAATATTGACGGATACAAAAGGATATATAACGTATTACATAACCTACAGACCTGACGTCAATCCTCACAAACCGCAGGAAATGGTAGGAAAGCACATGCTGGAGGCTTTTCCGATGCTTACGGAAGAAACGAGTACGGTGATGCGGGTAATCAGGACAGGAAAAGCCTCTTTGAACGAACTTCAGGAGTTCCCTTACGACGGATATGTGGTCAAGAGTATCAATTCTACGATTCCGATAAAGGAAAACGGGAAGTTCGTGGGAGTGGCCAATATGGTCAGGTATCTGGACGGACCTTTTAAGCGTAACGAAATTATCATAAACATGAAAGAAAAAAAGGATTTCGGCATACGCTACGGCATAGACGATATAGAGGGCTGCTCGGAAAGTATTTTTTATCTGAAGCAGAAGATAAGAATGGTTGCCGATACAGATTCATCAGTACTCATATACGGAGAAACCGGGACGGGAAAAGAGCTGACGGCTCAGGCTATACACAGTCTTTCAGGGCGCAGAGAGGACAGATTCGTATCGCTTAATTGCGCGGCCATACCTGAATCGCTTCTTGAGAGCGTGCTTTTCGGTACTGTGAAAGGAGCCTATACGGGAGCAGAAAACAGGCCGGGATTTTTTGAAATATCCAAGGGCGGAACACTTTTCCTCGATGAAATAAATTCGATGGAGATAGGTCTTCAGGCAAAGCTTTTAAGGGTTATAGAGGATAACGAGGTGATCAGGATAGGAAGCAGTATGCCGATAAAAACAGATGTAAGAATTATTTCCGCGCTGAATGAAAATCCGATGGAATGTATAAAGAGCGGAAAACTCAGAAGAGACCTTTTCTACAGACTCAGCGTAGTTGAAATAGATATAGAACCTTTGAGGAAGAGAAAGGAAGATATCTCATATATGACGGACTATTATATAAATTATTTTAATAAAAAGATGAACAGAGCTATAATAGGTATAGATGGGGACGTGGAAAAAATCTTTATGAGCTATGACTGGCCGGGAAATGTGAGAGAGCTGAAGAACGTTCTTGAAGGAGCTTTCAACATAGCGACGTCAAGAAATATAAAGAAAAAATATCTGTCTAACTATCTGCTGCATGAATTGTATATGGAGGGAATAGAAACTGCGGAAGAACATATCATAAGATGGAACGGGGAAGAGGAGTTTAATCTTGACGAAGCCATCAAGGAATATGAAAGAAATATTATCATAAAAGCCGTTAAAAGTTCTAAAAATTTATCGGAAGCGGCAAAGAAGCTGGGCATTTCCAGACAGAACCTGAACTACAAGCTAAATAAACATTCTCTACTTGAAAACAACACATTTTCAAAGTATAATATTAAAGAATAATACAAAGGAAATAACTGTTTATGGAGACATTTTTTGATAATATAGTTTCGAGCATTGGAATCACAGATGTTCTTGACATTTTGATAGTTGCGTTCATAGTCTATAAGGTTCTCGGCTTTATAAGAGAGACGAGAGCCGAGCAGCTGGCAAAGGGTCTTCTTGTGCTGGTAATAATAACCCTGGCGTCCAAGGCTTTGCATCTTTATACCCTCAATTGGATTTTGTCGGGCCTTATGACCGTCGGCATGGTTGCTCTTGTAGTTATATTTCAGCCTGAGCTTCGCCGTGCTCTTGAACACCTTGGCAGAAGCAGATTTGTAAATGTTTTAAACGGCGTAGATAAAGAAGAGGCCAAGCGCATGGTTCTGGAGATGGTCGAAGCAATTGACAGTATGTCGTCCTCCAGAACTGGCGCTTTAATTGTAATTGAAGGAGAAATTACGCTGAACGATATAGTTGAGACAGGTACTGTCATAGATGCGGCAGTATCTGCCGAAATGATCGGCAATATATTTTATGAGGGAGCTCCTCTTCACGACGGAGCGCTGATAATACGCGGCGACAGACTTCATGCGGCAGGCTGCGTGCTTCCTCTGACTCAGAACAAGCAGCTTTCAAAGGAGCTTGGCACCAGGCACAGAGCCGGAATAGGCATAACGGAGAATTCAGACGCGATGGTAATCATTGTTTCGGAAGAAACAGGAGTCATATCAATAGCGCAGAACGGCAATCTTACCAGATTCGTAGATGTTAAGAAAATTGAGAAGACTCTGCTCGGAATGTATTTTGACGGGGAGAGAAAATATACCTTTACAGAGAGAATCAATATGATGCTGAGAGGTGGAAAAAATGCTGAAAAGTAAGAAGTTTAACATCATATTGGCATTGATAGCGGCAGTAGCTCTTTGGGCCTATGTTCTGGGTGAAATCAATCCCACCTCAAGTACTGTTATCAGAAACGTGCCTGTAAATTTTGTCAATGAAGAGGCGCTGGAGGCAGAAGGGCTGACTATCGTCAGCGTAAGTGCGGAAGCTGTAAACGTGACAATATCGGGACAGAGAACTGCAATCACGAGGGCAGACGCCGGAGATTTCAGCGTGACGGTTGATGTGGAAGCGTTAAAAGTAGGTGAAAACACTGTAAGATTAAACGTAACAGGACCGAGAAGCGTTGAGATAGAGCGGACGAACGTTGAAAAATTAACGATAGTCGTAGATAAGAAAGTTTCAGTGGAAAAGCCCGTTGAGACTTCCGTCACAGGAGAAGTGGCAAAGGATAAGGAGCTTTCCATTGAAAATCAGGATAAAGAAACGGCTGTGGTCACCGGTCCTGAGTCACTGGTGACAAGGGTAGAAAAGCTGACGGCATATATAAAGGTCGAAGATATAGGAAGCGAGCCAAAGACTCTAAGCGTAGAGCTGACTCCGGCAGATAAGAACGGTGTAAAGGTTGAAGGCGTGGAGATAGAAGGTGGGAATAAGCTGGAAATATCCGCTGTCATGCTGAGTAAAAAGACGGTGCGTCTGATTGTGCCGGTTTCAAATCTTACCTCCTCCGGAATAGAAAGGCAGCTTGATGCGCCTGAAACCGTAGTGATACGGGGAAGAGAGGAAGACCTGGCTGATGTGCAGAGCATAACATGCCGCAGTATAGACCTTGGAAATATTACGGAGTCAGAGACATTGACGCTGGAGCCTATTCTGCCTGACGGAGTAGAGCTTTCCGAGTCATATAGAACGCTCACTGCAGAGGTTACGGTCAAGGAAACTGTAACCAGGACTTTTGAGTTTTCTGAAAGCGATATAATATTCACGATCGAGGCTCTGGGGCTTTCCTACAGCGTGGAAAATGCAGATTTTGAAGTGACGGTTTCGGGACGGGAAAGCGTTTTGGAAAATATTGCGAAATCAGACTTTATACTTTCTGTGGATACGGAAGGACTTGAAGCGGGAACTCACAGCCTAAAAGTAATCGTGAAATGCGAAAAGGATGTGTCTGAAATTGATATAACACCGGCCAAGGCGGAGGTAATCATAAAATAAGCGCGAGGTGAAATAATGGGAAGATTGTTCGGAACGGACGGCGTCAGAGGAATCGCTAATAAGGAGCTTACTCCGGAGCTGGCGTTTAACCTGGGAAAAGCAGGGGCTTATGTCCTTAAACGTGAAAATAACAAGCCTGTGGTAGTAATAGGCAAGGATACGAGAATTTCGGGAGACATGCTTGAGAACGCATTGACGGCCGGAATTTTAGCTGTGGGAGGAAACGTAATCAAGGCAGGCGTGATACCGACGCCTGCCGTAGCATATCTGACAAGGTATTATAACGCCGACGCGGGAATAGTGATAAGCGCTTCACACAATACCTTCGAATACAACGGAATAAAATTTTTTAACAGCGACGGATATAAGCTTGACGATATGCTGGAGGAAAAGATAGAGGATATAATCATAAGCAGTATAGACGTAAACAGCCACATTACCGGCGATAAGGTAGGGAAATGTCTGGAGGCCGCAGAGGACGCCGCAGAGCTTTATGCTGCTAATCTTGCGAATACGGTTGATTTTGAGCTTGACGGGAAAAAAATCGTGTTAGACTGCGCCAACGGAGCCGCTTATCGTGTGGCTGAAACTGTCTACAAAAAGTTGGGAGCCGAAGTAATCGTAATAGGCAACGAGCCTAACGGCATAAATATAAATGACGGCTGCGGTTCGACGCACCCCGAGAGAATGGCTCAGGCGGTGAGAGAAGCAGGCGCTGATATAGGGCTTGCATTCGACGGAGATGCAGACAGGCTTATAGTGGCAGATGAGCTGGGAAATGTAATAGACGGAGACAGAGTAATAGCGATATGCGCCCGTATGCTTAAGAAGCAGGGAAGATTGGCGGAAAACAGAGTTACGGCCACAGTTATGAGCAACATAGGTTTTCATAAAGCCATGGAGGCTTCCGGAATCATAGTAGATGTGACCGGAGTAGGAGACAGATATGTATTGGAAAAGATGCTCGAAACGGGCTGCGTCATAGGAGGAGAACAGTCGGGACATATAATATTCAGAGAGCATACGACAACAGGAGACGGAATACTTTCATCTCTTCAGCTGATGAAAGCATTAACGGGCGGAGAAAAGAAGCTTTCCGGTCTGGCGGCGGAAATAGAGATTTTCCCGCAGGTTCTCGTAAACGCCAGAATAAACAATGATTACAAAAAGACGTACATGAACGACGAAGAAATCGCAGCGGCCATAGATAAGATAGAGAAAGATATGGCAGGAAGAGGAAGAGTTCTCATACGGCCTTCCGGTACGGAACCTCTGGTGAGAGTCATGCTGGAGGGAGAAGATGAGGAACAGCTTCTGATGGCGGCAGAGGAGCTTGCCGGCTTGATTGAAAGAAAATTAAAGTAGGAGAATGATATGTGCGGTATAGTAGGATACATCGGAAAAGACAATGCCAAGGACGTTATAATAGACGGACTTAAAAAGCTTGAATACAGAGGATACGATTCTGCCGGGATAGCCGTGGTAAGAGACGGCATACTGGAGATAAAGAAGCACGTTGGAGGAATAGAAAACCTTGAGAATTTCATAGACGGCGACAACATGGAAAGTCATGTGGGAATAGGACATACGAGATGGGCGACTCACGGAGCCCCGTCGGATATAAACGCTCATCCTCACGCAAGTCAGGACAACACCATAGCTGTAGTTCACAACGGAATAATAGAAAATTATCAGGAGCTTAAACAAGAGCTGATAAAAGAGCATGGGATAAATTTTAAGTCAGAGACCGATACGGAAGTAATAGCGCAGCTTATCGGCGTTATATACAGAGAAAAAAAGGATTTGACGGAGTCTGTTTTTGCGGCTGTAGAGAAGATGCGCGGCGCATATGCCATAGTAGCGATAGCTCAGGAGGAACCGGATAAAATCGTCGCCGTAAGAAAGGACGCTCCGCTGATAGTGGGGCTTGGCAGGGGCAGCAACTTTGTTGCCTCCGATATACCGGCTTTGCTTAAGTACGTTAAAGAGATTTATTTGATAGAAAACAATGAGACAGTCCTGATTACGGCAGATGAAGTCAAGATATTCGATGAAAACAGAAATCCGGTTAATCGAGAAGTTTTTCATGTAACGTGGGACGCAGACGCCGCTGAAAAAGAGGGCTATGAGCATTTTATGCTGAAAGAGATTTTCGAGCAGCCCAAAGGTCTTTCCGAAACTCTCAACAGGAGACTTGACGCAGATGGCAGGATAAATTTAGAAGGAATAACGCTGACAAAAGAGCAGATAGAAAAGATAGACAAGATTTACATCGTTGCCTGCGGAACTGCTTATCATGCCGGCCTTGTGGGAAAATACATCATAGAAAAGATAGTAAGGATTCCTGTAGAGGTAGATGTGGCTTCAGAGTTTCGTTACAGAGAACCTCTCATAGATGAAAAAACTCTCTTCATAGCTATAAGCCAGTCAGGAGAGACCCTTGATACACTGGAAGCTCTCAGAGAAGCCAAATCAAGAGGAGCAAGGGTTCTAAGCGTGGTAAACGTAGTGGGAAGCTCTGTTTCAAGAGAATCGGACGACGTGTTCTATACATGGGCGGGTCCGGAGATTGCGGTGGCTTCTACAAAGGCATATACTACCCAGCTTATGTGCATGTACATGCTGGCTCTTTACATGGGACTTGAAAAAGGTTCCATAGAAATGGAATACTATGATAAGTTTATAGAAGATTTGAAAAATATCCCTGCCAAGCTGGAGGGATTCCTGAAAAATACAGGCAATATTGAGGCTATGGCTAAGAGGCTTTACAATAAGGAGCAGGTGTTCTTCATAGGAAGGGGACTCGATTCCGCTGTTTCTTACGAAGGCTCTCTAAAGCTTAAGGAAATTTCATATATCAATTCCTTCGCAATAGCGGCCGGAGAACTGAAACACGGTACCATAGCGCTGATGGAGCCGGGAACTTTAGTAATAGCGCTGGCATGTCAGGACTTTCTTTATGAGAAGATGGTATCAAACATTCAGGAAATCAAGGCCAGAGGCGCTTACGTGCTGGCGGTTGCCAAGGAAGGCAACGACGCCGTATCCGAGCAGTGTGACGATATGATATATATACCTGATGTGCGGGATGAAATCGCACCGCTTTTAAGCGTAGTTCCGCTGCAGCTGCTGTCATATTACGTAGCCAAGGAAAGAGGCTGCGATATAGATAAGCCGAAAAATCTGGCCAAATCTGTGACCGTAGAATAAAAGATGTTTAAAAGAGAGAGGTACGAAAGATGAAGCAGTATGAAATAAGAGACATCGCTTTAGCGCCGTCAGGCCATCGAAAGATCCAATGGGTAAAAGAGCATATGCCGCTTCTCAGCGGACTTGAAGAGGAATTCAGGGAAACCAGACCCTTCGCCGGAGTAAAAATTTCGCTTTCAGTCCATCTCGAAGCGAAAACCGCATATCTGTGTCTTGTGCTTGCAGCCGGAGGCGCAGAAATGTCTGTCACCGGAAGCAACGTACTCAGCACCCAGGACGATGTCGCCGCAGCGCTTGCCGATAGTGGCCTTAAAGTCTTTGCTTATCACGGAGCTACCCAGGAGGAATATGACAGACACATAGAAATGTGTCTGCTGCATAAGCCGAACATCGTTATAGACGACGGGGGCGATCTGGTAAGTTTTCTTCATCTGAAGCGTCCCGACCTCATGGAAGAAGTGTGGGGCGGCTGTGAGGAAACGACCACAGGAGTTATTCGTCTTAAAGCTATGGAAAAGCAAGGCGTGCTTAAATTCCCTATGGTAGCGGTAAACGACGCCGACTGCAAGCATCTTTTCGATAACAGATACGGAACGGGACAATCCACTTGGGACAGTATAATGAGAAATACGAATTTAATCATAGCCGCCAAGACTGTCGTCGTCGTGGGCTATGGCTGGTGCTCTAAAGGAATTGCCATGAGAGCGGCTTCCCTCGGAGCGCAGGTGATTGTTACTGAGATAAATCCCGTAAAAGCCATCGAGGCAAGAATGGATGGGTTTTCTGTTATGACGATGGCAAAAGCCGCTGCTTTAGGCGACATTTTCGTTACGGCAACAGGATGCTGTAAGACCATAACCACAGAGCATATGACGGCGATGAAAGACGGCGCCATACTTTCAAACGCCGGACATTTTAATTGTGAAATAGACATGGAGGCATTGGAAGCTTTCGCTGTGGAGAAAAAAGAGCGCAGAAATAATATAATGGGTTATAAACTTCCAAACGGAAAGTGGGTAAACGTAATAGGCGAAGGACGTCTGGTCAACATAGCAGCAGCTGACGGACATCCTGCCGAAATAATGGATTTGAGTTTTGCAGTGCAGGCAATGTCTGCCAAGTACATAAAAGAAAATCATAAAAATCTGCAAAATATAGTAATAGATGTATCAGCTGAAATTGACGACATCATAGCCCGCAGAAAATTAAAGGCATGGGGAATCGAAATAGACAAACTTACGCCGGAGCAGGAAGCATATCTGGACAGCTGGCAGGTTTAATCCGGAAATACTTGAATATATGCGGATATTTACTGATATATAAGGTTAGATTCGGCGTATGAACATAGGAGGCGAAAATTTATGAGCATAACTTATGAAGAAATCAAAAATCAGGCAAAGACGGCCTGCGGTGAAGTTGTGGAAGCAGCTAAGCTGAAAAAGGGTGATATCTTCGTAGTGGGATGCAGCTCCAGCGAGGTCATGGGCATGAGAATAGGAAAAGGCTCTGACATAAACGCAGCTGAGGCCGTTTACGAAGGTATAACAGAAGTTCTTTATCCGAAAGGAATTTATCTTGCCGCTCAGTGCTGCGAGCATCTGAACCGTGCTGTAATCGTGGAAAAAAAGGCTCTTGCGCCTTCGGCAGAAATTGTTAACGTAGTTCCGCAGCCAAAGGCGGGAGGATCGTTTGCAACCACCTTTTACAACAGAGCAGAATGTCCTGTGGCGGTAGAGGAAATCAAAGCCGACGCAGGCATGGATATAGGAGACACATTTATAGGAATGCAGCTTAAGAGAGTGGCGGTTCCGGTGAGAATTTCCATAAAATCTATCGGGGAAGCACATCTGACATGCGCAAGAACCAGGCCGAAATTTATAGGCGGCTCAAGAGCCGTTTATGACGATGAGCTTTCCGGCGGCGACGTGCCGAGATAGAATGAGCTTTATCTGTTATATGCGTTTTATGTGGAAAAATAAAAGCCGATAGAAAATACGGTAACAATTTTACCTGCAAAGTCATATTCTATAGTACAACTGAATAAGAGCTGAAGCGGGGCGCTTTCTCCGGGCCTAAGCTGACGGCTGAGGAATAAGCCGACGTTTGCAATCAGACGCATAAGTCTCCGCAACGCTCAAAAAAATATGAAAGAAGCAGGTGAATTATATGGGAAACAATTGTGGTCTTTTAGGAGATAACGGCGTAGATACCAGTTTGTTATTCTTTTTCTTGTTACTGGTAATCATTTTCTGCAACTGCTATAACTAAAAACCGGTAATACCTACGAAAGCCGCCCAAGAAGGGCGGCTTTTTTATAAGCTCAAATGAAATTGCAAAACTACATGCCGCAGGCAAAGGCAGCAAGACGTTCTCTTGTCCTTGCCTCACCAAGAATCTGCTGTATTTCCCATACGTCAGGGGACTGGCTGCGGCCCATGAGAGCGATTCGTATCACCGTGCTTACATGTCCCACATGCCCCTTATACTCATCCGGATGCTTTTTGTAGTCCTTAGGTTTGGCAGCATAGCCAAGGGCAGAGGCTATTTCTCTTATTTTGCCGAACCACGCTTCCTGATCGTCGCTGTGATCGTAAGAAGTCAGGTAGCTCTCTATTATCTCTTTAGCGTCTGCCGCTGCTTCCTGCGGGAGCTCATCCTCTATCTTGAACATGTCGTCGAAGAAATAGCTGATATTTTCAACCATCTGCTGAGCGTATACATGATCCTTTCTTGGTTTTGCGCCGTCGCGGCCGATATTTAGAATTTTTTCAAGATAATCTCTGTCTTTGAACATTGCCTCAAGGTCAGGCCTGAATTCCATTGCCCAATCCGAGAGGAAGGAAAAAAGCTCGGCTGCGCTTATACGAAGCAGAACGTCCTTGCTGATGTCGTTGAGCTTGTTCAAATCAAACAGAGCGCCTGAATTGCTCATCTTTTCTGTCGTAAATTCAAAATCATCTATATCTGCATCGGGATTGGCTATGCGCCATTCTTCAAAATTGGAATTCAGAATTGTCAGAAGATATTCTCTGACAGCAGCCGGATGATAACCCAGACGGCGATAATAATCAAGAGAAAGCTCAGGATCTTTGCGCTTCGAAAGCTTGCGCTTGTTACCGTCATCACCGATTTTCATTAGCTGAGCGGTATGGCAGTATACGGGAGGCTGCCAGCCCAGCTTCTCAAACAGCTCCACATGAATAGGCAGCGACGGCAGCCATTCCGCGCCCCTGACCACATGAGTGGTGCGCATAAGGTGGTCGTCGACCACGTGGGCGAAATGATAAGTCGGAATGCCGTTGGCTTTGAGAAGAACGGTATCCTGATCGTTTACCGGCATACTGAGAGTGCCTCTGATTGCGTCTTCTATTTCAAATCTTTTTATCTGATCTTCGGGCAGAGTCATATCTCCGTCGGATTTAAGCCTTATAACATAAGGCAGGCCTTCGGCTATCTTGTTTTCTATTTCTTCTAATGTAAGGCTTCGGCTTTTAGCCCATTTTCCGTATATTCCCGGGTTTTGCTTTAAGTCTTCCTGCTCTGCTCTTATCTGGGAAATTTCTTCTTCCGTAAGGAAGCACGGATAGGCCTTGCCCTCTGAGACCAGTTTTTTGGCAAAGGATTGATATATTGGGCCGCGGAGACTTTGCACATAGCTGCCGTAGGAGCCTGTTTCACCGTCGGCGGATGCGCCCTCGTCAAAATTTATGCCGAAGAATTTAAGGGAGTTTATGATTATATCGACGGCTCCTTCAACGTAACGCTTATCGTCGGTATCTTCGATTCTGAGAAAGAAAACTCCGCCTGACTGGTGGGCGAGACGTTCGTCTGCAAAAGCGCCGAACAGGTTGCCAAGGTGTATGAAGCCTGTGGGACTCGGACCCAGTCTGGTTACTTTAGCGCCGTCCGAAAGAGTGCGGGGAGGGAACATTTCCTCATATTCTTCAGGGCTTTTTTCGACTTGTGGGAAAAGGATTTCCGCAAGTTTTTCGTAATTCATTTATAAAAACCTCCTAAGGTTGATTTCTGACTAATTTATTATATATGCAAAAGTATGAAATATCAAGATTTTGGGAAAATAAAAGAGATTGAAGGAGGAGTGAAATGTACGAAAAATATTTGGAAATTCTGAGAAAGGATTTGCCTATCGGAGAGAGCTTCGACATACTTGAACGAAAGTTCAGAATAGGCGGCAGAAAAGCTTCCATGTTTTTTACAGACGGACTGACCAACGGCCAGAACGCGCAGTTTATGCTCAATTATCTCTTGAGCATTAAAAAAGAAGATATGGACGATATTGCAGACAGCAAACAGTTTTTGGAGGAAAAGCTGCCATTTTTGGACAGTAATCTCATAGAGCCGAAGAAGGGTTTACACGGGCAGAAGAGCTCCTTCGAGCAGACTGAAAGCGACATGAAGAGCTTCAAGGGACAACAGCAGGAGGAAGCGGATGAATCTGACGGGCGGCTTGACAACGCCGATGTCTGGACAAAGGAGATGATAGAAGATTGTTGCCGTCAGGCTGAACAGAAGATGTATTCAGGTCTTACGGTGCTTGATATACAAGGCATGGACAGGCTTATATTCATGGATATGAGGAATTATCCTTCCCGATCCGTTGAAGAGCCGGAAAAGGAAAAGTCGCTGCGCGGCGCAAAAGACGGATTTACAGAGAACCTGATGGAAAATATCAGCATGATACGTCGCCGCATAAGGGACAACAACCTGATTGCCTCATATTATTCGGTTGGAAGAATAAGCAAGACAGATGTAGTTGTGACATATATGAAAAACAAGGTAAACGTAAAACTACTGGAAAAACTTGAAAGCCAGCTGCAATGTTTGGACGCTGAAAGTCTGACGGTTGGTGATCAGAGCCTAGTCGAAAGACTTCTCAAATCTGTGGGAGGCTACAGTAAATTGAATCCTTTTCCGAAAGTAAGGTATTCGCAGCGCCCGGATATCATAGCAGCTCATGTGGCCGAGGGTAAGATTGCTATAATCGTAGACAATTCGCCTACGGTGATGCTGCTGCCGGTGGGAATTTTTGATTTCCTGCAAGATATAGACGACTATTATTTTCCACAGGTTACGGGTAATTATTTCAGGCTTTTAAGGACGGTGAATTTCCTTGTAATACTGTTTCTTATCCCGGTTTATCTTCTTATCATAGAATATAAGGAATTTACGCCCGAGATATTGAAATTTTTCATTCCCGAAGAGGATTTCGCAGTGCCCATACTTCTTCAGTTTATCTTGCTGGAGGTGGCTATAGACGGTCTTAAGCTCGCTTCCCTGAACACTCCCGACTCGCTCGGCATGTCCCTTTCTGTAATAGGAGCCCTTATTCTGGGAGAGTTCAGCGTCAGCTCAGGCTGGTTTATACCGCAGACGATACTGTGTATGGCGGTCGTCGCTCTCGCCAGCTTTACTCAGCCAAGCATCGAGCTAAGCTACGGGATTAAGTTTTCAAGAGTGTTGATGATGCTTGGCGCAGGCTTTTTCGGCGCCGTCGGCTTTGCAGCCGGAGTTGTCGTTTCAATATTTTTTCTGGCAACGACAAGAACTCTTTCAGGCGACTCATACCTTTACCCTCTTGTGCCTTTTAGGTGGAAGGCGCTAAAAAGATTGCTTTTTCGCTGTGAAAAGTGATATAATATATCAATATATTATGGATATGGGGGTTAAGCATGGCAAGAATTTTGAAGAAGATTCCTAATTTTAAGCTTCCCAAGTATAAGATGCGGGAGATAGAAGAAATCGAGGAACTGAACATAGAATATACACCCGAAGTTCTGGAAAATCTTAAGAAAAAAAGCGATAAAGAGAGAAAAGGCGGCAATTATCCGGGAACAGAGTATAAGACTGTAAAGGAGATTTTTGACAGAAGCACGAGGCTTTTTGCAGACCGACCTTTTATTGTTGAAAAGTTTAACAGAAAAGGCAGTTTTGAAGAGATAACATACGGAAAATTCAGAGAGGACGTAATCAATCTCGGTACGGGAATTACAAGAGCTTTTAAGCTGAAAGGAGAAAAAATCCTTATCATAGGCGAGACTACGTATCAATGGTACGTTTCATATATGGCCATGCTCGGCGGAGCGGCAATCGCCGTGCCTACGGACAAGGAACTTCCGGATAACGAGCTTGAAAATATAATAAAGCGTTCGGACGCGGCGGCCGTAATCTTTTCTGCCAGGAAAAAAGACCAGATTAAAAAGGTGGCCAACCACTGTCCCGGCGTAAAGTATTTTATGGAAATGTATTCGGACGAAAAGGTGGACGGCAGGTTTGTAGGTCTTTCACATGTTATGGAAGAGGGCAAATTTCTTATAGATATGGGCTGCACTGATTACACAGACATCGAGATACAGCCCGATGATTTCGCAGTGCTCATATTTACCAGCGGTACTACGTCGGCGGCCAAAGGCGTCATGATTTCCAACACCAATCTGGCATATAATATCAATTCTGTTACGCCATATGTCTACCTGTCCCCTGACGACAGACTGTTTTCGGTGCTTCCTCTGCATCATACCTATGAGTCCACCATAGGATTTTTGCTTCCTATGTCTATGGGATGCTCAGTAGCGGTTTGTCAGGGTCTTAAGCATATAGCCAACGACATGAAGGAAACTCAGCCTACTGCCATCATAGCGGTTCCTCTTCTCATCGAATCTCTCTATAAGAAGATAAATCAGGGAATTGAGAAGAGCGGCAAGACTGCCGCAGTAAAATCAATGATATCATTGTCAAACGGTCTTAAAAACCTGGGAATAGACGTTAAGAGAAAGGTCTTTAAGGATATTTACGCTAATCTGGGCGGAAGACTGCGCATAGTGGTTTCTGCGGCTGCGCCTATAGACGCGAAGGTCGGAAAATGGCTTGAGGATATAGGAATAACTTTCCTGCAAGGATACGGGCTTACCGAGACTGCGCCGATTGCAGCTCTTACTCCCGACTGGGATACGAGAGTGGGCTCAGCCGGAAAGTCTGTTGTCTGGGATGAAATAAAGATTTACAATCCCAATGAAAAGGGAGAGGGAGAAATATGGATAAAGGGCAAGACCGTAATGCTGGGGTATTACGAGGATGAGGAGGCTACGGCGGCCGTTATGAAGGACGGCTGGTTCAATTCCGGCGACATAGGCTATATGGACGAAGACGGCTTCATATATATTACCGGCAGAAGCAAGAACGTTATAGTGACTCAGAACGGCAAGAACATATATCCTGAAGAAATAGAAACCCTGCTTTCAAAGGTAGAAGAGATCGCAGAGAGCATGGTATACGGCAAGGAGGTTGCCGGTGAAAAAGAACTTATCATCACGGCCAGAGTAATCCCGGATTATGAAAAGATAGAAGAGCTTCACGGCAGCGGGCTTAGTGAAGAGGAAATTTACAAGGTTCTCTGGGAGCAGATACGAAAGGTCAACCGCAAGCTGAGCAATTATAAGACTATTAAAAAGCTTGAAATTAAAACGGGACAGTTTGAAAAGACCAGCACGATGAAGATAAAGCGCTATGCGGAATTTGCAAAGGACGCAAATGAAATGAAGGCTGCTGAGCCGATGAATGTTGTCGAGCAGGGGAACGTTGCCGAGCAGGCGAAGGCCGCTGAGGCTGTAGGAGATGCTTCCGCAGAACAAAAGACAGAAAATTAAATACAAGGTTATCGCATGCCGCCTCGGATTCTTATGACTTGAGGCGGTTGTTTTTATAATTTTACTGCAACGCAGCGGGAGTTTTAACGTTATATATTGGTAAGGATATATTTTGTTAAAAAAGAGAGGTCACCATGCATGATGAAAACATAGTTGAAATGTATTGGCAGAGGGATGAAAGGGCTATAGAAGAAACTGACGCCAAATACGGACGTTATCTTTTCAAAATAGCGTACAGCATACTCGCAGATGAAGAGGACGGCAGAGAAAGCCTTAACGACGCATATTTCAGAGCATGGAATTCAATGCCGCCGACAAGGCCGCAGAGGCTTTGTCCTTACATGGTAAAAATAACGAGACAGAGCGCAATTGATATTTTCAGAAGAAAAAACAGAAAAAAACGTGGCATGTCTCAATATGAAGAATCGCTTTCCGAGCTGGAGGACTGTATTTCAAAGGGGAATGAAACGCAGGAGACGGTGGATTTGAAGCTGCTTGCAGAGGCGATAAATCAGTGGCTCATGACTTTACCGAAGGAGACGAGGGTGATTTTTACCGGAAGATATTATTTTATGGATTCCGTTAAAGATATTGCGGTTTACTGCAATATGAGTCAGTCAAAGGTGAAAAGTCTGCTTTTTCGCGCACGCGTCTCTTTGCGGGAGTATTTGAAGAAAGAGGGGTTTGACTTATGAGACAGGATAAGCTTATAGACGCGTTGAATTTCTTAGATGAGGACAGGGTTTTTGAAGCTATGGAGGTAAGGGATAAAAAGGTGAAGAAACGCAATTTCAGATATGCCGGAATAGCAGCCTGCCTTTGTCTGACGATGATAACGGGAATATATTTTCTGAAGGACAGGGAGAGTGCGGGAGGAGCTGAAAACGGAGAAAATAAAGCGCTGACCATCCTTGGAATATTTGATAAAGCAGCTTCAGCGGGCGGCGGGGCAGTTTATCTGCCCGATATTGAAAATTTCGACGACGGTAACCCCTGGGAGCAAGGAAAGATACCGGAGACATTACCGGTATTTAAGAACAACGAATATTTCCCTGCGGGAGAGCCGGTGAGCGGACTTAGTGAAGAGGAAATGGAGAAGAAGCTGAGAGACGCCGCAATGGTACTTGGAGTTGAAGCAGGGACTATAGAAAGAGAAATCGTTGATTTGTCGGCAGTGTATGAAAACTATACGTTTGAAAAGGAGACAACCGGGGAAACTGACAGGAAATATCCGTCTGAGGAAAAATTGAAAAATTTTGACGGTCTCATAAGTCTTTCAATCAGAGAGAACGGACTTGAGATAAGCATAAGCAGGGACGGCAGATTTTCGATAACAAGCATTGACGGAAGTGAAACCGACTGTATAGCCGAATTGCCGAAAGAGTTTTTTTCAGATGACGGATCATCTTCTGACGGGCAGGCAGATCTTTTGCTGGACTTCCTCGTGGAAGAATACGGTGAACTGTTTGAATTTTCCAATGTGAAAAAGATTTCATACATTGATACTTATATTAACGGTGAAACCGAAAGAGTATATGAAATATATGACGGGGGTAAAAATTACGAAGAAGAAATTGTAAATTATGGATTGGGAAGAGCGAGGTTTGCGGTATCCGAGGGAAAACTTAAGGGAATATATGCAGACGGCGTGCTGTCCTGTGCGGAAAAGGTGGGAGATTATCCGGTAATTTCCGAAGAAGAGGCTTTTGAAATGCTTCTTCGAGGCGAATATATAGCCAGCTATACGCCGGAGAAAATTAAGGAAGAGGATGTAAAAAAGGTTGAGTTTGAATACAGCCCGGGTACTGAAAGTTATCTGATTCCGTACTACTGTTTCTATGTGAAAGACAACTCTGTGTATGACGCAGGGGACGGACATTATATCCTCTGCATGGTTCCTGCGATAGAATCAAAATATATAGAAGGCTGGCCCGATATGCTGAAAAGTTAGCTTTTAATATGGGCGGCGCCGGCGTCGATGCTTTTTTGTGAAAAGCGCTTTGCCCTTAGTGCCCGTCCTTGCGGAATTACGTAAGGACGGGCATTTTCATGCAATGAGGCTTACAGGTTTGGCAGTACCGGAGGAGAATAGTAGACGTAAGTAAGTCTTATTGAGAATATGTCCAGAACCATTATGTTGCCGGTAGTTATTTCTTGAAGAATTATGAAATTGCCGCCGACGCCGACAAGGAAACCGTAGCGGGTTTGAATGGTATTGGAACCGATAAGCTGCTCTATGCGCATATACCGGCCTATCTGGGTACGCAGAAAACCGTTAAGAGACTGAATTGACTGATAGTCTATTTCTTCTTCGTAACCGTTTGGCGTTAGCGGATCGTGCGGGGTTATTATGTAAGGCTGTTCCGACGAACCTCCGACTGATATGTTTTCCATATAATTTGTCATTTGAGAGTAGGATAGCGGGTCGAGCTGTGATTGCTGCGATTTGGAGGCGTTTATGTTGTACAGCGGAGCTTCGTACCAGCTGTTTGACTTTTTATTTTTATCCCCTTCGGGCGTTAACTCTGCATTGCCGGAGCCGTTTGCGTTCCTTGAATTTTCCATACCGCCCGAGACATCTTTGGCGGACTGTGCATCTTCAATCTGCGCTGAAAGAACAGGCTTTGTGCTTTGAATCAAGGAAGCTGCGTTTTCATTTACTGCCGCACGCTCTGATTTGCTCCCATAGATATTAGCTCCTTCTGCGGCCGCTGTCTCGACGGCCGGGGCAGAGGCCGATTTCGGAATGAAATCGTCCAGTTGTATTCTGTCGCCGACTGAGACTTTGCCGGCTCTTATCATTTTTGGTGTAACGGTGTTGTTACAGCATGGTGCCATGAATTACCTCCTGTTTTTCGGTTTTTAAGTATCGGCATAGTAGCTGGTTGGTATATAAAAACAGTGATCGCCTATGCGGTTATGTATAACGCCCACTCTTGTAGGGAAATAAGTGGGGCATACATTGCTGTAGGGATTGAAAAAGAAAAGTGAATTGTCTATCCCTGTCAGTCTGCCGCCTGCCAAGGCCCAATCAGCTATTTGATAATGTATATCGGTCGGCCTCATGTTGTAAACGTTCTGGGCGTTGTAAGCGCCGCCCACAGATTCACGCATACATGTAAACTGACCTGGCTGAGTTATTATTGCTCTTACATCGCCGCCTTTGCCGACACGGCTGAATTCTCCCTCGGTCGCAGTCGCTCTGTTCATAACTACAGTAGCTACCGCGGCCATGCCGTATTCGCCTTCGCCCCCTGCTTCACATTGAATGAGGCGGGCAAAGAGCTCTCTGGTATCTAATGCCATAGCTTACCTCCACGAACTGATATTATTCTATTACACGAGAATATAAAATGTGATTGATATTGCCTAAAAATATATTTTTTGATAAAATAATAAAATAGTTTTATCCACAGGAGACGTTTTTAAAAGTGTAAAAAAGCAGTTTGCAGGGATATAGCGCACAAAGAAAATATAATATGCAAAGATACAGCATGCAGAGATATGCTGAAAAGAACAGCTCTTAATCGTTAGAGGGGTATATGATGAAAATAAGGGGTAGAGATTTTGCTTTATTGGCGGTAACTTTCATTGGATTGGTTTTGATGGAAGGCCTTTTGAGAGGGTTTACCATAGGGTTTGAAGATAATCGGTATATAGCCGCAGAAATTGTCATAGTCGTTTCGGTATGCGGCTTCGCAGCGTCTATATTGTTTTTCATAAAAACCATGGCTTCCGGAAAAACAGGCAAAATACTGTATTCCGTCGCTATGGCGATAATTACTGTTTTATTTCTTTCACAAATTGTCTATTTCGGAATATTTTCTACATATTTTACATTCTACTCCATGTTCAACGGAGGCCAGGTGACAGAATTTATGGACACCATATTCGACGCTATCTGGGATGTTAAATTTCAGATGCTTGCAATATTGATTGCAGGAACTGCATCTGCGGTGCTGGCGCTGAAGGCAAAGGACAGGGATTATAAGGAGGAGGGCGGACGCAGAGCTAAGAAATTCACCCTCTTGATTGCTGCTCTGACTTGTATTCTCTTCTTAGGTATAGGCCTCATGACGGGGTCCGTTAGGGATGAAGATCCTCAGTCTCCTTATCAGGCGCTTCACGGCGTAGGAGAAATTCAGGCTTCCGCCAGGTGTACAGGTATGCTTGGAGCTATGGGACTGGATTTATGGAAGCTGGCGACCGGCTTTGAACCGGTAATTGAGGAGGTTCCGGCTGAAAAGGAGATAGAGCCTGAGCCCGGCGATAATGTTATTGAAGCTTTGGACTTCGGAGCATTGGCCGCGGAAGAGCAGGACGAGATGATAAGAAATATGCATAGCTATTTCGGCAGCGTCGAGCCTACTGAGAAAAATGACAAGACGGGCATCTTTGAAGGGAAAAATCTTATTTTCATTACTGCGGAAAGCTTCACTGATTTTGCTGTCAGCGAGAAATATACGCCTACGTTGTATAAGCTGCTTTCCGAAGGCTATAATTTTGCCAATTTCTACAATCCGATATGGGGAGTGAGCACTCTTGACGGAGAATACGTCAATTTGCAGAGTCTGGTTCCGAAGCCGGGAGTCTGGTCGATGAAGGAATCAGCGAAGAATTACTTGCCGTTTACGCTTGGAAACCGGTTTTCCGGTATGGGATATGAATGCAAGGCCTACCATAATCACAGCGTATACTATTATAACAGAGACTTGTCACATCCTAATCTGGGATACGATTTTAAGGGACAGGGCAGAGAATATTCCTTCGATAAAATATGGCCCGAATCCGATGTTGAAATGATAGACAAGACGACGCCGGATTTTCTTACTCCCGACGAAAGCGGTGAGATAAAGCCTTTCCACGTATATTACCTTACGGTAAGCGGCCATATGAACTATAACTTTTATGGCAACTCTATAGCGGCAAAGAACAGGAAATTGGTAGAAGACATGGATATGTCCGACTCATGCAAGGCGTATATGGCCGGTGAAATTGAACTGGACAGGGCGGTTGAATTGCTGATTTCCAGACTTGAGGAAGCAGGCGAGCTGGAAAACACGGTTATCGCGCTTGCGGGAGATCACTATCCTTATGCTTTAGAGCCGTCTGAGATAGATGAGTTTAAAGGACACAAGACGGACCAGGAGTATGAAATTTATGAAAGTGCGTTTCTGCTCTGGACGCCCGGTATGGAGTCGGAATCTGTAGATAAGCTGTGCAGCAATATGGACATTCTCCCCACTCTTTCAAACCTGTTTGGGCTTGAGTATGATTCGAGACTTTTTATGGGGAAGGATATTTTTAGCACAAGTGAAGGCTTCGTGTTGTTTAAAGATAAAAACTGGATAAGCCCGAAAGGGAAACGAAGTGAGCTTGTCGGAAAAGACGATGAATATGTGGCCGCGATGGATAAAAAGGCTGCAATGATGTTTAACTATTCGGCTCTCATTTTAGATAAGGACTATTACAGCCACATAGGACTTGGAAGTAAAAAGCCGGCGGGCTGACAAGAACGACTTGCATTATAATATAGCTACAGGAAAAAGCAAAGATACCGTTTAAAAAACGGTATCTTTAATAGTTTAGAAAGTAAATATCTTTTGGAATTAGATAATAGATGCTTTGTTATGCTTTTATTGTAGTTCTGATTTTTTATATTGTAAAATATCTAATTATCATATATAATATTCAACTGGCTGAATATTAACGGAGGAAAAACATGACAAACGCTGAAATTTACGCTTTTATTATGATATACAAAGAGATGAATATATCAAAAGCCGCGGAAAAGCTTTTTATAAGTCAGTCGTCTCTCAGCACCAGAATAAAAACATTGGAAAGAGAACTCGGATATCAGCTTTTTTCCAGAGGGAAAGGCCGCAGGAAGCTGACCTTGACGCCGGAGGGAGAGGTGTTTTACAAACTGGCTTCGGAATATAAGGAAATAGTGGAGAAAATGTTTGAAATAGGAGGAAAGAGGCAATCTCTCAGAATTTCCTCAGTGGACAGTTTGGGTATTTTTATTCTTACATCTGTTTACGAGCGGTTCATGGCTATGCATCCCGACGTAGTGCTTGAGATAGAGGATATGGATACGAGGGAGGCATACGAAAACGTAGAAAATGGATTCATAGACCTGGCATTTTATACAAATATTAAGAATTTCCCCAAACTTAAATATATGCCGGTATTTTCTGAAGAAATGGTTCTGATATGCGAGAAGGATAGCGAGCTGCCTGAGATAGTAAAGCTTTCGGAGCTTGACGTAAAGGATGAGATTTATATACCATGGTCGGATACGTTCGTGGAGTGGCATAATTCTTTCTTTGGAAATAAAGTGAAGCCGTATATAAAGATAGAGCTGATAAACCAGCTGGAGCATTTTATAGTGAAAAAAGGCGCATGGGCTATAGTTCCGTCAACTGTAGCCAATGGCCTGGTTGACGATGGGAACGTAACTAAGAAGAAAATAATGGGTAAAATGCCGAAGAGAATGGTGTTTTATTCATATATGGCGGAAAGTAAAAACAGAGAGCTTACCTACGAATTGCTTTCATGTATCAAGGAAACCATTGAAGAGCTGAAGGATGAGAATATAAAGCTGTTTATATAAAATGATATTTTGTGAGCTGGAAAGATGTAAGGGGAAACTTTTGCAGGGGTTGAATGCTGGACATTGGAGGAACGTAATGAATAGAGTTTTAAAGACTTTTTTAAAAACGATGATAATTATTTTATGTGTTTTGATAGTTTTAATAGGAGGTTTAGCGCTGTATTTTGTATTTAGTCCGCAGCCGGCAGTTTGGCTTTTGAGAAACCAATTCGACGCCGAAGCTGAAATTAAAAATGCAGACGGATATGATGAAATTAAGAATAATGTGGAAATATATAAAGAGCTCGTATACCCTTCCGAAGATGAGAGAAATACATATGATATTTATTTGCCGAAAAATGCGGAGGGAAAACTGCCTGTGATTGTATGGGTACACGGCGGCGCCTTTGTCGCTGGAACTAAAGACGGTATTGAAAATTATGCGGTAATGCTGGCAAACGAGGGCTATGCCGTTATAGGAGTAGATTACCAATGGGCGCCTGAAATTAAATACCCGGGCCAGGTGAGGCAGATAGAAGAGTGCATGTCTGCTTTGAATAAAGTTAAAAATGATTACAAGTTGGATTTAGATAGAATTGTTTTATTTGGCGACAGCGCCGGGGCGCACATTGCGGCGCAGGCTACATTGCTCGCAACAAATCCCGAATATGAAAAAGCGATTGGCGTTTCATCTGCAATAACAGCTGAACAATTATGCGGGACGGTACTGTACTGCGGGCCTTATGATGTATCTAAAATGCTGGATACCGGCAATAGGACTATTGACTTTTTCGCTTCAAGGATAGGCTGGGCTCTATTGGGCGAAAAGCATTGGAAAGAAGGAGAAACGATAAAAACTACGACTATAAAAAACTATACGACTGATAATTTCCCTCCTGCATTTATCAGCGACGGCAACAGCGGCTCATTTGAATCTCAGGGAAAAGAGTTAGCAGAGGATTTGAAGGAGAAGGACGTAGACGTCACATCTCTTTTCTTTGATGAAGAGCGGTATGGCGATGTAGGGCACGAATACCAGTTTAGTATAGGCGACGGAGGAGCCGGCTCTCTCTGTTATGAGCAGACGCTTTTATTTTTAGACAGAATATTATAAAAGAGCAGAGGCGCAGATATCTATATAACACTTTAAGACAGCTGAATTTCAGCTCTGCCGTTTTGGTTTCAGATATACTGTCATATGAGCCTCGGCTCCTTTTCATACGCTGACTTGCCGGCTGAATGGCCTGCATATGTGACTTCAAAATTATTCCAGAACAAAATTCATATACACCGGGTTATGGTCGGAGCATGCGAATTGCATGTCTTTCACGTTTGCCTCAACGCATTTTACGTTGTCGCTTATTATAAAACCATCTACTGTAAGCTGAAAGCTTGTTTCAGGATCCCAGGGCTTATCGGCGTTGCGGCAGCTTGGGACGGGAGCGGTTTCGTCAAAGGGCGCGATGACTGTGATTTCATCCGGAACGTTTTCATATGGGAAAGCCTTTGCCCAGCTGTAATCGTCGCCGGAAACACCGAAAATTTCAGCTGAGCTTTTCAGCAAATCCTTGTTGAAATCTCCGCCGCAGATTACATAATTCCCTTTTTCGTATTCTTTAGAAATATCCTCGTACAGCATCGCAAGCTGCTCGTCGGCGATGGCTGGGTCAGTGGTATAGGCTGAAAGATGAAAGTTAATTAAAATCAGTTCCTTGCCGTTATCTGTCGGAATACGATTTATAGTATAACACCTGTCCAGATCAAGGAATTTGGCGAAGCCGCTTTGAACAGGCAGGCTTCTTCTTAACGCAGACGTTATATTATAGTCGGAAATAGTGACAAGGCCCGCCACTGATTTGCCGTGAGGCTTCAAAATAGGGTAGAAAAGATAAGGCGAATCGTAGTTTTGAGCGTATACTCTGCTCTTGTTTTGGAATTTTTCCGCAATCATAGCATATTCATTGATGTGATATGAACGGGTAGCGTCGACGTCGATTTCCTGGATGAAATAAAACTCCGAGTCGAAAGAGGACAGGTCATCGGTAATTTTTCTTACTGTATCCAGAACTGTTTCCTCTGAAAGTCCACGAGAATATTTTCCGCCATCCATGAAGAAGGAATATCTGTCTGTGTAAGCTCCGAAGCCGATGTTCCATGACGTTACGGACAGCTCTTCTCCTGTCGGAACATGAGACGCCGCCGCCGAATTGTCCGGGGTCAGCTCTATATTATCATCAAGCCTGTAATAACATATAAAAACGTATGCAGCATAAATAAGAACTATTATTATAAGGGCAGTTAAAGAAACGCCCATGATTTTCAACGCTTTTTTCATATAAACCTCTCTTTTGCTGTTATCTCTTGAAATTTTAACTCAGCGGCGGACTTTTGTAAATTACAATATCAAAAAAAGACGGCGGATATTGAATTTTCTCATGCCGGAATAAAAAAGAGAAGCCCTTGGCCGGCCTTTTCACCGTCGCCTTTTTATGATAAAATTATCGCAGAAAGGAAAAGGTTATGGAAAAGGGTCAGAGAGTAAGGTTGGTCATAGAAGACATATCGAAAGAGGGACAAGGCATAGGGAAGACCGACGGCTTTGCCGTGTTTGTAAGAGGCGCAGTCGTAGGCGATACAGTAGAGGCGGAAATGACGAAGGTCAAGAAGAATTACGGCTTTGCTGAAACGTTAAAAATAACAGAGCCATCGCCATTCAGGCAGAAAGCCTTTTGTCCGTATTATGAGCAGTGCGGCGGCTGTATTTATCAGGAGATGAGCTACGAGAGCCAGCTGGAGCTGAAAAGAAAGCAGACTGCGGATAAGCTTATGAGAATAGGCGGTATAAAAAGTCCTGCCGTAACGCAGACCATAGGCATGGAAGAGCCTTTTTATTATAGAAACAAGGCGTCTATGCCCGTAAGCACAGGCGGACTGATAACTGGGAAGGGCGGAATAGTAAAACCTGTTCATGAGCCGCAAATAGGGTTTTACAAGGCGAAGAGTCACGAGGTGGTGGATTGCCATGCTTGCGCGCTCCAGGCAGAGCCGGCGGCTGCTGCGGCCGAAGCTCTGAGAAGGTTTATGAAAGAAGATAACATAACTTCATATGACCGGCGCTGGGGCAAGGGGCTGATGAGGCATATGATAGTCCGCACCGCTTTTGGTACGGGACAGGTGATGGTCATACTGGTAATCAACGGCAAAGGGATACCGAATGCAGCCAAGCTGGTTGAAATGCTCAGCGACGCAATATTTGACATACCGGTGTATGAAGAGGGGCCTATGGCCAATACAGAGTTTACGCTGCAAAGCGTGATACTGAATATAAACAGGAAAAATACGTCTGAGATTCTCGGAGATGAATGTATAACTCTCGCCGGAACCCCTACGATTACCGAACAGGTCGGAGAACTCAAATTTGAGATTTCGCCATTGTCATTTTATCAGGTTAATCCGGAGCAGATGAAAAAGCTTTACGATAAAATCTTAGAGTTTGCGGAGTTAAAAGGAGACGAAACGGTTTTGGATCTTTACTGCGGGGTCGGAACCATAGGGCTTTTCTGCGCAGACGATATGCGTAAGAAAGGAGGAAACGGACAGGTCATCGGCATAGAATCGGTGAAGCAGGCAGTTATCGACGCTAATAGGAACGCTGTCATAAACGGTATTGTAAACGCACGCTATATATGCGGCAGAGCCGAAGAAGAGCTTCCTGAAATCATGGCCGTGGACGCAGACGGAAAAAAAGACGAAGAAAGCGGAAGTGGCATGGAGCTGAGTATCGAAAGAGCAGATATCGTCATATTAGACCCTCCGAGGTCAGGCTGCGACAGCAGGCTGCTGGAGGCGGCTGCGTCAGCGTCTCCTGAAAAGATAATTTATGTTTCCTGTGATGCGGCGACAATGGCCAGAGATATAAAGCTTCTAGGAGAAAAGGGATATGAGCTGGCCAAGGCCGTTCCTGTAGATATGTTTCCGTGGACAGGCGCATGTGAAACAGTTGCCAGGTTGGTCAGAAAAACGAAGGCATAATTCTATATATCGTTGATACGCTGAGATAGCGTAATTCAGTTATGACTGTCAGGTATAATTTCACAGGTAACATTTGAAAACTCTTTGTTCAGCTGCGAATTCAAGAGACGATTTGTATTATGGATGCTTTGCATGGATATAGAGTCTGCCTCTGTGGTAAAATAAATGGAAACCCACATTTTTCGGCCGGTTCTGGCTATATCGTAAAAAACAGGGGTAAAAGAATGACTTTCCAGAATCCTGTCGGATATTTCCTTGATTTTGTTGACCGTCTGCTGCTCAGGAGAGAAAAGAAACAGCTCGCGGAAGGTGCCTATAAGCATTTTGATTGTTGCGGGAATCATTAAAAGCATGATCAATATCGCGATGAGCTGGTCAAAATAAGGCGATAAAAAGGCGAGAGAAGTGTCTTTAAGCTGTATTGCAGTGAAAAAAGCAAGAGACATTCCGATACTGTAGGATACGTCTAATTTCCAGCCCAGAATTTCGGCCTTTATTACAGGCGATGAAATTTTGCGGCTCATAAATTTCATGGTCAGCAGAATTATGAGGCTGGCAATTCCGAGAATCAGCTGGAAGAGGGAAACCTGCCCTTTGTTTATATTGCTGCCGCCCGAAAAAAGTTTTTCGATGACGCCTGTTAATACGCTGACAGTTACGGAAATCATCATGATATTTTTGATTAAAATAAAGAAGGATTCCAGCTGGAAAAAACCGTATGGATGCTTTTCGGAAATCGGCCTGTGGAATAGAGGCGTCAAAAATAAAAGCAGAATAATAAAAACGAGCTCAGACGCATCGTATAATGCGTCCATGAGAGTCGATTGGGAATGACTGTAAACAGAATAAAAGAGCTCGATGATTACGAAGCATACCCCCGATAAAAAAGAAAGAAGCAAAACCCTCCTTTCCAATAATTCCTCTGAACTTTTATGAAAATCATATTTCATGATAAAGAACGTCCTCCACAACGTTATATCAGCTAATTATTTCAAAATTTTAAAAGCTGACCTTTAATTAAAGTATATCATATAATGCCCGATTTGACAATGAAGACGGAAATCGGGTCTGTAGGGATGAAACTCAAGGCTTTGTGTACAGAGGAGAGCAGCAGTTGTAACGCATGTATTGTAATTCTGCAACATAAGTTTTAAAAAATTTATAATTAGTGTTGCAAAAAAATTAGCGATAAAGTATAATGTGCATAGAAAAAATCAATAGCGGATTGATAATTTTCGGGAGAGACCTTATGCACAAGGGGCACCGAAGAGGCAAGCAGAGCGGATTAGAGTCGAAATCCGCCGAGCGAAACTTTCAGGTAAAAGGACCGAAAAGAGGACTGCATTCTGGATTTTGTGAAAAACGAAAAACAGAGGGATGGCGACATACATATTGATGTATTGACGGCCGTTCCTTTTTTATTTGTTAAATTCCATAGAGAAGAGAGGCCGTATGAAAAATAAGCTGATGATAATTACCAATAATCCTCTCGTCGTGAAAGAGATGTCGGAAGAAAATTATGTAATATACAAGGAGACGTCCTACGAGGGAATACTGTATGAAATAAGAGATTTGGTTCATAAAGGCTTTCGGCTTTTGACACATCCTCTTTCCGGAAGCGTTAAACCAAAAGAGACGCCGTATAAGTCGGTCATGATGATGGAGGGGGAAGCTCTTGACAAGGATTCTCTTGCGCTTATCGAAAAGGCCATAGAAGCATGCGGAAAATTTGAAGACAAGACCGGCAGATATACTAAAGATACTTTAGAGGATTTCAAGCTCATAGACTTAGATCTTGTGAAAGGCGCAAGGGCATCTTGCGTTTATATAAATTAAAATTTAAGGAGGAAAAGAAAGTGCGTTTAGAAATGGGACACATAAACATAAAAGATATTCAGTTTTCAGACGTATCAAAGATTGAAAACGGAATCCTTTATGTATCACGTGAAGCCGTGACAGCCTTAGTTCTTGAAGATGAAAAGCTTAAGAGCGTTGCCTTGGACATAGCAAGGCCGGGAGAATCGGTGAGAATAACTCCGGTTAAGGACGTCATAGAGCCGCGTGTTAAAGTGAGCGGAGGCGGCGGAGTTTTTCCGGGAGTAGTCGCTAAGGTTGATACTGTGGGAAGCGGCGTTACCTATGCTCTCAAGGGAATGGCGGTAGTAACGGCAGGAAAAATAGTAGGCTTCCAGGAGGGCATTATAGACATGTCCGGAATAGGAGCCGAATACACTCCGTTTTCAAAGACATTGAATCTGGTCATGGTTTGCGAGCCTATAGATGGCATAAAGCCTCATGATTATGAAGCCGCAGTTAGAATGGCGGGTTTCAAAGCAGCTGCATATATAGGAGAGCTGGCGAAAGCGCTTACTCCTGACGAAGTTAAGGTTTATGAGACATGCACAATAAAAGAGGGTCTTGAAAAATATCCTGAGCTGCCTAGAGTTGCTTATGTGCAGATGCTGCAAAGCCAGGGTCTTCTTCACGATACTTATGTTTACGGCGTAGACGCTAAAAAAATTCTCCCTACTATACTGAGTCCGACGGAAACGATGGACGGAGCCATAGTTTCGGGAAACTGCGTTTCTGCCTGTGACAAAAACCCGACTTATGTTCATCAGAACAATCCCGTAGTGGAGGATTTGTTTGCACAGCATGGAAAAAAACTCAATTTCGTATGTCAGATAATAACCAACGAAAACGTTTATCTGGCTGATAAGATGCGTTCATCTGACTGGACGGCAAAGCTCTGCAAAATGCTGGACCTTGACGGGGCAATCGTTTCTCAGGAGGGCTTCGGAAATCCTGATACAGATTTGATAATGAACTGTAAAAAGATTGAAGCCGAGGGAATAAAGACGGTAATTATAACTGACGAATACGCAGGACGCGACGGCAAGTCCCAGTCTCTGGCGGACGCTGACGTTTCGGCCAACGCTGTAATTACAGGCGGCAACGCCAACGAGGTCGTGATTCTTCCTAAGATGGACAAGGTGATAGGAACTCTCGACTACGTAAATAAGATTGCCGGAGCCAGTGAGGATACATTAAGGGCGGACGGTACTCTTGAAGTCGAACTCCAGGTTATAACCGGAGCAACCAACGAAACAGGCTTTAATAAGCTGAGTGCGAGGTAGGAGGACGAAAAATGGCAAAGATAAGAATAGTTCATTATATTAACCAGTTTTTCGCCAATATAGGCGGAGAAGAAAAAGCTGATTATCCGGCAGAACTTCGCGAGGGTCAAGTCGTAGGACCGGGAATGGCCTTTGCGGCGGCGCTGGGTGATGAAGCGGAAATCGTAGCTACAATAGTATGCGGCGACTCATATTTCAATGAAAACATAGATAAGACGAAAGCTGAAATTTTAGGATATGTTAAAGAACTTGCTCCTGATGTATTTGTTGCGGGTCCTGCCTTTAACGCAGGAAGGTACGGCGTTGCCTGCGCAACCCTAGCCGCAGCAGTAAAGGAAGAGCTGGGAATCCCTGCCGTTACAGGTATGTATGTGGAAAATCCGGGCGCAGATATGTTTAAGGATAAGGTTCACATCATTGCGACAAAGAACAGTGCAGCAGGTATGAGAGACGCAGTCAAGAAGATGGCGCCTCTTGCGATGAAACTTGCCAAGGGCGAAAAGATAGGCGCTTCCGTTGAGGAAGGATATATGCCGGGAGGCACAAGAGTCAACTTCTTCGAGGAAAAGAGAGGCTCCGAAAGAGCTGTTGATATGCTGATCAAGAAGCTGGCAGGAGAAGCTTTCGTTACAGAATTCCCTATGCCTGATTTCGACAGAGTGGAACCTAATCCGGCAGTTAAGGATTTAGCGCATACCAAGGTAGCTGTAGTAACTTCCGGAGGAATAGTTCCTAAGGGAAACCCGGATCACATCGAAAGCTCCAGCGCTTCCCACTACGGTGAATACGATATAACGGGAGTTATAGATTTGACGGAAGCTACCTACGAGACGGCTCACGGCGGTTATGACCCTGTATATGCCAATGAAGACGCAGACAGAGTTCTGCCTGTAGACGTTCTCCGCGATATGGAAAAAGAGGGAATAATAGGCGAACTCCATAACAAGTTCTACACCACCACAGGAAACGGAACGGCAGTTGCCTCGGCTAAAGCTTTTGCCGCAGAGTTTGCAGCCAAGCTGAAGGCTGACGGAGTAGGCGCCGTAATCCTGACATCTACCTGAGGAACGTGTACACGTTGCGGCGCAACAATGGTAAAAGAAATTGAAAGAGCGGGTATGCCGGTAGTTCATATCTGTACCGTTACCCCTATTTCCATGACGGTAGGAGCGAACAGAATAGTTCCTGCTATCGCTATTCCTCATCCTTTAGGTAATCCGGCCTTGAGCAAAGATGAAGAAAAAGCTCTCCGCAGACATATCGTAGAAAAAGCGTTGAAGGCTCTTACTACAGAGGTTGACGGACAGACAATTTTTGACTAAACTTAATCAGACGCAAATATTTTACGGCCGGCGGTATCGCCGGCCGTTTAGCGTTTAAAAAGCCGAAGATAAAAAGCTATGACAAAAGAATTGCGGATAAAAGCAGCGGCTGCCTTTTGAGAAAAATGTTCTGCTAATTTCTGTTCAATGTGGTACAATATAGATAAGATATAAGAAGAGGAGGAAGGCTTATGGTAAGACTTGCAATTAACGGATTCGGCAGAATAGGAAGACTTGCTTTCAGACAAATTTTCGCAGATGACTCGATGGAAATCGTAGCTGTAAATGATTTGACCGAGCCGCGAATGTTGGCTCATTTGCTGAAGTATGACAGCGTTCAGGGAGGCTATAAAGGGCATACGGTAGAAAGCGATGGCGATTCCATTACGGTTGATGGAAAGAAGATTAAGATCCTTGCGGAAAAAGAGCCGGAGAAGCTTCCGTGGAAAGAGCTTAATGTTGATATAGTTTTGGAGTGCACAGGCTTTTTTGCATCTAAGGCCAAGGCTCAGGCTCATATAAATGCAGGAGCTAAAAAGGTGCTGATTTCAGCGCCTGCCGGAAACGATCTTCCTACTATTGTCTATGGAACCAATCATGAAACCCTTACCGCCGAAGACAATATAGTTTCGGCAGCCTCCTGCACGACCAACTGCCTTGCGCCAATGGCCAAGGTTCTTAATCAGTATAGGGAAATAAGGACCGGCTTCATGACTACGATTCACGCATATACAGGAGACCAGATGCTTTTGGACGGACCTCACAGGAAAGGAGACCTGAGAAGAGCCAGAGCGGGAGCCATAAATATAGTGCCTAACAGCACAGGGGCGGCTAAGGCCATAGGTCTTGTAATACCGGAGCTGGACGGAAAACTGATAGGCTCGGCGCAGAGAGTCCCTGTGCCGTCAGGTTCGATAACTATACTGGACGCAACGCTTAAAGATGAAACGGAAAGCGTAAGCGTAGAAGGAATCAATGCCGCTATGAAAGCCGCGGCAAACGAATCATTCGGTTATACAGAGGAGGAACTGGTTTCCAGCGACATCATAGGCATGGAATATGGCTCGCTCTTTGACGCCACGCAGACTCTTGCAGAAAGATGCGGAACCAAGATATACGAGGTGCGCGTAGTAGCGTGGTACGATAACGAAAACAGCTATGTTTCACAGATGGTGAGAACGCTCAAATATATGAAAAAATTTCTGTAGATATAAAGATGAAAAGACTGTTAAATTTTGAGTATGCCGGCATTAACGGCGGATATTGGATGGTATACGGCGTTGTTTGCAGCTTTGCCTCTGTATTTTTACTTGAAAAGGGCTACAGCAACGCCGACATAGGTATAATATTGGCGGCGGGAAGCATAGCGGCAGTGTTTATTCAGCCGCTCCTTGCAGATATAGCCGACAGGTCGAAAAAAATATCGCTGATAGGTCTTATAGAAACAGTGACCGTCGTCATAGCTGCTTTGATGGGTATTACTTTTGTGACAGGAAAGGCCTCTGCGGCTTTGTCCGTTATTTTTGTAATGATGGTGGCCTGGGTGACGGCGCTTCAGCCGCTGATCAATTCGCTGGCGTTTAAGTTGTCGGAAAGCGGATATGAAGTCAACTTCGGAGCAGCACGCAGCATGGGTTCCCTAGCTTATTCGGTTTTGTGCGCTGTTTTAGGCACGATGGCGGAAAAATATGGGGTGAACATACTGCCTGTTTCCGGGGAAGTCATATTGACCGTTCTTTTAATTGTCTTGATTTTTGCAGGGAGACATTCGAAGATAAGCTCAGAGCACGAAAAACATGAATTTCTTCCTGAAAATGAGAATGAGGAGCGCGAGACGGGCGACGATATAAACTTGCTGCAATTTATAAAACGAAACAAGCTGTTTCTCATAGCGAGCTTCGGGGTAGGAGGGATTTTTTTCAGCAATGCCGTCTTTAACAGCTTTATGCTTCAGATTGTGGAGGGCGTCGGTGGAAACAGCGAGGATATGGGAAGAGTTTTTTCGCTGATGGCCTTTTGCGAAATCCCGCCCATGTTCTTTTTCAGCAGAGTACATAAGAAATTTTCCTGCGAGGTACTGCTCAGGTTTGCAGCGATATGCTTTACGGCAAAGGTTATTTGGGCATATCTGGCTTCAAGCGTGGCTATGATTTTTGTTGCTCAAACATTCCAGCTGGTGTCTTTTGGAGTGTTTCTTCCGGGCATGGTATGCTTTATCGACGAAATAATGGAAAAGGGAGAGGCTGTAAAAGGGCAGGCTCTCTATACAATAATGATAACGGTGTCAACGGTATTTGCCAGCTTTACCGGCGGCTTTATACTTGATATGGGAGGTTCATCTGCACTCCTGTTGATTGCTTCGGCAGTTACGGGGGTCGGAACACTGCTGTTTATAGCGGTAGTAGGTAAAATAAAGAAAAAGAATACTTGAGATAACGAATAATAAAAGAGAAAGTCGCCTCATAGATTAAGCATGAGGTGATTTTTATGGAAAAGAAAATATTTTTATGTTTTGCTATAGCTGCAGCGGTAGGAATAAGCGCATGGGCGTTTATCCTTGGAGACATAGGAACAGAGGAAAAACAGTCGTCTTCCGAAGCGCATCAGGAGAAAACGCAAAAAAACGAAGCTGCGGAACCGTGGGAAGCGGCTGAAACAGCGGCTTCAGCCGAATGTAATTGGGGGCTGTCTTTCCGCAGTGAAGGCGAGGCGCCGGTTGGCAACGCCACCCCTGAATATCTTAAACAGTACGGAGGTTATTATGTAGATGATAAAGCTTCCAAGGAAAAGAAGATATATCTTACATTCGATTCTGGCTATGAAAATGGGTACATGGAAAAAATTTTAGACGTTTTGAAAAAAGAAGAGGTTCCTGCGGCTTTTTTTCTGGTAGGGAATTATATAAAAGAAAATCCGGAGATTGTAAAGCGTATGGCAGAGGAGGGACATATAGTCGGCAATCATACCATGCACCATCCCGATATGGCGGCCATAGCGGAGGATGAAGCTTTTCGGAAAGAGCTTTCGGAGCTGGAAGATGAGTATAAGAAAGCTACGGGAAAGGAGATGGAGAAGTTTTACAGACCGCCTCAGGGAAAATACAGTGAAAATAATTTGAAACACGCGTATGAAATGGGATATACGACGGTATTCTGGAGCTTAGCTTATGTGGATTGGTACGAAAATAACCAACCGACGAGAGAAGAAGCTCTAAATCTTCTCAACAAGAGAATACATCCCGGAGCTATAGTTCTGCTTCACAGCACTTCAAAGACCAACTCGGAGATTTTAGCAGAGCTTATAGAGGGCTGGAAGAGCCGGGGATATGAATTTTGCAGTCTTAGAAACCTTGAATAGCCGCCTTTTTTCGAGACAATAAGAAAGCTGCTAAAAACGTTGGTATTATGGCGGTCGAAGTATAGAATTATTCTTGATTCGGAGGAGGAAATAGGTTACACTGAGGGTGTGTTTACTGCCGGCGTATTTTTTATAAAAAGCAGCTGAAATAAAAAGGCTAATTCGTAATCATTTTAAGCGGCATGTAAACACAGGGTGTGTGAATATAAATAAGGCAAAACAGGGAGCTTTACGGGTTCTCTGTTTTGTTTGGACAACTGTAAAGCTATTCGGAGGGTTATATTTTGCTTCAGAATATTATGCAATAATCAGATAAAGGGGACGAGAGAATGAAAAAGATAATTACAAGCGCGGCGGCAGTTGCTTTGATTGCCATAGGCGCCTTTGAGCTGTCGCCTGTGCTTTTCGGCGACTCTGTTTCTTACAGCGGAGCGTACATAGAGGCGGAAAGCTTGCCTGAATATTCAGGAGACATATATATCGAGCTGAATTCCAACGAACCTAAAATTGAGGCAGAGGACGCATATGACGGAGGATTTGAACGATACAGCGATTTGGACGCATTGGGCAGATGTGGACAAGCCTATGCGATAGTGGGAGAAGAAACCATGCCTACAGAAGAAAGAGGAAGCATAGGACAGGTAAAGCCCAGCGGCTGGCATACGGTAAGATACGATGATCTGGTTGACGGAAAATATCTGTATAACCGATGCCATCTCATAGGCTTTCAGCTTACGGGAGAAAATGCCAACGAGAAAAATCTCATAACCGGCACCAGATATATGAACGTGGACGGAATGCTTCCTTTCGAGAATGAAGTCGCCGATTACGTTGAAAAAACAGGTAATCATGTCCTTTATCGTGTATCGCCGATATATGAAGATGACGATTTGGTGGCAAGAGGCGTCCAGATGGAAGCTCTCTCAGTTGAGGACGAAGGAAGAGGAATTTCATTCAACGTATTCGTTTATAATGTTCAGCCGGGAATAGAAATAGATTACTCAACCGGCGAAAGCAGCAGGGAGGCGGCATGATGACTGAGGTGGCGGCGGCTCTGATTTGGAAGGAAGACAGATTTTTAATATGCCAGAGACCGAAAGATAAGGCAAGAGGACTTTTATGGGAATTTGTGGGTGGCAAGACGGAGCCCGGAGAAACAGCAGAGCAGGCATTGATAAGAGAATGTATGGAGGAGCTCGGCGTTACGGTGGAGCCTGAGGGAATATACATGGATATAGTACATGAGTATCCCGACATTCAGATTCATCTGATTTTGTTTAATGCGCATATAACGGAGGGAACTCCCGTATTGATTGAGCACAACGATATGAGATGGATTAAGCCAAAAGAAATTCCTTTTTATGATTTTTGCCCGGCAGATGCGGATATTCTGAAAAAAATAATGGAGGATGACGGCGAATGAGTAAATCTTCCAATCAAAAGCTTAAGATATTGTATTTAGCCGAAATTTTCAGAGAGCTTACAGATGAAAGTCATGGGCTTACCCTGGCGGAAATAATAAAGGAACTTGAAAGACGCGGCGTAAGTACAGAACGCAAGAGTTTGTATAACGACATTGAAGCGCTCAGAAACTTTGGTATGGAGATAGAAAGCAGAAAGGACAAGACGGTTCGATATTATCTTGTTGAAAGAGAGTTTGAGCTGCCTGAGCTTAAGCTGCTTGTGGATGCGGTTCAATCTTCAAAATTTATAACGCGTAAGAAAAGCAGCGTGCTGATTAAAAAAATAGAAGGTCTCGCCAGCTGTCATGAAGCTAAGCAATTACAGCGTCAAGTATTTGTTGCAAACAGGATAAAGACGATGAACGAAAGTATTTATTATGCTGTAGACGAAATCCATCGTGCTATTTCAGAGAACAGACAGATTGTTTTTCAATATTTCGAATGGAATTTTAAAAAGGAGAAGCAGCTTCGCAGAGACGGCAAGCTTTATTCGGCAAGTCCCTGGGCGCTGACATGGGATGATGAAAATTATTACATGATTGCATTTGACGAAGAAAACGGCATAATAAAGCATTATCGCGTCGACAAAATGCAGAATATAAAAGTTTCTTCTGAAAAACGTCTCGGTGAAAAGCTGTTTGAAAATTTCGATCCCGCCTTTTATTCGAGAAAGACTTTCGGAATGTACGGTGGAAGAGACGAACAGGTGACGTTGAGATGCAGACATTCGACGGCCGGGATTATAGTGGACAGATTCGGCCAGGACGTGATTATGTATGACGTAGGAAACGGATACTTTGAACTTTCGGTAAAGGTTTCAGTGAGTCCTCTGTTTCTGAGTTGGGTCATGAATTTCGGCGGCGATATAGTAATAATTTCACCGGAGAGGGTAATAGAAGAGTATATGGACTTGGCGCGGTCGGCGGTAAATGTTTACGAAAGGCTTAAGGAGCAAACGGGAAATGAGTAAAGAAAAAAGTGATGTGAGGAAAGCTTTTAAGGCTTCCATACCGGTGATGGCTGGTTATGTAGTGATTGGCGCAGGCTTTGGAATAATCCTTAAGACGAAGGGATACGGGGTAATCTGGGCTGTCCTTATGAGTGTCTTTATGTACTCCGGCTCAATGCAGTATGTTGCTGTAAATTTGCTGGCATCGGGAGCTTCTCTGATTACAACCGCTCTCACTACGCTGATGGTCAATGCAAGGCATCTTTTTTATGGAATTTCCATGATAGACAAATATAAGGGAGCCGGCAGGAAGAAGGCTTACCTGATGTTCGCGCTTACAGATGAAACTTATTCAATGTTATGCAGTGATGAAAGTATTAAAGATGTTAATGACAGACATAAATATTATTTTTTCCTTTCACTTTTTAATCAGTCTTACTGGATTACGGGTTCGCTCATCGGTTCTGCGCTCGGCAGCATGATACCGTTCAGCACTGAGGGAATAGATTTTGCCCTGACAGCTTTGTTTGTGACCATATTTGTTGAACAGTGGCTGAGAGTTAAAGATCATCGCTGGGCAGTAACAGGCGCTGCCAGTTCTGTCATATGTCTTCTCATATTCGGCAGCGAAAAATTTCTTATACCGGCTATGGTGTGCATAACAGCTGTGCTGTTGATTATAAAGAGTAAGGAGCTTAGGATAAATGGATAATATACATTCGATATTGATAGTTGCCGTTTCAGCCATAGTTACCGCTGCGCTGAGATTCCTGCCATTTTTGATTTTCGGAGGAAATAAAGAAACGCCTCTTGTCGTCACATATCTCGGAGGAGTTCTCCCTTATGCGATAATGGGAATGTTGATAGTGTTCTGCCTTAAGGAAGTCTCTTTTATTGAAGCTCCTTACGGAGTGCCAGAGCTTATATCTTGTCTGATTGTTGTAGCGCTTCATGTGTGGAAACGAAACACCTTGTTAAGCGTAGCAGGAGGGACTGTGTGCTATATGACGTTGCTTCAGGTAGTATTTTAAGGACAAGGAGTAATGCATGACGTATGCTTCGACTGCCTCGGTTACATAGGATAAACTATGTCGCAGAGTATTAGTATTACGCTGCGGTATTTTTATTTTTTGCTTAAGCGGAGCAAAGTCCTGATTATAGGTCTTATGTTGATATAAGATAAGTTTATAAAAAGAATAAAATCAGGAGGCGTTAAAATGAAAAATTTTAAAAATGGAATATTACAGCTTTTAGTCGTAACGCTTATTTTTGCTCCGGTGGTACATATAGCGAATATCATGTATTAAGCTGTGATGTCTGCCCGGAAAAGACTGGAAGTTCTAAAGCCATTTCATCTTCAAAATTATTTTATTTCTGATGAAAACATCTGATTACGATAAGGCCGTATGCAAAGCTGAAATTTTATTTTGCTTTTTGAAATGTGACATTTTGTTGCGGATTCGAGTCTTGTTAGGCTGCCGTAAGAGTGCTAAAATTGAATAGGAAATATCTGTCGGATATTGATGAAAATTAAAGCACATCAACAAAAAAATATAAAACAGGCAGACCGGAGAGGTAGCTTTAAAGAATGAGGCAAGATAAGATCAATGTTTTTCTGTCATATTGCAGGCTTAACAGCGTTATAGCCGACAGGGTCTGCGAATATTTCGCAGACAGAAGAGAAGTGGAAATACATAGAGATGTAAAGGAACTGCACAGTTGGGACAGTATAAAGGAATACATGGGATATATAGACGAAGCGGATTATGCGGTTCTTTTGATTTCGGAGGAATATCTGAAATCTCCAAACTGTATGTACGAGGTTCTTGAGGTGATGCGCAATATGAAATACAGAGAAAAGATATTGCCGGTAGTTATAGAAAGAAATATTTATACTTCCATAGGAAGAGCCAGATATGTGAGATACTGGAAAGAACAGTTTGAGGCCCTGCGGAGAGAGCTTGCGGATCTTGAGCCGTATGAATTGGGACGGCTGGGAGACGACTTGAAAAAAATCAATGAAATTAAGAGCAATATAGCTGAATTTTTAGACGCAGTGGCCGATATGAACAATCCTGCGGAAATGGACGCCTGTATTGCGATGGAAAAAGCTTTTTTTGCATCGGCAGAAAAGAGAGGACTTCGCGATAATGATTGAGCGCTTGATGGATTAAGCGCTTGAGTAATTAGGAGCGGCGTAAAACAGGAGGAAAATAAAAGAAATCGCACCGTTCTTTCCGCGTGAAGAGAGAACAAGACTTCTTGTGCAACCGTAAAAGCCCGGGCGCCTTTATAAAGGCGCCCGGAATAAATCTATTATTTTTTGTCGAATTCAGGATTGAAAGCGTAAAAGTTCTTTTTATCCAGATTATCTTGAATTATTCTAAGGCCTTCACCGAAACGCTGATAGTGGACGATTTCACGTTCTCTGAGGAAACGAATCGGATCTATAACGTCAGGGTCGTCAGCCATACGGAGAATGTTGTCGTATGTCAGGCGTGCTTTTTGCTCCGCTGCAATCATATAAGAACAACTTTTGATTAAAAGTTCCAGTGAATTTCAATCGGAACGTCCCTTGTTCCCGGAATACGTTTGCCGACAGATATATAATCAATCAGCGTTTCCACAATCTCGCGGGTAAGGTGTTCCAAGTTGGTGTATTGTTCAATCAGTTCGCGGCGATTGTCGCCCGCCGCAATTTTTTCGTCGAGTTCGGCTAATTGCTTTTCTCCGTCAGCAATCATACGTTCCAAACGATCACGCTCTGTGGTGAAGCCTTTTGACATATCCACATAATCGCTTTCGGAAATAAGCCCTTTTACCTTATCCAGATAAAGTTCCCGAATACCTTTTGAATATTCACCAATTTTTTTCTGATAAGCGGTAATGTCAGAGAACAGACGCTTTTTTTGTCCTTGCAAGTTATCACAAACTTCAATGTTCTGTTCTAATTCATCTTTGTCAAGATACTCCGCAGCCAAACGGTTCAGCTCGTCAATTACCATTTTTTCCAGTTTGTCAACGGAAATAAAAGAGCCTATACAAGCGTCCTTTGCTACATGGCGGTTAGAGCATTGAAGATAATGTTTATTGTGATTTTTGGAAGAACGCATTGTATAACCGCAGTTCGCACAACGGGCTTTT
>CALCEY010000016.1 GCA_937900415.1 uncultured Clostridia bacterium
AATCGACGCCGTCTTGCTTGACATAAGCCGGGGTCTTTCTATCATCCGGTCCGAATACCTTTTCGCAGAACTTTCCGTAAACGGCAGCTCCGATGAACAGGACTGCAAGACCGATAATAAATGTTATCATATTTCTTACCTCCTCTTTCACTTTAGGCTTCAGTGAATAAAACGTACCGAAATAATATACCAGATCATCGTTAAATTGTAAACATATAATTTTAAAAAAATATGCGAAAAATATCGAAAATTGCCGAATTGGAAACTCAATATAAAAAGTTATACAGAAAAGTTCAAATATGATAGGTAAGAATTAGGCATAAGAAAATTTACAGCTATTATGCGGAGCTTATGCAGTGTAGATATATAGAATTCAACTCATTATTCAAAAGATTTATCTACGCAAAAAGAGTTGTTATTTTAACTCGGCACTTAAGATATATAATGATAAAAATTTAGGGAAAGAAGGCGTCAGAAGGAAATTATTCCGATAATAGCAAAATGTATCATTTTATTTCACTTATTCCACCTGTGTTTTATTGTAAATTAAAGGGGTTTTTCAAAACAGTTATTTAGTGGTATAATGTATATTCGATAAATGACAATAAGTTTAGGCCGCAGCATTGGAAAGGACAAGTATATGCGCAAGTAATTCGGAAGCGAAATCTCAGCTTTATTTTCCAGCCGCAGTTCTTTGCAGCCGGAATTTTTTTCTGGATTATCGCCGGAATCGCAGCTCCATTTATTTCCAAAAGCGGAAAAAATAACCTCAAAGTCCACAAATGTACTATGCAAAACAAAATAAAGCAAGCAGGGAAAAGGAAATGAAAAAAGCGTCTCAAATATCTGAATCAATAGAAATCGGAATACTTCTGGCTGCCGCCGGAGGATTCATGGACGCTTACTCATATATCCAGCGGGGCGGAGTCTTTGCCAACGCTCAAACGGGGAACATACTGCTCCTGGGTCTAAGCCTGTCGGAAGGCAAATTTTCCTCAGTAATTCAATATCTGTTTCCAATTCTTGCTTTCGTAATAGGCATTGCTCTCTCCGACGTAATTCACAACAAACAGCTGAAATATCTCCACTGGCGACAGGTTTCCATACTTTCAGAATCCCTTATCTTAGCAGCCGTGGCTTTCATACCTCTTACGATGAATTTTCTCGCCAACGCACTGATTTCATTTTCATGCGGCATACAGGCCGAAAGCTTCCGCAAAGTACACGGAAAGGGCGTGGCAACTACAGTTTGTACAGGAAACTTGAAAAGCGGCGTGGAAAATTTATGCGCATATTTCCAAAGCGGCAATAAGCATAATCTGAAAAGCAGCCTCTTGTACTTCAGCATGATATTTTTCTTTATTGCAGGAGCCATAGCAGGCAGCCTTTTAATAAGGCAATACGACATATATTCGATAATTTTCTGTGCGGCTATTCAATTTACAGCTTTTTTAATCATGTTCATAGACCGTGAAAAAAGAAAATCAATTTGCAGATAGACACAATATAAATATAGACGTCATATCGTCTCTCATATATCTCTCAAGCCCTCGACCTCAGGCGCTCTCCATCCCTTAAGCCATCAACTGTTTTATGAGATGTCGTAAAGCGTATTTTCATTTGTTATTCGGCTTATTTATCGTTTCGTAAATTTTCTATTCGGCTCATCTGCTGTTCTTGCGCATTTCCTGCCGGCATTTTCATATTTTGCTTGTCGAAGCATATCAAGCTGCGCCTGAAAGCGAAACGGCTTTCGACGCTCTTATCCTTTCATAAGCGCTGCGGCAGCAATCGTAATCTACTGAAAAAAAGACCCCCTGTCAAAGCTGTGGGGTCTTTATGTTTCATCGCTATTAGCTTAATAACATTGCCTCTCCCGATCCGGGCGGCTTTATAATTCAGCTTCTATTTCAGGATTTCTTCTTTTTTATCAAGAATATATTTTACTGCCAGACATGCCGGACAGTCGCAGTATTTTCCGCCTGCAGCCTGTATTTCTTTGGCATGGGATTCTATCTCGCCTGCCGTATCGGCTCCGAAGTATTTTTTCCCCGCATCGGAACCAGCAAAGGCTATCAGCTGTTCTATCGGCATTATATCTTCTTCCAGTTCCCTGATATACGCTTCGGTTTCAGCTTTTTCACCTTCCGTTCCAAGCGCTTTCAGCCAACGCTCGGCAGCTTCCTTAGTTTCGCTGCTGCACGTAGGCGCCGCAATCAATTCCTTTGTTTTAGCCTCGATTTCCATTCTCAGATTATTCTCCATTTATCGTCCGTCCTCCTTTATTTGAATAATTTACTACATTTTAGCACAGCAAATTATGATACTCAACAATAAGTCTCTTTACTTACTAGATCTTTCTTCAAACTTTAAAAATTCTTTTCGGATTATTTGAACTGCCTTATCGTCCGCAAAAAAACGGCTTTCATCTCATAAAATTACCGGCCGTTTATATTACGCTTATTATTATGTTTAATACAAGATGGCGACAACGCCTCAAAACATTGCGAAAATCGCAAATCAATAAAGCTTTTCACAGATTCTAAAGGAATGTCGGCAGAAATACGCAAAACTGCCCCAAAACGGCTTTCCACGCTTTTCGCCGGACGCCGTTATCAAGCCTTTTCGCTGGACTCTTTTGTCAAGTCTCCTTGCTCAAATTTCCTCGAAAGCTTTACCTCCGGCATGAGCTCATTGGAAATTACGTCTAAAATCCCCTCGAGCTCTCTGACCTCCTCTTCTGAAAACCTCTCTCTTATCCGCCGCATCACCACGTTCATATAATCATAGGTAATGCCGTAATCCTTCATGTATTTTTCAGTCACCTCGAGGTGGTACTCTCTTTTATCTTCTGAGCTTCTTTCTCTGATTATATAGCCTTTTCGCACGAGATTATTTATCTTGTACGCCGCATTAGGCGGAGAAAGTTTGCAAAAGGTCGCAAACTCATTGATGGTAGGTTTGCCGAGAGCATATATGACCTCGACGCAGAAAACTTCCACTGCGGAAAGGCCGTTGTAGTTGTCGTCAAACTGCTTAAAAACCTTCGCGTAAAGACTCATCTTAAACTTAGTGTAGATTTCCGCAAATCTTTCTTCCAACATGACAGTAAATCCTCCGCCCCCATTTTATCAAATCTATCAATAATATTCAAGTAAACTAATCCGTTACGGCAAATGTTATCTCTCCCTGCGCTGCAATTTTATCACCTACTTTCGCAACGGCTTTCCCGAAACCTACAGAACCGCGCTTTTCCGTTATCTCACAGCTTAGTTCAAGCACGTCCCCCGGAACCACCTGCTCTCTGAACCGGCAAGTTTTGATTCCCCCGAAGACAGCTGTTTTTCCTCTGTTTTCAGGAAGCGACAATAATGCCACTGCTCCTGTCTGCGCCAAAGCTTCCATAATCAAAACGCCCGGCATTATCTGTTTTTCAGGAAAATGTCCGGTAAAAAACATTTCTCCGGCTGATACGCATTTGATCCCCTCTGCCCATTTCCCCGGTTCCATATCCGTTATCTTATCCACCAGCAGAAAGGGATACCTGTGGGGAATTATCTTTTTTATTTCATCTGAATCAAGCGTCATTTTCAAAATCTCCTCTCTAAAAGTAATTATCTGAAAGCAATTATCTGAATACACTTTTAAAAGTCATATTTTACTGTCCCTCCATAAATTTTCTGAATATGACCGAAGCGTTATGGCCACCGAATCCGAGGGAGTTTGACATCGCATACTCCATCTCCTTTTTTCTTCCTTTGTTTGGGACTATGTCAAGATCACATTCCTCGTCATATATTCTGTAGCCTGCGGTAGGAGGAATGAAGCCGTCTTTCAATGCGCAGACAGTTAGAATCGCTTCTATTCCTCCGGAAGCTCCGAGGAGATGTCCTGTCATCGACTTGGTAGAGGAGACGGCAAGCTTACAAGTATGTTCGCCGAAAACCTCCTTTATAGCTTTCGTTTCACATTTATCATTCATAGGTGTAGAAGTACCGTGGGCATTTATATAATCTATTTTTTTTCTGTCTATTTTAGCGTCCGTTAAAGCCTGCTCCATACATGCGGCAGCTCCGCTCCCGTCTTCAAGAGGCGCAGTCATGTGATTGGCGTCGCAGTTTGTCCCATACCCTGCTATTTCGGCAAGAATATCCGCACCTCTTTTCACTGCGTGCTCATATTCCTCAAGAATCAGAACGCCTGCCCCCTCGCCCATGACGAAACCGTCCCTTTCCTTATCGAATGGTATTGACGCTCTTTTAGGGTCGTTAATCTCAGAAAGAGCTTTCATTGAAGTAAATCCACCTATTCCGAGCTCTGATATGCAGCTTTCTGCTCCTCCCGTCATCATGACATCCTGATAGCCGTCTCTTATCTTTAGGAAAGCCTCGCCGATGGCGTTGGTAGCAGAAGCGCAGGCTGTAACTATGCACTGGCAGCTTCCTTTAAAGCCAAACTCTATTGCCGCCATTCCCGCAGCCATGTTGGTTATAGCCATAGGTACAAACAGCGGTGAAACCTTGTCAAAGCCTCGCTTTATACCTTTGCTGTGCTCATCTTCGATAATCCCGAGACCTCCGATTCCGCTGGAAATGTTGACGCCGCACCTTGAGGCATCTTCCGATGACATATCAAGTCTGCTCATGTTGAAAGCCTCGTGAGCGGCGGCAAGCGCCAGCTGCACGAATCTTGCCGTTCTTCTCGCCTTCATTTTATCCATTATGTCCTGAGGATCAAAATTCTTTACCTCACCGGCCACTTTGACCTTGTGTCCGGACGTATCGAAGCTTTTTATAAAATCTATACCGCATACGCCGTTCATAGCATTTTTCCACATATCGGAAACATTATTCCCTATCGGCGATAAGGCGCCCGCACCTGTTACAACAACTCTTCTTTTCATACCATTCTCCTTGCTATCTCATGCACATGCCGCCGTCTACGCATATTGTCTGGCCTGTCACATATCTGCTTTCATCACCTGAGAGAAAAGCTATCACGTCGGCCACGTCTTCCGTTGTTCCCATACGTCCGAGGGGAATGGAATCCTTTATCTTTTCCCCGGTGGAAGCAGCCAGCGCATCTGTCATATCCGTCTTTATGAATCCCGGCGCTACGGCGTTTACTGTAATTCCCTTGGAAGCCATCTCAAGAGCCAGAGATTTCGTAAGACCGATGATACCGGCCTTGCTTGCCGAATAGTTGACCTGTCCTGCGTTTCCGGTTATTCCTACTATACTGGCCAGATTGACAATTCTGCCGCTTCTCTGTCTGAGCATCTGCCTGCTTACTGCTTTTGCCATAAGAAAAGTTCCTTTAAGATTTGTATCAATTACTGCCGTAAAGTCCTTTTCTTCCATTCTTATCAGAAGTCCATCCCTTGTTATTCCGGCATTGTTGACGAGGACGTCTATTCTGCCGAATCGGTCTATCGTCTCTGCGGCTATTGCTGCGCAGTCCTCTTCATAGGCCACATTGCCTTTTATGACAAGAACCTCCGCTCCGTACTTGCGGCAGAGCGCCTCTGTATCAAAAGCCGCTTTTTCACTTCCAAAGTAATTTATCACTACGTTGAAACCGCATGAAGCCAGCTTTACAGCGGCAGCCCGTCCTATGCCTTTTGCAGCTCCCGTAATTATCGCAGTTTTTTTACTCATATCATACCTCCCGACATAATTCTGCAGATACTCTTTCAAAGTCCTCCGCAGCGTCTATATTGAACAATCTGATGTTTGGCGCCGTCTTTCTGACAAATGCCGAGAGAGCCTTCCCGGGGCCGATCTCAATAATCGTGTCTATTCCCGATTTTTCCATCAGCTTTATCGAATCTTCAAACAAAACGGGAGAAGAAACCTGTCTCACAAGGAGCTGCGCCACTGTCTCGTCCTCTCTTTTACATCTTCCAATGGCGTTAAAAATCACCGGAATTTTCATTTCGCTGAAAGAGATTTTTTCAAATACCTCCTTCAAAGCCTCGCCGGCCGGTCTCATGAATTCCGTATGAAACGGTCCGCTGACGGGTAGCTTCATACATCTTTTGGCGCCTTTTTCGGTAAGCAGTGATACTGCTTCGCAGACGGCAGGAGTTTCTCCTGAAATAACTATCTGACCCGGACAATTGAAATTAGCCGGCTGTACTTTTTTGTCTGTTCTCTCTGCTGCCGCAATACAACATTCCGTCACGGCCTCTCTTTCCATGCCCATTACTGCCGACATGGCGCAGTCTATCCCTTCTGCGGCTCTGCTCATTTCTTCAGCTCTTTTTCTCACTATAGAAACCGCCTCCTCAGGTGTAAAAACTCCGGCGGCGCAAAGAGCCGAATATTCGCCGAGGCTCAGTCCTGCCGCCATCTCCGCCTTTATTCCCCTTTCTTCAAGCAATGCCGTAATTCCGGCGGCAAAGGCTACCATGACAGGCTGGGTGCATCTCGTATCTGCCAGTTTTTCCGCCGGTCCTTCAAAGGCTGTAAGCTTTTCGTCTTCGGTAAGGCAATCGAATATGTTTTTAAAAGACGGGTATTTTTCATAAAAATCTTTTCCCATTCCTGTTTTTTGACTTCCCTGTCCTGCAAATAAAAATCCCGGCTTCACATCTTTTCTCCTTTCTGCAAAGGGAAGAGTTCAGCGATGATTTTTTCTGCCGTAGTCATCTCATTTACTCTTCCGACATTTCCGCCGCAAAAGAACAAGCCTTCTTCATAGTTGCCTCTGTACGCCTCTATCAGCGCTTTGTTGATACAGTAAGGCGTATTTCGAGGATCGCATGTTCTTATGCAGTTTATACACCTGTCCGGAGGAACTCTCAATCCTTCTGCTGTCTTTTTCGTCAGAGGAGTTTTGAGTCCTCTGCCCGGCATACCTACCGGACTTTTCAATATCATCACGTCCTCCTCCGAAGCATTTATTATAATCTGTTTATACGCTTCGGAAGCGTCGCATTCTTCTGTCGCTATGAATCTTGTCGCTATCTGGATTCCGTCCGCTCCCGCTCTGATAATTTTTTCCACATCGTTTCTGTCAAATATGCCTCCTCCTGCAAACAGAGGTATTTCAGGCAGCATATGCTTAATTTCCTTTACGATTTGGGAAAGGGGCTTACATGCTTCTTTAAGGAGCTCTTCTTCGCCGAAGCCGAGATGTCCTCCCGCCATGCTCCCCTCTGCCACTATGAAATCGGGAATCTTCCCGAACCGCTTCTGCCACAGAGCGCTTATCGTTCCGGCTGCCTTGGCGCTTGAAACAACAGGAGCCGCCATAATCGGCATGTCTCCTATTATGTCGGGCAAATCGAGAGGAAGCCCGGCTCCCGAGATTACGGCGTCTATTCCTTCTTCTGCTGCCGTTTTCACCATTCGCCTGTAATTGTTCGTAACCGTCATGGCGTTTACCGCCAGAAGTCCCTTTCCCTCCGAAATGTCTCTTGCTCTTCGTATCTCTCTGCGCAGCGAGCGTTCTGCGGCTTCATCCGGGTTTTCCCAGAAGTCTTCCTCCGTGAATCCGATGTTTGCCGTAGATATAACGCCCATTCCTCCTTCTCTTGCCACTGCTCCTGCGAGGCCTCCCATGGATATTCCTATACCCATACCTCCTTGTATGAGCGGATATCTGAGTTTTGCCAGGGCTTTTCGGCTGTATTGCTTCTCAGCGGATTTCATGACTCCGTTTGCTCTCTCTTCATTTGATTTTGACATTTTTACAGCCTTTCATCATATTTTCAAATATCTCCCTCAAAGGAAGAATTTCTTTCATCATTCCGGCCACCTGTCCCGCCATCAGCGAACCGGTCTTCACATCGCCTTCAAAGACGGCTCTCCTGAGGGAGCCCAGCGTAAATTTTTCCAGTTCCATCAGCTCGGCACCCTTTTTTTCCATTTCGGAATACTCTCTGGTCATGGAATTTTTGATTACTCTGACAGGAGCTCCCGTACTTCTTCCCGTAACAGTAGTGCTGTTGTCTCTGGCCTTTATGACTGCCTGCTTGTAATTTTCGTGTATCGGACATTCCTCGCTTACAAGGAGACATGTACCTACTTGAACTCCGCAAGCGCCAAGGGCAAAAGCGGCTGCCATCTGCCTGCCGTCGCCTATTCCTCCTGCCGCTATAACGGGAACGTCTACAGTGTCACAGACTTGAGGCACCAGAGCCATAGTTGTAAGCTCTCCTATATGTCCGCCGCTTTCGCATCCCTCCGCTATCACGCCGTCTGCTCCCAGTGAAGCCAGCCTTTTGGCAAGAGAAGTCCCTGACACTACAGGAAATACTTTTATTCCTGCTGCTTTCCATTTATCCAGATATTTTCCGGGATTTCCCGCTCCTGTCGTCACAACGGAAACATTTTCTTCCGCAACTATTTGGGCTATCTTGTCAGCTTCCGGATTCATCAGCATTATATTTACTCCGAAAGGTTTATCGGTAAGAGCTCTGCATTCCCTGATTTCCTCCCTCAGCTTATCTGCGCCCATGCCTCCGGCGCCTATTATTCCAAGGGCTCCCGCTTCAGAAACGGCGCCCGCAAATCTGCCGGTCGCTATATTGGCCATTCCTCCCTGAAATATGGGGAATTCTATATTTAAAATTTCGTTTATTTTCATATGGTCTACCTTTTTCCGCAAAATTCAATATACATGCTTCCGTAAGTAAGTCCTGCTCCAAAGCCTGCGCAGAGAAGTTTCCTGCCGCCTTCAAGCATCCCTGCTTTTCTCATATCGGCTATGGCTATAGGTATGCTGGCGGCAGAAGTGTTTCCATAACTTTGAACGTTTTTGAAAAACTTCTCGCTGCTTTTTGATACTCTTCTTGCCACATTGTCGATTATCCTCTCGTTTGCCTGATGACAGACGTAATAATCTATGTCCCCGTCTGTAAGGTTCTCTCTTTTCATCAGCTCGGAAATGCTGTAGGAGGCCTTGCCTACGGCAAATCTGTATACCTCCTGTCCCTCCATCCGTATAAAATGCGCTTTTCCGTCGCATCTCAAAACTTTGTTGTCCGGCACACAGCCTCCGTGATAGGCAAAGCGTGAATTCAGAGCCGGTTCTGCAACTGCCGCCCCCGCTCCGTCTCCAAAGAGAACGCATGTAGTTCTGTCTTTCATATTCATAAGAGGCGATATTTTTTCACTGCCTATTATCAGCGCATATCCGCCCATGGAAGCTAAAAGACCTGAGGCGGTCACGCAGCCGTATATAAAGCCTGAACATGCTCCGTTGAGATCGAAGCTCAGAGCCGTCTCGGGAAGTCCCAATCTTCCCGCCACCTGACATGCTACGCCCGGCGTATGGTCGTCGGGCGTAAAGGTACACACTATGCAGACCGATATTTGTCCCGCTGAAATTCCTGCGTCTTCCAAAGCTTTTACGGCAGCTTCATAAGCCATGTCTCCGTTGCTCATACTCTCAGCAAACCGTCGGGAACGGATACCGGTTTTCTCCGCTATCCATTGGTCGCTTGTTTCCACAAGCTTTTCCATATCGGCATTGGTAACGATCTTATCTCCTCCGGCGCTTCCTGCGCCTATTATCCTTATTCCGTTCACTTACACTGTCTCTGCCTTTCTCCTGTTCATATTCTTCCCTATGTCTCTCAGGCGCTTATATCTTTTTTCCGCCAATCTCGTGCCGCTTTCCTTTGTCAATTCTTCCAGACTGTTTTCAAGTTCTCGCCTAACAGCTTTAAAAACATATTGTCTGTCCTTTTGCGCTCCTCCTTCAGGCTCCTTAAGAAGCTTATCGCATATGCCGAAAGCTTTAAGGTCTTGCGCAGTAATCTTCATCACGTCGCAGGCTTCTTTCCATCTTGAAGAGTCTTTCCACAGTATGCTGGCAAAGCCTTCCGGCGACAGTATGGAGAACACGCTGTTTTCCAGCATTATAACTCTGTCTGCCACTCCTAACGCCAGAGCTCCTCCGCTGCCTCCCTCTCCGATGAATACGGATATTACAGGTGTTTTCAGCCGGCTCATAAGCGCTATGGATCTTGCTATCGCTTCTCCCTGTCCGCCCGCTTCTGCTTCTGTTCCCGGATAGGCTCCGGGAGTATCTATGAAAGTTATGACGGGTCTGTGGAATTTTTCTGCCTGTCTCATAAGTCTTGCAGCTTTTCTGTATCCCTCCGGGCCCGGCATTCCGAACCTGTATTTCATATTTTCTTCAAGGCTTCTGCCTTTCTGATGGCCTATAACTGTTACGGGTATTCCCGAAAAAAAGCCGATGCCGCCTATTATTGCAGCGTCTTCTCCGTGCAGTCTGTCTCCGGCAAGATAAAAGAAATCGTTGAATAGATATTCTATATATTCTCTTGACGAAGGTCTGTCTCCGTCTCTTGCAAGACGCATCTTATCTGCGGCCGTGAGCGTCGTCTGTGTAGAGGCTTCCTTGCAGTCTGCGGCCGTGAGCGCCGTCTGCGTAGATTCTTCCTTGCCGTCTGCGGCTGACTCCTTCTTATCAATAGCGTCCATTGACCGTTCTCCTTTCACGTTTTTCATGAGCTGAAAGCAGCATGGCGAGAGTATTTTTCATATCCTTTCTTTCAACTACAGCATCTAAAAAGCCGTGTTCGAGAAGATATTCGGAGCTCTGAAACCCCTCCGGCAAAGCCTGCCCTATCGTTTGCTCAATTACTCTCGGTCCGGCAAAGCCTATCAGCGCCTTCGGTTCTGCAATGATTATGTCTCCCAGACTTGCAAAACTGGCCGTAACTCCCCCCGTCGTCGGATTTGTCATGACTGAAATAAAGAGAAGTCCCGCCTCTCCGTGCTTTGCGGCGGCAGCGGAGGTCTTAGCCATCTGCATTAAAGAAAATATACCCTCCTGCATTCTTGCTCCGCCGGAAGCCGAAAAAATTATCATCGGAAGTCTTTTTTTCGCAGCATATTCAAAACATCTCGTTATCTTTTCTCCTGCTGCGCTTCCCATGCTGCCCATCAGAAATCTGTTGTCCATCACGCATATGGCTGTTTTTATTCCGTTTATCCTTCCCGTACCCGTAAGTACGGCTTCCCTTAGACCCGTGCTTTCTCTGACTTCTGAAAGCTTTTCTTCGTAGCCCGGAAATCCCAGCGGATTATCTCCTTTCACCGAAGAACATATTTCTCTGAAACTTCCCGAATCCAGCACAGTCTTTATCCTGTAAAACGAAGTGACTTTAAAATGATGACCGCAGCCCGGACATACATACATTTCTTTTGAAAGTACGATGTCCTGATATTTGCGTCCGCAAACCGGACATATTATATTTCTGCTGTTTTCTTTTATCTCCTTAAGGGCAGAAAGCACTTCTCTCTTCTTTTTAAACGGATTCATTCTTTCCTCCTGCCTTCTCGTATAATGAGAGCAGTTCTTCAAGATTGGACTCCATAAAACCGGTGTCATATCCGCCTCTTAAAAAATCTGCGTTATACATCAGAAGATACTGCACCGGCAGTATAGTCTCAACTCCCTCTATAACCATCTCTCCGAGAGCTCTTCTCATTTTCCTTACTGCCTCCAGCCGGTTGCCGCCTCGAACTATTACCTTTGCCACCATGGAATCGTAATACGGACTTATCTCACAGCCTGTGTAGAGGGCGCTGTCTACTCTGATTCCGGCTCCGGCAGGCAGATGAATAAATGTTATTTTCCCGGGACATGGCGCAAAATCTTCATATATTTTTTCTGCTGTTATCCTACATTCTATCGCATGTCCCGATAAGCTTATATCTTCCTGATGGAAAGCAAGAGGAAGCCCTGAAGCTATCCTGAGCTGTTCCTTTACGATATTAACGCCCGTTACCATCTCCGTAACGGGGTGTTCCACCTGAAGTCTGGTGTTCATCTCTATGAAATAAAAATTTCCGTCTTTATCTACTATGAACTCCACCGTTCCGGCGCTCTTGTATCCGGCCGCTTTCGCAGCCTTTACCGCAGCTTTGCCCATCTTTTCTCTAAGCTCTTCATCGAGGGCAAACGCCGGCGCCTCCTCCAGCAGCTTCTGATTTCTTCGCTGAACGGAGCAATCTCTTTCACCGAGATGTATTACGTTGCCAAAGGAATCGGCCAGTATCTGAAACTCAATATGGCGGGGATTTTCTATCAGCTTTTCAACATACATGCTGCCGTCTCCGAAACATTTCTCCGCTTCAGAGGAAGCTTCGGAGAACATTCTCCTGACCTCCTCTGCGTTTTCAGCTCTTCTCATACCCCGTCCGCCTCCGCCGGCAGATGCTTTAAGGAGTACCGGATAGCCTGTTCTCTCTGCAAAGGCTAATGCTTCTTCAGCGTCTTTTACCGTGCCGTCAGAGCCCGGCGTAACCGGAATACCGGCCCTTTTCATCATTTCACGGGCGGAAGATTTATTGCCCATAAGATCTATGGTCTCTGAAGAAGGTCCTATAAATTCTATTCCGTTTTTTTCGCAAAGCTTTGCAAACCGTCCGTTCTCCGATAAAAAACCGAATCCTGGATGAATTGCGTCACAGCCGTAAGCTTTGGCTGCCTGTATTATATTTCTCATATTGAGATAACTGTCCTGCGCTTTGGGACCGCCTATACAGACAGATTTTGCGGCTATTGAAGCATGCAGTGAATTTCTGTCGGCGGTTGAATAGACAGCGACGGCTTCGATGGAATTATCAAGACATTCTCTTATGATTCTTACCGCTATTTCTCCTCTATTGGCAACCAGCACTCGCTTCAGCATTTCTTCACCTCGAAAAGCACCTCGTCATATTCGGCAAGCTCGCCGTCAATTCCGTAAATTCCCTTAACGATACCATCGCATGGAGCTTTGAGCTCGTTCATGACTTTCATCGCCTCGATTATACACAGCGTCTGACCTTTTAAAACCTTGTCTCCTATTGAAACGAAATCCGGCTCTTCCGGTGAAGGCGCTTTATAATATACTCCCACGATAGGCGAACGTACAAATTCTACTGTACCGTCTTCCGGATTTTTATTTTTTCCGTCTTTCTGATACGGCAGAGTATCTAAAGGAATGGCGGCAGAGACCGCAGTATTACCTGAGAAAACCGGGTTTCCTGTAACAGCGGCATGACCGGCAGCCGCAGCGGCGGCAGTTAAAGCGGAAGCTGATAAATCGACTTCATGCAGAGATTCCCGGTTTTCCTTTTTCATGTGCAGCTTTCTGTCCTCCACCTCAATTTCAAGTTCGGACAATCCGCTGTTTTCAAAATAATCTATCAGCTCAAAAATTTCTTTATTATTCATAATTATGCCTTATATTTTTCTATGCAGTCCATTATGTCTTTTACTGTCTTCATGTTCGGAAGTTCTTCGTCGGGAATTTTTATTCCGGCCTCCTCCTCAAGAGCCATAACAAGTTCAACGGCGTCAAGAGAATCTATCTTCAGATCATCTGCCAGGCTTGCTTCCGGAGTAATCTTCTCTTCATCACAGCTTAAAGTATTAACCATAATTTCTTTTAAATTTTCAAAGCTCATTTTCATATTCTCCTTTTTACACATAATTCTAAAATTTTAAGTAAATAATTTTAATTAAATTTTTTTAAGTAAAATTCTTTAAGTATCCTACCATCAAAAATCCTGTATGTCAACGATTTTAATGATAATTCACAATACTTTCACAATTTTTTTCACTTCACTTCATACGTACAATCCTCGAAACAGCTTCACACCCTGTAAAAAACTTGCTTTTTCCCCCATTTCCGGCGAAAAATACACACGGCGTATCCCGGCTGCGGCAAAAAATCCGCACAGCAAGATTTCACCGTCGCCAACAAAAAAATCCGCACGGCAAAATTCCGTGCGGATAAGTTTTTAGTTTGTCATATTATCGTTTAAAAATTAAAGCCCGTGATAAGATTTAGCCTCAAGGCAGTCCCTCGCAATCTGCGCCGAGAGTTCATCTGTATTTGCAAATTTGACTTCATCTCTTATCATCTTCAGAAATTCAACTTTTATATGTTTTCCGTAAAGCTCCCTGTTGAAATTAAATATGTGAGTTTCGACGTTTTTCTTGAAAGTTCCCACAGTAGGCTTGACCCCTACGTTAGTAATGCTGGGATACCTTATGCCGTTGTATATGCAGTATGTGACATACACTCCATTTGGCGGCGTTACCATATTTTCGTCTATCATTATGTTTGATGTCGGAAATCCCAGACTCTTTCCCAATCTGTTGCCGACGACCACGTCGCCCCCTATGTCGTAATTTCGTCCCAGATATTTAAAACACTCGTCTACCTCTCCTGATTTTATAAGGCCTCTTATCAGAGTAGAACTCACAACTTCCCCGTCTACGACCACAGGCTCTATCACGTTGACGGAAAACCCCAGACGTTTCCCGCACTCCCTGAGCAGATCTACATTTCCGGCCGCTTTACGCCCGAATCTGTAATTGAAACCGCAGAAAACCTCCGACGCCTTGAATTGATTCACCAGAAGCTTTTCCACGAAGTCTGCCGGTTCAGTATTCTGAATTTCCTCATCAAACTTTATGCTGAACAGATAATCCACTCCCAGCTTTTCTATCAGAAAAGTTTTTTCCTCGCTGTAAACTATGTTCTTGATTTCTTTTCCGCCGGGAATAAAGCTCTTCGGATGATTTGAAAAGGTAAATACGGCGCTCTTAAGACCCTTTGCTCTTGCCTTCTCTACAGTTCTTGATATGAGCTCCTGATGTCCCTTATGTACTCCGTCAAAATTGCCCAGCGCCACTGCGCAGGGACTTACATCCTTTATTTCTTTAAGACTGTTAAAAATTATCACTTGTCATCATCTCCTGTAAAACACCTTATCGGCAACGAGTTTCTTATATTTAGAGCTGTAAAAGGCTGTTCCGAGGAAAGTTTCACAGCCCTCCTCTTCTTTATATATATTGTAGGCACTTCTGTATTCAGGCCTTATTTCCATTACAAAATTTTTTTCTTTAAATTCCGGTTCTCTGATCATGCGGCACTTACCGAGGGGCAGATGAAATCCGTTAACAAAATTTTCACCGGTGCGGCCGTCAACCAGAACTTTTCCGAAGTGAACCAGCGGAAAATCGGCTCCGTAAAGAAGTTTCTCTATCTCGGGAATTTCCATAGAGGAAAGGCTGTCGAGGTCTATGGCCTCTTCTAAACGAAAAGCTCCGCTGGCAAGTCTGACAAGCCCTGTCATTATACCTCCGCATCCTAATTTTTCACCTATGTCGCCGCATATAGACCTTATGTAAGTCCCCTTGGAACATTCCACCGTAAAAGTAATCGCCTTTTTTTCCATATCAACGGATTCGACAACGAGATTTTTTATATACACATTGCGGGACTTAACCTCTACTTCCTTGCCCTCTCTGGCATATTCATAAAGCTTCCGCCCGTTTACCCTGACTGCACTGTACATCGGAGGCGTCTGCCGTATAAGTCCGCTGAAAGGTGCGAAAGCCTTCAAAACGTCCTCCTCACACAGTCCCTCCGTGCTTCTCTCTTCAAGAAGCTCTCCCCATGTGTCAAGAGTATCTGTAATCTTACCCAGCGTCATATCGCATCTGTATGTCTTAAAATCAAGATCCAGATATTCCGTCACTCTCGCTGCGCTTCCCACGCATACAGGCAGAACGCCGGTCGCCATCGGGTCAAGGGTGCCCGTATGACCTACCCGCTTTATGCCGGTCGCTTTTCTGACTCTGTACACCACGTCATGAGAAGTCATTCCGGCCGGTTTATTTATATTTAAAATTCCATCTTTAATCATTTTAATTTTCCGATTCGTCCAGTTCTGCTATAGCAGCCGTTATAGCCGACTCGACAAGATTAACGGCCTCCTCTACGTTTTTATATATGGTGCAGCCCGCCGCCTTGGTATGCCCTCCGCCTCCAAGTCCGGCCGCTATCGAAGCCACATCCCCTCTGCTCTTGGCTCTGAGGCTTACTTTTATTTTTTCCTCTTCATATTCTTTAAGCACTGCGGCAAATTCAACTCCCGCAATTGATCTCAATTCCTGAGGAAGACCTTCCGTCTCCTCCATGTCCGCTCCCGTCTCCTCAAGCATCTTCTGGGTTACCCATACTATTGCGCCTCTTCCTTCTCCGATAAGCTTAAGAGTTTCCATGGCACGGTTTCTCATCATAAATTTTTCCATTCTGACGTTCTCATAAATTTGAATGCTGATGCTGTTGCAGTCAACGCCCCAGTCGTAAAGCTCTGCCGCTATGAGGTGACTCTTTCTTTGCGTATTGGAATACTGGAAATTGCCCGTGTCTGTGGTAATTGCAGCAAATATGGCTTCTCCAATCTCCTTGTCCGGTTCAACGCCCATTTCTCTTATAAGCTCGAAAACTATCTGAGCTGTCGCTGCTTCCAATGGATCTATATAGTTGTAGTCCCATTTGAATTCGCCGGTTTTATGGTGATCAAGGCATATGGTAGTCTTCCCTGAAACAAACTTTCCGGCTCTTTTCTCAAAACGATCCTCGCTGCTGCAATCTACGCACATACAGATGTCCGGAAAAGGAATCTTGTCTTCATCGTTAGTACAATATCCATTGTCCAAAAAACGCAAATTTGCCGGAATATCATCTTCCAGCAGTATCCATGTCTCTTTTCCCAATTTTCTGAAAGCCTTGCAGAGAGCTGCGCATGACCCTAAGGTATCCCCGTCGGGATTTACGTGAGGAAAGAGCATTACGCTCTTTGCCTCACGTATCTTTTGGGCGATTTCCCTGAGAGAATTATTCTTCATGGTCATCAGCCTCCTCGTCATCTTTTTGGTAACTGTCAAAATCCATAGTTCCGAGGATTTCGTCTATATGCCTGCCGTATTCCGCCGAATTATCCATCTTGAACAAAAGTTCCGGAACACGTCTCATCCTGACGCTTCTTCCTATCTCCTTGCGGAAAAGCCCCGAAGCACTCTTAAGTCCTGCTAAAATATCTTTTTCATGCTTCCGCCTTTCCTCTTCATTTTCCGACATATCGAGAACTGAAACATAGCAGGTGGCATAACTGCCGTCTCCGGTCACCTCGACTCCCGATATGCTTATCATCGAAGACAGTCTCGGATCTTTAACCTGATGAAGAAGCATTTCGCCTATTATCTTTCTTATCTCTTCGCCAAGTCTTCCTTGTCTGTAACCTTTTCCCATCGTTTCTCCTTTCCGGAGCATTAAATCCCCCGGAGCATTAAATTCCGGAGAAATTTACTTTCTCTCCACTTCCACCATGTGGAAACATTCTATAGTATCTCCGATTTTTATATCGTTATAATTTTCAATACCTATACCGCACTCATAACCCTGGTTTACTTCCCTGGCGTCATCTTTAAATCTTCTGAGCGATGAAATCTTACCTTCGTGGATTACTATACCGTCGCGCACAAGTCTTATCTCTGCATTGCGGACTACCTTGCCTTCCTGAACGTAAGCTCCGGCAATGATGCCGATATTCGGAACCTTAAAGGTTTCTCTTACCTCGGCCTTTCCGAGAACCTCTTCCTTAAATTCAGGATCAAGCATACCCTTCATAGCGTCCTCTACATCATTGAGAATGTCGTAGATTACCCTGTAGAGTCTTATCTGGATATTTTCTCTGTCGGCAAAGGTCTGAACGGCTGTGGTAGGTCTTACGTTGAAGCCTATTATTATTGAACCCGTTGTTCCTGCCAGCATTACGTCGGATTCCGTTACGGTACCTACTCCCGTATGAATGATCTTTACTCTTACGTTTTCATTATTAAGCTTCTCCAAAGAAGAAACTATAGCTCCTATGGAGCCCTGAACGTCTCCCTTTATTATGAGATTGAGGTCTTTTACTTCTCCCTCCTGTATCTGGCTGAACAGCTGTTCCAATGTTGTGCTGGCGTTTCTTGCCAGTATCTCTTCTCTGAGCTTTGCTTTTCTGTTTTCAGCTATCTCTCTGGCCACCTTGTCTTCCTTGACTGCATGGAATTCGTCTCCGGCCTCCGGCACATCTGTAAGTCCAAGGATTTCCACCGCTGTCGCAGGACCGGCCTTGCGGATTGTCTCTCCCTTAAAGTTGGTCATCAGACGCACTCTTCCTGCGCAGGTTCCGGCTACTACGCTCATACCGCTCTTGAGAGTTCCGTTGGTGACGAGGAGCGTCGCCACCGGACCCTTGTTCTTATCAAGTCTCGCTTCAATTACAGAACCCATAGCCAGACGGTTAGGATTTGCCTTAAGTTCAAGAACTTCTGCCTGGAGCAGTATCATTTCCAGCAAATTGACTATGCCTTCGCCGGACTTGGCTGACACGGGAACAGATATTACGTCGCCGCCCCAGTCTTCAACCAGTATTCCGTGTTCCGTCAAATCCTGCTTTACTCTGTCAGGATTGGCTCCCGGCTTATCTATCTTGTTTATCGCCACGATTATAGGAACTCCTGCCGCCTTCGCATGGCTTATGGATTCAACCGTCTGAGGCTTTACGGAGTCGTCGGCAGCTACAACGAGGACTGCTATATCCGTTATATGTGCTCCTCTTGCTCTCATGGCGGTAAACGCTTCATGACCCGGCGTATCTAAAAATACGATTTTCTGTCCATTTATCGTTATTTCCGAAGCACCTATATGCTGAGTGATTCCGCCTGATTCAGAGGCGGTAACGTTGGTCTTTCTTATGGCGTCGAGGAGCGAAGTCTTTCCGTGGTCTACGTGACCCATTACAGTAATTATCGGAGCTCTAGGCTTCAAATCTTCTTCACGGTCCTCAAAGGTTTCAAGGCCTTCTTCGATTTCCTCTTCTTCTACCTTGGCTACTACTATGCTCATTCCCAGCTCGTCTGCCAGAATCATAACCGTATCCTCGTCTATATTCTGGTTGATATTGGCCATGATTCCCAGCTTCATCAGCGCCATTATCACCTGAGATGTGGAAACTCCCGCCTGTTCGCAAAAGCCTGCCACCGTGATAGGAACCGTAACGGCTACCGTACCGGTCGGCAGCTCCTCCAGTATATCATCTTCTTCCACAGGAACGGCCTTTTGTTTATAATGCTTCTTAGGTCTCGTCTGTTTTTCCAGCGAACGTTCCTGTATCTTCTGCTTATTTTTCTTGCCGCCGTTATCAAGCTTTGCGAATTTGTTTCTCTCTTTATCGTGATGCTGAAGTTTTTCGGCTCTCTTCTGGCTCGGCTTGGCATTCATATCTCTTCCGGCTGAAGCAGCGGACGGTCTTGCGTCCTTTCGTCCGCCTCTGTCTTGGCCCGGTCTCTGAGGTCTGTCGCCCCTTTCTGTTCTCTCTCCTCTGCTTTGTCTGTCGCCTCTCACATTACGTTCACTCCGGTCTGAACGTTCAGGGCGCTCTGGTCTTTCACCGCGCTGAGGCCTATCGCCCCTCTGAGGTCTGTCGCTTCTTTGCGGTCTGTCACTTCGCTGAGAACCGTCTCCTCTTGAAGAAGAAAATCTGGCGCCTTCCTTCCTCTGTACAGGCTCTCTCCTCTGAGGCTCTCTTTCTCTCTTCTGAAAATCCGCTTTTGCGGTTTCCGGTTTAACGGCTTCCGGTTTTGCACTCTCAGCCTTTTCTTCAGCCGTCTTTTTAGGTTCGCTCTTTTCTTCGACAGCCTTCGCCGTCACGGCAGCTGAAAGCTCGGCCCCGGAAGAGGCTGTCTCTCTGCTTGTGACTTCTTTTCCAATTTCTTTAACTACCTTAATTTCATCTTCTGAAACAAGCTTCTCAGCTTCCCTGCCTCTTTCTGAAACCTCCTTAGGTACTACAGGCTTACCCATAGGCACCCTCGTCCTTCCTTCCAGATTTTTATTTGCTACCGGTTTTCCCATCGGCGGCCTCTGTGCCGGTCTGTCCTGCGCAGTCTGCTGCTTTTGCTTTACGGCTTTATTCTGAGTTCTTACCTGGGGCTTTACCGCCGCTTTGACAGTAACCCTTGGCTGTTGCTGCTCCTCTTGCTGGCTTTCTGTCTTTTTAGGCGTTGCCCTTACGATCTTCGTTTCTTTTGTGTTGCTCTCTGTTGCCATTAGAACACCTCCTATTACATTGATTGTCTATGATCAATCTCTTCTAAAATCGCTCTTGATAAATTTTCGTCCGTGACGCCGAAAATACCGGCATTTTCCTTTCCCGTAATATGGGAAAGATCTTCCATGCTGCCGTATATCCTCAAGGGGACATTGTATTTTGCGGCGGCTGACGACATCTTTTCCACGGAATTCTCTGCAAGGTCCTCAGCCAGAATTACCATTCTCACCTTTCCCTTGCCCATCATAAAAACGCATGTATTGTATCCGATTGCTAAAAGCCTTCCTCGGGCTCCCAGACCCAGATACCTTAAAACTTTGTCTTTCATATGTTCTCTTCAGATTCGGCTCTTTTTCCTAAAGCTCCTTCAGTCTGCTTAAAATAAGCTCCTTCTGTTCTTCGCTTACCGGGGTTCCAAGGCTTCTTTCAAGAGCTTTTTTCTTATATGCTTTCTCCCAGCAGCTGCTGTTGTTTCTGCACAAATATGCTCCTCTTCCCTTGGCTCTTCCTGTAAGATCCACGGAAATTTCACCTTCGTAGCAAGCTATCCGAACCAACTCCCTCTTGTCTTTAGATACCATACAACCTATACATCTGCGCATAGGCATTTTTTTCTCTTTCAAGCCAATTCCCCCTTTTGCTTATCTACTCAGACTCTGTAATCCCGCTCTCCTCATCCGTATTTGAATCATTGTCTGAATCTGTATCTGCATCTGCATCTGAATCCGAAGCCGTATCCAAAGCTTCTGATGCCTCAGCTGGAATTACTTCCTCTTCCTCAAAAATCACAGACTCATCGTCTTCAGGCACATCATCGTCATATTCGATAAAGCCTGCTTCTTCTTCACGGTTTTTCGTTTCATCATACTGAGAACGGCTCTTAATGTCTATCTTCCAGCCGCTGACCTTTGCTGCCAATCTGACGTTCTGACCTTCTTTTCCTATGGCCAGTGAAAGCTGATAGTCAGGAACTATTACAGTCGCAGATTTTTCTCCGCTTTCGTCCGTTATAACCTCTTCCACCTTTGCAGGGCTTAAAACGCTGGCGATAAGCTCCTCCGGATTTTCGCTCCAAGTTATAATGTCTATCTTTTCTCCGTGAAGCTCGTCAACTATGGCTTGAACTCTTGCTCCTCTCGTTCCGACGCATGCGCCCACGGGGTCAACGTCCTCGAATTGAGTATAAACTGCCATCTTCGTTCTGGATCCTGCTTCTCTTGCGATTCCCTTTATCTCTACGGTTCCATCTTCTATTTCAGGAACCTCCAGCTCAAACAGTCTCTTCACAAGGCCGGGATGAGATCTGGAAAGGAATACCTGAGGACCCTTGGTGGTTTTTTTGACGTCCATTATGAACACCTTAAGACGGTCGTTGACTTTATATCTTTCTCCCGGAACCTGCTCGTTGGCAGAAAGGATCCCTTCGGTTCTTCCAAGGTTAATAAACAGAGTCTCGTTGCTGATTCTCTGAACTGTTCCCGTTATAATTTCACCCTGTCTCGTTACGTAATCGTCAAATATCATTCCTCTTTCAGCTTCTCTTATACGCTGAACAACAACCTGCTTGGCTGTTTGAGCTGCAATTCTTCCAAAGTCTCTCGGAGTAACCTGATATTCCACTATATCTCCGGCCTGATACCTGTAATCTATTTCTCTCGCTTCATCTACGGAAATCTGGGTGAGCTCATCCTCCACCTCATCGACTACGTCCATTCGCATGAGAACCGCTATGTCTCCCGATTCTCTGTCAATATCCACTCTTACATTCTGCGACGTTCCGTAATTTTTTTTGTAAGCCGATACCAAAGCTGACTCTATGGCTTCAATCAGAACATCCTTTGAAATCTGACGTTCTTTCTCCAGGTCGTCTATCGCCTGAATAAATTCCTTGTTCATATCTAATAAAACCTCCTCTAAAAAACTACGGCAAGGCAGGTCTTGGCCACCTGCTCCGCAGGAAATTTCAGTTCGTTATTCTTATCATCCGTTATCACGACATTTTCATCTGTCAGTCCTTTAAGTATTCCGGAAAACACTTTTTTGCCGTCCACGCCTTTATAAAGCGTCACCTCAACCTGCTGTCCCGCAAATCTGGCAAAATCCTGCGGCTTGTAAAGCGTCCTGTCCATTCCCGGAGACGAAACCTCCAGATAATAATTCTGGGCCACCGGATCAATTTCATCAAGTTTCTCACTTAAAAACCGGCTGACCAGCTCGCAGTCGTCGGTTGAAACATAGGTCTTTGCGTCTGCTCCCGCTTTGTCGATAAAAACTCTCAGAAACCAGTCCCTGCCTTCCTTCACAAATTCGCAGTGATAAAGTTCAAGTCCGTTTTCTGCAAGGAACCCGGCGGAAATCTCCGCAATCAGCTCCGTAACTTTCTTCTTTGCCATCCTTCCTCCTAAAACAAAAGTATTCTCCATGCGGCATAAAGCCTGAAACCGGGCGCCTTCCCGCAAAATTTACGCAAGCTGCAAGCCTGCGCTTTTTATGCCTTCGGGCGCTCAATAAAACTGAAAGAGTGGGTTATGCCCACTCTTCAAGTAATACCTTTTAGAAATTTAATTCTTATTCAGAATATCACATAAATTCAAAAATTGCAAGGAGATTTTTAAAATATATTGAATTTTCAATATATTCCGGTCAATCCACCGGCAAAATACATTCATGGCAAGGCTATTGCCGTTAGTCGAGACGATTTATCAGCGCCGTTCCCGCAAGCGGGCACACGGTATAACATATGCCGCAGTCGTCGCAATCCGATTCTCTTATGTGATATTTTCCGTCGCCGTCCATATATATGGCCTTTTCCGCACATGAGGCAAAACATACTCCGCAGCCGCTGCACTTGCCGGAAATATAATAAGACAGCTTGTCCGTTTTATCTCCGCCGAAAGCAAAACGCAGTCGTTTAACCATGTCGTCTCTGTAAAGATGAAATATTTCCCCGTTTCCCTGCGATAATCTGAAAAGGACTATCAGGTCAGTATTATATCTGTACATTTTCATGGTGCCCGGATTCTTTTCGGCATACTCCTTATAGACAGCTTCTTCTGTACATTCCTCCGCCCGTGCCCTTAGTCTTATGCTTCTGTGCGTATCTTCAATAAGAGACGACGCCGCTATATATGGGGTTTCTTTAAGCTGCCTGTAAAACGGCTTTCCTTTTGACGTCATAAAATAGATATATCCGTCTGACATCCTTTGCAGCGATATTATTCTGCTGTCAGGCTTTCCGTCTTTTACAGTAGCAATGCTCACACGTCCTCCCTGCTCTCGCAGGTGTTTAAAGATAATTTCCCATATTTCTTCTTGAGAGCTGTTCTCCGTCAGGCCCCAGAGCGCTGTTTCGTCGTATATCATCTTCAGCCCTCCCACCGGTTCATATCTACAGCTCCGCACGGACAGCTTCTGTAGCAAACGCCGCATTCGAGGCAGGCCGCATAGTCAATTGCCGCCCTTCCCTCTTTGATTTCAATAACCTGCGTCATACATTTTTCTTCACATATTCCACAGCCTGTACAGTTGTCGTTTATCTCGTAATACCACGGACGTGGATCTGCGCCTCCGAATCCGAAGCGGAATCTGAGCAGCTCATCGTCCTCATATACGTCGAATATCTCCCCTTCCCCCTTCACAAGGCGGAAAAGAGTGAAGTTTTCTATGCTCCTTTTGTACAGTTTTTCTGTCCCGGGGTTAAGCCTCCAGTATTCGGCCATCAGGTCTTCGTCCCGAACCTCCTCTGCCACTGCGTTTATTCTTATTCCGTATGTAAGCCTGCCTTTCGTGCTTACTATAATTCCCCCGCTTATACGGGGATTTTTTTTAAGTTCGGCGTATACCGGTTTTCCCGGGCACAGCCCTATGTACAAGTAATCAGTATCGTCAAGCTTGTGGATTTCAAGCCCCCTGTTCGTAGGTGTTTTTCCATCGGTTCCTACAGTGCAGAACACCATATATCCTATTTCCTTTACGGCTTCAAAAGCCTTTTTTCTGACGGTTTCTTCGCTGTCTGCTCTGGTAAGGCCCAGCGCCGGCTTTATATCTTCCTGAAATTTAACTGTATCTGTCATGTTATCAACCTCCGGTTACAATTTTTTAAATGATGCAGCCTACTACTGCGCATATTATTATAAGCGGTATATTCACGAATATAAACGACGGTATGCAGGAATCCTTTATGTGGTCGTGCTGACCGTCTATGTTAAATGCGCTGGTAGGTATAAGAGTCTGATTTGACGACGGAGCTCCGGAGTCTCCCAGTGCGCCTGAAGCTGCAACCAGCAGTATTATGGCAGCGTGGCTCATGCCGATCTGAACTCCCAAAGGAACCAATACCGTTGCAACTATAGGAACGGTACTGAAAGAAGACCCTATTCCCATGGTTATAAACAGACCCAATATCAGCATGAAGAAGGAGCCGAATACCTTGCTTCCTCCTATGAGCTCTGCGCTGGCGTCTATCAGTGAATCCAGCTCTCCGTACTCTTTGCTGACTGCGGCAAAAGCAACTGCTGCCATCAACACGAGGCAAACGTATACGCTGGTCATTATACCTTTCATAAATACGGAATCAAAATCTTTAATCTTTATAGCTCCGGTCACCACCAAAACGGCAACCATCACAAGAGCTGCAAGAGGCATCGAATCCGTCGTTACCTGAATCACCACTACGGAAGCTGCTGCTAACAGGCATGCTATGTGCCTGAATTCTATCGGCGGCATTTCACGGTTTTTTGCATTTCTTTCCGCCTCCTCCAGCATGTTTTCTCCGTCCTTGCTGTCATATTCTCTCGGCTTTCTGTATTTGAACATAGCAAGAGTTATCGCCGTCAGCATTGCAATCGCTATAAAAATATTAGCCTTCCATATCTCGTTTATGGTTACATCAAGACCGTTCTCTGCAAGAGCCGTCTGTATTATACCCATAAATGCAAGACCGTAGCCTACGGGAAAACAGCAGTATCCCATCTGCAGTCCGCAGCATGTGGTGATAACAAGCAGTCTTCTGTCTACCTTGTAATCAGTAAGAAGTCTGAGCAGCGGCGGTATTATTACCAGCAGAAAAGAAACTCCCACTAATACGAAAGTTTCGGATATAACTGCAAGCACGGTGAGAACTATAGGGAAAAGCCATACTCTGTTTCCCACTATTTTGGCCACCCTCGGAGCCAATACTTCTCCAACGTTGTTATACTGCATGGTTGTCGCCAGAACTCCGAGGAGAAGCAGGAACAAAACCATACGGTCATCGTTGCCCATATTCTCATAAAACGCAGCCAGTCCTTCCGTTACGGATGCTCCTCCCAGCACGGCGCAAATAAGCGACGCCAATATTATTGAAAGAAATACATTGACTTTCAGAAGGCAAAGCGTCACTAAAATTATAACAGATAAAATTATAGGGTTTGTAATAATTGTAAGCATGTAATATATCCTCCTGTTTAATCATCTTACATTATCGCATTATAACTTTAAAGCATTAAAGCGTCAAGAGTATTTTCTCTTGTTTTTTAAAAAAACAATTTTCCACCGCCAACTGATAGCTGCATGTATTATTTCTTCAAAAAATAAAATGACGGCTGCCGTTATATTTCACACAGGCAGCCGCCTAATAACAGTTGAAACATACTATATTTCAAAAAAGCTCAGCTGATCCGTCTCCGGAAGGCCCTTAAGCACTCCTCTCAGTTTAAGAGCCTCCAGCAGCGACTTGCTTATTTTAGCTCTCTTGAAAATATCTTCTATGGTCTCGTACGGAGCCGCATCATATTCGTTTACGAAAGAATTTGCCGCCGTCTCCCCCATTCCGTTCAATGCCATGAAAGGAAGCAGAACCTTGCCGTCTTTGATTTTGAATTTTGAAGCGTCGGATTCGCCAAGTTTCATATCGGCAAATTCATATCCTCTGGAATACATCTCATAGGCTACTTCAAGCACCGTCAGTTCATTGCCTTCTTTAGCTGTAGCCGCCTGCCCTTTAGCATTTATCAGATCTATCTTTTCCAGTATGGCATCGCTGCCTTTTAATATGGTCTCCTCATCAAAATCAGCAACAACGCTGCTGAAATACGTCGCATAGAATTCCACCGGATAATATACCTTATACCACGCCATTCTGAAAGACATCATCGTATATGCCACAGCGTGAGCTCTCGGGAACATGTACTGTATCTTAATACACGAATCTATGTACCATTTCGGAACGCCATGTTCTTCCATAACCTTCAGCTGATCATCCTTGAGGGGTCTGTTTTTTCTGACGTCCTCCATTATCTGGAAAGACATTTTATTTTCAATCCCCTTTAACATGAGATAGTTCATTATGTCGTCACGAGTTGAAATAACCTCCCTCATCGTTGCAATCCCTTGCTTTATATAATCCTGAGCGTTGTTTAGCCATACGTCCGTACCGTGGGAAAAGCCTGAAATTCTTACGAGGTCTGCGAACTTATCAGGCTTGGTATCGTCCAGCATCTGTCTTACAAAAGCCGTTCCGAATTCAGGAATGGCATATGAGCCATGGGTAAATCTGTAATTTGGATTTTTTATGTCGAGCGCTTCGATTCCGTTGAAGATGCTCAGCACCTTTCTGTCAGTCAGGGGAACCGTCAACGGGTCAATTCCCGTCATGTCCTGAAGCTGTCTTATCATTGAAGGAACGTTATGTCCCAATATATCCAGTTTAAGGAGGTTTTCGTCTATCTTATGATAATCAAAATGTGTGGTTACTATATCCGACTTTACATCGTTAGCCGGATGCTGAACGGGACAGAACTCATAAATTTCATGATCGTCAGGGACTATTACTATTCCCCCCGGGTGCTGGCCCGTGGTTCTTTTCACACCGGTGCAATGCTGAGTAAGTCTGTCCGCCTCGTATTTATTTATAGGGATTCCCTGCTCGTCATAAAATTTCCGGACATAACCGTAAGCGGTCTTATCCGCTATAGTTCCTACAGTTCCGGCCTTATACACGTTTTTTTCGCCGAATATCGTTCCTACATATCTATGTGCAACAGGCTGATACTCTCCTGCAAAGTTGAGGTCTATATCAGGCTCCTTATCGCCGTCAAAGCCTAAAAAAGTTGCGAAAGGTATGGTATATCCGTCTCTGTTCATCTGTGCTCCGCACACAGGACATTCTTTCGGCGGCATATCTATTCCACAGTCGTAAAGCTCCATATCGCCCCATTCCAAATGTTTACATTCAGGGCAGATATAATGAGGGTCGAGGGGGTTTACCTCCGTAATTCCCGCCATGGTAGCCGCAAGGGAGGAGCCTACTGAACCTCGCGATCCAACAAGGTAGCCGTCCTGCAACGACTTGTTTACCAGCATTTGAGCCGATACATACATGACCGCGTATCCGTTGTTTATTATCGAGCTCAGCTCTTTTTCCAGCCTCTGCCCTATGACTTCGGGAAGCGGGTCTCCATACATGCTGTGAGCCTTTTCCATACAGGTTTTCCTGAGAGTTTCCTCTGCACCGTCTATCTTAGGCGGAAATTTGCCCTTCGGCACAGGCAGAAGCTCGTCAATCATGCCTGCTATCAAATTTGTATTTTCTATGACTACTCTGCGGGCCGTCTCTTCTCCCAAATAAGCAAATTCCTCCATCATCTCGTCGGTAGTCCTTAAATACAGGCCCTGACCGTTTTCGGCGTCTTTATAACCCTGTCCGGCCATTATTATGTTTCTGTATATGGCAGAAGTCGCCTGGTCATAATGCGCGTCTGTCGTCGCCACTACAGGCTTGCCCAGCTCGTCAGCCAAATCGACTATCTGTCTGTTTATATCTTTAAGCTCTTCTCTTGTCAGCTGTCTCCTGTCGGGGTATTTGCCCCCTTCCGTTCTGTCCTCGGTAAGAAATTTATTGTTTATCAGGGGCTGTATCTCAAGATAATCGTAAAACTCTGCAATTCTTACGATTTCCTCATGGGATTTCCTGCGGTAAAATGCCTGATAAACTTCCCCCGCTTCACAAGCCGAGCCGATTATTATCCCCTCCCTGTTGGCCTGTATCACGGATTTCGGCAGCCTCGGCCTCTTGTAAAAATAATTGAGATGAGAATATGAAACCAGCTTGTAAATATTTTTAAGTCCCTCCTGAGTTGCGGCCAGAAGAATTATATGATTTGTCGGCCTGCTCTTGTAATCTATATTTCCGTCTTCGTCTATGAGCCCCTCGTCATCGAGCACATACCCTTCAAGGCCGTATATTATCTTTATCTCCTTGCCTTTGTCCCTGAGCTTTTTAGCGGCCTTAGCCGCATCCGGGAAGGCCTGCACTACTCCATGGTCCGTAATCGCCACAGCGGGCTGTCCCCATGCCGCAGCCTGATTTACTATGTCCGCAGGCTCGTTGAGTCCGTCCATGGCGCTCATCTTGGTATGTGCGTGAAGCTCTACCCGCTTGCCGTCGGGCCATGTGTCAAGACGCTCCATATCGGTTTTTTCGCCCTTTTCCAAATCTTTAATCATTATTGTATTCAGATTTTCAAAGGTATCCCACTGAACCTGACCTCTTATCTTGACAGTATCTCCGGCAGCCAGCAAGGTCTTGATTTCCTGCTGCTTATTTTCGCTTATGAAGGCCTTGGTACATATGGTGGTTGTATTATCGGTGAGAAGCAATGTCATAAGAAAATTGCCGCTCTTAATCAGTCGAAAGTCCATCTTGAATATGGTTCCTTCTACCACGACCGTCCCCTGGGAAGGCTCTATTTCTTTAAGAGCCGTATCAGGCTCTGCATTTATGCTTCTTCCCATTATGCGATTGCCTTCGGCAGGAAGCTCTTTATCACGTTTCCTGCCCTTCCATTCGCCTCTCTTAGAAAATGGCTTTTCTTCTGACGGCGTCCCGGCTGAAGGCGGCTGAGCGGCAGCCGACGCTTTTTCCTGTAAATTCTTTGCGTATTCTGCAACAGAAGCCTTTATCTCTTCCTCTTCCCCGTCTTTGAGATCCTTAACTCTGTCAGAATACAGTTCCCGATTGTTTTCAAAGCGAATATCCGCTTCTATGTTCAGACACTCCTTTAAAAGCCGCTCAAATTTCTTCTTAACCGTTTCGTTGAGCTTAGCGACGGCAAAATCCCCAAGCGCATATATTATAAGTTCGCGTCCGGAAAATCTGATTTTGTCGGTCTGTATAGTCTTGGTTATTGATGAGTATTCTCCGTTAACAAGTTCAACCATATGCGGAATGAAAAGCTTTACAGCCTGTTCCTTTTCAAGGGTCATACCGCTGTATGAAAAATTTAATTCTATCCCCTTAAGTTTTCCGTCAAGCTTCTTTGCCAACTCATTTTTTATCTCATTGCAGACTTTTAAAGGCATTACAAAATTCAGGGTTATGTCTAAAGACAAAACCCTTGAATCTTTTTTTATCGCTGCTCTTTCAACGCTGTACCGCAGCTTTTCTCTCGTAAGCCCTTCTATCGGTCCGTACGATTCCAATACCTTTTCTATTATTTCTATCATCTGCTCTGTTTTAAGCTCCTATAGTGCTCATCTATCATATTTATCAGTTCGTCTGCTAAAGAATCTTCTTTTACTGTCTTAATTATTTCCCCCTTAGCGAAGATAAGCCCCTTTCCGTCTCCTCCGGCCACTCCGAAATCTGCCTCTTTAGCTTCTCCCGGACCGTTAACGGCACATCCCATCACAGCTACCTTGATTCCGTCAAGACCTTTCCTTTGCAGTTCCTTTTCAACCGGAGCCAGCTTTCTTTCCACCTCGCAGGCAAGTCCCTGCAAGTCTATTCTCGTCCTTCCGCATGTCGGACACGAGACTATATCTATGGAGGACTTCCTCAATCCGAGATTTTTAAGTATATCTATGGCGAATTCAACTTCTTCTTCCGGATCGGCCGTAAGGGACACTCTCATGGTGTCTCCTATTCCCTCAAGAAGCAGCGCTCCAAGTCCGGCTGCTGATTTTATCTTCCCGTTTTTAGGCGTTCCGGCCTCCGTAATACCTATATGTACCGGAACGTCAGTCTTTCCTCTGAGCAGCTTGTGAGCTTCGTAATTCATCTTTACATCGGAGGATTTGATGGAAACCACCAGATTACCGTAGTCCATATCCTCAATATATTTTATGTTTCTCAGCGCGCTTTCCGAAAGTCCCTCGGCTGTAACTCCGCCGTACTTTTCGATTATATCCTTTTCAAGGGAGCCTGAATTAACTCCTACTCTTATGGGAATATTCCTCTCCCTGGCAGCTTCGACTACAGCTTTGACTCTGCCGCGGTCGCCTATATTGCCGGGATTTATCCTTATCTTGTCAGCCCCCGCCTTGATGGCCGCTATTGCAAGCCGGTAATCAAAATGTATATCTGCGACTACAGGCACTCTTATTTTCTTCTTTACCCTTTCAAGCACCTGAGCCGCCTCGTTGTCGAATACTGCCACTCTGACAATCTGGCAGCCCGCGTCCGCAAGCATGTCTATCTGTCTTGTGAGAGCCGCCTCGTCCCTCGAATCGACATTGGTCATGGACTGCACGGAAACAGGCGCTCCGCCTCCTATTAAAACGTTTCCGCAGTTTACTTGTCTCGTAATCATATCTCAACTCCCGAAAATCCTCGTAACATCATTAAATGTAACGTATATCATCAATGTAAAAAGAAGCGCAAGGCCTACAAAATGTATTGTTCCTTCGACCTTCTGGCTTACTTTTTTCCCTGTAATCATGGTATATATGACAAATATTATTCTGCCTCCGTCAAGAGCAGGAAGCGGCAGCATATTGATTATGGCTAAATTCAAGCATATGAGCGCAGTCAGAAAGCCGTAATACCAGAAGCCGTACCGTGAGGTCTCGCTTACCATCTGAACCATGCCCACAGGTCCGCTCAGATTATCGGCTCCCACCTTTCCTGTAAAAAGCTGTCCGAGAGTATCGAACATCGTTACCGTCATGTTCCATGTAGCCTTTGCTCCTTCAGCCACCGCCCTGAAAGGATTATGGCTTATAGCAGAAGTTATTCCTATGACGTATCTTCCGTCTTCCTCTGCTTTTGGAACAAGCGTCACAGACGATTCTTCACCGTTCCTTTCGACGGTTATCGAAACAGCTTCGCCGCCTGAGGCCACAATTGCTTCCGAGACGTCTGTCCAGTCATTAGTATCCGTTCCGTTTATATTTTTTATCTCGTCGCCGGACATGAGTCCCGCCTCATACGCCGGACTGTTTTCCGATACCTGATCTATTTTAGTGGTGGTAAACCCTATGATACCTACAACAAGAGACAGTATAAGGACCGCGCACAGCACGTTCATAAAAGACCCTGCCGCCAGTATTACTATCTTCTGCCACGGCTTTTTATTGGAAAAAGCTCTCGGTTCGTCTGAGTCCTCGTCTTCTCCTTCCATAGCGCAAAATCCGCCTATGGGAAAAAGTCTGATACTGTGAAGAGTTTCTCCTCTCTGTTTCTTCCATATGGCGGGTCCCATTCCGAAAGCAAACTCATTGACTTTTACTCCCAGCCTCTTAGCCGCTATGAAATGACCCAGCTCATGCGGAAAAATCATAATGCAAAATAACAAAATAGCAAGTATTGCCGTTTTCATAAATCCCCCTTTAAGGTCTCTTACCGCATCATATGCCGCAGACTTTATATGCCTCTCTGCGAGCTATGCGATCCGCCTCCGTAATTCCCTCTAAATCTAATTTATATGCAGGCTTGTGCCTGTCAAGAATTCTTTCCAGATTATTTTGAATATCTGTAAATTTAATCTTCCCCGAAAGAAAAAGATCTACCAGCACTTCGTTGGCGCCGTTCATCACCACCGGATAAGTTCCTCCGGCTTCCGACGCTTCGTATGCCAGCCTTATACATTTAAATACATCTGTATTCGGTTTTTCAAAAGTCAGGGAGGAAGCTTTTCCGAAAAAATCTATCCCCTCTTCTCTGCTTGGCAGTCTGTCGGGATAGGCGAGGGCAAAGCTTATTGGAATACGCATGTCCGGTATTCCCATCTGCCCGATTACAGATTTATCCTCAAATTCCACTGCCGAATGGAGTATGCTCTGAGGATGTACGAGGATCTCGATTTTTCTTACGTCAACATCAAACAGCCACTTGGCTTCTATCACCTCAAGGCCCTTGTTCATCATGGTCGCCGAATCTACAGTTATCTTTCTGCCCATTGACCAGTTGGGATGGTTTAAAGCCTGCTCCAATGTTACGTGTTTGAGCTGTTCTTCTGTATATCCCCGAAAAGGACCTCCTGAAGCAGTGAGCAGTATCCTGTTTATTTTTCTTCTCCTGTTTCCCTCCAGAGACTGGAAAATAGCGCTGTGTTCGCTGTCCACCGGCATAAGCCTTATTCCCTTTTCCGAAACAGTCTTCATTATCACTTCACCGCCGGCAACGAGAGTTTCCTTGTTGGCCAGCGCCACGTCTCTTCCTGCCATTACAGCGTGATATGTCGGTTCCATTCCTCTCATTCCCATCAATGCGTTGACAACCATGTCGCAATCAGCCTCAGCTGCGCATATGAGACCTTCACGCCCCCACATTATCTCGGTTTTCGGATGTTTTTTCTTAAGTTTAAGCGCATCCTCCTCATCAGCCGTAACAGCTAAGAGGGGCTTGAATTCATCTATCTGCTGAGATAAAAGTTCCCGGTTGCTGCCGCATGTCAAAACTACCGTCTGATAGCTTTCTTTATTTTCCCTTATTATGTCAAGACACTGGGTTCCTATTGACCCGGTGCTGCCAAGCAGTGATATTTTTTTCATCGTTAAGCTCCTGTCTATGTTTTCAGCCGCTAATGCGAAGGAATATCAATGAGCTGAATTTTTTGCCTTTCCCGGTTAAAAGATTTCCGCAAAAGCGATGGCGTAATAAACCAGCGGCGCAGTGAACATTACGCTGTCAAATCTGTCCAGTATGCCTCCGTGTCCCGGGATAAGATTTCCGTAATCCTTTATTCCCATCTGACGTTTAAACGCCGACGCCGACAAATCTCCCAACTGAGCTACTATGCTGCCGAAAGCTCCGATGATAAGACATTCGGCAATCATTTCGGGAATTACGAGCCATCCGAACAGGCCGCAGAAAATTATGCTTCCTGCCACTCCTCCCACAGCTCCTTCTATGCTTTTTTTAGGGCTGAGGTTCGGGCAAAGCTTATGCTTTCCTATAGCCATACCCGTAAAGTATGCCATTATGTCCGTGCCGAAGGCCGACAGAAATACAAGCCAAATCAAAACGGGCTTTTCCGACTGGTCTATGAGAACTATATGATATGAAAAAAAGCCGGCGTACATTATTCCAAGAAGAGTAGCCGTCATATCTTCCAGCTTTCTTTCATTCACCTTAAAGCCGTATATCATGCTGGCCATTACTACGGCCGCCATCCACGCCATCACCGGTATAAAGCTGTCCGGCACGGCGGCATTGAGCGCATATAGCGCAATTACGCTGACGCAGCCTATGGCAAAGGAAGGCTTAACTCCAACAGCTTCAAAGCCTTTATAAAATTCCCTCACTCCCATAAGACCGACTATAAGGGCGGCAAAAAATATGAACCAGCCTCCCAGATAAACCAGTATCAAAAGCGGCAGCATTATACATGCTGAAATAATTCTTGTCTTCATCTTTTTCTCCTAATTTGCGTAATAATCCGGCGGGCATTGCCGTGATAAGCGTTTATTGCAAGCCTTTGTTATGATATACAAGACTTTCCTCGCACACCCCCGCAAAGGTTTTCTTCGCTTCGCAGGCTTTTCTGCCCTTTCTTGCTTCGCAGGCTTTTCTGCCCCGCAGTCTGCTATCTTCCGCCGTATCTGCGCTCTCTCTTAGTATATTCTTCTATTATGCCTTCAAATTCATCCGGCGTAAAATCAGGCCAAAGGGAATCACTGAAAGCCAATTCGCTGTAAGCTCCCTGCCACAGCAGAAAGTTGGACAGTCTCTCCTCGCCGCTTGTCCTTATTATAAGATCCGGGTCAGGTATATTTTGATTTTCCGTGCCGGTATAAAGATATCTTGAAATCATATTTTCATCTATATCGCAGCCCTTAAGCTCGCCGTTTTCGACAAGATAACATATCTTTCTGACGGCACGGGCTATCTCCTGCCGCCCTCCATAATTAAGGGCTATGCTGAATTGCAGTCCGTCGTTATCTTCAGTCGTAGTCAAAGCTTTTTCAATGCTGTTTAAGGCAGTCTTGGGTATCTGGTTATAATCTCCCAATATTCTTACTTTTACGTTGTTTTGGTTCAATTCCCCGAGTTCGCTGGCAACATACTTGACGATCAGACCGAATATTCCTCCCACTTCTTCCGCCGAACGTTTCCAATTTTCTGTGGAAAAAGCATAGACCGTAAGATATTTTATGCCTATCACGTCAGCTCTTTTTATTATCTCTTTCATGGCAAGCACACCGGCGTTGTGGCCCTGAAGCCTGTTTACTCTGTTTTTCTGTGCCCAGCGTCCGTTGCCGTCCATTATTACGGCTACGTGCGCCGGTAAAAGTTCTTTGTTCAACATATATAATCACCATAAACAGTGTGGCTGCTTACGCAGCCACACATTTTTAAGTTTTATTACACTTCAAGTATTTCTTTTTCTTTACCGGCTATGATACTGTCGATTTCCTTAGTAGTCTTATCGGTTGCCTTCTGAATATCGTCCAGAGCTTTTTTCAGCTCGTCTTCTGTAATTTCATGCGTCTTTTCCAGCTTCTTAAGTTCATCATTGGCGTCTCGTCTTATATTTCTTATTGCGATTTTACTTTCCTCACCCATTTTCTTAACGGTTTTGGTAAGCTCCTTTCGCCTCTCCTCCGTAACCTGAGGAATTACCAGCCTTACGCATTTTCCATCGTTGGACGGAGTAATTCCAATATTGGCAACATTGATTCCTTTTTCTATTTCATGAATAGATTTAGCGTCAAAAGGCGTGATAAGCAGCGTTCTCGGATCTGGAACTGATATATTGGCAAGATTTTTCAGAGGAGTCGGCGTTCCGTAATACTCCACCATTACCTTATCAAGCAGTGATGGATTAGCTCTGCCTGCCCTCACCGTATTTAAATCTTCCTTTAAGATTGATATGCTCTTTTGACTTCTTTCTTCAAGATTCTTTTTTATTCTTTCCATAACAGTTTCCTCCAGTTTAATCAATTATTCCGTTAATATGTCTATGCGCCCTGCCGGGCGACTGCTTTTTATTCGATTACAGTTCCTATATCTTCACCCATGACGGCTTTCATAACATTGCCTTCCTCAGCTATGGCAAAGACATGGATTTTTATATTATTATCTTTACATAACGTGGCTGCCGTAAGATCCATAACTTTTAAATCCTTTTCCACAACCTCCATGTGAGTAAGTTTTTTGAACTTCACGGCGTCTCTATGAACAGATGGGTCCTTATCGTACACGGCATCCACATTCTTTGCCAGAAGGATTACGTCTGCATCCATTTCGGCTGCTCTCAGCGCTGCCGTAGTATCGGTGGAAAAGAAAGGATTTCCCGTTCCTGCTCCGAATATGACAAGGCTGCCGTGTTCCAGATGGCTTAAAGCTTTTCTTCTTGCATAAGGCTCCGCTACTTCTCTCATTTCTATGGCTGTCTGTACCTTTGCAGGAACTCCGAGAGCAAGAAATGCGTCCTGCAAAGCCAGCGAGTTCATGACGGTGGCAAGCATTCCCATATAATCTGCGGTTGCTCTGTCCATATCCTTGCTGGTTCTTCCTCTCCAGAAATTGCCGCCTCCCACTACGATTGCCACTTGTATGCCAAGGTCGTGGATTTGTTTAACCTCAGCGGCAACTTTTCTTGTCATCTCTTCGTTGATTCCGAAATGTTGTTCTCCTGCAAGGGCTTCCCCGCTGATTTTAAGCAAAACTCTTTTGTATATAGGTTTCATCTTGTATTTACCATCCTCTCTCGTAAAGAAATGCCGAAGTTTTTCTGTATTTTATGTTATTTTTCCGGAAATATCGTAAGTTTTTTAATTCAATCGTCTGATGTCGTCTGATATTACCGAAAAAACAATCTGATTCGCCGCTCGAAGTAAGACTCCGTATTTGTGCAAAGTTCAATTCTGACATGAAACGTGCAACGAACGTTTCCTTGCGGCAACGCTAAACATTATAATCCTCTGCGGATATTCTAACGCCGTAAGGTCAGGCAGTATACGTTTTAATGAACCCTGCCTTTTTTCTCCTTTGCGGCAACGCCGCACAACATGATCCGTGG
>CALCEY010000017.1 GCA_937900415.1 uncultured Clostridia bacterium
AACCTATGACCCTCTGCTTGTAAGGCAGATGCTCTCCCAGCTGAGCTAAGCGCCCAATTTTTCAGCCGAATTGCTCGACACATTTATTAACTATACATCAATTTTTTTGAATTGTCAATAACTTTTTTAACTTTTTTTAACTTTTTAATGTTCTTCTTTTCTCATGTTTTCCACGAGCTGAGAACTATATTAACACAAGAAAAAAAACATGTCAACTACATTTTAATCTTTATTTCAAGTATATTTTCAGTTTTGATTATGAGCCGTCCTGACGTAAGATTTTTCAACATGTCTTTTACAGCATCTCCTTCTTCAGGCTCGCATGTAATGTCCGCCTCCACCTTATCCGTATATTTAACCTCAGACACGTCAAATACGTCGCCTGCCAGGTTTTGCAGCTTAGCCAGATATGTATAGTCAAATTCGCATTTCAGGCAAAGCCTGCTTTCCACGCTGCATATTCCCGCAGCCTCAAGACCAAGCTTCGCACTCGAAGTATAGGCTCTTGCAAGACCGCCGGTGCCCAGCTTAATTCCGCCGAAATATCTCGTGACAACTATGACCGCATTGGTTATTCCGGCGCCAGTCATCATTTTTATTATCGGAGCTCCTGACGTCCCCTGCGGCTCTCCGTCATCGGAAGCCCATTGAATCTGCATCTTGTCTCCTATAATCATAGCAGGCACGTTATGAGTCGCGTCTCTGTGTCTCCTCTTTATTTCCGCTACAAAAGCATCGGCTTCTTCTTTTGAGGAAACAGGCTTTACATATGATATGAATCTGGATTTTTCTATAATTTGCTCGGCGGAGGCCTCTTTTGCTATCGTATTATATAATTTCATATTTTCTGAACCTCTGATAATCAGCTTCTTTCATTCGTACTTCCATATAAGCTCCCTCGGCTTTATAATCCATAGTCTCGACAGAGGCCTCTTCGCATAGGTATGCGGATATATCTCCCCTGTCAAAAGGAATGAGAAGTCTGGCGAAAACATAATCCCCAAATAATTTTTCTTCTATTTTTGAAAGAAGCAACTGTATATTCAGGCCTGTTTTTGCTGAAATTTCAATATTTTCAATTCCCACCTCAGGTACGATATGTTGATGCGGAAGATCGCATTTGTTAAAAACCATTATCTTTTCCTTATCACCTGCGCCGATTTCCTTCATTACTTTATCAGTCACCTCTATATGAAAATCATGATTCTCATAAGAGGCATCAACTACGTGCAGCAAAAGCTCCGCATAAGTTACTTCCTCCAGCGTAGCTTTGAAAGCTTCTACGAGAGAATGGGGTAACTTGCTTACAAAACCCACCGTATCTATCAGAATAAACCGTCTCCCGCTCTCAAGGTTGATTCCGCGCTGCTGAGTGTCAAGGGTGGCGAAAAGCATATTTTCTTCAAATACATTCTTTTCTTCTTTGTCTGACATTTCCAGAATTTTATTCATTATGGCTGATTTTCCCGAATTGGTGTATCCCACAAGCGCAACAACGGGAATCTGCTGTTTTTCACGTCTGGCGCGCTGAGTGCTTCTCGTGTTCTTAAGCTGAGAAAGCTCGGATTTTATGTCGTTCATCCGGCGCTCGATATGTCTTCTGTCTGTTTCCAGCTTTTTCTCTCCGGGGCCTCTTGTTCCTATACCTCCTCCCAGTCTGGAAAGAGATTTTCCAAAGCCCGTAAGTCTTGGAATCCTGTATTGAAGCTGTGCAAGCTCCACCTGAAGCTTTCCTTCTCTGGATATGGCTCTGGCGGCAAAAATATCTAAAATCAATATGGTCCTGTCTATGACTCTGACTTTCAATGCGTCCTCAAGATTTCTGAGCTGCATTCCAGAAAGCTCATCGTTAAATATGACGATGTCCGCCTCCATCGCCCTTACCATCTGCGCCAGCTCCTCCACCTTTCCCTTTCCTATCAGGGTTGCAGTATTGGGCTTTTCAAGGCTTTGAACCATCTGTCCCAAAACCTCCGAGCCGGCAGCCTCCGCAAGGCCGCAAAGCTCATCCATCGAATAGGATATATCCTCATTTCTCTGCACTCCTACGAGAATTGCCTTATACTGTTCTTCTCTTATAACTTCGTTATTTTCGTTAAATCTAAGCATATCGTCTCACTACGGCCCTATCATGGCCGGATTATACCTCCTAAGCCCCTTATGGTCTCATTATAACATGAATTTTATTCTATCGCATCCAAAATACTTTCTTCCGGCACAACCACGTAGCTGTCTGGTACTTTTCCCACGATAACCGCCTCTGCCAGGAGCACCTTTCTGTTTATTTCGGCCGTTTTATCGGTAAAAGGAGCTAAAATATGTATCTGACTGGTCAGATTGCAATATATTTTATATCTTGTCTGATTTATTCCCTCCGTCTCGAATTCCGATTCATACTGGAATTTAGTAAGACTTACCGGTTGAACCTTTACCGTGGCCGTAAAAGGCAGCTGTGAAAGTATTTTACTTCCCGTTATGACGCCCCAGTTCACCTTTATTTCCTCTACGTCGTCCATACTGTAATTTTCCTTGACATTAGCGGAAAATTCCAGCAGAAGCTTATTTATGACTCTTGAATTGGGCTCTAAATACCGAATATTACCCTCCGCGTCTCTTTCCACATTTAAAAGAGGCTCTCCCAGATCATCGTTGTAAAAGCCGTTTGTGATGCTTTCATTTATCTTTATCGCCACGGCATTTATTGCTACCGCTTCAGCCGTAGCTTCTATGCTGTCGCCGAATTTATCTTTTATGAGCATTAGGCTGCCCATGATTACAAATCCTATTCCTATGATGATAACTGCCGCTCTTTTCATAATAAACCCCCTTCTATCTTATGCCTGATAAAGGGGGTTTTGTTCTTTTAATTTATTAAGGATCGTAAAATCCAGGCAAAAACATTTCGTGCTATGCGGTTAAATACTCAGATTTTCAGCCTTTTCCCTGAAATAAGGGTTTGTAATATTTATTCTCGTTCCTTTCACGCCCAGCGATCTTGCCTGAAGCACTCCTGCGCTCTCCAGCTTTCTTAAAGCGTTTACTATGACGGAATTCGTGAGGGAATACTTTGCCGCAACCTTGCTTGCAACCAGAGAACCGTGATCGCCGCTGAATTCCCGAATAATTTTTCCCAAAGCCTCCCGCTCTGAAAAAGACAAGGTTTCAACAGCAATATCAACGGCTTTCCTGAGGGCCTTTTCTCTCTCTGCGGCAAGATTCATATTCCTTTTTATCTCTATTCCCACTACCGTTGCGCCGTATTCGCATAGAGCTATGTCGACATCGTCGAACTTCTCGCTATGGCGAGCTGCAATGAGAGTCCCCATCCGCTGTCCTCCGCATACGCTGGGAATTATGCAGTGATACTTGTCTGCCATCTCATAATCTTCACCTACATATTTCAAAATTTCCACGCCCCTGAGATTTACGGCTGTTTCTTCTATGGAAAGGAAATTCCTGTTATGAATAACCTGAAGTCTCTCGGTGCCTCCTTCTCCCGGTATTGTAGAACTGTCTTCGGCATTTTTATAGCTCACCCCGAGCATATTGCCTTCGATGTCGGCAATATAAACATTGGCGTCGATTATTTCCTTTAAAATCACGCTTAAGTCATTGTATGAGAGGCTTCCCGTAGTGCTTTCGCTGAGCACCCAGTTCAGCCTGCGTATTTTGCTGAGTATGCGGCTTTCCATTGCTTTAAGGGCTCCTTATCATAAATAGAGATGTATCGGCTGAAATTAAAGTATAAACCTGTCCAAATCTTCTTTATGAATGGTTTCCTGGAATTTTTCCTTAACGTAGTCAGCGTCTATAACGATTTTCTCCTCTTCCATTTCGGGAATATTGAAGGAAATATCCTCAAGCAATTTTTCCAATATGGTATGCAGTCTTCTGGCTCCGATATTTTCTGTCTGCTCGTTCATCAGGAATGAAATCGTCGCTATTTCTTTTATAGCCTCCTCCGTAAACTCTACTTCAATGCCCTCAGTCTCAAGAAGCGCCTTGTGCTGCTTTATCAAGGCGTTTTCAGGAACTGTCAATATGCTGACGAAATCCTCTTCAGTAAGGCTGGAAAGCTCCACTCTGATAGGAAAACGTCCCTGAAGCTCAGGAATCAGGTCGGTCGGCTTTGCCGTATGGAAAGCTCCGGCTCCGATAAAAAGAATATGGTCGGTCTTTACAGGTCCGTATTTAGTATTTATTACGCTTCCCTCAACTATCGGAAGTATGTCTCGCTGCACACCCTCCCGGGAAACGTCGGCGCCGCTGGTCATTCTTGAGCCGGAAGCGATTTTATCGATTTCATCTATGAATATTATACCATTTTGCTCTGCGTTCTCTATGGCCTCGTCTGTAACGACGTCCATGTCTATAAGTTTCTGAGCCTCCTGCTCGCGTAGAATCTTGCGTGCGTCCTTGACCTTGCAGTTTTTCTTCTTTGTCTTTTCGGGCATCATATTACCGAAAATATTTCCTATGGCGATGGACATGCCCTCGTTGCTCATATCAAGCTGGTTGCCTTTAGGAGTATCTATTACTTCTATTTCAACATACTGCTCCTCCAGCAGACCCTCGCGAAGCTGCTGTCTCACCTGCTCTCTGGCCATTTCCACATCCATATCCTCTTTTGTAGGCTCCTCTTTTGCAGCTTGGCTTTCAAGATACTGCTGCTTCTGGCTTGTATATCCGCCGCTGTTCATTATGAAATCAAACGGCCCTTTTCCCTTGCCGGCAGGCTTCTTGTTTTTGCCCGGAATTATGGCCTCTACAAGCTTTTCCTCCACTATCTTATCGGCTATGTTATACTTTTCTTCAAGTTTATTCTGCTTTGTAACTCTCATGGAGGCTTCAACCAAATCTCTTACCATGGAATCAACATCTCTTCCAACGTAACCAACCTCGGTAAACTTGGTCGCTTCGACTTTTACGAAAGGCGCGTCCATAAGCTTAGCAAGCCTTCTGGCTATTTCTGTCTTACCGCAGCCGGTAGGACCCATCATGAGAATGTTCTTCGGAGTGATTTCCTCTCTCAGTTCCTCCGGAAGCAGGCTTCTTCTGTATCTGTTTCTAAGAGCGATAGCTACGGATTTTTTTGCTTCGCTTTGTCCTATTATATATTTGTCAAGCTCCGCTACTATTTCTTTCGGAGTCATGCTGTATACTTTACTTGCCATGAAATGTTCCCCCTTTACAGCTTTTCAACGGAAATATTATCATTTGTGTAAACGCATATGGAAGCCGCTATCTTAAGAGATTCCCTTACTATCTCCTCTGCGTTCATATCGGTATGATTGAACAAAGCGTTGGCTGCCGAATAAGCATAATTTCCTCCTGAGCCTATGGCTACGAAATCCTGGTCAGGTTCGATAACCTCTCCATTTCCCGAAATCACCAGAATATTTTCTTTATCTGCCACGATCATCAACGCCTCAAGGTTTCTCATCCCCTTATCAGAACGCCAGAGCTGAGCTAAATCGACAGCGGCTCTTTTCAGGTTTCCCGAATGTTCCTCTAACTTGCTTTCAAATTTTTCCGTCAGGGAAAACGCATCGGCTACAGAACCGGCAAAGCCGGAAATAACGGAATTCTTGTAAATCTTTCTGACTTTCTTGGCTCCGTTTTTCATTATGGCCGTCTCTCCCATGGTGACCTGACCGTCGCCGCCGATACATATATCGTCGGGGCCTCTTCTTACTGCGCAGATTGTGGTTGCATGAAATTGTACCATTTTGAATATCCTCCTAATCTACTACTCTTTATACCCACATTTTTCATTGGAGCAAATATAATTACCGCCTTTAGTGCGGCGTTCCAAAAGCAAAGCGCCGCATTCAGGACATTTCTTATCGACAGGCTTATACCAAAAAGCTCTCGTACATGACGGATAATTGCTGCACCCATAAAAAAGCTTTCCCGACCTTCCGCGCTTGGCCACTATATCGCCTCCGCAGTCAGGGCATTTTACACCTGTAGATTTTACTATAGCTTTAGTGTTTTTACATTCCGGATAGCCAGTGCAGGCAAGAAACTCTCCGAATCTTCCGGCCTTGATGGCCATAGGCCTACCGCATAATTCACATTTCTCATCGGTTATCTGATCCTGAATTTCCACTTTTTCTATGGCCTTATCCGCCGTTTCAAGCTCTTCTTTAAGCGTGGAGTAAAAGTCTCTGACTATCTCTTTCCAGTTTAAGTCTTTTACTTCCACTTCGTCAAGTCTATCTTCCATATCGGCGGTAAAGCCTGTGTCTACTATTTCTTTAAAGTATTCTTCCATCAGCTCTGTTACCACAAAGCCAAGTTCTGTGGGAATAAGCGTCTTTTTCTCTCTGCTTATATATTTTCTCTCCAGCAGCGTGGCTATTATGGGGGCGTAAGTGCTTGGCCTGCCTATATTCTTTTCCTCCAGATCCTTCACCAAGCTGGCTTCTGTAAATCTTGACGGGGGCTCTGTAAATTTTTGCTGACAGTTTATGGCTTCTTCTTTCAGGACTTCTCCCTCCAAGAGTTCAGGTAAAAGTTTATCTTTATCTTCTTCAAATCCTCCGGCATATACCTTCTGATATCCTTCAAATATCAATTTTGATCCGCTTGCTTTGAAACCATACCTGCCGTTTTTTATCGAGACCTGCATTGAATCGAACACTGCGTCGCTCATCTGGCTGGCAAGGAATCTGCTCCATATCAGCTTGTAAAGATTATACTGATCCTTGGTCAAAGAATCCTTTATCATATCGGGATCCATGGCCACCCGGCTTGGTCTTATGGCTTCATGGGCGTCCTGAATGTCCTTTTTCTTGTTTTGAAATATATTGTTTCCTTTATATTTTTCTCCGAACTTCTCTAATATATATTCTGCGGCAGAAACCCTTGCCTCTTCCGAAATCCTCACAGAGTCGGTTCTTATATAGGTCACGAGGCCTTGCGTCCCCTGTCCCTTTATTTCAACGCCTTCATAAAGCTGCTGAGCTATCATCATAGTCTTTTTTGTGGTAAAGCCCAGCCTGGTAGCGGCTTCCTGCTGTAGGCTGCTGGTGGTAAACGGAGCAAATGGCTTGCGTCGTCTTTCCTTTCTCAAAGCGCTGCTTACTTTGTATTCGCCTTCTTTAAGTGAGACAAGAATACCGTCTGCCGACTGTCTGCTTTCAACTGTAAGCTTTTTTCCGTCGCAGTCTGTCAACTTAGCAGAGAAGGTCTTTCCTTTTTCAAAGTCTACTACTATATTCCAATATTCTTTCGGTTGGAAATTTTTTATCTGATTTTCCCTGTCGCATAAGATCTTCAGCGCTGCAGACTGCACTCTTCCTGCACTCAAACCTCTGCGTATTTTTCTCCACAGCAGGGGACTTATCTGATAACCCACAAGCCTGTCTAAAACTCTCCTGGCCTGCTGTGCGTCCACCAGCTTGAGATCTATAGGTCTCGGATTTTTAACTGCGTTTTTTATCGCGTCCTTGGTTATTTCATTGAAAACTATCCTGCATGGAGACGTCTCGTCAATGCCGAGAAGAAATGCCAGATGCCACGATATGGCTTCTCCCTCACGGTCAGGGTCTGTTGCGAGATAAACTTTACCAGCCTGCTTGGCTTCTCTGCGAAGTTCCTTTATTACGTCTCCCTTTCCTCTTATAGCTATATACTCGGGTTCAAAGTCGTTTTCTATGTCTATTCCGATTTTACTCTTTGGAAGGTCTCTCACGTGACCTACAGAAGCCGTCACCTTATAGTTTGAGCCCAGATATTTGCCTATAGTCTTCGCCTTTGACGGAGACTCTACTATTACAAGAGTCTTTTTCCCGGCTGTCTTTGATTTTGAAGCCTTAGATTTTGCTTTAGTTGTCGCTTTTTCTTTAGCGGTTCCTTTTTCGGTCATCTTGCCTCCTGGTTTATCTCTCTTACCCATTTCAACTGCACATCACATGCAAATCCGATATCGAAAATATTAAATATATTTTAAAATCATTTTATTAACGTTATATAAAAGTTTTGTGTATTTCACGAAAACAACTTGCACTGCAAAGAATTTAATCATCATATGATAACCGTCTTATCTGATACGCTCCTTTGGCATATACATATTGTATCCTGCTTGTATCATGCCTCTCAAAACCGGCCAAAATACGATTCATGAAGCTGTTTATCATATTTTTATCATTCTATAGTCAATAATAATAGAACTATTTTTCCAATTTTGCAATAAAAATTTTTCCCAGCTCATAATAAACCAGTCCTTTCATTTCTAATACAGACAATGTTTTGTTAATTTCCGTCGGAGATTTTCCGAGCCTGCCGCACAAAAAATCTATTGTCGCGCCGCCCTTTTCCGCGATAGCGTCATAAGCTTTTCTTTCCTCTCCAGTCATATTCATTCCGCCTTTTTCCGAAGCGGCCATACGATTTCCTTTCTCCGTTATCCAAGCCGTTATTAAAGCTTCATGACCTGCGGCATAATGTTCTCCGCTGCCGCGAACTGCTTCCACCTCCTCAAGCAGGCCTTCGACGGAAGTTATTATCCTCGCACCGTCTCTTATCAATCTGTTGGTTCCTGTACTGTATGGACTTGTTATATTTCCGGGAAGAGCGAATACGTCTGTACCCATTTCCGCAGCTCTTACGGCCGTTATCGCTGCTCCGCTGCTTTCTCCGGCCTCAACGACAACCACAGCCGAAGAAAGAGCTGCTATAATCCTGTTTCTCATCGGAAAAAACCAGGGCTTCGGCGTCGTTTTCGGAGGATATTCGGATATGATGAGCCCTCTCTTGCTTATTTCTCCATAAAGCTCACGGTTGACTCCCGGATAGCAGATATCAGGTCCGCAACCCAAAACAGCTATTGTATCTCCTCCTTGGCTCAGTGCTCCCCTATGGGCAAGCCCGTCTATCCCGGCCGCCATGCCGCTAACGGTGATTATGCCGCGTGAAGCAAAAGCTTTTCCTATTCTGAGGGACGTCTGCCTGCCGTACTCACTGCATTTACGTGCGCCCACCACCGCGACCTTAAATCCTGTCATCAGGGAAATATTTCCTATACAATACAAAGTTTCTACAGGATCTTCCATGTCTGCCAGTACGGCGGGAAATGCCTTGTCCCCTTTCCTTAATATTTTAATATTATTTTCATTCATGTTTTTTATTCCTGTCTTCTGGAGAAAATCCTTTCTTCCGTCAAAATCCTCGTATATTGAAAAGAGGAAGCAAGATGTTCCTCCTCTATCTCTTCCTTCCCTTCCATGTCCGCCACTGTTCTCGCTAATTTGAGAATCTTATTGTATCTTCTCGGGCTCATTCCAAAGGAATCATAAATTCGGCCTATAAAGCGTTTACATTCTTTATTCAAATTGCAAAATTCCTCCGCATCCTTTTCGCTCATACGGCTGTTGCGGGAAAAACCTCTGTTTTTAAATCTCTTCTCCTGTATTTTCACCGCAGCAGCAACCATACTCCTTAATTCCTCCGTAGACTGAGTGTTTTCTCCCTCAAGCTCTCCATAATCGGCTCTCTGTATCTCTATGCACATGTCTATCCTGTCTGCGAGCGGCCCTGAAAGCTTACTTCTGTATTTTTCTATCTCCGTCTGGCTGCAAGTACATCTGTGCAGCGGATCTCCCAAAAATCCGCATCTGCACGGATTGGCTGCTCCGATAAAAAGGAAATCAGCGGGAAAAACGTGAACCGTGCCGCGTCTGACCAGTCTGACCTGCTTCTCCTCCATAGGCTCTCTCAGAGCTTCAAGGGTATTCCCGGGAATTTCCAGCATTTCGTCTGCAAAAAGTACCCCTCTGTGGGCAAAGGACGCCTCTCCCGGCGACGGAACATTCCCGCCTCCGATAAGCTGTGCTTTCGTAATCGTTCCCGAAATTTGTCTGAAAGGTCTGTTTCTTATCACCGGCATATCTTCTCCAAGCAGTCCGGCCGCCGAATACACCGCCGAACTTTCCAGCTGCTCTCTGAAGCTCATCGGCGGCAAAAGTCCGGGCGCGCGCCTCGCAAGCATAGTCTTGCCCGCGCCCGGCGCGCCCACCATCAACAGACTGTGGGCGCCCGCCATCGCCGTTGCGATGGCGGCTTTTGCCGCCCTGTGACCCTTGACGTCAGCAAAATCCGGAAAAGCCGTCTCTGCTGCGGCGCTGACGCCTTTATACCGTTCAATATATCCTCCCGCCATATACGAGGCGGCTTCCTCCAACGTTCGTACAGGTATCAAATTTATTCCGGCCTGACCCGCAGCAAGACATGCCTCAGCGCAGTTTTCTTCAGGCAAAAGAATTTCTTTTATTTTTCCGCCTGACTTGACGTCTGCTTTTTCATTCTTTCGATCTTCGGCTGCCGTCATGATCATCGGCAGTGCTCCCTTAACAGCCAGCACTCTTCCGTCCAAGGCCAGCTCGCCGATAAGAAGTCCTCCTTTTCTCACCGATTCTATCTCACCTGAGGCCATCAGTATTGCAAGGGCTATTCCAAGATCGTAATGACTCCCCTTCTTATGAATATAAGCGGGTGATAAGTTGACGGTTATACGCCCCTTCGGATATTTGAAACCGCTGTTTATGATAGCTCGCTTTACCCTGTCTGAGGCCTCTTTCACAGCTGTATCTCCAAAGCCTATAACTGTGAAATAAGGCAACCCGTTCGTAATGTCGGTTTCAATATCCACCCTTCTTCCCCTGAGCCCCTGAAGGACTATGGTTTCAGTTCTTGAAAGCATTTTTAAGTCTCCTTCCTAAAACTCCAGGCCCTTTATGTGATTGATTGGTATTTCCACCACCTGAAAATCAATTTCCTCGTATTTCTTCTTCGATGATGTAAGAAAGTATCTTGCTGCGTTTTTTATATGCTTCTGTTTTCTGTAATCTACAGCTTCCGCCGGGCAGCCATAAATCTCAGAAGTCCTTGTTTTCACCTCTATAAAAGCCAACGTCTTTTTTTTCGACGCCACTATGTCTACTTCTCCGTAGGGGCATGTATAATTTCTTGATATTATATAATATCCTTTTCCCTTGAGCATTTCTGCTGCAAGCTCTTCCCCGAGAATTCCCAGCTTATTCTTATCTGTCATATTACCTCCCTCAGCGTTCTCTTCACATGAATAATTTCATTTACAGCAAACGGTTCCGCCCTGCATATAATTTACATTATTTTACATTTAATGTCAATATGTGTTTATTTTTTCTATAAAGCGTCCGTTTGCGTATATTATATTGAGTCAGGTTTGCAGGGAACACGTCTTTGCCTTGCAATAGCCTCATATTCTCTTAATTCTTAAAAGTATTGCAGCCGCTTTTTCATTCACGGTAAAAAATGACGAAGCCTGCATGCCGAAATTCATACTTTTTATTTTTGGATACTCATACCGGCTTTAGCAAGAAATTCACCCGAAAATTCTGTCAAAAATTCCAAGTTATTCAAAATGACAATATTGTCCCATTTATATATGTAATCAGCAAATTTTTACAAGACAAAACACAAAAAATTTGAGCAAATAACGAAATGAAAAAGGAGTCGGTCCTGATATGCTTCCCCTTAAGTAGACAGATTAAATATCTAAAATAAGATGTTCTGAATCATCCGCACGAAATCGTGCAACTGATTTTTTATATACACCGCTAAGCTTAGTCTTAGATCTATGTCTGCTGCTGGCGGCTAAAGCTGTCTGCAAGCTTTTCTCCAGCAACCTCCCCTCCTCATCTCTCTCCGCTCGGTTAGAAAACTACAGGCCTCCTGCCGCCGGTAATCGCAGAAAAAAACATCTCCGCCCTCCGCCTTTCATCACGATAAACGATTACCACTCTGCCCGTTTCTCTTCAACATCATCCAGCGGCGGACAAACACAGGCTGTCCTCTGTATGCCAGTCAATGACGGTATCCTCCCTTTTACATCATGCACCGGCGTTTAAATAAAATCATCATTACAAACTTTAAAGGAGTCCCTTTGTGAACCTGAAGGTTCACAAAGGGACTCCTTTTTTATTCGTTTTATCAGTTCCTTTTGGAGGTAAATATTTAAGCAGCCAAACAACAACTGCTGCGAAAGTCTCATCTCCGTTCAAATAAACAGTCGTCTGCGGCAAGGAAAAGGCTGCCTTCAGCCGACGGCTTTTTCCTTATATACAAATTTTTTTCTTGCAAGCAGACATTCCCCCGCAGGGCAGCCATTACGGCCGACGACAGATTTATAATCCGACTTATGACCTCGTCCGTTTCTTCGTTTCCGCAAATACCGATTTTAACCTAAAGTAAAATCCAAATATTCCGGAAGTCTCATCTTACCTATGGATCTATGATTTTCACCACTTTCTTTAGAAGCCCGCATAAGTAAACTTCGGTGCGTCCGTTCCTATAGCGAAAATCATGTACAGATACATAGTCATCATCATAATGAAGAACAGACTGGTGTAGATGAAAAACTTCTTATCCATTGATTTTCTGACTCTCAGTAAAAAACTCGTAAGCCTTTTCATTGATCTCTACCCATCCCCTTCCGGCCGGATGCGTATTATCCTCCAGCCAACCTTTTGTGTAACATTGTCCGAAGAAATCACAGAGCTCAGCGTCGTAGTCCTCTGCGATTTCATGAATTTTTCCTACTATAACGTCTCTGTTTTCCTTAGGAAAACCTGTATGATCATACCAGTAACCGTTTATCGGAAGAAGCACAAGCATTACTTCCACTCCCTGATCCTTGCAGATGTCGAGGAAAAGCTTCAAGTCATCGTATTCGGCAGATTCTTTAAAGCTTCTGTCCTTATCGCCGTCTTTAAGCTTTTTCAATACAGGCTTGAATTTTGAATTAAAGAATTTATCCTTCATTGCAAACTCATTGCTGCATTCTTTTTTAAACTCTTCGTCCGCCTGTTCTTTCAGCGATTCCCAGTCAGGAACTTCTCCATCTTCTCTCTCATACTTTCTGTTATTTTTATGACCGCTTATCTTCCACATTAAGCCGACGCTTATTTTTTCCTTCTCGGAGGCGATCCAGTTATGCATATAATAGTTTACATTATCTTTTATGCTGTCTGTACCGTTTATCAGCACTCTCGCATCTCTCTCGGCGTTTTCTTTCATTGCCGGACTTATTTCGAGAAGCTCTTCAGTCCTTTCAATAAGCTTATCTTTGAGCTCCGGTGAAAGACTGTCATTCTTCAGCATGGCCTGATACTGGCTTTCGGAAAATCTGGCTGCGAATTTGCTGCCATCTATTCCTCCCTTTGAAAACCAAGTTGGAGACAGTATCAGCGCTACTTTTTTGCTCTTAAGCTCCGGAGCCAGCGCCGCCATCGTTACAGCGTGAGGAAAGCATTGATTTCCTGCCGCTCCTATGCACATCACGTTCAAGCCGGCCTGTCTGAATATCGACGTAGGATGATACGGTGTTTTCTCTCCGTGCTGAAGCTCCGAAGAGCCAAGCATCATGAACGTATCATCATGCAGGTTTGAAGCTATTGCGCTGTATGACAAATCCTTCTTACTGTTTATCCATGTTCCGAACTCCCTGTTGTTTGCCTCTATTCTGCTTCCGGCGAAATAATGTACGGATACGACCACAACTATAAACAGCATGGCCGCTGTAATAAAGGCCGCAATCTTTTTCATTTATACTTATACCCCTTTTTAAAATCTTGTTTCTTATGTTAATTTTAATTTATTCTTTTCATTACCTGCGCTACTATCTTGTTTGGAGTGTCCATCTCATCTCTCGTAAGCTCAGACGGAGCCATAATAACTCCCGTATTCTCCTCTATTTCTATGAGAAGCTCGGTATAGTCGAGTGAATCTATCAAGTCCTCTTCCAAGAGATTGATGTCAAGGTCCTCTCTTATTATGTCGTCTCCGCATATTTTCTCAAGCAAATCAAGAATTATTTCTCTTACTTTCTTTTCGTCCATTTTCTTACCCTCCGAAATTCATAAATTATCTAAGTTATCTGAATATTTAAAAACTTTAAATTATTTCAAGGAATCTTCCCGAGAAGATGAAAAATCCAAACATTACAAGGTTGAAGGTTATGAACCAGCTGACAAGCTTATACCACTTGTCTTTTTTGTGCTTCTTATAAAACCCGGATTTCTTCTGGTAGATTTCCGTTACAGCCAGCAATACGCCGTGATAAAGTCCGTATAGTATGTAGCTTGCAGTCAATCCGTGCCACAGTCCCATCAGAAGCATGTTTACCATAAATCCGACGGAGGCGCCTGTCAGCTTTGTCTTGAACCATTTGCCCTTTATTGAGGCCATCATGAATCTGCTGAATACAAAATCCCTGAACCAGTAAGACAGCGTTATGTGCCATCTGTCCCAGAAATCTTTCATATCTGTGCTGAGAAATGGCTCGTTGAAGTTTCCCGGCGTCATTATTCCCAGTATATAACTTGTTCCCACCGCCATCAGGCTATATCCGGCGAAGTCAAAGAACAGATAGAATCCGTATGAATACATATATATCATGTTGGAAAGCAAGCCGCCCTCCATGCCGAGATAAGTTATTGCCTGATACACTGCCTGCGCCAGCACAAACTTATAGACCAGACCTTGGCAAATCTTGAACAGTCCCTCGCCCAGCAGGTTAAGATACTCATTTTTGGGTCTTACCAGCCTCAAATCCTGTTCAAATCTTCTGCTCCTATCGATGGGGCCGGAAAGCAGGCAAGGGAAAAACGTCAGAAAATATGCCATTTCAAACGGCCTGCATTCTTTTATCAAGCCGTCGTAAATTTCTATTATAACCTGGACTGACTTGAAGGTCATGTATGAAATTCCAATAAAACCAAACAAGCTCAAGCCGAAAAGATCCAGTATTTTATATGCCGTCAGAGGAGTCAGCGCCAAAAGCAGGAAAACCCAGAACCATATGCGTTTTCTGCCCTGTCCGGTGCGGATTCTTACATATACCGAAGTTATCACCGTTTGAAACGCTATGTAGCAGCATATATAAAAAATTTCACTCGGCTTTTCCCACAGAGCCATGAAAACGAAAGCTACAGTCACCAAAAACCCGTAATACTTTATGGGCTTTTCCATGATTCCAAGGATTACCGCAGGAATCAAAAGTAAAAATGCACATACGAAAAAGTACAGTTCTCCAAACAGATTCATGCCAGCATGCCCTCCAGTTTCTTTCTGTCAAGCTTACCGTTGGCGGTAATCGGCATTTCCTCAACAAAGATAACGTTTTTCGGAACCATATATGCAGGCAGCTTTTCTTTCAGAATATTGCGCAGCCTTCTTCCTTCCTTAAAGTTTCCCTCAAAAGACGGAGCCTTAATAAAAGAAACAAGGTATCTTATCTTTTCACCGTCATATTTCGGAAGAACGGCTGCCTGTTCTATTCCCGGAATCTCCATGAGATTTGATTCTATATCTCCCAGCTCTATCCTGTAGCCATGAAGCTTTACCTGTAAATCTATCCTGCCGCTGCAATAATAGTATCCGTCTTTATAATAGCCGCTGTCGCCGGTTCTGTAGGCTCTCTTTTCATTACCCTCGCTGTCCGTTACGGAAAAAAAAGCTTTTTCTGTCTTAAGGCTATCCATAAAATATCCCTTTGCCACAGTATCGCCTGCAATAATTATTTCTTCTCCGTCAAAGATTATTTCCGTTCCCGCCTTCGGCTTTCCTATAGGAAGCAGTTCTTCGCTTCCAAGCATTTCAGGCGTTATGTCCACGGCCGTTACAGCTACCGTAGATTCAGTCGGTCCGTAAGAATTTACGACCTTGGCGTTCGGAAATCTTTCCATAAGTTTACCGGCAGTTTCCTTCGTCAGTCTTTCGCCGCAGAAAAGGAAAAGCTTTAAATCCTCGAAGGTTTTTCCGTTAAAAGAAGGATCGGCCAGACACATGTCGGCAAAGGACGGTGTTGAGACAAAGATCTCTGCCTTTCCTTCTCTCATATACTTAAACATGGCTGCCGCGTCTTGCTGCATAGTCTTTTCAAGGCATAAAAGAGTTCCTCCTGAAACGAGGCAATTGTACAAATCCATCACCGACAAATCGAAGGAAAAGGGCGCCTGATTTATAAATACTCCGCTGCGCTGCTTTCCTGCAAGCGCGTCGTCTATCAGAGCCTTTGACCAACAGAGAAAGTTTTTAAGGTTATCCGCCGATATTTCAACCCCCTTTGGCTTTCCTGTGCTTCCCGAAGTGAATATGATGTAGAAAGTATCGTCCCCGCTGACTCTTTTTTCCGCAGAGATTGCTTCTGTTTCGGTAAGCTTTTCTTCTACGCTTCGAACATCTATGATTCTGAAACCGTCAAGCTCAAGCGGTTCTGCTGCCAAAATCACATCGTTTCCTATCGCATTCGCTATATCCTCTATTCTTGTCCTTGGCATAGAAATATCCACAGGGCAATATGCTCTTCCGGACTTGACGCAAGCTAAAAAACATACTATCATCTGCGGATTTTTATGTCCGTAAACCATTATAGGTTTTTTGTTGTCTTTGAGTGAGGCTGACAGTCTTCCCGCTATTTCGTCAGACTGCTGCCACAGCTGCTTGTAGGTCAGAGAGCCGTCTGAAGATTCAATGGCTGTTCTGTCCGGATTTTCAGCAGCGATATGCTCTATAATGTCAATCACTGATTTGTCTAAAAACATGTTCATTCCCCCATAATCTCTTACTAATGCTAATCTCCCCCTAAGTGTACTATAACATGCAGTACACTGTCAATATCTTTGCAGAAAATTTACATTTGAGACGCCGAAAATGAAAATAAAAGCGTTCCTGGAAATCCCGAAAGCTTCGTCCGCAAACGAAGAAAAAACAAAATCCTCCGTCGTATTGCGATACGGAGGATTGTATAATTCCCTTCAGTTTTCGATATTCGCCTAATGCTCAAATCTTTTTCCGAGCACCGAAGCTTTTTTGGTTCAATTCGCATCGCTTAATCATTATCGCATATTTTTTCCCGTTTGTGTGGGAAAGTAAAAATTGATAAGAGAAAGTTAATAAAATTGAAAGAAATTACGCTCTTAAAAGAGAACTCAGGAAAGACACGAGTCGCTCGCTCTTTGGATTTTCAAAGACTTCTTCGGGGGTCCCCTCTTCAACTATTACGCCGTTATCCATGAAAATAACTCTGTCTGCCACTTCTTTGGCAAACCCCATCTCGTGAGTAACAACAATCATGGTAGTGTGACTTTCCGCCAGCTTTTTCATAACATTGAGAACCTCACCTGTTATCTCCGGGTCAAGAGCCGAAGTAGGCTCGTCGAACAGCATCAAATCAGGCTCCATAGCCAGCGCCCTAGCTATGGCGATTCTCTGCTTCTGACCGCCTGAAATATGAGCTGGATAAACGTCTCCCTTGCTTTCCAGACCGACCATCTTCAGCAGATTATCTGCTTTTTTCTCCACTTCCTTTTTATCTTCTTTCTTCACTTTCACCGGCGCATAAGTGATGTTCTCCCGGCATGTCATATGCGGGAAAAGATTGAAGTGCTGAAAAACCATACCTGTAGTACCCGTCAGCTCGATTTCTCCTTCAGTTATGCTGTTGAGTCCGTTTATACATCTTAAAAGCGTGCTTTTTCCCGAACCCGACGGGCCTATTATAGCTACGATCTCGCCTTTTTTCATGGAAAAATCCACATGGTCCACGGCTGTAAAATTTCCGTATTTTTTTACTATGCCGCGCATTTTCAATATCGTTTCATGCTCCATTACCATTCCTCCTTAGCGTCATATCTTGAGAAGTGCTTTTCCAGCCTGCTTGCTATGAGAGTCAGGATAAACGTCATAATCAAGTATAAAATGGCGGCGTAAAAGAACGGAGTAAGACTGGTCGTCCTGTTGACTCCACTGTTGGTGGCTTTCATCAGATCGACAACCCCAAGAGCCGATACCAGCGCCGTATCCTTTATAAGTGTTATCGCCTCGTTGACGATCGGAGGAAAGGTTGCCTTCATCGTCTGCGGCAATATTATATCAAATAAAGTTTGTTTTCTTGAAAGGCCCAGGGCATGGGCGGCTTCATACTGCCCGCGGTCTATACTGTTGATTCCTCCTCTGTATATTTCCGCAAAATAGGCCGCGTAATTGAATATATAAGTTATGACTGCCGTTGTAAAGGCGTCAAGGGTTATTCCGAATTCAAACGGGAAAAAGAAATAGAAAAACCACAGCTGAAGCATCAGCGGTGTTCCTCTAAAAAGCCAAACGTATATCTTGCACAAAAAGCTCAAGGGTTTAAAACGGCTGTTGCTCCCCAGGGCTATCGGAAGCCCCAGGGGCAAGGCTACGACGAGTGTAAGCACGAACACCTTCACCGTCGTCACCGAACCCTCAAGCATGAATGGCAAGAATTCTGCGATTCTGTCCATTATTTAATTCCTCTTCTTATTAAAATTTATTATTTATTCCTCACCTTCAACCGGCTCGAAAACCACGATGTCTCTTCCGAACCATTTTTCGCTGATTTCCGCAGCCTTACCGTCGTCAATAAGAGTTTTGATTGCGTCGTTTATCTTGTCTCTCAGCTCTGTATTATCGGAAGCGCAGCCGATGGTATAGAAGTCGTCGCCCAGAGAATATGTACATTCCTTCATTTCTCCGCCCAGATTATTGTTGGCATATTCGCCGAGAACCTGGTCGACAGCGATGACGTCTACTCTGCCGGCTTTAAGATCCATGATAGCCGTATCATATTTATCGTATTCCGTTATATTATCCTTAAAGGAATCGTAGGCTTCATTCTTCTCCAGCAGTCCCAAAGCAGCGGAACCGGCCTGAGTACCTATCTTAAGATCCTTCAGCTGGTCTGCCGACTTAACGTCAGGGCCCGATTCTGCCATTGACATGAAAACGATTTTATTGTTGAGGTACTTGTATGTAAGAGCCATACCTTCTATTCTTTCAGGAGTAACGGACATTCCGTTCCAGAGACAGTCTACCGTTCCTGCCTTAAGCTCAGCCTCCTTGGCTTTCCAGTCTATAGGCTTGAATTCTACCTTCATTCCCAGCTCTTCTGCCACTGCCGTTGCCAGATCTATATCAAAACCTACCAGTTCTCCGCTTTCATCTCTGAAGCCCATAGGCATGAAAGTATCATCCAGTCCCACAACTATAGTATCCTTATCTTTTCCGGAAGCTTCTCCGTTCTTATCATCTGCATCGTCTGATCCGCCCGACTTTGCTCCGCAGCCTGCCATAAGTCCCATGCTCAGTATCATCGCGAGCATCAATGCAAATACGAGTAATTTCTTCTTCATCTTCCTGTTTCTCCTTCTAATCTCATATTTTATAATTTTGCTTCCATAAATTTGTCCATCCGACTTTTCTTGTATGTTTTTTAATTTCTCACAATATGTCAGTATTTTAAGGAAGCTTTTTGATTTATCACGCTAAAGCGTTAAAATGATTACTATCACACTATAACCCTTTATCACATGAAAGTCAATAGTTTTTTTAAAATTTTTAACCTCATAAAATTTGCAAAAAATCTAATGCGCTTCATAAGGTTTGACGTCACTTTTCCAACACGAATTTTTTAACGGCAAAGGCTACTCCATCCTCAACATTTGAAAGCGTAACGAAATCAGCCGCCGCTTTAATCTCCTCCTCGGCATTGCCCATGGCAACGCCCAGACCTGCCGCCCGTATCATGGCCATATCGTTATGGCTGTCGCCGCAGGCCATTACGTTCTTTTCCATAATTCCCGTAATCTCGCACAGCCTGGCTATAGCCTCGGCCTTGCTGGTAGTCGCCCCTCCGATTTCTATATTGTGTATAAAAGAAGACGTTGCGGTTATATCCTTCTCTGCTTTGAGCAAGACTTTAAACTTTTCCTTGTCGTCGAGAAATCTGAAATGAATATTTATATTCTCTATGTTCTCTTTGTTTTTTTCGAGAAACCCGTATATATCATGCACGGGAGTCCTTGTCCTGCGTATATAGCCTGCGTTCATATAATCTGAACCGTTTTCCATCAGGTCGCTGTAAACGCTTTCGTCTATATATGCCCTTCCGCATGTAAAAACCTCTATGGGATAACGGCTGTAGCTCTCCAGAAGCTCTCTCATCCTTGCTGCTGCGGAAGCCGAAATACAGTTGGAATAAATAATTTTATCCTCCGGCAGATAAGTTATGTGCGCGCCATTGGAGCTTATCACATATTCCAGCCCTCGTATCTTGTATATATCCTCCGGCAAGGCAGTAAATGTCCTTCCTGTGGCGACGACCACGTGGACGCCATTTTCTATCGCAGCTTCAAGAGTGCTTTTCGTATTCTCCGATATGCCGTCTTTTCCCAGAGTGGTTCCGTCCAAATCCAGCGCTATCATCCTTACTTCAGTAGCCTTGCTTTTCATCTTAATCCTCCGCCTCCAGACAATGCAAAAATTCGACGTTGTATGTTCTGACCTGCTTCATGGCAGCGCTTTCATCATGTCCGGGATATATTCTGTAATCGCCCGGCCACTTGTCTATGACAGTCTTGCATGATTTTATCATTTCAGCCTCGCTGCCGTCTTTAAAATCGGTTCTTCCTAAATCCGTGTCAAATATAGTATCTCCGGTGAATACAGCTTTGCTTTCTTCTGAAATTATGCACACCGAGCCCAAAGTATGTCCCGGAGTCCTGACGGCTCTGAGCTGCTCGCCGTCCAAATTGAAAACCGTTCCGTCCTCAATGTATGCGTCTGCTTTTCCTTTATATTTAAGAGAATCCTCAAAGCTTATCATAACAGGACATCCTAAACTGCCGGCAACTTTGGCTGCTGCCCCGACATGGTCATGATGATGATGTGTCAGAATTATACCCTTTGCCTTCAGTGAATTTTCCTCCACGTAGCCGACTATTCTGCCCGCCTCATAACCCGGGTCTATGATATAACAGCTGCCTTTTTCTCTGTTGCTTATTACATAACAGTTGCTTTCAAGACAGCCGCCTTTAAATCGTTTTATTTTCAGCATTTTCACCCTCCGCTAAATTTATTATAAAGATGACATAAAGACTTGTAAAGATTTCTAAATGTGTTAGAATATATAGCTAGAATTATATGATACAACATTTTTTCGGAAAAGTCTTTTAAATTTATATTTATACAAGGAGTACGCGAGGTAAAAAATGAAAGTTGCTATAGTAGGCGCAGGCAAACTTGGGCTAAAAGTAACCGCAGCCCTTTTGGGAGGAGACCATTCCATAACGGTAATAGATAAAAATGAAAATGTTCTCAGTAAAATTTCGCAGCAGATGGACGTCATGACTGTCAGCGGCAACGGAAAAAGCACTTCTCTTCTCAGGGAATGCGGCGTGGAAACCTTCGATTTTCTTCTCGCCTCCACCGAAAGCGACGAGGAAAACATAGTAATAGCCGCCTTCGCAAAAAAGCTGGGCTGTACCAAGGTAATCGCAAGGGTCAGAGACCCTGAACATATGAACCAGATAGACTTCATCAAGGAAACCATGAACATAGACCACGTGGTAAATCCCGATTTTGCCATAACACTTGAAATTTACAAATATCTGGTTGAAAAGTATACTCTCAACGACGGGATTTTCACCAGCGGAAAGATTGCGCTGGTTCAATTCCCCGTAAAAAAAATGAAACGTCTTATAGGTCTTTCGATGATAGACGTAAAAAAGGTTCTGTCCACCATGCTCATAGTAGCAATATCAAGGAACGGTAAAATCATCATTCCCCACGGCAACACTGTGCTGGAAGGATGCGACACAATCTATCTCATCGGCAAAAAATCAGAAATTTCCGCTCTCCACAGAAAAGTTCACGAGCGTGGAAAATATACTAAGCTCCAGAAAGTTATGATTGTAGGCGGAGGAAAAACAGGATTTTATCTTGCCCGCAAGCTGGCTGAATTCGGTATAGCCGTAAAAATTATAGAAAGAAGCAAAGAACGCTGCTACTACCTTTCAACTCATCTGGACGACGTCATGATACTTCACGGCGACGCAACCGACGCCAGCCTTTTAGAAGAAGAAAACATAGATGAAATGGATGCTTTCGTTACCGCCACCGGTTTTGACGAGGAAAACCTTCTGCTGGCTCTCATGGCAAAGCAGCGCGGTATCGAAGACGTAATATCAAAGGTAAGCCGTCAAAGCTATAAAAATCTGATAGAAAAGATGGGAATAGATATGGCGCTCAACCCGCTCGATATTACGGCAAGCACCATATTAAGATACATCCAGGGCTCCAAAAAAGTGATTTCTTCGCTCCTGATACAGGGACAAGCTGAAATCATGGAAATCATAGCCTCCGAAAACATGCAGCTTACAAACGTTCCGCTCAGTGAACTGAAGCTGCCTGACGGAGTAATAATCTCTGCCATTCACAGAGGCAATGAGGTTATAATTCCAAACGGAAACACCATAATCACAGAAGATGACAGAGTAATGATATTCTGCCTTTTATCCGATATTGCAGATTTGGAAGGCTTGTTCAAGAGCAAGCGGGGTTTTCATCTGTAAAACTCAGTTTAAACGGAGATACGAATAAAAATGTCTTTTAAAATCAGAACTACTTTGAGAATTGAGGGAAGTCTGCTCTTAGTCCTGGCAGTCTCTATGATTATCCCTCTTCTCATCGCTTTTTTTGAAAAGGAAACGGAAGCGATGCGCGCCTTTCTCACCGTAATAAGCGGCTGCATCGTGCTTGGCCTCATTCCTTTTATTTTCTTCGGCCCTTCTCAGCGTAAGATAAAAAACAGAGACGGGTTTTTTATCGTATCCGCAAGCTGGTTTTTAGCTTCCATAGTGGGCGCCCTGCCGTTTTTCCTTTCAGGCGCCGTAGGAACCTTTACCGACGCCTTTTTTGAAAGCTGCTCCGGCTTCACTACGACAGGCTCATCAATACTCACCGACGTGGAAATACTTCCGCGTTCTATACTTTTTTGGCGTTCTTTTACCCATTGGCTTGGAGGAATGGGAATCATAGTTTTTATTACCGCTCTTCTTCCCGTCTTCGGCATCAACGGACAGCTGATAGCCAATTCCGAGACTACCGGGCCGACGAAGCAAAAAATCACGGCAAAGTTTTCCGACACCTCACGCCAGCTTTATACAATATATCTGATAATGACTATCATACAGATTCTTCTTTTAAAGGCAGGCGGCCTTACATGGTTTGATTCTGCCATACATACCTTCGGCACGGTAGGAACGGGAGGCCTGTCATCGTATAACGACAGCATATCCCATTTCAACAGCGCTTATGTAGAGCTCGTCACAGCCTTCTTCATGCTGCTGGCTTCAATGAACTTCAACCTTTATTATTTGGCCTGCAAACGCGGCGTTAAACAAATTATAAAGGATGAGGAGGCAAGATTCTATCTCATAACAGTTGCCTCAGTGACAACGGCTATAGCTGCCTATAACTGGATTTTCGACGGATTTTCACAAATAGGCCAAAAGCTCCTCGACGCTTTCTTTCAGGTTGTTTCGATTATATCAACTACGGGCTTTATGACTGACGATTTCGACGCATGGCCTACTTTCTCGAAAATGATGATACTCATGCTGTTTTTCATAGGAGGATGTTCTTCATCTACCGGAGGCGGAGTAAAAGCCGTAAGAGTGCTCATAGGTCTTAAACTGGTACGCAGAGGGGTTTCCATCAAGCTCCATCCTAACAGAATAGCGCCCGTCACCTTAAACGACCGCGAGCTTTCCAGCGATGTGGTAATCAATGTGTCCAACTTTATATTTACTTATATAAGCATACTGTTTTTAGGAACCTTGCTCATCTCCGCCAACGGATACGATTTTATAACGAATCTTTCCGCCGCTGCCTCCAGTCTCGGAAACGTCGGCCCCGGCTTTAACATGGTGGGCCCTACCATGAATTACGCTTTCCTGTCGGATTTTTCCAAATGGGTATGCTCAGTTCTTATGATTACGGGAAGGCTGGAGCTTTTCACCGTTTTGACGCTTTTTTCAAGGCGCTACTGGAATTCTGATAAAATTTAGATAATGATGCTGCCGCAATAATCCGGCAACGTGAATATGCGGCGGTATAAATATGTGAGGTATAAAAAGCTTATGAAGGTCAACTACAAATCAATAATCAAAATATTGGGAATAATCACCTTTATAGAAGGGCTTTTCATGCTGCCCTGCATCGCCGCGGCTCTGTATTTTAAAGAATGGAACGCCGGCCGTCCGCTTCTCATTACCTCTGTAATCTGCATCACGGCGGGATTCATAATACTCATGCAGCTCAAGCTCGGCAAAATAAAACTTAAATATCGCGAAAGCTATTTTATAGCGTGCACAAGCTGGATATTTGCCGCCCTCATAGGTGCTCTGCCTTTTTATTTCTGCGGCTGCGATTTTTCTTTTATATCATGCTACTTTGAATCTGTAGCCGGTTTTTCCACGACGGGCTGCAGCGTCCTTGACGCCGATATGATTCCCAATTCACTGCTTATGTGGCGCGCCCTCTGTCACTGGCTCGGAGGCATGGGCATATTGGTTCTTCTCATTTCCATCTTCCCGTTATGGGGAATAAACAGCCAGACTGTAGCTCTTGCGGAAACCCCCGGACTGAAAAAAGAAAAGTTGGCGGCAAAATATTCATATACCAGTAAATTTCTTTACATAAGCTATACTGTTTTATCAATAACGGAATTTATCCTGCTGGTCATAGGGCCTATGGACTGGTTCAACGCATTTTTAACTACCTGCAGCAGTATAAGTACAGCCGGCCTCATAGTAACCTCCTCCAACAGCTGGCTTTATAATCTCGTATCTGTCAGAGCCGTAATTCTGATTTTTACAGTGCTTTCATCCTTGAATTTTATAGTTTATTTCATGGCTGTAAAAGGAAAATGGTCGGATATATTAAAAAACATAGAAACCCGTGTATTTCTTTCAATCATCGCCGGCGCAACTCTTGTCATCGCCGTCACCCTCAAGCTTACCGGAACCTATTCAACTCTGTGGCAGGCGGTTAAGGACTCCTTGTGCCAGGTCGTGTCTTTCATATCTACTTCTGGTTTTTATGTAGTCGACTACACTAACTGGCCGTCGTTTGCCATAATGATACTTTTCCTGCTGCTTTTTGTCGGCGGCTGTTCTTTTTCGACCTCAGGCTCCCTGAAGGTCGTAAGGGTCGTCATCTTTTTCAAGCTCATAAAGCGCGGCTTTCTCAAGCATATTCATCCCCGCATGGTCAAGGCCGTCATGCTGGAAAAAGAACCGATATCTGCTTATAATGCTTCTTCGGTGACGATACATATACTTCTGTACATGGGCATACTGATGTTAGGCTGCCTGCTTCTTTCCTTCAACAATTTGAGCATGGAGGCTACCATAACTTCGGCACTGGGTCTGTTTTCCAATGCGGGCGTAGCCTTAACCGGCTCAGGCAATTTCGGAAATTTCAGCATGTTCAACGAATTTTCCCAGCTGGTCATGACCTTTCTGATGATTGCGGGAAGACTTGAAATGTATTCGGTAATAATACTGTTTACGAAATCCTTCTGGAAACATAATAGGGCGAACGCTGTATAAAATGTGCGCAGTATAATAAAACGTTCTTTTGGACAGTATATCCTTATGGGCAATGTCTTTTCCATATAAATCCTCACATACAAAGTCCCGAATACAAAACAGCATTTATAGTATTTTGTTACATAATTCAATTAAAGGAGAGGAAAATGCTGGTCAAAGATTTAATGTCATCTTCCGTAAGTTATGTATCGCCTGAGGATACTCTGGAAAAAATTATTTTCATCATGAAGAGCGAGGACGTCGGCATTCTGCCCGTCTGCGACAAGCAAAATCACGTTCTTGGCGTAATTACAGACAGGGACATCGTGCTGCGCCAGTCACGTGCAGCGACGGCAGACAGTCTGATGAGCGAAAACGTAGTAACGGTCAATGCGGGAGACGACATACATCAGGCTGCTCTAAAATTCTCAAAATACGGTATTCATCGTCTGCCCGTCATAGAAAATCAAAGGCTGTGCGGAATTCTGAGCCTTAAGGACATGGCCAAGAAAAAGGTATTTACAGCAGAAATCGGCCATATAATTTACAACATATATAACCATGAATAGAAAAAGGTATCCGTCGTTTAAAGCACTTTTTCCTGCTGTTTACGGCGAATACCTTTTTAATCGTTTTATTTAATTTCTCTGCTATGCCGCAAGCCCCTTTTCGCCTGACAATATCGGATGCCGAAAGTTCTGAGCAACGTTATATATAAACCTATTCGTTGCTCTTATCCATGTCGGCGTTGTCATTGGCTCCGTCGTTTACATCGTCTGCAGCGTCGTTCTTAACGTCATCTTTAACGTCCTCTGCGCCGTCCTTGACCGTATCCTTCGCGTCTTTCATGCCGTCCTTAATGTCTTCGCCGACATCCTTTGCTCCATCTTTGACGTCTTCCGCTCCATCTTTAATAGCGTTTCCGGCTTCATCTGTCCCATCTTTTACCTCATCCGTAACTTTATCTTCGGTATCGTCAGGCTTGTTCATATCGTTATCATTCCTGCCGCAGCTTGTAAGACCAACTGTAAGCGTCATAACCAACATTAAAAAAACCGTCGCAATCTTTTTATTCATATAAGAATATCTCCTTTCTTTTTTCTTGTTTAGTATTGGAGTTATATGTATTTTTTATGCAATAAGCTTATAATTTAATGTTTTTCATGTTATTTCCCGCAGGTCTCTTGCACCTGTATTAAGAATACTCCTGACAAAATATGGGCAAAGCAAAAAAATAACAAAAAAGAGCTGCGCATAAAGCAGTTGAATCTGCTAAAACTACAGCTCTTTAAATAAACATGTTTATATCATGTTTTTAAATCTTGCGGCTATTCTTCTGTAACAGCTTCTGATTCCTCATAGACTTCGTCTGCCGTAACGTCAGTCTCTTCATAAGCTTCTTCTTCGTAAGCCTCCTCATAAGCCGGAAGCGCCTGCTTTATGCTCAGACTTATTCTCTTTCTCTCCATATCAATGTCGAGAATCTTAGCCTCAACCGCTTGTCCTACTTCAAGCTCGTCGGCTATGTTTTCCACTCTCTTGTTAGCAACCTCGGAAATATGTACAAGCCCGTCAAGACCAGGTTCCAGCTCTACGAAAGCACCGTATTCCTTAATCTGAACTACTCTTCCGGAAACGATTTCGCCAACGGAGTATTTTTCATTGATTACCGACCAAGGCTCCGGCGTAGTCTGTTTAAGGCCAAGGGAAATCTTGCCTTTTTCAGCGTTCATTGAAAGAATCTTAACCTTAACCTTGTCGCCTATATGCAGAACTTCCTTAGGATGCTTAAGCTTACCCCATGAAATTTCCGAAATATGCAACAGTCCGTCGATTCCGCCAAGGTCTACAAAAGCTCCGTAGTCTGTAAATCTCATTACGGTTCCTTCTACAACGTCGTCAACATTTAAACTGTTCCATATCTCGTCGATCTTCTTCTGCTTTTCTTCGGTGAGAACAGCTTTGTGCGAGAATACGGCTCTTCCTCTCTTCATGTCCACTCTGCTGACTTTTACGTCAAGAATCTGTCCCATGAATTCATCCGCGTTCTCAACAAATTTATCGGAAAGCTGAGAAAGAGGAATGAAACCCGTAACTTCCTTGTAGGCAGCGATTACTCCGCCGTTCACCTGTCTTACAACCTTTACGCTGATAGCAGTCTTGTTTTCGAGAGCCTCATTGATTTCATTCCAGTGCTCGTTGATTTCAAGTTTCTTCTTGGAGAGTAAAATCACACCATCGCCGTCATCGGTCTTGATAACCTTTGCCTGGATTTCGTCGCCATCCTTAAACAAATCCGTTAGCTTCTGGTCCCCCTCTAATGTTACTTCTTCTTTTGGAATAACTCCGTCTTTTTTGCATCCCATGTTAACGATAACTTCTTTTTCAGTAACCTGGTGTACCTTTCCGTTAACAATCTCGCCGATTTTTGGTAATCTTAAGGATTTTTCAATATCATCCATTAAGTCCATCATGTTCATTTCGCTTTTTTCTGTGATGTGTTCACCCATTCTGGCAATAACCTCCTTAATTACGCATTCAGGTGTCGAAGCTCCTGCTGCAACTCCTATTTTATTACATTTTAAGAGCCTGTGCAATGGTAAATCTTCGTTTTTTTCAACAAAAAACGTATTTGGGCAGATTTTTTTGGATATTTCATACAATTTCTGCGTATTGGAACTGTTTCTTCCGCCTACTATTACCATGGCGTCACATTCTTCCGCCAGCTTCATACAGTTGTTCTGCCGCTCAGCCGTGGCGCTGCATATGGTATTTTTCACCACATAGCTTTTCCCTTTTTTTAAAAAAACCTCAACTATAGAATCCAGCAGCTCCTTTTTTATCGTGGTCTGACAAACGATGAACAAATTGTCTGCTTTCAGCATTTTCGCTTCTTCCACAGAATTTATTATATTGGCCGGCGTACTGCACCAGCCGTTTATACCTTTTACTTCAGGATGATCTTTATCTCCTATTATCACTACGTTATATCCGTTGGACGACGCCGTCTCGGCAAGAGAATGGATCTTACTTACGAAGGGACAAGTAGCGTCTACTACCGTCAGCCCCTTTTCCTCAACCTCTTTCCAGAAAGCTCTTCCCTCTCCATGGGATCTTACTATGATGACTTCCCCTTCGTGTGCCTGTGACAAATCGTCAAGTATTGATACGCCTCTTGATTTCAAATCTTCTGTCACCAGGCTGTTATGTATCAGAGGACCGAACGTAAAAATTCTCTTTCTGCCTCCGTTTTCTTCTATTTGATTCTCTGTCTTTTCTATGGCTTGTCTCACTCCGAAACAAAATCCCGAATTAGCCGCTCTTATTATTTCTGTCATTATTTCTTATTCAAACTTTCCAAATATTTTTTAAATGAGCTTTCCGACCCGTTTTCGGTCGGATCGTAATACTTTACACCTTCTCTGTAAAGATTGTCCGGAAGATACTGCTGTTTAACATAGCCTCCGTAGCTGTGAGGATATTTATACCCCTCGCCGCGCCCCATCGCTTTAGCTCCGGCATAATGACTGTCTTTAAGATGATCCGGTACATCGTCAATATCCTTACGCTTGATATCCTCAAATGCTTTTGCATAAGCCGAATAAGCTGAATTTGACTTTGGCGCCGAAGCCATAAGAATCACCGCCTGGCTTAAATTTATCACAGCCTCAGGAAGTCCAACCATCTGAGCCGCCTGCACGCAGGCGGTAACTATGGAAATCGCTGACGGATAAGCCATTCCTATATCCTCGCTGGCCATAACTAAAAGCCTTCTTCCTATCATCAGTAAATCGGCTCCGCCGTCTATCAACCTGGCAAGATAATGCACCGCGGCATCCGGATCGCTTCCTCTTACTGATTTTTGCAATGCGCTGAGCAGATTGTATCTATCATTTTCCTTATCATAAAACGTTATTTTCCTCTGCATGGCTTCGGAGACGACTTCTCTGCTCACCGCTCTTCCTTCATCAACATTGTCTGCGATAAATCCGACTGTATCAAGAGCCACCCTTGCGTCTCCTCCTGAAAGCTCAGCTAAAACCTCCACAGCCTCCTCATCCCATTTTACGCCGAGAGCCCCTATGCCCTTTTCTCTGTCGCATATAGCTCTTTCTATTATGCTTATCAAGTGCCTCTTGTCCAGCCTTTTAAACTCATATATATTTCTCACCCGGCTGATTACGGCGTTGTTGACGGCAAAATACGGATTCTCCGTAGTGCTGCCGATGAATTTTAAAACGCCCTCTTCCAGAGCCTTAAGAAGAGAATCCTGTTGAAGCTTATTCCAGCGATGAAACTCGTCTACATATACATACGTAGTCTTTTTTTCAAATCCGAAAAATCTGTCCTTGGCCCGTTCTGTCAGCGTCTTAAGCTCTTTCGTTCCTGCAACGGAGGCGTTTATTTCTATAAAATCGCCGTCCATTTCTCTGGCAATTATCCTTGCGAGCGTAGTCTTTCCGGTTCCCGATGGTCCGAAAAAAATAGCCGAATCAAAATTTTTATTCTTTATGGAATTATAAAACAGCGAGCCGGGATACAAGAAATGCTCTTGTCCCCGGAAATCTTTAAGAGTCTGCGGCCTCATTCTCGTAGAAAGTGGAATCATTCCTGTCTCCTTTTAAAAGGACGCGATAAATACATCCTTTACATCTTTATCCTTTACGTCATTGAGACGGCCTATGGCCTCGTCCTTAGTCTTTATCACAGGACTGATAACTTTATACATGTTTTCATCTTCAATGATTTCAGCATCAATTCCTTTTTCAGTCAAATCGTTTTTCATCTCATCGGCAGCCTCCTTAGTGGAAAATACGCCGAACTGAAGCGCATATCCCTCCTCCGGCTTTTCCGCCTTATCAGAGGAACCTTCCGACGCTGTCTCGGATGAAGCTTTTTTATCCTCGTCGCCTTTGCTCTCAGCTTCAGCCTTTTCGTCGTCTCCGCTTTTTTCGTCATGTCCTGCAATCTTTATAGGACTTTCATCTGCATTATACCCTAATAACGGGCCTATTACAAATCTGGCAGTCAAATATCCTAAAAAAACCGCCAATACCATTATAGCAATAAACGCGATAAATTTCACCCTTGAAAATTCACCGGGACGTTTTCTTTTTTTAACTCTGCGCTTCCTCATCTTTACCGGCATAATACATTTCCTCCCGCTTTTATTACATTTTATTACCGCCCGGGAAAATTATGACTCGATGATTTTATTTCTTTATTCAGCTTCATATAAAATGAACATAAAAACCGGCCTGCCTGTCGTCGTATTCTTTACGACTTCCGGAGGCCGGTTCAAAGGCATGGTTTCTCCGAAAACGGCAAATTACATGCCAAGAAGAAAGCCCATCCCTGTCAAATTATGCTCTATGCGTACCATACGACGTTTTGTACAACAGTCTATACGGCGTATCATACAGCGTTTTAAATGATGTTATATACAGCGTATGTACGACGTATCTCACAATATATTGCACATTTTTATTTCATATCGCAGTTTAAGCATCGCTGCCTTAATTTTCATTCTGTTCAAATTCCTTACGGAAATCAGCTCTCTGAGCATATTCAAATAAAGCTTTCCATTATCGGTAGTTATCTGCTTAAGTTCCTCGATAAATCCCCCAAGCTTAACATTCAAATCCTTTTCTCCTGAGCTGGGCACATACGTAAATTTTACTTTTCTAAATCTGCCGTCCACATAGGCAGTTTCCGTGCTTATTACAAATTCCTCTGGAAAAATGAGATATCGGCCGCACTCCTCAACTGCCTCTATAGTCTTTTCCAGCAAAAGCAGAACGTCTGAGGCTCCTACTTCTCCAAGACTTGACAGCTTTCTGAACCCGCTCGTCTTATAGTATCCTCTTATACCTGACGCGTCCTCTGTTATGCTTACTGGAAAAAGGCCTCCGCAGCCTCCGCATGTCAGAAAATCCATCTGGCCTTCAAAGGAAAGTTTACTCCTGTCCAGCCTTACAACTTGTTTATCAAGCATTTGCAGCACCTCCGCATACCATGCAAGGCGTATAGCCCTTTAGCCTGGCTTCGTTCTTATCCATCTTCAACTTACAGCTTCCTTCCTTATCATAAATTTTCACATAGCGGCAGTTTTCACGGTGAAATCTTATGCCGTATTTCGGGAATACAAATATCTCCTCAGCCGTACCTCTTTCCTTGAATTTACTTTCCGGAAGAGGCGAAGCATCTCGCGCCGTTCCTGTAAATGCACGGGATATAACTTTTGCGTCAAAGTCTATCCTGCCTTCTACCCCAATAACATTTACAACATTAAAGCTTGCTCTGCCGTCGACAGAAATCAAATCGTCAATTCCGTCCCTGCTGTAAAGATAGCCGCAGATGTCCGCATTGAAATCAGTAAGCGATTTTTCAGAACTTAAAACACTTTTTTCTATTCTCTCGCAAAGGGAAACTTTTATTTTTTTATTATATGCCTCAAGCCCCGCCTGCATGATTTCATCGGCTTCTGCAAACCATATACCCTCGCATACAGCGGCTATCCTTATTATAAGAGTCATCGCGCAAACGCAGATTATAAGTATCGGCAGGGATATTGCCGCTTCGATAATGCAGCTGCCTTTCCTCGTTCTTTTTTCAATAATGTTCTTCAAAACTTTTTTCATATCCATTGATTTTTATCTTATATTTCAGACCCGAACAATAATCTTCCATCATAAATGAATCGCAATAAAGATATTTTCCGTTTATCTGAATAAGGTCTGCTGCTCTGAGAAGCTTGGTTTCCTCCGAAAGACCGGAAAGCAGAATCCCGAGATAATTTTCATAGTTTTCTCCCTCAATTGCCGCAGGTCTTACGAAATCACCTTCTCTCCCACTGCTTGCAGCGCCTGTTTCCTTATCTGCTTCCCTCACCTGCCCCTCCTGATTGAAAACATTTTCCAGCGACAGAGCCCAGTTGCAGTCTTTTTTGAGAAGTGGAACCGTTTCTCCGCTATACAATATATTTATATCGTTCTCTGCCTCCAGATATGCCCATGTTTCCATCATAACAGCCTGAGTGGCAAATGCCGCCGGACCTGGTGTTACAACCTGAGCCAGTGAAAAAACGGCCTGCCTTTTTTCAGCGCAGCTGTAGAGATAGTACAAGTTAAGTACGTTTCTCACAGTCTTTATCTTGCTTTTTACATCTTTCACCGAATCTCTGTCGCTGAGCTTTCCGCTGATTATATACTCTATCTCACAATTAAAGTACGTATCTCCGAGTTTTTTGTCATCCGCGTAATTCTTAAAAAATTTAAAGATATATCTGTCCGTCGCCAATCGTCCTATTACGTCTTCTGCCTCCAGACCTTCTTTTATTCTTTCAATCAGCTCCGCTAAATACAGTCTCTTCGTCCTTCCGTAAGAGGGTAAGCCTTCCTTTATCCATAAACTTTCAATATATCTGTTTTCAGAAGCCGAAGCCTTCAAGCTGTAAGCGGAGGGTTCGGCTCCATAAAGGCAGGCGTCCTCTATCTGCTTTTTAAAATTTTTAATATTCTCCGGCGAGTAACTGTATGTGTCTGCCTGTATACTTTTGACCTCAACATATTTCTTTTCTGAAAAGGAATAATCTGAGTAAAATTTCAACTTTTCCTCAACAGAATAGTCGTTGCCGTAAAACCCCATGATTCCGTATCTGTCTTTCAGAAATAGATCATATTCTCCTAAAATACTCTTTCCCCAAACTCTCCCCAGACTGTTAAGCGCACCCTCATAAGAAACTCCTATGGCTGCGTTTATCGCTGCCATTACAGCAATCATAACGGATGCGAAAAGCATTGCGGCAAATATCGTAAAAGATCCTCTTTTATTCCCAAGGCGCCGACTCGATGTAATCTTCAAATTCTTCTTCAATCCTGTCAGCCTTTCTTACATAAGATGCTTCATATCCTGACCTTCGCTTTGAAAGCTCCTCCTCATGACGTCTGACTTTATCGCATATACCGGAATAAAAATACATGGTCAGCGATATTAAGGCTGCTGTGATAATTACAGCCGCAGGCATTGTCAGGGAAGCCTCCACATAAACGCTTCCGTTTCTGTTCACCACCTTATGCCCTCTGATTTTCATCATATAGCTTTATTTAAAATCTACTGCTGCTCAGAGAGCCGAAAGTTTCATTCACAAAGCCGGTAATTTCAGACTTGAATATAAGTCCCAAGGTGACGGCGATAGCCACCAGAATGGCTACCTGAACCATCTCCATTCCCTGTTTGTTAAACAGGATTTTTCCTGTGCTTTTCCTCATAATCCTCCCCTCCTTTTAATTTATATACATCTGCAACATGGCAGGCGCTGCCGTAATGATTATAAGAGCTGTCATCATAAGCCCCAGGGGAAAGCTCATCTTGCTTTCCGCCAGCCTTATCTTTTCCTCAGCCCGTCTTCGTCTTTCAGCCCACATGGCCTCTCCTTCAAGGGACAGCTTGTCCCATAGTTCTGTTCCTCTGTCTCTGCTGTCTTCAAGTATTCCTGCAAGTCTAGAAAGTTCTTTAACGCGGCTTTCCTTACCGAATCTGCAAAAACGCTTAAGAAAGCTTTCCCCGTTTTCTTCTGTACTCCTATATATTTCATATACGGCTGAAGTGAAATAATTCTTTCCGTTAAAGTTCTCTTCGCCGTACTTTACCGCTATGACTTTCATGGCTTCCTGTAATACCATACCGCTGCTCAAAAGAAGAAGAAGCTGATTTATAAACGTAGGTACAGTCATCATTATATCTTCGCGTCTTTTCTCCATCTTTTTCTTTTCCTTAGAATTCAATATCATTCATCCTTTCTATCATCAGCCAGCCGATTACTATCGCCATCAGGGCGATAGTAGAAACCGCCCTTCCTTGCTGCGTGTGACTCAAAGGATATAGATATTCAGGAGCCAAAAGCTTTATAAATAAAATTATTGCAAAGGGCGCCATCCCCACTATTCTCCCCTCGAATCTTTTCTGTGAAGCTATAACGTTAAGCTCTTTTTCCAAAGAAAGCTTATCGCCTATTATATCTGCGCAGCGACTTACAGCTTTGGCAAAATCTCCTCCCGTTTTTTTGCATGTGTCACACGCCACCGCAAAATCATTTATATCTTCTATTCCGCTCCTCATTGCAAAATCCTTTAAAAGCTCCACATCCCTTTCGCCTCCCTCCTTCATCCTCTTAGACATGGCTCTGATTTCCTTTATTATAAAATCCTTTTCTCCATACGTTCCTTTCCAGAAATCCACGGACGCTTCCATGGCCTGCCCAAGGCTTCTTCCTGAAAGCACAAATGCAGATACTGAATAGAGCATATCTTTAAATTGTAATGTCAATTTATTTTTTCGCTTCCTGTTCAGATTACTGGCATATCTTGGCTTCACAAATACAGTCAAAAGCAGCAACACCGCTCCGGCGAAAGGAGAGTCGTAAAACAGCCAGCCTGTGAACACTGCGGCAGACGCAGACAAAGTATAAAAGAATATATTTTCCTTAAGAGATAATTCCAAGCTTTTGTAGTCCGTCAACGTAATCTCCATCCCCTCTCCTCAGCTTTTCCCTATGTTCAAGACGTCTGCCTGTAAGACACAGCCTCCCTGTCTCGTCAGCCTCCATCAGCTTGTTTATACAAAAAGCTCCGTTACAATATCCCGCAAGTTCAGATATTTCCGTTATCATTCTTTTTTCTTTTCGCTTTTCCAGGTGTACCATTATATCTATTCCTTCTGCTATCTGAGCTCTCACGGCTTCTATATCGAGATTCATGGCTGTCATATACATGGCTTCAAGTCTTCTAAGCATTCCTTCGACGGAATTCCCATGTCCAGTGCTCATGCTTCCGGCATGACCGGTATTCATGGCTTGCAGCATATCGAGAACTTCTGCTCCTCTTACCTCTCCGACAATTATTCTGTCCGGCCTCATTCTCAGACTTGCTTTTATAAGCTGTGACATGGTTATCCTGCCTCTGCCTTGTATATTTCCCTGTCTGCACTCCATCTGAACTATATTTTCTATGCGCTCAAGCCTAAGTTCCGCAGAATCCTCTATCACTATTACCCTCTCGCCTTCAGGTATAAATTCGCTTAAAGCATTAAGAAGCGTAGTCTTGCCTGACGATGTGCCTCCGCTGACAAAGATATTATATCCGCATACAGTCAACGCTTTCAGGAGAAGAAACGCCTCTTCGCTGACGGTTCCGCGCCTTCTTAAGCTTTCCATATTCATACATCTGTCTGAAAACTTTCTTATTGTAAGAATAGGGCCGTTTACCGCCACATTTTTATATACTCCGTTTACTCTGGAACCGTCAGGTAATCTAGCGTCTACGATGGGATTAAGCTCATTTATTTCCCTGTGTACCGCCGAAGCCATATTCTGCATTAACTCCTCCAGCTCTGAAACACTGTCGAAAGCGAGTGAGACACGTTCCAGTTTGCCATTCTTCTCGATGAATATGCTTTCAGCTCCGTTGACCATTATCTCTGTTACAGAAGGGTCGTCCGCCAGAGGCTTAAGTATCCCCAGCCGACTCCTTGTCTTATAGAAAATTTCCATGCATATATCCCGAAGTTTTTTCATGTCTTCCCCTGAAAGCCGCTGATCTTCAAATACCTCTTCTGAAATTATCTCCAAGGCTCTTTCGTCGTCTATTATTTCTTCCGCATATATTCTGTTTCTCACGGATAAAAGTATCTCTTCTTTGATACGATTCATTTTAAATATATTCCTTTTTTGTAATTTATTTACATTTTGATATTATAATAAAACAGCTGCAATTTTATTGCAACTGTTTTTTCTCGACAAAAACCGACAGAGTCCACGAGGAGAGCCTGCACAAACTCAGACATGTTGGATACGGCAGCCTGCAAAATCTACGGGCAGCCTGCGAAAGCCGGCACAGACCGTTCCTGCTTAAGTAGCTTCAATGGCATAATCTTCGGCGAATTTGCTTTCAGCATGGATTTTAATTAAAAGCTCTCTTACGCATGCTGAAAAAATTCCTTCCATGGAAATTTCCACGCCGGTTTCCGATGCTTTAAAGCTTTCTTCATCCGAAGGTATATAAAAGCGACGTCCCTTCTTTACTCCGCGCCCTTCGTCGTATAAAAGCTTCTCTGCCGCAGATTCCGCCGCTTCATCCTCTTCTGCCATTGTTACTGCTTTATCCGCTCCATTTTCAGCAAAATTATATACTGAGACTAAACATCCTTCGTCATCAAAAAAGCCGCTTCTCTTATCTTCCGCATTGAAAACCGCTATTTTTAAATCACAAACAATATTCCCCCTATCTATCATACCGTCTATTATGATATAGCGGAAATACTTCCTTTCCGTCACCGACGCTAAAAATCTTTCAAGATGTTCCCTTGCGCTCAGGCAGTTTCCCACATGCTCCGGTCTCAGGGCGAAAACACCATATCCATCTTTAAAGCAGTATCTTTCAAAGCTCCAAGCAAGTTTTTCCGTCATATGAAAAATCAATTCTTTTTTGGAGCGGATTTTTTCCATCTCTGCCTTTTCATCTTTTCCCGGGAAATAATATCGGTAATCGTCTTTAATTCCGGCGTTGATATACAAGACGGGCTTTTCTGAAGTCAGCGCCAGCCATCTGCTCAAGGTTACGGATATAGACGTACAACCGCAGCCTCCCGTTTGGGAAAAAATTCCTATTATCGTTTCCTCTTCTGCTTCAAGCCTTAAAAATTCACTTCCGCCTATTTCCGAATATACTTCCTTTATTTTACCCAAAATTCTGTCCACAGGCGACAGCTTGAAAATACAATTTTCATCAGCCTGCGGTTCTTCTTTGGAAATTAGGACGGCGTGTCCCGATATTGCAGCGGCAGTCCGCCTGTCAGTAAGTAAGATGCTTCCCTCATCTGACAATTTTTCTGCTTCGGACAGAAATTCATCGTCTGCCATGCCTTTAGTGCAAACAACCTTAACTATTACTCTTTCACTTTCCTCCGCTAAACCTCTTGCAAGTGCTCTCCCATAATTTTCATCATCTGTCAAAACCGCTATGACAAGTCCTGTCATAGACCACCTCTTTCCGTTTCCCTCTGCCTTTACAGGTTACTATTTATGGGAATTTTTGTCAATCATTTCTCTGAGCTTTTTAAGTGCGGCGCTGAGGGAGCCTATTTCGTCCATCAGTCCCATTTTGACAGCTTCAGGCCCGAACAGAAGCGTTCCTACGTCGTTGGCCATATTGCTCGTGCAGTTCATCTTTTCTTCAATTTCTTCCTTTTTAGCGTTGGAATGTTCAACTATAAAATCCACGACTCTTTCCTGAGTCTTTTTCATATATTCAAAGGTCGGCTCGGCAGTTATAAGTGTGCCGCTGGTTCTGATTGGGTGAAGCGTCATAGTAGCGGATTTTGCCACAAAAGAGTAATCGGCCGATACGGCAAGCGGTATTCCAATACTGTGACCGCCTCCTATAACCAGAGAAACTGTAGGCTTCGTAATCCCTGCCACCAGTTCTGACAAGGCGAGGCCTGCTTCAACATCGCCCCCGACGGTATTCAATATCAAAAGCAAGCCTTTTATCTCCGGATTTTCTTCGACTGCAACCAGCTCCGGAATCAGATGTTCATACTTGGTAGACTTGCTGTCCTGAGGCAGAGCGGAATGACCTTCTATGCTTCCTATTATATTGATATATTGCAGCTCGCTTTTAAAATTATTCCCGCTGCTTATAAGTCCCAGCTCTTTTATTATTTCTGCCGCACCTGAATTATCGCCGGAATTGCTTTCCGGATTGTTTCCAGGATTATCTTTAGGATTGTCTGCGGGTCTGCCCTCTCCGTTTCTGCTGCCCATTCCTCCGGTATTTTCTTTTTCTTTACTCATAATTCTGTTCCTTTCCCAATAAGATCTAATATTCCTATTATTAGCGAAGGAGCGGAGGTTTATGCTTTTAAGTGAAATCGGAGATAAAGAAATTGTGGATATTACCAGCGGCAGCATGCACGGAAAGCTCTGGGATGCGGAAATGATCTTTGACGAAGAAACAGGCGCAATAAAGTCACTGCTGGTTCCTGATTTCCACAAAACAGGAGCAGGTCGTTTCAGAGGAGAATTACAGCTTCCCTGGAGCTCGATACTTGTAATAGGCGAGGACATGATAATATTCAAATCAAATTAAATGCACAAAGGGCAACAGTAAATGGGCAATATTAAATGCCAATATAAGCCAAAACGTCCGGCCCTGGCTGAAGCCTTTGGGCCGGACGTTAATTTTAACTGGATTTAAATGCTTACGGGAAGAGCATATTTATCTTCATATTCTTTAACCCGTTCATTGAAATGATCTGTATCGTATTTCTTTATATTATTGATGTAATGATGCATATCAAACTGCTCATGCTTTGTTTCTATAGTGCAGACAGCTAAGTTGGAGCAATGGTCGGCTACCCTCTCCATATTGGTTATCAGGTCCTGCAAAATAAAGCCCAACTCTATAGTACACTTTCCTTTTTGCAATCTTCTTATATGTCTGCTCTTTACCTCAGAATGTATTGCGTCGATTACTTCTTCTAAAGGTTCAACTCTGGCAGCCTCTTCCACATCCGCTTCTTTGAAGGACTCTATCGACATACCGACGATGTCCTTTACAGCGTTCATGAATACGCTGAGCTCGGCTCTGGCGTCATCGGAAAAGCTGAGCTTTTTATTGTGAAGCTCCCGCGCTGTCTCCGCCAAATTCATCGCATGGTCTGAAATGCGCTCCAAATCACCTATGTTATGGAGAATCATGGAAATTTCTTTGCTTTCCGCATTTGAAAGATCGAGGCTCGAAAGCTCCACTATATACGCGCCTAAGGCGTCCTCATATCTGTCTATCTTTGATTCCAGCTTGTCCACATAATTAAACTTGTCCTCGTCGTAAACGTTGAACAGATTCAGCGCTGCCAATATGCTGTCTCGCGAAAGCTCCGCCATTTTATGGGCAACGGTTTTGCACTGCATTACGGCTACTGAAGGAGTTTCCATGAAGCGTTCGTCCAGCAGGGTAAGAGTTTCGTCCGGAACCTTCTTTTTTTCTTCGTTATCCTTTACAAGAATTATCGCCAGTTTTTCCAGCTGCTTGTAAAACGGCAGCAGTACAGCGGTTGAGGCTATATTAAATATACTGTGTATTACAGCCACGTTTTCCGGGCCTACGACCGTATTCATAAAATCAAAGTTAACAAATGCATTGGCTGTATAGAACACTGCAAGGAACAGTACGGTTCCGATAATATTAAACGACAGATGCACAGCCGCCACTCTCTTTGCATTTTTACTTGCTCCGATGGAAGAAATTATCGCCGTGATACAAGTTCCTATGTTCTGACCCATGATGATTGGAATTACAGTAGCATAAGTTAGAGAACCGGTCAGGCAGAGAGCCTGCAGAATTCCCACGGAAGCTGAGGAGCTCTGGATAGCTGCTGTGAAAACAGTTCCCGCCGCAACCCCAAGCACAGGATTTGAAAACATCGTCAATATGCTTACAAACTCAGGTACGTCCCTCAAAGGCTCTACTGCCGAGCTCATTATATCCATTCCGTACATAAGCACTGCAAAGCCTATGAGCACGAATCCTATATCTTTCTTCTTCTCACTCTTGCAGAACATTATAAAGACTATCGCCAGCGCTGCAAGCAATGGAGAAAAAGACATCGGCTTAAGCATCTGAACGAAAAAGCTTTCTCCCTCAAGTCCGGTCAAGCTCAAGAGCCATGCTGTAACGGTAGTTCCTATGTTGGCTCCCATTATTACAGGTATCACCTGACGTAGCTTCATTATGCCGGAATTTACAAAGCCGACCATCATTACAGTAGTTGCAGATGAACTCTGGATGACAGCCGTAACAACACACCCAAGCAGAACACCTTTAGGTACGCTGGATGTAAGATTTTCAAGAATCTGTTCCAATTTGCTGCCCGAAGCCCGTGTCAAACCGTTTCCCATAGTATCCATTCCGAAAAGGAACAGACATAAACCGCCTATGAGCTGCAGGACGCCAAAAAAATCCATAAAAAATTCTCCTTTTTTATACATTTTTAATAATATTTTTACAAAAATATTATAATATATGTAAGGAGAATGTAAAAGTTAAATCTATGTAAAATCTTTTGGTTTATCCCAGTGTAAAAACGCAGTTTCCTGTAACATCTACGGTCTTTACCAATATGCGCCCCCGGTTGTTTTTCGGCCGAAGCATTTCACACCTCAACGGCAGCCTGCCCCTTTCTCTCGAAAAAGATATGGCAGGTCTGTATACCTTTCCGTCAAAATCAAAATCCACGCTCCAATATTCTATCAATGACAGAGGATTCTCTTTAAGGATATTCTCCATTGCGAGTCTGTCTTTTTCACTTAGAGAATCCGGAAGCTTTTCAATTATATAGTCCTTCAGACATATGGTGAAAACATCCTTATCAGAACCTGTAAGCTCTTCGCAGGCAACCTCGAGTTCTATTCTGCTCCTGGCTTTCGTGCTATCATTCCATACCGGACAGGTTTCCTGCGCCATAGCTACGGACGCACCGAGATTATACAGCCTCTTTAAGGCCGCAGATACGGCCAGCTGGCTTCCGTCACAGCAAATCCAGCGTCTGCCCGACTTTTCAGCCACAGCTCCCAAAGTGCCGCTGCCGCAGAAGAAATCCGCGCAGAGATCTCCTTCTTTTGTAGCGCTTTCCACTATGCGCTGAAGAAGAGCCTCGGGTTTCTGCGTAGCATAGCCTGTGCGTTCCGCCGAAGTTCTGCCTACCATATCTACCTGCCATACGTCTTTCATAGTCACCATCGTATACCAGCCCGTTTCGTCTCTGTATTCCCTGACATCCTTAAAACGATACGGTTTGAAATCCCTGTTGTATGATTTTTCTTTCGGCGGAGCAAAATAATATTTTTTGCTTTTGCAGTACACTAAAATCGTATCGTGCTTTCTGGCAAAATGACGTTTGCTTGAGCCCCCTGACTTATACTGCCACACTATCTCGTTGATGAAATTTTCCTCTCCGAAAATTTCATCAAGAAACACCTTGACGTAATGAACCACATGCCAGTCCAAATGCACCCAAAGAGTGCCGTCTTCAGCCAGAAGCTCTTTCATCATCAGCAGCCTCTCGCACATCATGGTCATATAGCCGGCCATATCCTTATGCCACACGTCATCGTATGCCGGATGTTTAACGGAAGAGAGCTTTTTTCCTTCATCATCATACAGGCTGATTACCGCATCATACTTTGCCTTGCTGAAAAAAGGCGGGTCTATATAAATCAGCTTAAGTCTGCCTGCCATATTTCTTTCCTCAAGCAGATATTTCATAAATCTGCTGTTGTCTCCTAAAGCAAGCAAATTTGTCCACGGACTTTTTCCACCCTCGGAATACTCGCCGCCCGCTTCTCCGCCTTTCACCTCTTCAGCAATGCGAAAGCTGCCGGCTTTTGCATTCTCATATTCTCTTTTGCTGTCCTCAAGGATCTGTGAAAATTTACTTATAAGAGTCAAACCGGCACCTCTTTCCCATCATGCGCTTTTACTTCTTTAATACTGTTTTCAGCATTTATTTTTCTGTATTATATGTCTGTATATTTTCCCAGCTGTCATCTATTTCCTTCACGGCCGGATTACGCTTTATTTTCTGAGTAGTCGTCTTTATCATAGGCGTATCGCTCAATATAAAGTGATTTATATGCTTATAAACAGGCAGCGTATTGTTGATGTCTCTCAAATCGCAGGAAATCTCCTGTGCCAACTCCCGCTCCGTAATTCCCTGCTTCTCAAGATATTCGGGGCTGTATACTATCTTGCACCATAGTACCAGCTCATTATGTTTTTCTCTGGTGAATATCATGCTCTCAGTTACGTAAGGCAGCTTATCTATCAGACCTTCTATTTCCTCAGGGAAGATATTCTTTCCGTTTTTCATAACGATAACGTTTTTCTTTCTTCCGCATATCCACAGATTTCCCTTGGAATCTATTCTTCCCAGATCTCCTGTAAAGAACCAGCCGTCTTTCAGAACTTCCTCGGTAGCTTCCCTCTGATGAAGATATCCTTGCATTACGTTAGGCCCCCATGCAACGATTTCCCCTATTCCATTGCTGTCCGGATTATTTATATATATCCTTACGCTCTTCATCGGTGTTCCGACGGATCCTGCGCATAGGCTCCAAGGTCTTTCAGCTGTAAGAACCGGAGAAGTTTCCGTCAAGCCATATCCCTGTATAGTTGAAATTCCGAAATTGTTAAGGCCTATCGCTACCTCCTTTGAAAGAGACGCGGCTCCGCATATTATAAGTCTCAGATGTCCGCCTAGTTTCTTGATTATCTCTGCGAAAATCCTTCTTCGCTGATGAATTCCTATTTTGTCTAACATAGAAGCCAGCTTGAGGCCTTTGTTGACTTTCGCCGTCATGCCTTGCTTTTCCACCTGTTTCATTATTTTATTATAAAGATTTTCCACTATAAGCGGTACTCCCACGAATACGGTAACTCCGTACTCCTCCAGATTCTTCGCCACATATTTCAGTCCGTCGCAGAATACATTGGCGCTGGCAGACGACAGGAAAACAAGACAGCCTACCAGTCCGAAGCTGTGATGAAACGGCAGAAAAGCCATATTTACATCGGTTGGATAAAAAATCTTCATCTGAAGCATATCCGTAATGTTGGAAGCAATGTTATCATGGCTGAGCATTACCACTTTTGAGGTGCTGGTCGTTCCGGAAGTGAACAGGAATACGGCCAAATCGCTCCTGTTTACAGGTCTGTCCAGATAGCTTCTGTCTCCGGCTGTCATCTTTATATTTCCTGCGGTTCTCATTTCATCCAGGTCATTTTCATTTCCTGTAATTCTGAAAAGTTCCAGTTCTTTTGAACACTGCTGCTTTATCTTATCAACCAAATCTTTATGCTTATCATCATAAAACAAAACTTTTATATCGCTTCGTTCCACACATTGCGCCAGCTCCTCGGCAGTAAGCCCTTTGTCGAAAGGCACGGCAATATTTCCTCCGCAGACGATGGAAAGAAAACAATTAAACCACTCGTAAGAATTTTCCCCTATTATTCCCATTCTCTTTCCGTCGAAGCCTCTCGCCGACAGCTCCGTTCCCAAAGATTCCACATCTTTCATCATCTGAATAAAAGTTATGGTTTTAATTTCTCCGTCCGCTTTAACTTTAAAAGCCGCATTGGTAGGGTATGCCTCCTTAGCTTTATACATCAAATCCTTTATGGTTCCCCCGTCATTTAAAAATGATTGAACCTTTTTCATATATCTGTCTCCTCATTTTTGCTTAATAAGCTATCTAGTAATTTTTACTATATCATTCGTTATTATATACTACATTCGCTTATTTTTGTGATGTTTTTGTGAAGTAAGCTGATAAAACAAATCGCTTCTTCCGATTTTTTCAAGAGCCTTTTTAACAGCGGCTCTGTTCTCTTTTTTATGAAAGTGAAGCAATGCTCTCTGCATTTTCTTTTCCTCCATAGTCCGGGCTACGTGAATTTTCCTCATAGTAAACGGATCCAGCCCTGTATAATACATACAGGTGGCCAGAGTGCCGGGAGTCGGATAGAAATCCTGAACTTGGTCGGGTACGAAGCCGTAATTCTTTAAAAACAGCGCCAGCTCCACAGCGTCTTCAAGGCTGCTGCCCGGGTGACTTGAGATAAGATACGGTATCAGATACTGCTTCAATCCAAGTTTTTCATTGGCGCTTTTATATTTTTTCACAAAGCATGTGAAAGTGTCCTTCGACGGCTTGCGCATACATGAGAGCACCTTGTCCGATATGTGTTCGGGAGCAACCTTAAGAGTTCCGCTCACATGATGCCTGCACAGCTCCTGTATGTATTCGTCGCATTTTTCATCAGCTAAAAGGTAGTCGTATCTTATTCCAGACCTTATAAAGACTTTTTTAACGCCCAGGATTTCTCTAACAGCCTTTAAAATATTGAAATATTCGCTGTGGTCGGGACGTATGGCAGAGCATACCCTCGGATACAGACAATCCTTATGACTGCACACGCCTGCCTTCAGCTGTTTTTGGCAGGCCGGCCCCCTGAAATTAGCCGTAGGTCCTCCCACGTCATGAATATATCCTTTAAAATCATCTCTTTTCGTCAGCATTTCCGCTTCCGCTACTATGGACTCCTTGCTCCTGCCGCGCACCTGTCTGCCCTGATGATAAGTTATAGCGCAGAAGCTGCATCCTCCGAAGCAGCCCCTTGAGCTGACTATGCTGAACCTTACTTCTTCAAATGCCGGTATCCCACCCTGCTCCTCATATACGGGGTGAGGTTCATTTTCAAATGGAAGCTGGTAAACATCGTCCAACTCCTGCTGTGAAAGAGGCGGCTGCGGAGGGTTTTGCATCACCCATACGGTATCCGTATATTTTTCCGCCAAACCCTTCGCCGTTATGTAATCATTGTTTTCATACTGTCTCAGGAAGCTTTCGGCATATTTTCGCCTGTCGCAGTTAATCTGCTCAAATTCCGGCAGTTTTATCCAATCTGCTTCTGCCGGCGCTTCTTTTCCTTTCCAGCATGTTCCTTTTATCCAGGTTATGTCTTTAACATCTATGCCTGAATCAAGAGCGTCGGCGATTTCAACTACAGCTTTTTCACCCATCCCGTAGATGAGCAGATCAGCCTTTGAATCAAGCAATACAGATCTTCTTATCCTGTCGCTCCAGTAGTCGTAATGGCCCAATCTCCTGAGACTGGCTTCTATTCCGCCTATTATGACGGGAACTCCTTTATAGGCTTCTCTCGCCCTGTTGGCATAAACAATCAGCGCTCTGTCCGGACGGCCTCCCGCCTTGCCTCCCGGCGCATACTCGTCCTTTTTTCTCTTATTCTTAAATACAGAATAATTATTAACCATTGAATCGACTACGCCGCTGTTTATCAGAAAGCCCAGCCTAGGCTTTCCGAAGCGTTTAAAATCGTCAGCCGATTTATAATCCGGTCTCGGCAGTATGGCAATCCTGTATCCCATGCTTTCCAGGACGCGAGCTATTATAGCTGTGCCGAAGGAATGATGGTCCACATAAGCGTCTCCCGTTACAAGAACGAAATCCACTTCCTGCCATCCTCTGTTATTCATTTCTTCTCTCGTTATAGGTAAAAACATAATCTCTCTTTCTTATAACCGTATCCCTTTAAATTCGCCGGTTATTTGATTTCAAAGCGTCATTGAAGCTCTTGCGAAAAATGATTTTTCGCAAGACATTCCATTCCGTTAAAAAGGGTACGAGAAGTCCCGTACCCCTTTATATTCTGAATTTTAAAAACTTATCTCTGTCCCTTGTCGTAAGGAATTCCCTCTGCCTTAGGTACCCTTGAGCTCTTGGAGGTAAACGCAAGAACTATGAGGGTGATTAGATAAGGAAGCAGTCTGTATACGTAAGGGCTTACTCCTATCTCCGCCAGCATATACACCCCGTCCCCATTTATGTCCAAGCTTGTGTAGGTTGCAGATATACACTTGAACAGACCGAACAGGATTCCTCCCATTGCAACGGTAAGAGGCTTCCAGTTGCCGAAAATCATAACAGCCAGAGCGAGGAAGCCGTATCCTGCCACTTCTCCTGTGGAAGCGCAGTTGGCCGTGGTGAGAGCATAGGTAAATCCGCCCATGCCTGCCAGGGCTCCTGAAATCGTTACTCCGGCATATCTCATCTTATAAACGTTGATTCCCAGAGAATCAGCTGCATGAGGGTTTTCACCGCAGGATCTCAGCCTAAGTCCGAACTTTGTCTTATAAAGTATGACGGACAGTATCACAAAAACCGCAAGGCATATATAAGTCGTTAGATAAACCTTGTTTATAAGGAGATTTCCTATGAATCCGAAATCATGATCCTTAGGAAGTCCGAAGGTGCTCGGCTTTATCATAAACCAGCCGGCGGCGTCTCCAGTCACCATTCTCATAGCGTTCTGCTGAGCTATCAGATTGATGAAGAACAGAACCAGCGCAGGAGCCAGCATATTCAGCGCCGTACCGCCTATAGTCTGATCTGCTTTCAGATTGATAGCCGAAAACGACAAAAGCAGCGAGAACAAGGCTCCGAAAACCGAAGCAGCTATCAAAGCCAGCAGCATCAGAAGCTGTCCCTGTTCCTGGGTAAACACCTGGTTTTCCTGCATCACTCTTACAAACAATACTCCTATAAAGGCTCCGAAGATCATGATACCTTCCAAAGCCAGATTTATGACGCCGCTCCTTTCGGCAAAAATTCCTGCCAGAGCTACTATCATCAGAGGAACAGCGTACAGCATAGTCTGTTGAATCAAAAATACCATTACTTGTTTCCTCCTTCCGCATTTTCGCCGGTCTCTTTTTTCTTTTTACCTCTTTTATCGAGCAACGTCTTTATTAGCATTGCGAAAGCGCTGAGGTAAACTATTGAAGCAATTATTATATCCGTAATATACTCATTGTATGCGGTAAGCGTCTTGAGCTGCATACCTGCTATATTCAGCATTGACATAAAGCAACCCGTAAAAACGACGCCTATCGGATGATTGGACGCCAGCAGCGCTACAGGAATTCCGTTAAATCCCTCGTCAGGAAGCATCTGATATGTTGACCAGAAAAACTCTGTATGTCCCGACAGATAATAAAGCGAAGCTCCGGCTGCTGAAAGAGCTCCTGCTATGGCCATAGACATTACTATGCTCTTCTTATCGTTTATTCCCGCATATCTTGCCGCATGGCGATTATTTCCGCACGCCTTGAGCTGATAGCCGAAAGTCGTCTTCGTCATGATTATATATACTATTACGGCAATCAAAACCGCTATAACTATACCGCCTGTTACCTGAGAGCCAGGGAAAAGTTTATCAAGACCGAAATCGAAAGTTTCAACTCCGTTTGAGGCTGTAGGTTTGATATAACCTACCTTTCCTCCGTCCTCGGCATTTTTAAGCTCGTCTCTGACTTCAAAAAACCAGGTTACAAGGTTTGCGGCTATCCAGTTTGTCATTATACATGTAATTACTTCGTTTATATTGAGGAAAGCTTTCAGAAATCCCGGGATACATCCCCAGACAGCTCCCGCTATCATTCCGCCAAGGAAAGCCAGTATCCATACTATCCAGACGGGAATCGTCTCCGTCGGCATGGTCAGCGCTATATAAAGCGTCGCCGTCGTTCCCATAAGATATTGTCCCGGAGCTCCTATATTAAACAGTCCTGTCCTGAAAGCCACTGCTACAGATAAACCGGTCATTATCAGAGGAGTTCCCCTGAAAAGCATGTTTCCTACATTCACCGGGTTAAAACCAAATGTAAGCTCTCCTGCTTCCCGTCCCGTACTGAACAATCCGAGAAATACAAGCTTGACGCCCTCAAATATACCTTTTGTCGTTATTCCGTCTTTCGTGAATCCTACTATTATTACAATAAGAGTTCCCACAACCATACCAATGAGGATGGATATTACAGCTGAAAGAATACTTTTAAAGGCGTCTGTTGAATAATATTTCTGTTTTCCGGTATCCGGATTCAGCTTATACATCTGCTTCCACCTCCTTTTCCTGACGTTTGGCTCCCGCCATATAGAGACCCAGTTCCTGAGCGTCAGTTTTCTTAGGATCCAGCTCGCCCACGATTTGGCCCTCATACATTACGAGAATCCTGTCGGAAAGGCTCATTACTTCGTCCAGCTCGAGGGAAACGAGCAGAATAGCCTTATCTTTATCTCTCTCGGAAATCAACTGACCGTGTATGTTTTCTATTGCTCCCACGTCCAGACCTCTGGTAGGCTGTACTGCTATTATGAGCGGCTCGTCCCTGTCCAGCTCTCTTGCAATTATGGCCTTCTGCTGATTTCCTCCCGACATGCTGCGTGCTATAGTTACAGGGCCCTGTCCCGAACGTATATCGTATTCCTCGATAAGCGTCTTAGCATAATTTCTTACTTCGTTAAATTTTATGAAGCCGTGGTTCTGGAATCTCTTCTCTCTGAATTTCTGCAGGACGAGATTCTGCTCCAAGGTATATGGCAGAACCAATCCGTGCTTATGACGATCCTCCGGAATATGACTCATCCCGGCAAGGCTTCGTTCTCTTATGGTTGCTCCTGAAATATCTTTACCGCAAAGAGTTATCTTACCTTCGCTGGTTTTTTCAAGTCCCGTTATTCCATGTATAAGCTCGCTCTGTCCGTTTCCGTCGATTCCTGCGATACATACGATTTCTCCCTGCCTGACGTCAAAGGAAACGCCTCTTACGGCATCGTTTTTGTGGAGCTTTGACGGAACCCTAAGATTCTTAACGGACAGAACCACTTCCTTCGGTCTGGCCTCCGTTTTGTCAATCTCCAGCTGAACCGGTCTTCCTACCATCATGGTGGAAAGTTCCTGTTTCGTTACATCTTTGGTATTGACCGTTCCTATACACTTTCCCTTATGCAATACGGTAACTCTGTCAGATACCGCCATGATTTCATTTAATTTATGCGTGATAAACAAGATGGATTTGCCTTCTTTCGCAAACCCCCTCATAATTTCCATAAGTTCATCTATCTCCTGAGGAGTAAGGACGGCTGTAGGTTCGTCGAAAATCAGGATTTCATTTTCCCTGTAAAGCATCTTTAAAATTTCAACGCGCTGCTGCATGCCTACGGTAATGTCTTCAACTTTAGCGTCTACGTCCACCTTAAGACCGTACTTTTCCGACAGCTCGATAACCTTCTTTTTAGCTTCTTTCTTCTGTAAAAAGCCAAACTTCGTCGTTTCCGCTCCCAGAATAATATTATCGAGAACGGTAAAAACGTCAATCAGCTTAAAATGCTGATGAACCATTCCTATTCCCAAGGCTGTAGCATCGTTGGGATTATTTATCTCTACTTCTTTTCCGTTTTTTAATATCGTGCCTTCCTCAGGCTGATAAAGTCCGAATAAAACACTCATGAGAGTAGATTTTCCCGCTCCGTTTTCACCCAGAAGCGCGTGTATCTCTCCCTTTTTTAACTGCAACGTTATGTCGTCGTTGGCCACAATTCCAGGAAATTCTTTCCGTATGTGGTTCATCTCAATTACGTATTCTGACATCGCTTTATCCTTTGCAAATATTCTCTAACCTACAAAAAGGGGGAACATAAAATTCCCCCTTTTATGCAAGTTTAATAACTTGTTTAATTCATCCGCTATTTTGAATTATTTAACAAATGTGATGTTTTCCCAATCCTTTGTGCTTGGATCTGCAACCTCTTCGTTGGAGATTTCAATTTCACCGCTCTTAACCTTTTCGTAGAGAGCGTTATAATCTTCAACTTTCCAGTTTTCAAGCGACCAAGTGTCTGTAGGAATGCCTACTGCGTCTGTTTCAGCTCCGAAAACAGTAATCTTTCCGCCGAAATCAGCCCATTTGTCTTCGTAGAAAGCACCGATAACGTTCATCGTTGATCCTGCCAAATCCTTCATAGCTGAAGTAACGACTGTATCGGACTGACCTGACTGGTCAACGTCAACGCCGATAATATCGCCGTCGTTGGCTCCTGCAGCAGCGGTACCTGACTGGAACATGCTTCCGCCGCACATGAAGATAACTTCCGTACCGGATTCAAACCAGCCGCCGAGCATAGCCTGTAAATCCTGAGAAGCGGAGAAAGACGAACCGTATTCCCAGCTGTATCTCATTTCTACTTTTGAACCTTTTTCAGCAGCGCCTGCTTCTACGCCCTGAACGAAACCATATCCGTATTTGATGCAGGCAGGATTGCTTCCGCCGCCGCCGCCGGAGAAGCCGATCTTAGTGTAGCCCTCCATAGCTGCTGCATATCCCGCCAGATAACCGGCCTGTTCTTCTCTATAGCTTACAGAAGCCATGTTTTCTATCCCTTCAATTGATCCATCAATAAAGATGAACTTAACTTCCGGGAAGTCGGCAGCAGCCTTTTCAAGAGCCGGAGCCTGCAGGAAGCCTGCGGCTACTACGATTTTGGCGCCTGCGTCAGCAGCAGCCTTCATGGCGTCGTATCTGTCGGTATCAGTAGCCTGATCGCCGTTTGCCGGCTGATAATACTTATATGACAATTCGTGTTCTGAAGCGTAGCCCTTAACTCCGTTCCAGGTGAACTGGTTAAAGGAACCGTCCTTCAGCTGGCCTACGTCTGTTACAAACGCCAGCTCATACTTTCCGTCTTCTGACTCCATAGTATCCGGAATTGCATCATAGTTGATTGCTCCATCAGCAGCTCCATCGCCTTCAGCCTTGCCGCCGTCATCTTTATTGCCGCAAGCTGCGAAAGCAAATACCATTGCTGCGATGAGCAATAATGAAAGAAACTTTTTCATTTTTTCCCTCCTAAGTAATTTTGCAATAAATTTCCTAACATAATTATATAATAAAGATTCCAAAAGTAAAAGCACTTTTTGCGTTCTTATATATTTTTTGTCAAAATTTTGTTAAAAAAAGTTGTAATTTCATTAAAGCTGCGTCTTTATTCTTTTTAAGCAAACCTTATGCCGGCGCATCGCCTCCGGCCGTGAAATATAAAGCTATGAAATACAAAGCCGTGAAATATAAAGCCGTGTACATTCAAAATTTGTAAAAACCGTTTTCTCATCCTATGAATAACTGTACCCAGTAGGCGATCCCTTTTTCATTCACCGCATATCCCACTCCGATTTCCTCATATTTTTCTCTCAGGATGTTATTTCTATGCCCCTGCGAGCGCATCCACGACCTCATGACAAAATCAGCGCTCCTCTGTCCTTTTGCTATATTTTCTCCCGCGGCCATATAATTTATATTATATTCTTTCATCATGTCGAAGGCCGAACCATAAGCGGGGGAATTATGGGAAAAATAATTGTTTTCTGCCATGTCCTCCGCCTTCATTTGAGCGACGGCGCAAAGTTCGTCGTTTAACGACAGAAGTGAAAGTCCGACTTTCTCTCTTTCCTGATTTACAAGGTTTAAAATTTTATTTGCCTGAAGAACTTCCTCTCCGCTGTCTTTTGGATAGTTTTCATTGCGGGAATTAGCAATTCCTCCTTTTCTCTTTAAACCAAAGTCGCCGGCTGAAAAAGATGTTGTCTCTTCTCCTTCATTTTTATTGCCTCGTTCAAAAATTTTTTTGTCCGCTTCTATTGAAGCCCTTATCTCATACAATATTTTTTCAGCTGAGTTTTCTTTAGACAGCTTAACTGCCTCTGCGTCCGCCGACTGAAAATTTATTTCCGGCTCTTCCACAGATTCTGCCGGGTAAAAAGCGTTTGCTCCGCCCGGAACGTCACCGCTAAAATCGTTGCCGCCACAACCGTTTCCGTCGGTGATAACGCTGAAAAATTCATATATGTCAGCAAAGCACGTCTTAAAAGAATTTCCTCCTGCCGTCTCTGCAAATGCTGCTCCAAAAGAGCCTGAAGCCACAGCTAAAGCCATTGCGGCAATCATAAGCTTTCTTTTCATCTCACTGCTCCTTTCTCGTTTTCAAGATTATAAGATAGTTTTCACTCATATCCAAAACTATATTAGCGGAAAGGAAGCTTGTGAACCCTACAAAAAATGGCAGCTGCCGCTGCCATCATAATATTTTATCGGTAAACCATTTTACTATTCTCGCCGTCATCCCCCATATCACACGGTTTTCCCAGTGATACACAGGGATGATGTTTTTGCTTTTACGCCATTTATAACTGGGAGAAATTCCCGTTTCTGCATAGGGAAAAGCTGCCACGTCTGAAACAATATCGGCTTCGTACACTTTAGGAGGATTACCTTTGAAAAATTCAAGAGGAACGGTAAAAAATTCCTCCACCTCCTCCTTATTTACGTTTATTTTTGTAAGGGACGACTCCTTTATTTCGGCTACAAAGGTATATACTGTATAATTGTCGAAGCCGTACAATGTGTCAAAGGGAGCGATTATCCTCACATCTGAAGCCGGTATTCCAGTTTCTTCTTCAAACTCCCTGAGAGCCGCTTTAACGGGAGTTTCTCCTGCTTCTATCCTGCCTCCGGGAAAGCATATGTCTCCCGGCTGGTTTTTAAGCTTATCCGACCTTACCTCAAACAAAATGTTCAGGTCCTCATCATCTCCGCCTGCAATGTATTTGCAGTCTTTGCCTTCTTGAAAAGCTCCGATGATTTTTCCCCGGCATATCGGTATCACCACGCTGAAAAAACTATGCTTTCCTATAGGCTGCGTTTCCCTCATCTTAAGTTTTTTCTCTATAGTCCCAATGTCAAGCATGCTATCCGCTCCGTAAACATTCATATTCTCCCGGTAAATTGCTGTAAAAAACATAAGGCGGTGGTTTCCCACCGCCGGCATATTATTCAAAGCAAATTTATCAGTTTTATCAGTTGAGAATTTCACAGTCGTCAAAGTTGACTCCGATCATCTCTTCCTTTTCGGCGCTGAGACTTACGACGAAGTCCATACCGTAATCCTTGGATATGCTCTTAAGTCTTTCTACAAACTCAGGCAGATCTCCGAGGGAAAAATCAGCATGTTTTAAGATGCTGTCTATGTATACTGTCTCTATATCGTGATCAGAGCTTATTATCCCATAAAGGAATCCGATATATTCGTCACTGTTGGTGATGTGCTCGAAATCTTCCATACATATAACTCTTATTCTATATTTTAAATCATACATCAATCTGTGATTCTTATTGATAAATATAATGCTTCCCTTGCTGTTTTCAACGCACTCGTTGGCCAAGTCAATCATCTGCTTGGTTTTGCCGCTGCCCTTATGTCCCACTAATAATTTAACCATGGTTATCGCCTCCTAAATAAATTTTGCTTAAGCTCCTCAATCCTTCGATTTAGTTATTTTATTATACAATAAGCAAGTTGTTTTTTCAATGAAAATTTATTTTTTTCCTTTAAGCCTGAGCTGGCCGCACGCGCCGTCTATGTCGTCCCCAAGTTCGCGCCTTACGGTAGCGGGAATCCTGCGTGCTTCGAGCAAGGCGCGGAAGTTTTCCGCATCTTCCTTAGGCGTAGTTTCAAGTCCGGTTTCTTCGACCTTGTTCAGCGGTATCAGATTGACATGGCATAGCATGCCCTTCAAAAGCTCCGCCAGCTGCCGGGCATGCACCGACGAATCGTTCACTCCCTTGACGAGGGTATATTCAAAGGTCACACGTCTTGAGGTCGCTTCCGTATATCTTAAGCATGCACCTATGAGCTCCTTAAGAGGATAACGGTTATTTACAGGCATCATGCTGCTGCGTATCTCGTCGCTTGGCGCATGAAGTGAAATAGCCAAGTTTACTTGAGGAAAATCTCTCCCGAACTTTTCTATCATCGGAACGATGCCGCAGGTGGAAACGGTTATATTTCTCATACCGAGGTTCTTCCCTGCCTTATCGTTTATTATCCTTATGAATCGGGAAAGATTTTCATAGTTGTCAAAGGGCTCGCCCGTTCCCATGACTACAACGTGATTCACTGCTTCATTCGTCTCTCTCTCGGCGGCGATTATCTGCTCCGCAATTTCCCCTGCGGTCAGATTACGGCAGAGTCCGCCTATTGTGGAAGCACAGAAACGGCAGCCCATGCGACAGCCTGCCTGTGAGGATACACATACGGTGTTGCCGTATTTATACCTCATGAAGACGCTTTCTACCGCATTTCCGTCGCTTAGCCTGAAAAGATACTTTCTCGTTCCGTCAAGGCCGGAAACCTGTACTTGTTCCGGTTTCAAAGTTCCCGTGGAAAAGCCGGCTTTCTCAAGCCTTGCCCTGAGTTTTGAAGGAACGTTTCGCATCTCGTCAAAATCCGAAACGCCCTTATAGAGCCAAGCAAATATCTGCTTGGCTCTGTATGCAGGCTCTCCCATTTCAATGAAAAGCTCTTCCAGTTCTTTCAGTTGTAAATCTTTTAGGTTTATCATAATCAATCAACATCGTGTCTTGCCAAAATTGAGGCAGGAGTCTTTCTCATGGTATTGAAAACAGGAATTAAGCCGACTATAGCGTTGAAAACATACACTATAGCAATCGCGCCTCCTATTACTAAAGGATTGAGAGCAAACATCGAAGACACCATTTCTATCTTAAGCAGATGATACAGGATATACGTCATAACGCCTATGCCCGCCAGACTGCTGACAGTTGTCACCGCGAAAATTTCTCCGAGGAACATCTTGTATATATCAGTCTTTTTAACTCCTATGGCTCTGTAAATTCCTATTTCCTTGATTCTTGACAGGAAGGAAGAACGAGTCATCAATAATATTTCTGCGAGGGAAATCGCCAGCATTATCAGTCCCATGGCGATGACGCTTCCCGTGGATTTTTTTCTTTCCGTGACATAAGTTTCCCTGTCGCTTTCATAGGATGATTTCACATTCAGATTCTGAGACTGCATATCCGCCATGGCCTCAGCCTCATTTTCAGGAGCGATTGAAAATCCCTTTGCCTTTTCGATTATAGAATACTTTATAGTTTCCTGATTTACAAGGAAAACTTGCAAATTTTCAGGACTTTCGTAATAGCCGACGACTTTCAGCTTATGGCCTGCTATCTTCATATCCGTTTCCTTATTCAAAGGTATTTCATTTTTATTGCTGAGAGGGACTATCGTCTCATAATCATTCTCCGGAAGCCTTCCTTCTTTCAAAGAATATTCTCCCGAATAAGTCTTGTAGTTAAAGATATTCTTCTCTTCTGCCTGCCTCCCCTCATCGTCATAAGTCGCATAATCCATCTCTCCGCCGCTACCGGCGCTGTTATATATCATGTCTGTGAAGAGGGAAGGGTCTGCATAAATGAGAGGTTCGACCTTATCCGTTATTCCCACTATCTCAAATTCATCCATCGAATCAAGATTAAGCTTCTGTCCAACCATCTGTTCCGCATTATTTATTCCCACCTGAGAAGCTCTTCCGTCTCTTAACATCCTGTCTACGGCAAGTTTATCTATAACTATTTCCTGAGGATTTTCAGGCATGCGGCCGTAAATCAAATCATCTGCCGATATATCGTCTATATCCGTCAAATCTCCTGAAATAATGCCTTCCGCCATGGCCGACTGATAATAGAAATTCATTTTAAATCTCATATTAACATTGGCAGAGCCTGGGAAAATATGCTTGACAGAATCCAGTTTTTCATATTTGAGATATTTGCCCTGATCGACTTTAGGTATTTCCACAGCCAGATATTCCTTGTTGCCCTGAATAAAATCCTTATCCCTGACGTCAACGCTGGCATATATACTGCTCAGCGCATATGTTATGAATATTCCGGCCATGAAGAAACCTATGAAAAGCAGCTTTTTCATCAAAGGATAGGCAGCTATCTTTCTGAACCCCCTTGCAAGCGACGGGAAAAATCCTATTATTGAGCTGTATTTCTCATCTATGGCATGATCTACTACTTTATCGAAGGCAAAGTCGTATTCCTCATACAGGCTCTTGTCGATTTCCTTGTAGTGGTCGTCTACGAATTCTATGGCTGAATTTTGATCCACGACTTCCACACGTCTGTCTGCCTTTGACTTTATATATATATTACCGTTCTTTATTACTATATCAATGTCTACAGCGTCGCCGCAGCTGCCGTAGAAGTTCAGCTTCGCCGAATCTGAGCAAGCCGTCTCGTGCTTTTCAAAATCCTTAAGATAAAGCTTATTGTCTATTCTGTAGTCAAGGTTATCGTCAGTCTGATTTTCATAGTCGGCCGTTATCTTGCCGTCCTTAAGCTCTATTATCCTCGACGCATAAAATTTAGCCAGTTCCACCTCATGGGTTACGAGAACTACCAGTCTGTCTCTTGAAATAGCCTTGATTATATTCATAATCTCTATGGTATTGGCGCTGTCAAGATTTCCTGTCGGCTCGTCAGCAATGATTATTTTCGGATTCTTGGCAATGGCTCTGGCGATACCCACTCTCTGCCGTTCGCCTCCTGATAGCATATCGGCCTTCCTGTTTCTGTATCGGTAAATTCCAAGGGTTTCAAGGACATAATTTATCCGCCTCTTGATTTCCCCCTCGTCCTTAATGCCTATCATTCTCAAAGCCATGGCTACGTTCTCGTAAACGGTCATATTGTCTACCAGCTTGTAATCCTGGAAAATGTAGCCTATATTCAGATTCCTTATTTCATCAACCTTAGAGGCTCTTTTGCCTGTAATTTTAACGTCGTCTACAAATATATCTCCGCCGTTTACTTTATCAAGCCCGCCTATGGCGTTGAGCATGGTGGTTTTTCCTGAGCCCGACGGTCCCAGAAGAGCTACCAGGCCTTTGTCTCCCAGCTCCAAGGTAGTGTCGTTTATTACATGTATCTGATTCTTCTTTCCTTTATTGAAATACTTGTTTACTCCTTTTAACCTGATCATCTGCTACACCTCCTCTCTGTAAGTATTCATCACGGAATCCTTAAACAGCTTCCTTGAGAATCTGTGTGAAATCATATATGACATGGCGATGATTATCAGATATATAAGGACGTAGCTTGCAGGCGTCATATACTCCGCAAGGCCGGCTGCCATAGGTACGTTTATCACTCTCGTATATATCAGCGCCATTGCCGCCATGAATACTGCGTAGGAAATAGTCGCCGTCAGGAACAGCTCTATATCCAGAAGCTGTTTTGAAATCCTTCTCGAAGCGCCGAGAGTTCTTAAAGTAGTATAATAAGCGTTTCTGGATTTCAAAACTATCTTTATTATGAAGTACGATATGAAGAACAGAGCCACTATCAGTACTGCCATCATAAAAGTCTTCATCATATTTATCATCTGAAGCATCTCGCCGCCGTCCTTATAGAGAGAATCTCTCATCGGGAGAGTTTTAAATCCCATGTCCTTCAGGGCGGCAAGAGTATCGTCCAGCGCCTTCACGTCCTTGACGTATACAGAGCTCTGGAAAACGCCTTTGTTTATCAGGCTGTTGTAATCCTCTTCATTTACGTATATCAGCCCGTCATTGCTTTCTTTAAACTTTACTCCCGTAAGTTTTTCAAGGTTGGCCTTATTGTAAAGTTTGCTTATCGTTACCGTCATGGAATCCTTGTTATATATGCTGTCTGCGCTTATAACAAGCTTCTTGTTCAGGGCATTTCCGCCGGAGGCGTAATCGTTGAGCATACTGCTTCCGTAAGCTTGCCCCGCAGGAACGTTTTCATTTGGAACAATACGGAAATCAGGGCTTGAAGAATATGAATTGTAATACTGTCCGTCGAATAAAGTTTTTACGTTGCTGTTGTCTAAAGCAATATCCAGTCTTAGCCTTTCCATAACTTCTTCTCCGACATAGAATTTATCGCTGCCGCTGTATTCTCCGGACTTCACGACTGATATTCCTACTATCTTCAAAGGATTTTCCGACTTACGCTCTCCGCTTTCATCATATTCCTCCATATAAAACTCTTTGTTGAGAACCTCCTCTGCGCCGCCGTCTCTGAGATAAAAATCGTTTTCGGAGCCTTCAAGGAGTATTTCTCCCGGGTTTTCCGGCATACGTCCTGCTGTAAGCGTACCCTTAAAATCCTTTATATCCATAAAGCGCCCGTAAAAATAGTAAAAGTAATCCTTATCGGATATGCTCATGGTATAATCCGCCAAAGCGTCGTCTTTAGCGACTCTCTGCACATTTTCGAGAGCTTCTATCCTGCTGAATTCTTCTTCCGTTATAGCCGTCTTATCAGGCTTGTTTATCACTATACGCTTATCTGAAGAATCCGAGAAGAACTCGTTGAAGCCGTAAGTGTCTTCTTCATAAGCCATCTTTTCAAAGGAGGCATAAGTCCCCGCCACAGCGAATGATATAAAAAGAAATACGGTGAATATCAGCACAAATTTGGCCGGAATGTTGAATGAATTCCTTGCTCCAAGCCTTATTCTCTCGGAAAATGTAATATCGGTAAACGTTCTGCCTGCGTCCTTATCCTCCATCTCAGGCACCTTAAGCGTTTTATCCTCTAAGATTTTTCCGTCGTGCATTTTAATGAGCCTGGTAGCGTATTTTTCCACCTGCTCTAAATTATGTGTAACGATGATGACCAGCTTATCCTTTGAAATTTCGCTGAGAAGCCGAACGACCTCTTCCGCCGCCTTGCTGTCCAGATTTCCCGTCGGCTCGTCTGCAACTATGATGGGGGTCTCCTTGGCAAGAGCTCTCGCTATGGCAACTCTCTGCTTCTGTCCTCCCGAAAGCTTGGAGCACTTGGTATTTGCAAAGTCAGACAAGCCGACTTTGTTTATTATGTCCATCACCCGGCTCTTTACCTCGTTCTTGCTCTCGCCGTTTAATACGAGAGCAAGCTCTACGTTCTGGTACACCGTATAACTGTTCACGAGATTAAAATTTTGAAAGATGTTTCCCACGTACTTGCGGCGATATTCCTCGAAGTCTGCCTCGTTGTAATGGCTGGTCTCTTCTCCGTTGATATACATCTCCCCTTCTTCGTAGGTATCCAGTCCCGAAAGCACGTTGAGCAAGGTCGATTTGCCGCTTCCCGATTCTCCGGTTATAACTACGAATTCTCCCATGGAGAACTCGAGGTTTACTTTGGAAAAGCCGCTGGCTATCACGCCCTTGCTGTAGTAAAACTTCGATACGTTTTTTAGTTTCAGCATATTGTTTCCCCTTTTAGTTTCAGTTGATTACAGCTGCTCCGACTGAACGGAGCGCGAATTCTTCATAAGAAAAGTGTACCACAACATGTGGTACACTTTCAACTAAAACGCAGGTTTTTAATTTTTTATTAAGAAAGTTGTAAATATTTCCGTTTAAAAACCCGGACAGCCCTTAGCTTTTACAGACAAAGCTTACGGAAGCGGTTTTTACCTATTTTTTCTCTACCGCTATAAACGCTTCATGACCGTTAAGGTCGTATTTATCGCCCTTTTCCATAGCTGCGGCTTCGTCGAATCCGAGCTTCAAAGCAAGGGTTTCCTTCATGATGTAATCCATGTGGGCTTCAACAGCTTTCCTGACAGCTTCATCGGCCCATACCGCTATCGAAATATTATCCATCATTTCAAAATCCTTCTGCTTGCGGAGCTGCTGAACCTTGGAAATCAGCTCTCTGGCCAGTCCTTCGTCTACCAGCTCGTCTGTGAGGGAGGTGTCTAATATTGTGAACACATTGTTTTCCATAGCCACTGCAAAGCCTTCCTTTGCATTGATCCTTATATCGAGGAAATCCTTGGTTATTTCAACGTCCTCACCGTCAAGGGAAAGAACTGCCTTGCCGTCTTTTTCAACCTCCGCTATGAATTCAGCCGCATTAACCTTTGCAACTGCCGCCCCGAAGGCCTTTATCTTTGCTCCCAGAGCAGGACCTGCCGCCTTGAAGTTAGGCTTTAAAGAGAAGTTCATATACTTATCCAGATCCTGTTCAAACACTACTCTCTTAACGTTGAGTTCCTCCATAACCAGCGGAGCCAGATCGCTTATCAGAGCTTCATATTTTCCGTCTACTATAACCTCGGAGAGAGGCTGTCTCACTTTAATCTTTTCCTTTTCTCTGGTTCCGCGGCCCAAGGTGGCAAGAGTTCTTACGAGGTCCATTCTCTCTTCCACATTCTCATCGACAAGGCTCATGTCTGCCTTAGGGAAATATGCCGTATGAACGGTCGTCTCTCCCGTCAGGTTTACGTAAATTTCATCGGAAATAAACGGAGCGATAGGCGCTATCAGCTTGGCCACTCCGACTAAAACCTCGTAGGTGGTGGCATATACGCTTCTCTTGTCATCAGTCATCTCTTCCGCATAAAATCTTCTTCTGGCTCTTCTTATATACCAGTTGGAGAAATCTTCATTGACAAATTCATTGATGGCTCTTACGGTCTTCATGTGATCGTATTCGTCCATATATTCCGTAACATCTGCGATGAGTCTGTTGTATTTGCTGAGTATCCATCTGTCAAGCTCCGGTCTGTCATCATATGGAACGTCAAGAAGCTTTGTATCTATTTCATCCTGATTTGAATACAACACGAAGAAGTTATATACGTTGCGCAGCGTTCCGAAGAATTTGCTCACCACGTCTATAAGGCCCTCCTCGTCGAACTTGGTAGGAGTCCATGCCGGTGAAACGCTCAAAAGATACCATCTAGTTGCGTCTGCTCCGTATTTGTCGAAGAGTTCAAACGGCGACACGGTGTTGCCTCTGGACTTCGACATCTTCTTGCCGTCCTTATCGAGAATCAAATCGTTTACGAGAACGTTTTTATAAGGGGCTTTTCCCATTATAAATGTTGAAATGGCCATCAGAGAATAGAACCATCCTCTCGTCTGGTCGATTCCCTCGCAGATGAAATCCGCCGGGAACAGCTTGTTTTCAACCTCTTCTTTATTTTCAAACGGATAGTGCCACTGGGCGAAAGGCATTGCTCCGGAGTCGAACCAGCAGTCCATTACTTCTGTTATTCTCGTCATCCTGCCTCCGCAGTGAGGGCATTTTAAATGAACGTCATCGACATAAGGTCTGTGAAGCTCTATCGAAGAATCTATCGGCTCTACAGCCTTTTCCACCAATTCCTCCCTCGAGCCTACGCACTCCAGATGTCCGCATTCGCATCTCCATATAGGTATAGGCGTTCCCCAGTATCTTGAACGCGAAATAGCCCAGTCCTTAACTTCTGCCAGCCAGTTTCCGAATCTCTTTTCTCCTACGTAATCAGGGAACCAGTTTACGGTATCGTTATTGGCTACCAGCCGGTCTTTGCGCTTGCTCATTTCGATATACCACGACGGCTTTGCGTAGTAAACCAGCGGAGTTCCGCATCTCCAGCAATGAGGATAATTGTGCTCCATCTTTTCTTTGGCAAAAATCTTATTGTCCTTGGCCAGGTATTTGATTATCTCAACGTCAAGACCGTCTTCCATGACGAAAGCGCCCTTCCACGGAGTTTCGGTATAGCAGCCTCTCTCATCTACAGGCTGAAGCACCGGCAGATCATATTTGCGTCCGCACTGATAGTCGTCTTCACCGAAGGCAGGAGCAGTATGAACGATTCCCGTACCGTCCTCTACGGAAACATAGTCCATACATGTTACGAAGAAAGCCTTCTTGTCAGCCTTTACGAAAGGCATGAGCTGCTCGTACTCGACGTATTCCAGCTCGCTTCCTTTCATTTCATCTATAACCTGATATTTTCCGGCGCCTAAAACCTTGTCGGCTAAAAGCTTGGCCACATAGAATACGTTGCCCTCGTCTTCGCCCTCGGTCATCTTCGCCTTTATATAATCAACGTCAGGACCTACCGTGAGCGCAGTGTTGGCGGCCAGCGTCCAAGGTGTAGTCGTCCATGCGAGGAAATATTCGTTTTCTGCGTCTTTTCTCTTAAACTTTACTGTCAGAGTGTTGACCTTGACCATTTTATACCCCTGCGCCACTTCGTGGGAAGCAAGTCCTGTTCCGCAGCGAGGGCAGTAAGGCAGTATCTTGTGTCCCTCGTAGATAAGACCCTCGTCAAAAAACTTCTTTAAAATCCACCATCCCGTCTCGATATAGTCGTTTTCCAAAGTTACGTAAGGATTGTCAAGATCGACGAGGTAACCCATCCTCTCCGACATTTCCCTCCACATGCCGGTATATGTGAATACAGATTCCCTGCATTTCTGATTGAACTCTTTTATTCCATATTTTTCTATATCCTGCTTGCCTGACATGTTGAGCTGCTTCTCTACTTCAATCTCAACAGGAAGTCCGTGGGTATCCCATCCGGCTTTTCTGTTTACCTGATACCCCTGCATAGTCTTATAGCGGCATACGGAATCCTTGAGGGTTCTCGCCATTACATGATGAATTCCGGGCTTGCCGTTGGCCGTAGGAGGACCTTCGTAAAATACGAAAGGCGTCTTGCCTTCTCTTGCGTCTACGCACTGTTTCAGAAGATTTTCTTCTTTCCATTTTTCAACCTGCTCGTTCTGCACTTCCGCAACAGGTTTTTCCGAAAGTTTTTTAAACATCTTTTCTGTCTCCTCTCTCTGCTAAAGGGGCGTTTATATTCGATGACTGAAAAAGAAACGTCCCTAAGCGATAAATATATCGATTAGGGACGATTAAAATCATAACCGCGGTACCACCCTAGTTGCCAACGCCTTTTAAGGATATGGCCTCTCATTAAAGTGTCCAGACTCCGGAGTGATATTCGCTCAAGGTTCACCGCCGCCCTCTCAGCCTGCGAGGCGGCTCTCTGTAAGGATATTAGTCTTTGCTACTGGTTCCTTCAACGTCTGATTATATGAAAATTGTACTGTGATATTGTACTATTTATGCGTGTAAAAGTCAAGATTGCGATTTGATAAACCCGAATCACTTTTTTCTCTGCTCCAACATTTGGAACAGAACCCATCTGACACAGAAACTTTAAACAAAAAGTGGAACCTTAAGGGAGACACTTCGTAAGAAAGTTGTCTCCCTTAGGCTTTTGTAATCAGTCAGAATGATTGGATTGTAGGTAAAATCAATCATATTGGAGGATTACAGCAATGGCAAAATCAATTTTTGAAGAAATGGGCGGCAACCATATACAGGTTGGAGATTACTTTCTGCCCGATTTAAGGTTACCCAAAGAAGAAACAAAAAGCATTGGAATATGGGGACAGCGACACTTACGGTATATCAAGGAGCATAAACGACTGTTCCATACTAATCTGCTGACAAGCGGCAAGATGAACAGCTACCTTGCCGATATTGACGAGCAGGCTGAAGTAATGTTTACTCGGTTAGTCAAGCAGATGGCTGAGCGTGAGGGTATAACAGAGCAACTCAAAGCCACTAACCAAATGGAGTGGGTTGCTCAGATGAACAATATTCGTAGCAGAGTCATGGAAATCATAAACCACGATATAATTTATAACTAATCGAAGCACGACGGCAGGGAGATTAACGTCTCTCTGCCGTCGTTTACAATTCTGTTTGTTTTATTGTGGGGGTATAAAAACCAAAAGACAGTCTTTTCAAAAGTGATTTATATTCTTCAATATCTGCTTTTGCTCCGTTTGAGGAAAGGATGATATATTTTTCAGCGCCATCGTTTAGAGAATATCCGGTGTCTGCAATACCGTTTTTTGCATAGAATTGTATTCGTTTTTCTCTTTGTTCTGCATTATCCGCACTACTGTCGGGGTATTCTGCATGCAAAATAACTTGCCTTTTGCCGGCTCTTTGCTCTATCAAATTCAAAATCCGACTGCCGTAGCCTTTTGAACGAACGGCTTTACTCACCGCAAGGTACAGGACGAAAACACACTTTTCATTTTCCGCCGTATATACAAGTCCGCAAAATGTGCCGTTGTCAACAACTGTCTCGAAGCGGACAAAGTCCCTCTTGGCTAAAATATTAAGTAGCCAAACGGGCATACGATCCGCTTCGGGAAAAGCTTCTTCCATCAGTTTGCATATGTCCGAGTAGTATTCGTTTTTGCGGGATACCGTAATTGTTTTCAGAACCATTTTATTCTCCATTCATTTATTCTAAAAATCTCCATTCGACAAATCGGGATTTCATCCATTCGTCGGGAGCTTCTATGTCGAGGGTCTGTTCAAGCTGTGTTGTGGCTTCAAAGCCATAATGTCGGTCACTCCACCGTATAATCACAAGACCTGCCAAGGACATATCCAACACCAAAACCACACTTAATACTGCACAAGCGTATCTCCAGCCTTTTGCTTTTAGCTTTTTCAGAAAATTACTGATGTAAGGATAGAGTTTACAAAATCCGAAAGCGGCAACCCCCCCCACGCAAGAGAAAAACCGAGACAGATAATGCCTTTATAATTCATAAAGCTGCTTTCGTAACTCCACGCTCTCATTCCCAAACCGTACATTAAAAGAAGCCCGCATATAAGCTCTAAGACTGTTGCACCGAGAGTCATATACAAAACCCTTAGCCAAAGGTTTTTCTTTTGCAATTTAACCGCACCGGTGTAAAATAACACTGCACCCACACCGTATAAAGCATTAAAAGGCAGGCATACCGAAACAACGTGACTTTCCCACACACCCTTTGCAAAAAGGCAAATAACCCCTTCTATCAATACACCTGCGATACTTCCAATAAGAAAAAGCCAGAATAATTTGCCGTATGTAATCAGAGAATCCTCATCGCTAATGTCCTGTTTACTTTGATCTGTTTCTTCAATCGATATTTTTTCTACGCATTTTTTATTCCGTTTGTTTGATTTTATTTGCACCGCTTTTTTAATCGACAGTGCTATGCCGAGGCACACAGGGAAAAACGGTGTAAACGGACTTGCCCAAAACAGCAAATAAGCGGAAGCAACAGCTGAACACCACGCCCACCCGAACATAGCGTGAAGCAGATACCCTCCCCACACAGGCAGATACATTACCACAACGACACCGATAAACAGTAACAATGTGTTTTTGTCTTTGCATTCACGCCATATCCATTTACAGAAGTTTTTAATTTTCCGAATTATGATTTCCCTTTTCATCTCAAAGCACCTTTTGATACAAATAACAGTCAAGCGGGACTGTATTTGCGAGCTGTAATTCTATATGCCGCTCGGTGTACCTCTCAAAGCCGCGGTGTTCGTAAAACTGATAGGTACAGCCACTGTCCGTAAACAGATATATTCGTTTTCCGCTTTCTGCTTTGGCAAGCTCTTGAAGCAAAGCCGTTCCGATTCCCTTTCTGTTAGCATCAGGGTCAGCCGCCAAGAAAATCAATTCACCGTCAGGCTGATGATTTTTAAGAAGCTCATCTGACATTTGACGGTTAGCCTTATCATAAGAGCCGACCTCTTTTACAAAGGTGTGTTGAATCAGGTCAATCAGCTTTACATAAAATTTTTGAAAACGGGAGGCTGCAATCGGTTTTTCGTGATACATTTCGGCAAGCAATATACCTATAAGTTCGTTTCCCTCATAAGCGGCGAAAATCTGCGTAGCCTTGTTAAGTTCAAGATACAGAAAATATCTTCCGTAAAGCCGCAGTATAGTTTTGTTCTTTATATACCAATCAAGGTGCATACCCCGAATGGCAAAATCTATTACTTTTCCGTAATCTTTTTTACTGAGCGATTTGATTTCCATTTATTTCTCCCTCTCCCGATTTTCTTTTTATCGTAAGCACTAATATCAATGCGAGTATGCCGTTAATAACACCGACAAAAAGCGGCATATAACAAACACCGTCAAAGCGCAATGTCGGCACCAATACCGCAAGGCCTATAAGCGGTAAAACAAGCGTTCCCATTACCGACACGATAAAGGATCGCCCTGCTTTTCCCAAAGCGGTAAGAAATGCGGACAGGCAGCCGTCGATCCAATTTACCAAATAAGAAATGGAGTATATGCCCATAGCGTGAATGCTTAATTTAAGCAGTTCTGTATCTCCCGCCTTTACAAAAAACGGAACGATAGATCCGCCGCCATAACGCAGAAGCAGACAAGCAACAAACGAAAGTATCGCCGCAGAAAGCAGTATTCTCTTTTCAAATGCGATGATCCGCTTTTTCAGCCCCGCACCCTGACAGTAACTGATCGCAGGCTGTAAGGACTCGCATGTTCCTATGATCACCGCCGCCGCAAGACTTTCGGTGTACATGACAACCGACATAGCCGCCACCGCTGTTGCACCGCCTATGGATAAAAGCACAATATTCAAAATAAAGGCAAATACCGATCCTGCTATATTTGCAAAAAACTCGGACGAACCGTTGGCAACAAGGTGGAAAAACTGTCGCAGAGGAATAGTGCCTTTTACAAATCTAAGCTCTAATTTATTTCGCAGGAACGGATAGAACGCCACTACTGTTCCAATGGAAATACTGACACAGCTTGTAAGCGCTGCCGCCCATACTCCCCATTTGAAAACGACCAAAAACAAAAAATCCAGCACGATATTAAGAACTGCTGTCGTGATATTCAGCACCATACTTAAATTCTGCTTCCCGCAAATTCTAAGGTAATTGTCTATGGCAAAATAAACGATGATCAGTGGTGAGAACAGAGCGTACACACGGATGTATTGGAGGCTGTATTCAAGAGCCTTACCCTCTGTCCCCATAAGTGAAAGCATCGGTCTGCCCAAAAGCCCGAACACAAGTCCGATCACAACCGATATGCCTATAATCACTTTTACGCAAACGCTGAAGGTACGGTTGGCATCATCATTTTTCTTTTGTCCCAAAAGGGAAGCAAGCTGAACAGACGAACCCACCGCTATAAGCTCTGCAAGCGCAAAGGCAATCGAAATCAGAGGCATGATAAGGTTTACCGCTGCCAAAGCGTCCGAGCCTATACAACGCCCGACAAAAATACCGTCAGCTATGGAATAAATTCCGCTGAAAAGCATACTCAATACCGCAGGAACGGCACACTTTATAAACAGCCTTGTCGGGTGCATTCTTTCAAACATCAAAGAGTTATTTTCCATTAATTTTCTCCATCATTATTCTTTCTTTGTAACCTTTCCGACCGAAGCAGACAAGGCATCGGCATACTTTTGTAAAACAGGGATCAGTAAATCCTGCTCCTCGGACGTCAGAACTTCAAAGGCTTCCTGCTCGGCCTTAACGAGCGGCAGAGTAATGCTGTCTATCATCTTCTTTCCAGAGGCTGTCAAATGTATATACTTATTCTTTTTGTTTCCATCTTTGCAGATAAGCTCAATTACACCCTTTTTCTCCATATTTTTAATGGCTGTGTGAATCGTTTGTAAGCTGTAAGACCAATTTCTGCAAATATCGCTCTGCAAGTATTCGCCGTCGTGTTCGCCCAAAGCATATAAAATAATAAGCTCGGTGTCCGTGATCCCGAAAGTGTCGGCATACTGATAATAAACATCATCAATCATTTCGCAAAGCTGATTTACCTTTTCCATTTTTTTGCTCATAGTCTCATTCATAAAATACCTCCAAAATGAAATGCTCCGAAATCGTACAATTTATTATACTACGATTTCGGAGTATTTGCAATAAAATTAAATTTTCTTTTTGTTCATAATTGAGTTGCGGTAAAAGGGTGTTTTGCTTAGTTATGATTGAGAAAAGAAAAAATATTCGAAACCGTCACCAAAAACATTGACAAACATATGTTCTACCGTGTATAATAAAAATGCTTCGAAAGAGCGACAACTGAATACGATGTAAGATTGAGATGTGGCAAAGCCACCTAATGCTTGCGATATGCTAAGAGAAAATGTCGCCGTCCGCACTTTATGTTTTGGTACTGTCAGCGAGTGAACGGATGAACAAACAGTTCCGTCTTTGAATTTCAAAGCCGATACATAGAACATCATTTTGAAGCGAGAGTAAAGCTCCCGCCGATTTTTGATGTCTCTGTGTATCGGCTTTTTTGTTTTGCCGATTACAACTGAATGACCGTCTGAATGGGATATGATTTTGCGATGACCTCTCTTTCGGAGAGTAAGCGAAACAACGCCGCTGAAAAAGCAGGGGCAGGAACGACATTTGGGTAGAACGGCAAAGAGAAAGACGATGTCCACAGGAATAGCGAGCATCGGATTTTGATACCCAAAATCCAAATCCACAGCCTAAAGGCGTGTGGACTAACTCAGGGGAAATCCCCTGAATACCCCTTTACAAAGCCAAAAACACAAGAATGGAGATGATATATTTTGAGCAGGAAACAAAGTGATAAAAAGGTCATAACAGTAAGACTGACCGAAGAAGAAAAGCAGAAACTTGAAACTTGTTCTGACCTTTGCGGACTGTCGCAGTCTGAGTTCATAAGGCAGCTTTGTGCAGGCAAAACACCAAAAGCAAAACCGCCACGGGAGTTTTGGGAACTGCTGAATGCCCTCTACTCAGTCCATAACGGTTTCAAGAAATGCGCAATATATGAGCCTTCCGCACTTACAATCTGTAAAGAAATTGAGTGTTTGATTCTCGATTTACAGGAGGCAGCATAAATGGCAACTACTTCACTTTGGCATATCAAAGGCAGATTAAAAGACCTGATCGACTATGTAGAAAATCCCGAAAAGACCGTATCAAAAGACAAACACTTGCAGGACTTCTACAATGTCTTTTCCTATGTCAGCCGACCCGAAGCGACAGAAAACGGCGAGTATGTTTCCGCCATTAACTGCTTAAAAGAGATCGCTTTACGGCAGATGATACTCACCAAAAAACAGTACGGAAAGGACGACGGATATATCGCTTGGCACGGGTATCAGAGCTTTAAGCCTGATGAGGTTACACCACAGCAGGCACACGAAATCGGATTGAAACTGGCAAAGGAAATGTGGGGTGATCGGTTTCAGATTATCGTTACCACCCACCTTGATAAAGACCATATTCATAATCACTTCGCCTTTAACTCCGTTTCTTTCCTTGACGGCGGAAAATACAACTACTCTAATTCTGAAAGGCAAAGGCTTCGTGATGTATCCGACCGTATATGCAGAGAATACGAATTGTCCGTTATCAAAAATCCCCGCAAAGCACCGAGCAGACCGGTATGGCTTGATGAAAAAAGCGGTAAGCCCACACGCTACAATGTGTATCGGGAAGATGTCAGGGAAGCGGCAAACTTCAGCCGCAGCCCTTACTATATGGAGGATTACCTCAGACGAAAAGGATATATTACCGACTTTACGGGAAAGCATTGGAAGATACGCCTGCCGCAGTATGAACACTTTACAAGGCTTGATACCCTTGATGAAAAATGGACGCCTGAACACTTCAAAAGAAATATGGGAGCGTACGCAAGATACGGAAACCGCAGAGCAGAAATCACCTATCCGCCGCAAATGCCGCAGGACTTGCGAAGCTGGTTTAAACCTTTCCAAAAGACAAGCAATATCTACCGTCTGTATCTGCACTACTGCTATCTGTTGGGCGTTCTGCCGAAGAAAACCACCTACCGCCCCACAAGCCCCTATCTCAAAGAGGATCTTCGGAAGCTGGACGAGTTGTCCAATCAGGTGCGGTATATGAGCAAATACGGAATTGAAACCTTTGATGATCTGTATGCGGACAGGGATAGATTACAAGGAGAAATGGACAAGCTGACCGCTTACCGCACCAAGCTGCAAAACAAAATCCGCAGAGCCTTACCAGCCGAAAAAGAGATTTTGAGAAAAGAAAAAGCAAAGGTTACCGAGCAGATTACTTCTCTGCGAAAGCGATTGAAACTGAACAAAGGCATAGAAGAACGGTCGGTAAAAATTCAAGAAAAAACAGATATGCTCTATGCCAACGAATACAGAGCGAAAGAAGAACAACAACAGAAAAAATCACAGCGAAAGGAGCGTGACGCACGATGATCTATATTGACGAAAACGGAAATCCAATTCAAGAAACTGATGAACTACAGGAGGCAATTGATGATATTACCGATAAACTCGCCCAAATGACAAAGGAAGAACGGCTTGCTTGGTTTGAACAGTCCATCTATCCCGAACCGTTAAAGTTTACGAATGAAATTGACGGTACGGTATATATCGTCAGAGCCTTTTTTGATGAAACCGCAAGTGAAAGCTTTGAAGAAAAGCTGCGAAGAATTATGATAAAGAGATGAAAAAAATTCAGACTATCACTTTAAAGTGTTGAAGTTTAGCGGAAGATATGGTATGATAACAGTATCCTACAATTCATATCATATCTGGCTGTGGAAAGGAGAACTATGAGCAAACAGTCAGTAAAAATTACTGCTCTCTACTGTCGTCTGTCCCGTGACGATGAACAGGACGGACTATCGGGCAGTATTAAAAATCAGCAGTCTATCCTTGAAAAGTACGCAAAGGAGAACGGATTCAAAAATACTCGTGTATTTATTGACGACGGTTGGTCGGGTGTAACTTTCACAAGACCGGCTTTCACGGAGATTATGGAGCTTGCGGAACAAGGATTGATTGCTAATCTTATCGTCAAAGACCATTCGAGATTGGGACGAAACCGCTTGATTGTCGGTCAACTTTTGGAAGAAGAATTTGACCGATTGGGTATTCGATATATCGCCATTATGGATAATATTGATACCGCAAAAGGACTAAGCGACATTGTTCCTATGCAAGACTTATTCAACGAATGGCACGCAAAGAATACAAGTCAAAAGGTACGCAATGTTTTCAAGAATAAGGGAATGGCGGGCATACCGCTTACTACCAATCCACCTTTCGGGTATATGAAAAATCCCGAAACCCCAAAGGAATGGCTGATAGACGAGCCTGCCGCAAAGATTGTCAGACAAATCTTTGAAATGTGCGTTTCAGGCTTAGGACCGACGCAGATAGCCAAGAAGCTGAAAGCTGACAAGGTTATGACGCCTACGGAGTATTGGAACAGTATCGGAAGAAACTGCGGCAATCCGCCTGCAAGACAATTCAACTGGTGTTCGGATACGGTTGCGAGTATTCTTTCCAAACAAGAGTATTGCGGCGATACGGTAAACTTCCGAAGTACAACAAAGTCTTTCAAGAATAAAAAGAAGATTGAAAGACCGCAGGAGGAATGGCAGATCTTCCCAAACACGCACCCTGCCATTATCGACCGTGAAACCTTTGAGCTTGTGCAAGAACTCAGACAGCACCGCCGGAGACCTACAAAAAGCGGAATTGTCAGTATGTTTTCGGGACTTCTTTACTGTGCCGATTGTGGAGAAAAGCTATACTACAGCGTGACAAACAATTACAAGCGAGAGCAAGCCTATTTCTTCTGTTCTTCCTATCGTAAAAATTCCGAAGTGTGTTCTGCACACTATATCCGAGAAAAAGTGGTTGAGGAAAATGTTCTCGAGAATATGCGGCGAATATTTCGTTATGTTCAGGCTTACGAAAAAGAGTTTGCCAAACAGCAGATGAAATGCTACGGAGAGGAAAAGCAAAAGGAACTGTCCGAAAAACGCAGGGAACTTACCAAAGCCGAGAAGCGTATCAAAGATATTGATTCGCTGATTCAAAAGATTTACGAGGATAATGCGATAGGTAAACTTTCAGATGAACGCTTTGCCACAATGTCAATGGCGTATGAGGAAGAACAGAAAAGCCTCAAAGAAGCAATACCCGATATGCAGGCGTACCTTGAAACCGAAACGGACAAGTCTGAAGGCTTACAGCGTTTTATTGACAAGGTAAAACAGATTACGCAGCCGACCAAGCTTACTCCCGAACTGGTACACGAATTCATTGAAAAGATTGTGATACACGAACGGAGATACCTTGATGGAAAGCGTTATCAGTTAATGGACATTTATTACAACGGCGTTGGTGTGATACGAGGGCTTACCCCTGAAGAAATGGAAGAAGCCTTTCAGGAACACCTTGCCAAACGGAAGATAAACAAAGCAAAGACGGCGTAACCAAAGGCTGCACCGTCCCAAACAATCAATATTTAATTCAATTACAAGAGCGACCTTGGGGCACCTTCTTTACGGAGGGTGCCCCAAAGGTTCCGCTTTAAAATGCTTTAACGGCCTGATGAAATTATTTTTCTATTTCATCATTTCAGTCATATAAATACCTACTGCTTTGCCCGGCTCTACCTTAATGCCGCAGCGTATCAAAGCTCTCTCTATAACTCCTAAAACAGCTACTTCGTCGTTGATATCTATATTACCCATGTGACCAAGTCTGAACATTCTTCCTGCGTAAGCTGCAAGACCGCCTGCAACTGTGATTCCTTCTTCGTAAAGAGTACTTCTGAAAGCTGCGTCGTCTACGCCTTCAGGATATATCAGGTTGGAAAGGGTTACTGCTCTGTGCTCTTTTTCTGCAAGAATTGTGAATCCCATGCTTTCGAGAGCTTTCTGCATTGCTTCCGCATTCTTCTTATGTCTTTCGTATCTTGCTTTATAGCCTTCCTCTTCAATTATTCTTGTAGCTTCGGCCATTGCCCATACAAGGTTAACGGCAGGAGTTGCAAAATACTTCGACGGTTCGTCCATTATCGGAATCCACTTTTCAAAGTCAACATAATATTCAGGAATGTTGCCGAGAGCTTTTCTTCTCTCAAGAGCTTTCTTGCCTGCCCATAATATGAACATTCCTGGACATACTCCGAAAGCCTTCTGTGAACCGGTGAAAAGTATATCTATCTTCATTCCGTCCACATCGGTATATTCTCCTCCGGTAGCTGCTACTCCGTCTACTATGTATATAGTGTCAGGAGAGGTCTCTTCGATCATCTTTCCTATTTCTTCAATATCTGCTCTTACTCCTGTTGCAGTATCTACATGGGAAACGGTAATTGCCGCATATTTCTTTTCCTTGAGCTTAGCCTCGATGGTCTCTACAGGAACAGTAGTTCCCCATTCTGCTGAAAGAACATCGACATCCAGTCCCTTTTTCTCGCAGATTTCTATGAATCTGTCTCCGAAGAAACCATGACTTACTATAAGGACGCTGTCGCCCTTTTTAGTGGTATTGGAAATTGCCATCTCCATAGCTAAAGTTCCCGTTCCGGCAAGAGGGAAAGTTTTTCCTGAGCAGTTTAAAAGTTTTGCCAGGTCTGCTATAAGCTTTCTGTAATCGGCTACAAATCTCGGATCACCGAAGGCCTGAATCTCTCTGCCCATCTGCTCCTGTATGGATTTTACAACCGGAGTAGGGCCGGGAATCATTACCATTTTTTTAGTTTCCATATTAAATCATCTCCTTAATAGATTTTATAATACTACTTGCACGGCTGGGTCGCTTCTCCACCAGCCTCATACATTATACTACCTTCGCAGACATTTTCCAATAGGTTTCTCACCTATAAAAACTCCTTCTTTTACAATCAGTCTGCCGCCTTTTATCGTAGTCACGGGCCAGCCTCTTAAAGTTCTTCCTTCAAATACGGAAAAATCCGAACGTGAATGAAGCTGAGAAGCATGTACTTCCGCCTGCTTATCCATATCTACAATGACTATGTCGGCGTCGCTCCCCGGGAGAATAGTTCCCTTCTGCGGATATATGCCGAACATTTCCGCAGGCTTTCTCGTCATATGCGCTATCAGTTTTTCTATCGGAAAACCACGCTTTACCACTCCCTCGCTCAGCATGGATGCCAGATGAGTCTCCTCGGCAGGGTAGCCCGGTACGGCGTCCCACATATTTCCGTCGGTTCCTTTTTCTTCTCGCGTTATAGTAGTATTGTCGGTTCCTATTGTGTCTATAACGCCGTCTTCAAGAGCTTTCCAAAGAGCGTCAACATCTTCTCTGTCTCTGAAAGGAGGCTCCATCTTGAATTCGTTCCTGCCTCCTTCATCCTGTCTGGATACTGAAAGATACATGCTGGTAGTTTCGACATTTACGAACTTATTGCGCATTCTCAAAGAGGCCAGTCGGCGCACCACTTCCTTCGACGTTATATGAACAAAATAGACGGGAACTTCTGCTTTCTCTGCCAGATAGGACATGCGCATTACCGCTTCCTCCTCGGCCATAGCAGGATGAGTAGCCGAATATTCCTCTATGCCGGCGAAAGGATATTTTTCTCTGATAAGCCTGTCTGCCCGCCTTACAAGATATCTATTTTCTGCATGAGTGCAGACCACACACTTTTTACCGGTTTTCTTTATTTCTTCCAAGACATCCATAATAAAGCCGTCGTCCACATCGGGAATCATTCCCGGTATTCCGTTCATATAAAGCTTAAAGGACGTAACTCCAAGTCTGTCGATGTATTCCTCTATCTCTTTACGCTGCTTATCGTCTGAAATAACCAGATGCGGAATAAAATCGACCCAGCTGAAATTTTCAATTTTTTCTGAAATTCCCGGGAAAGACTCAAGGTGAGACGACTGTCCTCCTATGAAACAGCCTACCGTCGTAATCCCTCCCAGTGCCGCCGATTTCGTTTCTGATTTCAAATCCTCCTCAAAAGGTACGAACAAGCCCATATGAACGTGCGGGTCTATTATGCCCGGTATCACATATTTCCCTGCGGCGTCTATGACATTCAAGGCTTTAACATCGCTCTGCCTGCCTATGGACGCTACTTTTCCGTTCTTTACGTAAACGTTCAGCTCAAATATACCGTTTCCGGGAATAACTACTTTTCCGTTAACGATAGCCATATCCATAAGCTGAGCGTCTCCGCCAAACGTTCCCGGCACGCCGAACACGTCAAAGGATCCGGCCGTGCCGTATGCTCCGGACGTTTGGGAAGGGCTTAATCTGTCTAATTTTGCGCTTATCTCCTTAAGCGCAGACAATATATCGCCCTGCTGCGTCTGTCCCTGCACCGCAGGCGCAGGGACAGACCTGCCCACAGAACCGTCCGGCGTTAAAGAACGTTCCGAAAGCTTCTGCGATTCAGAGTCCCGCCCTTCCGTTATTTTCTTTAAGTATGAGGCAAAAATGTCTTCTTTCATGGTCTTTGCCTTCCTTCAATATTTTCAATAGCAGCTACAGCCGCGTCTCTGGCAGCTCGTATCTCAGATTCTCTTCCTGAAAGATACATTCTGCCGAATACCCCCACAGGCTCGAAGTTAACGACTTTTATATCCGCATTTTTCTCCGCCTCATTGACGGCTATGGATATATAAGCCGCCGGTTCAACTTCCATGACAAAAAGGCTTTCTCCCGGCACTAAAACCGAGCCTAACCGTCCGTCCCTGTTTATGAGCTGCGCCTGATACGGATCAACGTTGGAAATAATCTGTTCAGAAACAACCCGGGGCTTGAGCCTGTCGCTTATACTTAGACCGCAGGCGTCCAGAATAGCTTCTCCCGCATGCTTAACGTCCTCAGGCGAGCCGGAATGAAGCTCTATTTCGCCGTATTCCCTTTCTACAACCTGAAAGCCGGGCTTTGCTCCCGTCGCTTTTACGGCAACATTAAGCAAGCTGTATACTCCGCTTCCGGGAGCCAGCTCTATATACAATTCTGACATGCCTGCAAGAGGTATATCGCCTTTGGATACGGTGCCTGTTATGGCTGCGTACTGCGGCTGCATATTGTCAACTATGACAAATGTCCTCAAATCAAGCTTTTCTTTCATATTAAAAACACCTTTTGGCCTGCGTTTTTAGCAGAGCTCCTCCGTTTCGGGATTAGGTCTTGCAATTACGTGAACCGATACCAGCTCTCCCACCTTTTTAGCTGCCGCAGCGCCTGCGTCCACCGCCGCTTTTACTGCGCCGACATCGCCTTCGATTATTACGGTTACAAGGCCTCCGCCTACGATTTTCTTGCCTGCTATTTCCACGTTGGCTGCCTTTGCCATAGCGTCCGCCGCTTCGATGGCGGCAACCAGTCCCTTAGTTTCAATGAAGCCTTTGGATTTCATATAATTTTCCTCCTTAATTATGCCTTGCGATTTACTTTATTTTTCAAAATCACAGGAATCCACTATTCCTACAACGGCCAAATCTGCCGGGGAATTTTCGTTGCCAAGGGCGATTCTTGCACCTTTGCCTTGCGTAACGAGAACCAAAGCTCCAGCACAGCAGCCTATAGTATCAGCTGCAACCATCAATTCTCCCGAGGCATTGCCGGACTTATTGACTCTTCTGAGCGTTATCAGACTGTTTCCGGCAAGTCCTGCGCTTTTAATAGTGGAAACACATTTTCCCTGAACCTTACATATAAACATAATTCGCTCCCTAAATATTATCCAGGATATCCTTAACCATATCCAGCGCATAATCTATTTCATTTACTTTAGTATAGAAATGCGGTGCAAAGCGTATCACGTCTCCTCTTCCTGATCCGATTACATTACGCTGACGGAGCAGCTTTTCCATCGTATGGGAATCCACCTTGTCTCCACACACGATAGCTGTAGTTCCTCCTTTTTTGCTTACATCAAGAGGGCTTATCGTCTTGAGGCCTCTGGCAAGGCAGCCGGACAGAGCGTAAGCGCTCAGCATGTCTACATGGTCTTTTATCTTTTCTACGCCTACTTGATTGATTATCTCAAGGCCGGCTCTGGCCGCATATCCTGTAAGAACAGGAGGCGTTCCCGTATCAAATCTGCTGGCTGTGTTCGCCCAGTCGTTATATCTTGTCTGGAACTGGAACGGATTCATCTGTCCGAACCAGCCTGTAACAGACGGCTTGAGACTCTGGATAAGATCCTTATTTACATACATGAACGCGATTCCTGGTACGCCGAAAAGATACTTGAGACAACCGGAAACAAGTATATCTATGTTCATCTTCTTTACGTCCACAGGCTCGGTTCCGAGACACTGATAGCTGTCCAGCAGGAAAAGAGAACCCTTGCTGTGGGCTATTTCAGCCATCTTTGCCGGATCCTGCTTAAATCCGTTCAGATAATATACGTGAGTTGCAGATGTCAGAAGAGTATTCTCGTCTATATACCTGTCATATTCACTTATATCTATCTGATGGTTTTCGTTGACGGCGATAAAGTCAACCTTTGCTCCATGTCTCTGATTAGCGAGCCATACGTAATCGACTGTAGGAAATTCCGCGTCGGTAACGACTATCTTGTTTCTTTTTCCCGTATAATCCAGTGAATTTGCTATGGAGCTTACCAAATCCGACACTGAGGCTGCCACTGCGATTTCTTCTTTCTGAGCTCCTATGAGCTTGGCGAATTCAGCCTTTGCCGCGTCTACCTCTTCTACCCATGAATCCCAGTCCATGCCTACTCCGCCCCAGTTATCAAGATATCTGTTTATTGCGGACAATACTTGCTTTGACTGAGCTCCCTGAGAACAATTTCCCAGATGGGCGACGCGTTCCAAGATAGGAAAGTCTTTTCTCCATCTGTCTATTTCCGCTTCGGAAAGCAGTCCCTTATAATCAAGGGCTTTAACTCTCGAATCTATTCTGTTCGACTTATATGGGCTGATATATTCTGAAGGCCGGTCACAGACTTTAACTGCCTGAGCAGCTGAAGTCTCCGTTTCAGCCGCCGGAGCGGAGCTTGCCGGAATGTCGGCTGTGATAAATCCTGTCTGTGCCGTTCTTGCCGGCGCTGCCGTATCAAAGCCTGCCGAACCGCCCAATGCCGCAGCGGAGCTGTCTTCGTTTTTGTATACGAATCTTATGTTTCTTCTGTCGGCTTCTTCTCTTGCAACAGAAGTAACAACATCGCCGCGCTCTATGAAAATTATGTTTTCACCTTGTGACGCACATAGAGCCACGTCCTGAGCTGTATAAAACTTCCTCACTTCGCATATCTCCTCTCATTAGCGGTATCTTTTTATTCCTCATCTTCCTTAAGGAACATATCCAGCAAGCCTTCGCTTGGTCTTGCTATAACGTGCGCACTGAGGAGTTCTCCTACCTTCTGAACAGCCTCGCAGCCTGCGTCCACAGCTGATTTTACAGCACCTACGTCTCCTTTTATTATAACTGTAACATATCCGCCGCCTATAACCTTCATGGCTGTTACTTCCACATTGGCCGCTTTAGCCATAGCGTCTGCAGCTTCTACGCTTCCTACGAAACCTTTCGTCTCGATAAAACCATAAGAATCCATATTAAGACCTCCTTTTCCACATTCAGCCCATTTCGGGCTTTTATCATTATTTTCTTTTTAACATGTTACTACTATCTGCCTCTTTCTTTCTGTAAAGCAGTTTGCATTATTAAAAAAAATCATTTTTCAGTATAAAAATACCGCCTTAACACATTTAATGTGTCAAGGCGGCTGAAAATACAAACCGCAAATTCTTTTGTATTTTGAATTTTACCTGTTTATATCTTTTCTCCGCTAAGATATTGTTTTCTGAGACCTTCTATATCCTTGGCCACAAAATAGCCTCTTTGTTTTTCAAGATAGCCCAGAGAAACAAACTCATTGAGAATGTTCGATACCGAAACACGGGAAAGCCCCGTAAGGTCTGCCAGCTCCTGGTGAGTAAATCTTAAAGTAAGCCCCTTTTTTCCGGCAGGCATGTCACAGGAATATCTCCTGAACAGCTGAAGCATGGCGTTTGCTACTTTAAATTTTGAATTATCAAAAGAAAGCTGCTTTATCGAATCTGACATTATCCTCAGCTTCTGCGATAATGTATAGCATACATTCCATGCAAAGCCGCTGTTGGTCTTTATCAGATCATTGAACGTCTCTCCGTTCATTCTCAGCAATTTACAATTAGTTGAGGCTATCGCCTCACAAATGTTGAATTCCCCGTCAATAGGCGTAAGCTCTCCGAAGATGCTTCCAGCGCATGCTATAAAAAGTGTTCTTCTCCTGCCGCCTTCACTGTATATATCCATACGTACTCTTCCGCTTTTCACAAAGAACACATACGGAGACCTGCCTTCCTGATGATATATCACTTCGCCTTTCTTGAATTCCAGCTCAGGAAGACCTGATGTAAACGGCTCCCAGTCAAGCTCTTTCAATTCAATCCATACAGATGTACTGCCTTCAGTACCCCCCCCTATATTGGGCTGCATGCTTTTTCTTTCTTTTTCCATCTCTTCGCTCCATGTTCCGAAAGATTTGTTCGCTTTATATCATTTATTATAGTACATAAACACTTTATCTTCGTCAAGGAGAAAATCACAAAAGTGTATAAAAGCCGGCGAAAAAAACGCTCTGCCAAGCAGCAAAAAAGAAGAGACGCCCGCCTGAGCTCACTGCTTGCTCAGGCGGGCGATTCCCTTCTCTTTGCTAAAAGGTATATGAAAATTCAAATGTTTTATATACCGAATCAATCCATCAGGAAGCATGAAACAAAATGTCCCGGTGAAATTTCTTTAAGCACGGGATCTGCTTCCGAGCATTTTTCCATACAATGCTCACACCTTCCGGCAAAACGACATCCCGGTTTTACGTTTATAGGACTTGTTACTTCTCCCTTTATCAAGTTGAAGTCCTCGTTTCTCTTTGATAAGTCAGGTTCCGGTATAGCGGCAAGCAATGCCTTCGTATATGGATGAACCGGATTCTCAAAGAGCTCGTCAGACGGCGCGATTTCAACACATACCCCAAGATACATAACCATTATTTTATCTGAAATATGCTTTACCACACTAAGGTCATGAGTAACGAACATGTATGTAAGGTTCAGCTCCTCCTCAAGATCCATGAGCAAGTTTAATATTTGAGCTTGTATTGACACGTCAAGAGCCGATACCGGTTCATCACATACTATAAATTTGGGATTTAAGGACAACGCTCTGGCAATACCTATACGCTGCCGGCGTCCTCCGTCCAGTTCATGCGGATACGAATTGGCGTATCTTCTGGCCAGTCCTACGAGATCCATAAGCTCAGCGGCTCTGTTATATATATCCACACGGCTTTTATATGCCTTATGTATGAACATGTATTCCGCTATAACTTCTATTACAGATTTTCTCGGGTCTATGCTGGCATATGGATCCTGAAATATTATCTGCAAATCCTTTCTAAGGCCTCTCATCTTTCCGGCGCTTTTTTTAACTATATCTTCACCGTTATAGAGGACCTTGCCGGACGTAGGTTCAATGAGTCTGAGGATTGTTCTTCCGAGGGTGCTCTTGCCGCATCCCGACTCACCTACAACGCCGAGAGTTTCTCCCGGATAAATTTTTATATTTATTCCGTCTACAGCATGAAGCATGGCGCCGCTGTTGATTTTAAAATGCTTTTTAAGATCTACAGTTTCAATCAGCGGAATTCTTTTTTCTTCCATTTTCTATATCCTCTTTTTCAGATTTTCATCAAACAGATGACAGCAGATAGAATGTTCTCCGACCTTATGCACCGGCGGCGCTTCCTCTTTACATTTCTCCATGCAGTATTTGCATCGAGGCGAGAATACGCATCCGGCCGGCAAATCGGTAGGGTCAGGCATCAGTCCCGCAATAGGCTTAAGTCTCTTCGCTCTTGATTTCAAATTTGGAATTGAGCCGAAAAGCCCTTCTGTATAAGGGTGATGCGCTTCACCGGAAAAAATATCCTCAACGCTGCCTGATTCAACTATCTTACCGGCATACATTACGCCTACGTCGTCACAAATTCTTGCTACTATGCCCAAATCATGGGTTATCATCAGCATTGATGTTCCAAGGCGATTTCTCAAGTCTTTTATCATCATCAAAACCTGCGCCTGTATAGTCACGTCCAAAGCTGTCGTAGGTTCGTCGGCTATCAGAAGCTCCGGCTCGCATGTGAGCGCCATAGCTATGACTACTCTCTGCTTCATACCTCCTGAAAACTGGTGAGGATAATCTTTTTTTCTGGAGGGAAGTATTCCAACCATACTCAACGTATTTTCCACACGTTTTTCTACTTCTTCCTTACTCATATCAGGATTGTGAATGGTAAGAACTTCTGCGATCTGATCTCCTACGCTCATGACAGGATTGAGGCTCGTCATTGGGTCCTGAAACACCATGGCGATTTTTCTTCCTCTCAATTCTCGCAGTTGCTGCTCGCTCAGCTGCAACAAATCCTGTCCTTCAAAGGAGATGCTACCTTTTTTGATCTGTCCGACTTTTTCAGGCAGAAGTCCCAATATTGATAAGGCTGTGGTAGTTTTACCTGCTCCTGTTTCTCCAACAAGACCGTAGGTTCTTCCCTTGCCTATGGAAAATTCTATACCGTTGACGGCTTCCACCGTTTCCAGATCGGTTTTGTAAATGACGGACAGGTCTTTTATATCAAGTATTTTTTCTTCCATAAATAAATCCTTCCTTTCCTGCCGTCATTTATGATTTCAAATGAGGATCCAAAGCGTCCCTCATTCCGTCTCCTATCAGGTTGACTGAACATGCTGAAATTACTATGGCGGCGGCAGGGAATATCATCAGATGTGGCGCCACCCTCATAAATTCTCTGGCTTCAGAAAGCATAAGTCCCCATTCGGGTGCTGGAGGCGGCATTCCAAGTCCCAGAAAGCTCAGCGTTGATTCATACAATATGATTTTTGCTACATTCAAGGTAGTATTTACTATGATAACGCCCATTGCATTGGGAATTATATGCGACAATATTATGCGCAGGTTTCCTGCTCCTCCTGCCCTTGACGCTTCTATGTAGTCAAGCTCTGATAAATTCAGTACCTGCGACCTGACAAGTCTCACATAATTGGTAAAATAAGTGAGTGTAAGCGCGACGAGCAGGTTGGTAAAGTTCGCACCGAGAGCGAATACTACCGCCATGGTAAACAATATATCAGGCACAGACATGAATATATCCAGGCCTCTCATTATGATGTTGTCTATCTTTCCGCCAAAATAACCTGCCACGGCTCCCAGCATACTTCCGAATATGCACGAGGTTATCGTAGCAAGGAGAGCTATGCTCAGCGACGTTCTGCCGCCGTGTATTACTCTGGAAAATATGTCCCTTCCGTACTGGTCCATTCCGAATATATGCTCTGCTGAAGGTCCCTGAAGCTTTTCCGACAGATTCTGTTCGGTACCCGCTTCATAAGGCACTATTAAATCGGCAAAGATTATAGTGAATATTATGATACCCAGCAATATCAGGCCTATCACAGAGCCCTTGCTCTTACGAAAACGCCTCCATATTTCCTTGGCTTGATTTTGTTTTTTAAATTTTATTTTTTCAGTTGTCATTTCCGCATTTGCTGCTTTAGATGTCTTGTCCATGCCTTCACCCCTTAGTCTTGGAATATTTGGCTCTTATTCGAGGGTCTATATACGCATATATCAGATCCACGACAAGCATTATCAACGTGAAGCATATAGATATAAGCAACGTTCCTGCAATTATTACAGGTTCGTCCTTGTATGCTATCCTGTCTACGATAAGGCTTCCTATACCAGGTATAGAAAACAGCTGCTCAGCAACTACGGCTCCCATTATAAGGCCTCCCATATTAAGCCCTATGTTAGTAATTACCGGAAGCAAAGCATTTTTAAGAGCATGCTTCCAGATAACAAGTCTCTCTGAAGCTCCCTTGGCTCTTGCCGTTCTGATATAATCCTGTCTTATTGCCTCAAGCATTGACGATTTTGTAAATCGCATATTCATCGCCGCGATAGGAATTGATACCGTAAGCGCAGGCATTATGTAGCTGGTCCATGAATTCAATCCATATGACGGCAGCAAATTAAGCTTAAGTGAAAAAACAAACATCAGAACCATGCCAAGTACAAAAGCCGGTATTGCAGCCAGGAAAAACGATATAAGTGAAGGAATGGTATCCCACAGCTTATATTGCCTTACAGCGGCTATTATCCCCAGCGGCACGCCTATGAGAGTGGAAAGCAGTGCGCCGACCAGTGTGAGCTTTATAGTAACTATGAAGCGAGGCAGTACTTCATCGAATACAGGTTTCTTTGTAAAATACGATATACCGAAGTCCTGCTCAACAACAGCGTCCTTTACATAATTTACATATTTTTCCAAAAACGGCTGGTCATATCCCATTTCGTGATTTAAAGCGTCTACGTCTTCTTGTGGAGCAGACATTCCCAAAATGGCTCTCGCCGGATCTCCCGGCGTAAAGTTCATCACGAGAAATATGATAAAGGTTACTCCCAAAGCCGTCGGTATAAGGAACAACAATCTTTTGATAATATATCTATGCACCTTAGGTTCCCTCCTTGTGCTTTTAAGACAGATGCTCGTCCCAAACCGCAGGGTACGCTTTCTATCGTTCCTGTTAAAGAAAGCGCACCCTTTACGATCCGGTTATTCAGCATCCGCTCCGGCTTTCAGCACAACCGTTATTTCCATTTAAAGGTACGTACCTTGTAATATTGCGGAACGGGCTCGCCTATATCCAAATCTTCCGCCCATACGATGCCTACAGGCCAGTGTACGCAAGGAAGTATTGTAGCGGTATCCATAACCATGCTCCAAAGTTCCGTATAGTATTCAAGTCTCTGATCCACATCTTTGATGGCGGCAGCCTTTTCAATCAGTTCTTCCATGTGTTTCCAATCGAACGGGCCATCTTTGTATTTTATACAATACATTCCTACAGATTCGCTATGTACCTGCTGTCTTATATTGTTGAAGTCATAATTGCCCGAATCTGCGTATACGCACATATCGAATTCCTGGGTAAACCATTTTTCACTTACGATGGAGATATCCATTACGGAAACCTCAGCCTTTATTCCTACAGCTGCAAGATTTGCCTGGATTACCTGAGCCATCTTATCGTTCTTGGTTCCTCCCGTCAAAATCGTTCCAACATCCACGCCGTCGGCATATCCGGCTTCCGCCAGCAATTCCTTAGCCTTGTCCGGATTGTAATCATAAGTTTCAAATCCGTCTACAGGGGAAGTTTCTACATATTCAGAAGGCATATACTGACTCGTTGTCGCACCAAGTCCATTGCAAACCGCTACGTTGATGTCTTCCTTGTTTATAGCGTAGAATATAGCTTCACGAACCTTGTCATTGGCAAGTACGTCGTTGGCGGCATAATTGATTCCGAACCACAGAATATTATTGCCTTTTATCATCTTGCTGTTATCGCCTGCGGCTTTGCTTAAAGAATCCCAGTCAGACAAAGGAGCCTCGTCCAGATAATCGAGCTCGCCGTTTTCAAAGGCTACTACTGCCGCTGAATCGTCAGTCATTACCTGATAGTTGAGAGCCTTTATTTCAGGAGCTCCTCTCCAGTAATCCTCAAATGCCTTGAGCTTAACGCCTGAAGCTGCATCGTATTCCTCTACATAGTAAGGACCTGTTCCTGCCTTATGAGGAATTGTTCCATATTTTTCTCCCTGCTCGGTTACTTCCTTTTCACTGGAAATCTTTATGCAGAAGAAAGTATGGTCGATAGGCGCGTAAGGATACTTTAACGTAAACTTGACGGTAGCGTCGTCTATGGCTTCAATCTTTTCTATAGGCTCTGTCAGATGTCCCCACGCAGGATTATCCATTGCTCTTTCATAACTGAAAACTACATCAGACGCTTTCAAGTCCTCTCCGTTTTGGAATTTAACGCCATCCTGGAGAGTTATGGTATATTCCGTTTCATCATCGTTGAGCTGAACATCCTTGGCCAGTTCCTGATAATATCCCTCTCCTGACTCATCCATTCCGTAAAGTCCCTCGAACATCTGATGCCATACTTTCATATCGTTTGGCGTCATATTGATTTCCCAGTCGAGAGAATTTAAAGAGGCGGTCAGTCTTAATCTCAGAGTTCTGTTTCCGTCTTTGTCAGTTTCTCCATCTGATCCGCCGCAGCCAACCAGAAGGGAGAACATCATTGCAGCTGTCATTACAACCGCTAAAACTTTCTTTTTCATGAAAATTCCTCCGAACTTGTTTCGTTTAATCAAGCGATAACGGATGCCTTCATTTTAGCTGAATAGCTCTATCAGCTCAGGAGAAGTGAACTGCTGTATCTCGAATTTGTATCCCGCAGGTCCGGTGCAGAACACAGAGCGAATAGGAATTTCCTGTCCGTCGTAAATATCAGTAACATCTTTCACTCCTGATTCAATTAAATGCTTATAAACCTCTTCGATATTATTTACCGTAAGGCTTACAAGAACGCCTCCCCTAACGTCGATTTTGAGAGTAGTATGGTTTTCGTCTACCGCTCCGACAAAAGCGTTTCCAGCAGTTCTCCATACATACGCCCAACCGGTGTCCATTACTCTTTCCAAACCCAAGACCCCTTCAAAAAAGTCGGCAGCCTCCTGGATCTTCTCAAAATACAGAAAAGTTACCTGTGATGATGGTTTTACAATATTCATTGGTCTCCTCCTTTTTTCTTTTTATTATACACGAGACCACTACCTTCATTTCTGTAAACCTTTTTACAAATCGTTAATTATTCTTCTATCAACCGGAGCTTTGCAAATAAAGACCGCGCCGGTTTCGTTGTCAAATCCGACGCGGTCTTCGGGCATATTAAGAAAATCTATCGGTTCTTACCACTCAAATTTTCCGTAGTTGTCTTCCAGAGCGCGAATCAGACGCGCTGTTGCAGAAATCACCGGTGTCTCTATACCAAGAAGCTTTCCTTCTGCCGCTACGGCCTCATTTAAAACGGCTATCTCCGTCTTGCGGCTGTTTTTTACATCAAGAGCCATAGACGGCAGATGTTCTGCCACGGCCTTGCTGACTTCAAGAACGTAATCCAGACCCTCTTCCGGCGTAAGATCTATGCCTTTTGCCTGTGCAACAGCTGAAATCTCGCCTATTATCAGACGTATCAATTCCATGGAACCTTCTGTCTCCACAAGCCTTCCTACCGGAATTCTCAAGATAGAAGAAAGCACGTTTTCAGAACAGTTTATCATCAGCTTTCTCCAAATTTTCTTGTCTACGTCTTTGGTAATCTTCGTCTCAAAGCCGGCTTCATTCATAACTTTCTCTAAAGCCATGGCCTTTTCACTTATAACGCCGTTGACCGGCCAGAAATATGTTCCTACCTGGTCGTGAGTCGTCATCTCTATATGTCCCGGACCTTTCATATCGCTGGTATAAGCGGTCAATCCGTAAGCAACCTGAGAATCGTCAACATGACGGCGTATTACATCAGCAGCTCCGATGCCGTTTTGCAGGGAAACCACAAAGGTATCCGGTCCTATGCAATGCATGGCGTCTTTTACAGCCGCTTCCATAAAGGTATATTTTGTGAAGAATATCGCTGCGTCAACGGTTCCTATCTCTTCAGGATCTGAAGTGGCTCTCGGACGGGCAATATATTCTTTTTCTCCCTGGCTCATGATGAGGCCATGTTCGTTTACTGCATCCACGTGCTGACGGTTTACGTCGTAAAGACAAACGTCTGCAACGTATGAAAGCTTTCCTCCGAACAAGCTTCCCATTGCGCCTGCTCCAATTATAGCAATTTTCATAAAAACTCCGTTCCTCCGCGAGGTACAAAGCGGCTCGCCCTTTAGATTATGATCATCTCAGGGGCTACTTTATGAATTCTTTCCGCTCCGTTCTCATCTACATAGTAATTGTCGTTTATATAAACTGTCAGCTCGTCATTGGTAAAATAAGGATGCAGCGAGCAGTTCATATGAGCGTAAACCTTCATGGTCTCAACTCCGTTATCGTTGTGCGCCATGAACGCAGGTCTTTCTATAAGATCATATCCCTGTGAATGTCCATACAGTCTGCCTTCCTGACAATATCCCTTTAAAGAAACAAACTCATTGTACGCTTTTACAATCTCAACGCTGTCTCTTCCCGGCACAAGCATGTCGGCGGTAAGCTGCTGGGCTGCCTTTGCCACGTCCCAAGCGTCAGTCAATGCCTTACATGGTTCTCCGAATACGAAGTTTCTGGAGGATTCGCAGTAATATCCGCCTGGTCCTGAAACTTCCATAAGGATAACTCCGTAATCACCGTCCTGAACCTTTCTGTTGGCATACTGGAAAGTAGGCATTGCGCAAGGTATTCCCTGAGGCGCTGTTCCCATAAACATCAGATGTTCTTCCGAACCTAAATTTGAAAGGACTTCTATGAGCTCAGCTCTTATCTGATATTCATACATTCCCGGTTTGGCTATTGCCGAAAGAGCTGCCCATGCCTGATCGTGAATTCTGGCGGTTTCGCGTACGCAATCCATTTCCTCGTCGCTCTTTATTGCTTTGAAAAGGTCGAATTCATCTGTTATATCAACAAATTCCACATTGTCAAGAGCTGCTCTGAGGCGAACCATCATTCCTGACGTTATGGCAGCTTCTCCTACGTAACCCAATCTCTTAACACCACGTTTTTTTACGTACTCGATCACGTATTCTGCCTCGTAAACGCCCGTATAATTCAAGGACGAGCAGGAAGGAATGTATTTAACTTCAGCTACGCCTCTCTGCGCCCAGCTCGGAATAATCTGATCACTGCACCTTAAGATGGTCATCTCGTCGTCTTTAGGGAAAAGTACGGTCATCTGGCAGTTATTTTCTGCCGCTATATCTGTCATCCACCTTACGTAACCTCCAAGGTGCATGTTGCTTCCCTGAGTGAATATCAGGTCCAGGTCTTTTTCTTCCATCAGGCCTTTGAGCAGATTCCAGCGGCGTTTAAGCTCGTTATCTGAAATCGGTCTTCTGATTCTTTCATTATAAATCATTCCCTGTTCTCCTTTCTACTAAGTGCGCAGAATTTCAACCGGAGCCTTATGCAGCTTCTCGGCTTTTCCGTCTCCTATGAGATAGCTGTCCGAAATATATCCGCATTCCATCTCAGCGCCGTTAAGACGTACATTTACGCACATCATCATATCTTTTTCTATCGCCATGGTTTCTCCCGGCTGTATGCTCGGTCTCTCAACATGGTCATAGCCCTGCGAGTATGAGAACAGACCTTTTTCTTTTTCGCAGCCTATCTCTTCCAGATATGCGTTGTATTCTTCAAATATCTTTTCAGGCTCTGCCTTCTTCTCCAGCATGGAAACAAGCTTTTCCTCAGCTTTTTTAGCCTGCTCGAAGTCGTAAATCATCTTGGCGGAAGGTTCGCAGCCTACGGAATACAATCTTCCTACTGTTGTAAACATTCCTCCCGGACCTGCTGTCGAAAGCTTTACGAAGAGCATATCGCCTTTTCTCAGCGTTCTGTTCTGGAAATATGCAGGCATCAGCTGCATCTTTTCACCCTGCGGACATGAACCTAATGTCACGATCATTTCCTCGCCGCCGTGGTCTGTGAGTATCTGCATCAGTTTTGAGCGCAGTTCGTATTCTCTCACTCCGTCCTGAGCATAAACCTGCACGTAGGAAAGGGCTTTGTCCTGAATATCCGCAGCTTTTCTGATGAACGCCTTTTCATCTTCGCTCTTTACTGCGCGCAACTTGTCGAACATATCTGAAATATCCACAAGCTCTACTTCAGGAGCGTTTTCTTTTATAAATTTGTAGTAATTCCAGTAAAACATCTCCATTCCGGCTATGCCTACTTTCTTTGCTCCGTTGTCCTTTATCCATTTAAGAGCCATTCTTCCTTCCCATGTATGAGTGAAGTTAAACGGCGAGAAATAAGGCTGCGCCGCATAAGGCTGTCCTATTCTCAAAAGATGTGAAGGCGGATACAAATCAAGAGGAGGTCCTGAGCAAGCTATGTAGCGTACTACGCCTTCCTGAGGCAGAATCGAGGACTGCGGATAATTGTTTTCCGCTGTGGTGTCCGTCAGCCATCTGTTGCAGCCTCCCAAATACTGTGTTATATTCTGCGCTATCACGCAGTCGATGCCTTCCTCTTTCATAGCCTGCTGCAAAGCTGCCGTTCTGCGCTCAAGCTCACGAATAGGAACTGGCGATTTGAGTCTTTCATTCAATGTTTCGGTCATATTTTTTCTCCTTTTCCATTGACTGTTTTGATGTGAAATCGGCTTCTACGGCGGTCAGTTATGAATCGCCGATTTAAAAAAGTTTTTTGATTCCCGTTGCAGTCCTGAAAATCTTTTAAATCATTAGATCGCCTGGAAACTGTATGAAAACTATTCCAGAATCATTTCTGCCGGCATAGGCGCCGATACTGCAGCGAATACAAGAGGTTTATCTCCTGTGGCTCTAATGCCGTGAATTTCTTCTTTCTCGGCAGGAATCACCATACCCTCATGAATATGGACGGTTTTTCCTCCGCCGATATAGTAATCTCCCTCTCCCTGAAGTATTATCCATACATCGTCGGTGTCGGGATGATAGTGGGACGGTACTTCGTCTCCTACGGGAACATACCAGATTACGCCGTTTGTGCGCTCGTTCTGATAAAGCAGATATTTTTTCGCTTTTTCAGGAGGCTCTTTCAATACCTCCCTGATGTCAAAAAATCTGTTTTCTATTGCAGTCCACCTCCATTTCCGCCTGCGGCTTAATTTTACAGACTTGTGTGCCGTCTATCCCGCGGCCTCCTTCTCTTTTAAAGAACTTTCCCGCCGGACGTCACGCCTTCAGCCTGCATAAAGCTGCCGCTCATTTGACTACAGTTTAAATGATAGTATTTAATAATTCTGTAAATTACTTTACTTTTGCATCATGTTTTTAAATACTGCCATAAACTCGTATACATAAGACCTTTTTGCCGGCTGCATAAAAACATAACAAAACATAACAAAAAGAGGATGATTTTAAAGCCAAATCGCTTCCAATCATCCTCTTGCAAATCCGATACGCAAATATTTCAGCTGAAATTCATTCTTGAAGAATACGGGCGTACAGTTTTATTATATCTTATCTGTCCGTGCCTCTTAATTGGCCGAATGCTTTCTCAAAACAGCCAATGCCGCTCCTGCTGACAATACTGCCATTGAGAACCACAAAGCCAGACCGGTACTGTCTGCCGTCTTAGGAGTGTCAGTTTTATTTCCGTCTTCTCCGCCTTGTACGGGCTTATCTCCACTCGGGTCTTTGCCGGAAGGCTCCCCAGTTGCGGGCTCGTCTTTACCTGGGTCTTTAGGATCTTCTCCCTTTGCAGGTATTACAGTATCAGCCTTTTTTATCTCGTTCTTTCCTTCTGCATCCTTAAAATATTTACCGCAATCTTCACAGTACCAATATTCAATATTTCCCGCTTCAGTAGCTGTCGCTTCTTTTGCATCTACCTTAATAAGTTTGTGCACATGAGTCAATACAGGCTCGTCTCCCACAGCTATACCGTTAACCTCTACAGATCCTTCTCCTTTATTTGTTACGGTAACTCCGCTTACGCCAACATCTATCTTTACGCTTCCCTTCATAATCTCAATGCTGTCTCCCGTCGCTGCTTCAGCCGCAGCTTCCTGTATGTCGGATTCCCCTATAACATATGCCTTTTCTCCGTCTACAGGCTTAACAACCGCTGAAACACTATCCTCGGTTACAAACTCAGATGGGTCGCAATCATAAGTTCCGCCTGTTACTTCAACTGCGCCAGGTTCTTTTTTCACGTCGGAAGCATAGTAGCCTATCAACTTAGGAGCTGAAAAGTTTCCGCCCTTTAAGTTTATATCTGTAGATAAATTCGAACCGGATTTCATGACGCTGGCTATACCTTTTTCCGAAGTTATAGACACCTGTGAATTCTCAGCCGGATCTACCGTGAAAGTTCTTCCTTCAAACGTATAACCTACGGTTTCTATCGTTCCGCCCGTTACAGTTACAGGAGTAAAAGCCGCATAAATTCCCTTAGTCTTTGAAACTATGTTTCCGCCTTTTACCTCAAGCTTAGCTTCTGTACTGTTATTAAAATATATAGCTGCGTCTGATCCATAGATGCTGTTTTGTATTATATCTCCACCTGTCATAACGAAGCTGCATTTGCCTCCGTTAACACTCACGGCTTTGCTTCCGTTGCAGTCGTTCTGCACGGCGCCGCCCTCCATCAGAAACGACGCAGAACTATTTACGAAAACAGCCTCTGAATTTTTTGCTGTATTTTTAACCATGCCTCCTCTCAGTTCAAGAGAAGAGCTGCTGTTGGCATAAATACCGCCGCCGCCGTTTTCTGTACTCAAAACAGTTCCGCCGCTCATCACGCATTTACCGGACCCACTGAGATAAATTGCGTCAATGTTGCTTCTTGCAGTTTCTATAGTACCGCCCTTTATTTCAATGCAGCCTGTTCCCTGTGAATAGATAAGCGTCATAGAGCCGCTGCTTCCGTCCCTGTTTGTTATAATTCCTTTTTTTTCAGCGGAATTATCTTCTATTACAAGCTTTTCACCGTTTTCAACAACAATGCCGCCAATTCCGCTGTATTTAGAAAACGTAACCTTGTGTCCGTTCAAATCGAGTATAAGTTCTCCGTTGACCTTAACCTGCGAAGTAACAGTTACATCGTCCGTCAGCTTATACGCCCCGGAAGTCGGAAGCTTGTCAACATCTGACCATTCCTTGTAACTTTCCGCCGCATTAGCTTCTATCACTGCATATTGAGTGAATGCAGCAAGAATCATAATTAAAATTACGATGAAGCTCAGCGCCTTGCGCATGCTCTTAACTTTAGTTCCCATTTCATCCTCCTGCTAAAATATTCTATATTTTTAATATACCCCCCCCCGAATAATTTTGTCAAGCTTATCAGCCCTGTCTCAGTCGTAAAAGCGATACATTTCAGCTCTTTTATGAAAATATTCAAACATACAGACTCAGATCTTCGTATTTTTTGAAAAACCGCCGTCACTTAAAGCTTGTTTTATAATATTTCCCGGGGTATAATTATTTGAATACTGCGTTAGGAGGATGAAGAATTGTTTGAAAAGTACGTGGAGCAAGCTTTGAACATTTTCAGTTACGTAGACAGCATTGTACTTACAGATGACAAGGGTATAATAAAATATTTTCATACAAACCGCTCCGACATAAATATGATTGACAAGTCCCACGTCCCAGGAAAGCACATACTGGATTTATATGAAAATCTGACGAAAGAAAACAGCACCATTCTCAAGGTTCTCAGAACCGGAACGCCGATACTCAATCAGAAACAGGAGCTTGTGAATAAAAACGGTCTCAGGATAAATGCAATAACCAGCACTCTGCCTATAGAAGAAAACGACAAAATAGTAGGAACCATAGATGTATCAAGTTACGCCGTAGAGCCCTTGATCTTGTCCGATCAGTCTCCCCGCATCCCCGAATCTCTGTACAAACTTTCAGACATAGTGTCTGTCGACAGACGCATGAACGAGCTGAAGAAAAACATAAAGAAGGTTTCCGAAACCTCCTCTGCCATAATGATTCACGGGGAAACCGGAACAGGAAAAGAGCTTTTCGCTCAATCAATACATACCTGCGGAAACAGACGCAAAGGCAGGTTCATATCTCAAAACTGCGCAGCAATTCCATCTACGCTTATGGAAAGTATATTATTCGGAACAAAAAGAGGCGCTTTTACGGGCGCTGAGGACAGCCCCGGCTTATTCGAGCTCGCAAACGGCGGAACCCTCTTCCTCGATGAAATAAACTCTATGGAATCTTCCATTCAGCCAAAGCTTCTGAAAGCCGTTGAAGAGAAAAAGATTACCAGAATAGGAGGCAATCAGCCCATATATGTGGACGTTAAAATAATTTCAGCGGTAAATGACAGTCAGGATTTTGCGTCAGGCTCTACGAGCATACGAAAAGATCTGCTCTACCGCCTTAACACTGTATGCCTCAATATCCCTCCTCTCAGAGAGCGTATCGTGGATATAGGCCCTCTGTCAAAATATTTTATAAACCAGTTCAATTATCAGATGAACAAAAATATAATAGATCTCACCGACGATGTATATGGAATTTTTTCCGATTATCAATGGCCCGGAAACGTACGTGAGCTGAAAAACATAATAGAAGGAGCTTTCAATCTCAGCTCGGGACGATTTATAGAAAGAAGAGACCTTCCCGAATATATGAGAAAGAAAGACTTTGCAAGAAGCTCCAACTATATGGAAACTTGCCGCATAGGCCTCAAAGGAGCTATGGAACAGATAGAAAAAGACATTATCATTGAAACGCTCAAGGACAGCAGCTGCCGCGCCGAAGCAGCCCGCAAGCTTAAGCTATCAAAACAATCGTTCCAATACAAGCTTGAGAAATATCAACTTGAAGACTTTTTCGTCAGATAAACTGGCTGTACACTCCGCATAGCCGCAAGGTGAAAATAAGCAGAACACACAAACGAAACAAAAATCAAAAGAGGTTAAAAGTTTTTGCCCGGTCAAAATTTTTTGACCTCTTTTTTTATGTTTTTCAACCGTAATACACATATTGCAGAGCTTCCCTTTTTATTTAAAACTGGCATGAATTTTGCTGTCATATAATTACAACTGCTAAAGCGCAAAAAGCGTTAATGCAGAAAACGCAAAACAAAATTTTCAAGGAGGAATAGTTATGAAAATAGGAATGCCAAAAGAAATCAAGGAAAACGAATTCCGCACAGCAATAGTGCCTCATAACGTAAGTAAGCTTACAGCATCGGGCCACCAGGTATATGTGGAAACAAACGCCGGTCTGGCGGCAGGCTTCACCGACGAGCAGTATATCAAAGCCGGAGCCGAAATACTTAAGGACGCCGCTTCGGTATACAAAAAAGGAGATATGATAGTAAAGGTAAAGGAATTTCTTCCCCCTGAATTCGATCTGCTGGAGGAAAGGCACATTCTCTGTACATACATACATTCAGCCAACAGGCTGCCCCAGACAGAAGCTATCTTAAACTCCAAAGCAGTGGCTTTCGCATACGAAGATGTAAAGGATGAAAAGGGAGGATTCCCGCTCCTTGAACCTATGAGCAGGCTTGCCGGAGAAACCGGACTGCTTACGGGACTATTCTATTCTTTTACCACTCAAGGAGGCAACGGAAAAATCATATGTGGAAATCCGGGTATAAAGCCTATGAAAATAGTCATCTTCGGAGCAGGCCATGTGGGCGTGGGAGCTGCACGGCTGGCAGCAAAACTCAATGCCGACGTAGTATTGATGGATGTAAACGTCGACAGGCTTGACACTATTTCCAGTCATATTATACCTGGAATAAAGACGATATTTTCCACCCATGACAATATAGTAAATGAAATCAAAGATGCCGACATCGTGTTCAACTGCGTAAAATGGTTCCCAGGTCTCACACTGATAAGCAAAGATATGCTAAAAGGAATGACGCCCGGCGCTCTGATAGTGGATATCGACGCAGAACCGGGCGGCGCTATAGAAACAAGCCTCTACACCACCCATGAGAATCCTGTATATGAAGTTGACGGCATAAGACATATCTGTATTCCTAATCTGCCAAGCTCCGTAGCAAATACAGCTTCCCAGGCTCTTTCCAATGCAACAATCCCATATATTCAGGAAATAGCCGACAAGGGCTGGAAGCAAGCTGCAATTGATAACGGAAGGCTCATCCACGGTCTTGATTTCGTAAAAGGATACCTGACATTTAAGGATACTGCCGAAGCCTTCGGCATAGAGCTCACTCCGAAAGAGAAAATATTTGAAATGTTCTAAGTGAATAAAACCAATGCTTATCTCCAATGGTATTAAGCTGGCTATTCATATTTATTTAAATGATTCATATTATTATATGAATGTCATAATGGAAAGGAAAAAGAAATGGAATACGGTATTTTATCCTTACTTCCTGTATGTGTCGCACTTGTTCTTGCCTTTGTTACAAAAGACGCTTTAATCTCCATCCTTTTAGGAGTTTTAACAGGCGTTATAGTTTCAGGTCAGAACATAGTCACCGGATTTACAGGCATATTGCAGTCCGCTTTGGGAAACGCAGATTTTATCTGGATTTTGGCCATCGAAGTCTTCGTAGGAATAGTTGTCGCTTTCTTTCAGAAAGCCGGCGCTCTGGAAGCCTTTGCAGATATGGTATCAAAACATAATCTCAAAAGGAAAGGTGCGACGATGCTGGCGTCTCTTCTCGGAATATTCATATTTTTCTCAGACTATTTTTCATCTCTGTACGTCGGAAGCATCATGCGTCCTGTTACGGATAAAGCAAAGGTTTCAAGAGAAATGCTGGCATATATATGCGACTCAACGTCAGCGCCTATGACTTCGCTGCTTCCGTTCACTTCAACGGCCATGTATACTGCCGGTCTTCTTGTCGGAATAGGCGTAATCGCCGATTCTGACATGGGCGTCAATGTAGTATTTAAAGCATTTCCTTTTAACTTTTACTGCTGGATAGCAATAATATTAGTTCTGCTTTTCTCCGCAGGCATAATCCCGCATTTCGGACCGATGAGAGCGGCAGAAAGGAGATCCAAAGAAGAAGGAAAGGTTCTTGCCGACAATGCCATACCTCTGTTGAGCTCCGAGCTGGAATCAATAAAATTAAAGGAAGGCTGCAAGTCAAATTTGATTTTAGACTTCTTCATGCCGGCGGTAATCATCGTAGGCATATCCATCGGAACTTATTTAATCCTGGGTTCAACTTTATGTCTTGAAGCTTTAGTGGTAGCTGCGGCTTATCAAATAGTTTCAATGTTAATACGTAAAATGGCCACCCTCAAAGAACTGGTCGATACTGCCGTAGCCGGAATAAAATCTGTAATGTCAGCTATTCTTATCCTGGCAATGGCATACTGCCTGAATGCAATAACCAAACAGATAGGTACGGCTGAGTTCATCGTAGGAATAACAAAAGAGTGGATGACTCCTATGCTTCTCCTGCTCATTTCGTTCATCGTATGTGCTCTGATTTCTTTCCTTACCGGAACCTCATGGGGAACTATCGCCATCATGATACCGATCATCATACCTCTGGCATTTTCGGTAAATAACGGTGAACTCGGAACTTTGGTTTATGCAGCCGTTTCAACGGTTTTAGGCGGAGCAACTTTCGGAGATCACTGTTCGCCTATATCGGATACCACTATTTTATCCTCTCTGGCAGCAGGCTCGGATCATATAGCGCATGTAAAAACTCAGATTCCGTACGCTTTGACCGGCGCTGCAATCGCTTCAATAGGATACCTTATAATAGGTATGACTATATAAGCATTTTTAATCTTGTAAACTGAATATCTGAATATATAATTCAGACTCTGTAAAACACTCCTCCCCTTATCACACCGGATTTTTCCGTGTGCCGAGCGGGAGGAGTTTTCTGTTTTAATAAGCATATTTTTCATTTCCTGATGCCGTCAAGTATTTCCTTGCTTTTTTTTCCATTACATAATACAATATGTGTGCTAATAAAATGTTAAGGAGAATTTTTATGGAGTACATCGGAGGAATTATCAGCAGCATAAGCGGTTATATGTACGGCTATATACTCATAGCCCTTCTGATCGCAGCAGGCCTTTATTTTTCATTCAGAACAAAATTCGTTCAGCTCAGACTTTTCAGAGAGTCGATAAGAGTCATAGCCGAACCGAAAAAGGACAGGGATTCAATATCATCTTTCCAAGCCCTGATGGTTTCCACAGCCTCAAGAGTAGGTACCGGAAACATCGTAGGAGTTACAGGCGCAATAATTGCGGGAGGCCCCGGAGCCGTATTCTGGATGTGGCTCATCGCTCTTTTAGGCGGTGCGTCTGCCTTTGTGGAGTCCACACTGGCTCAGATATATAAAAAGAAAAACAAGGAAGAGGGCTTTTACGGCGGACCTGCATACTACATAAAGCAGGCTCTTAAGGCTCCGGCTTTAGGCGGAGTTTTCGCAGTATTTCTCATTTTAACCTATATGGGAGGCTTTAACGCTCTGGCGTCTTTTAACCTTGCCGACTTCGTCAAGGTTTACATTCCTTCTGAAAACGCCACCCTCATCATCGGAGCTGTTGTAGCTGTGCTTGCAGGTATCGTAATCTTCGGAGGAGGAAAAAGAATTTCCAAGGCGACGCAGGTAATGGTTCCTATTATGGCCGTTTGCTATATAGCAGTCGCCCTCATAGTGATGATTCTCAACATTTCTGCTCTTCCGGGAGTCATAGGCAGCATCTTTGCTCAGGCCTTTGATTTCAGCGCAATCGCCGGCGGAGTTTTAGGCGCTACCATAATGCAGGGAATAAAAAGAGGCCTGTATTCCAATGAAGCAGGTATCGGTTCTGCTCCAAATGCGGCAGCTGCGGCAGACGTATCCCATCCTGTCAAGCAGGGTCTCGTACAGATGCTTTCTGTATTCATAGACACACTGGTTATATGCAGCGCTACGGCCTTCATGATTCTTTGCAGCGGAGTTGACTCTTCATCCTACATAGACGCAGCAGGAAACACAATGAACGGAGCTTACATTCAGGATTCGCTCGGAGCCAACTTCGGAGCTTTCGGCGGTTATTTCATCACAGCGGCCATGGCGATTTTCGCTTTCACCACTCTTGTAGGAAATTATTTCTATGCTGAAATGAACATAAGCTATATCTACAAAAACGCTCTCAACAACAAGGCTTTCATGGCCGGCTACAGATTTCTGGCGGTAGTGATAATTTTCGTCGGAGCTCAGGTAAGCGCAGGTCTGGCCTGGGATACGGCGGACGTACTTATGGGCTGTATGGCTCTCATAAACGTTCCTGTATGTATAATTTTAGGCAATACGGCCTTTAAAGCTCTCAGGGATTATACCGACAAGAAAAAAGCAGGAAGAGAAATCAGCTTTAAAGCTTCCGATATCGGCATCGAAAATACCGAATGTTGGAAATAAGCTCAGAAAAATCATGCAAAATATCAGAACGGATAATCTTAAAGTTCGTAAAATCAAAGCCACCGGCACACCATGCCGGTGGCTTTATCGTTTTTCATGCTCATCCCCTCTTGCTGAAGTGAAGCGGCAGGCAAAGGCTGCCTGCTAAATTACTTCACTCAGCTTTTTGGCAGTCACTCTTTTATTACCATTCTCATATAAATATCAAGAGCTTTTTATCCTTTTGGGGAGGTATTCTGTCATGAGAGCCGGCAAAGATTTTCGTATGAGATATTATGAAAAACGCATAGATAAAGCTTTTGAGGAAGCAAAGTTAATAAAGGCTTCTGAGCACGGAAAAATAGTTTTTTTCAGCGACTGTCACAGGGGCTGCGGCACTTGGAACGACAGCTTTCTCAGCAATAAAATCCTGTATCAGGCTGCGCTCAACTATTATTGGCAGCATGACTTTACGTATATAGAAGTCGGCGACGGCGACGAACTGTGGGAAAACAGAAACTTCAAGCTTATCCAGGAAATCCACGGTGATATTTTCGTTCTTCTGGATAAATTCAATCGCAGCGGACGTCTGTATATGATATGGGGCAACCACGATAAGGCTAAATCAAAAAAAGCTTTTTCGGCAAAAGGAAGCAGATTCTCTCCCCGGTATTATCAATCTGCAGTAATTCAAACGCCTTATGAATCTCAAAATCTGTATGTGCTGCACGGACATCAGGCGGACATATTTAACGACCGGCTCTGGCTTTTGGCCCGCTGGATGGTCCGCTATCTCTGGAAACCTCTGGAGCTGGCCGGCTTCAAGGATCCCACCAGCGCCGCGCGCAACTACAGGAAAAGCAAAAAAGTAGAAAAACGCCTGGCTGAATGGGCTGAGAAAAAAGGCCGCAATATCCTTGCAGGCCATACTCACAGGCCAATCCTGCCGCCGGAACAGGCGGCAGGATATTTTAACACGGGTTCTTGCGTGCATCCCAACGGAATAACCTGTATGGAACTGATTTCAGGCCACCTTTCGCTCATAAGATGGAATATGTGCGTTAAAGAGGACAATTCGCTTTACGTCTGCCGTCATGTTCTATATGGTCCTAAACTGCTGCGGTAATCAAGATTTATTTACCGGATTCTCCGGCTCTCATATCAGTCTGCCGATTTTAAAAGCTTATCTTCCCGCTTATAAGACTGCCGGCTGCCTAATAAGCTTGATTTTCAAAAACTTTCGGCTGCTTAAAAAATCTTGATTTTCAAAAGCTTCCGGCTGTCTAAAAGGGCCTGAGCCTACCCGCAGCCATCATATATACTGAAGCTATGGCGGCGATAACAAGAGCTGCCGCTATGCCCTTTTCCCAGCTGTGGCTGAAAAATCTTTCTCCTCTCTCTTTTTTGCCGAGACAGTAAATTATTATGCCCGGAGCATACAGCACCGTCGTAATCAGCAAATAATCCAGTCCTCCCGAATACAGCATCCATATTCCGTAAACGGTTCCTATGAGCGCAAATATCCTTGCCGCCGTCTTGGAACCGGTTCCCTCTTTTTCAAAGCCTTCGCCTTTAACGGAAATTTTGAGATAATATGCCGCGCTGAAAAAATAAGGTATCATTATCATCGCGGTGCTCAAAGTGTAAAACGCCTGATACGTGGAGGCGCTGAAAAAAACTACTATGATAAAAAGCTGAATTATTCCGTTGGTTAAATACAGGGAAAAGGACGGCGAACCATTGCGGTTGGCCCTTGCAAAGATTTTCATGAATACGCCTTGCTTAGCCGCTGAATAAGGACAGTCCGCCGCAATTATAGTCCACCCCAAAAGTGCTCCGGCAAGGGACAATATTACGCCTATATTAACCATTGCCGCTCCCCACGGACCGACGGCATATTCCAGAATTCCTGCCATCTGCGGATTTTCGAGCCTTGCCAGTTCGCTTACAGGCATCACTCCCAGGCTCAGAACTGCTGTTATAACATATATGGCAAGTATTCCGATGAAGGCTGTTATCGACGCTTTGCCTACGTCTTCCGCTCTTCTTGCTCTGCCTGAGAGGACGACCGCCCCTTCTATTCCTATAAACGACCACACCGTAGCTGAGGTGGTCTCCTTTATCTGCTCCCCTACGGACATCGTTCCGTCTCCCCAGAAATTGTCGAAAAAAATGTCGGGGTCAAAGGCCTTAACGAATATGACCGCCGCTATAAATACAAAGATAGGCACCAATTTTGCTATGGTGGTAATTATAGAAATGACCGCCGCCTCTTTAACGCCGCGCAGCACCAGCATATTGACCAGCCATACTGCTATTGAAGCGCATATTACTGATATCAGGTTATTTCCGCTTCCGAAAACGGGGAAAAAATATCCCATCGCTCCGAATAATAATGTCATATAAGAAACATTACTTAAAAGAGCGCTCAGCCAATAGCCCCATACTGAATTAAAGCCTACGAATTCTCCGAAGCCTTCCCTGGCATAGCTGTAAACGCCGTTTGTCAAATCGGGTCTTATTCTGTTAAGACCGAAATATGACATCATAAGCCCCAGCATGCCCACGCCGCATATCAGCCATCCCGTCAATACGGCTCCCGTATGTGCTCCTTCGGCAGCCATATCCGCCGTTATGGTAAAGATTCCGCTTCCTATGGTGGAGCCTGTTATCACAGCTGCCAGCGACCAAAAGCCCAGCTGTCCGTGCGAAGCAGATTTCTGGCTCTCCTCTTCATGTCTGCCGTTTACTTCGCCCGAAGCTTCCGAAATTTTTCCGTCCATTTGCTCAAATACCTCCTAAAATTACCGGCATTAAATAATATTGCCGAACCGGAGGTTTTTTATAACAGCTTTTATTCGTATTCGCAGCAGTACGCCATGACCGAACGCATTAACTTTTTGCATATGATATTTTTATAACTCTCAATTATAAAAAATCCTCCCACAGCCGTTTTAATTACGCCATGGGAGGACTTAAAATCATCGTTTATGTTTTTTACGACCTGCTGATTGGAATACGCACTCCTTCAGGTACCGCACCATATATAACCGTATCGTCTTTTTTTTCAAATATCACGCATGTGTCACGGACAATATCCAGTAATTCTACCGTACCGCTGTCTCTCCGAATTAAACAGTAATGGCTGTTATCGCCAAGCAGTTTGTGAATTTCTTTCGTTACCTCGTCATAACTGCCGCTGTCTTTTATGTCTATACCCTCCGTACCGTAAGTCTCGAGCGTAAATTTCTTTATGCCGCTTTTCTCATCATCAGGTGCGAGCAGAAGAATCAGCGATTCCTCCTCATTTACATAAGTGCCGAACATGTCAATACTATCGGGACTTTTTTCACTTTTACGCAAGCTACTGAAATAAGCTTGCGTTAAATTGAGAATCAACGAAGCTGCAAGCAGCAGCAACAGTATTCTGTTCGCCTTTGTTTTCATCTCTATTTCACCCTATATGGCTCATAAGTAGTATTGACAACTTTCTGAGCTACCGCTCCTTTTGTATACACCGTCCATTCGCCGCTTCCCTTTGGCCTTCTGTAAGTAATATACGGTTGATACTCTACATTCTTATGAAGCTTCACTTTATAAAAGTATCCTGTGGTTATAGGTACCGACGTTCCGGAGGAAGCCTTTTTGCCTAAGTTTGTTTTTACGGTAAGCTTGCCGTATTTTCCTCCTACAGATACGCTGATGCTGATCGTCGGGCCGCCGTCGTCTGAAAAGTATAGATATGCTGTCTTAGGCTTACCGTCATCAGAAAGAACCCGCGTGCCTTCTTCAGGCTGATTACCGGGCAGACCTGTGAAAGTCTGTCTGAATTTAGCACCGTACTCAGTCTTGAATTCATATCTTGATCCTTTCATCGGCAAATCAGTTCCGTCTGCCGCATAAACCGAAATTCCGGATAACGCCAATATTATTATCGTGCATAATACAATAAATTTTTTCCTATGTTTTTTAGAGCTTCTCCCCTCTTAATAATAAATTTAAGTTATCCTATGATTAGGAGTTTTCCTGCCCAGTATCCCTTTTTTAATAATCCGCATAATCTGAAATGTTTTTCTATTATTTAGCATACCATTCTTGGCCACATGCGTCAACAGCGTATGTGATTTTTTTGACATATTCATAAATTTTTTCTACCCAAAACAATTCTGGCTGAAAAAGAGAAAACAGCCAAAAAATGTTGAGACAGCTTAAATTATTTTCAGCCACCCCAACATTTATTATAGAACCCAAAAATCCTCCCACAGCCGTTTTAATTACACCATAGGAGGATTTATCAGTTTTATCTGACTTTCGCCGCCTGCGCTTCACAAAAAGCCGGGCTTTGAATTTTCAATTTTTATTCCTATTTCTCGTCAGGATAGCCGGTTCTAAGGAGGTTAATCCTGTTCTGACTGTCTATCTCGGAAACCTTAACTTCAATCTTGTCTCCAATGTTCATCACATCTTCTACCTTTTCCACTCTGCCTTTTGCCATCTTGGAAATGTGAAGCAGTCCTTCCTTACCCGGAAGCACCTCGATAAACGCTCCGAAGCTCATTATCCTCGTAACGGTTCCTTCATAAACCTCGCCGACTTCCACTTCCTTGGTCAGCAGCTCGATTTCATGCTTAGCGGCGTCTGCGCTTGCCTGATCGACGCTGTAGATGCTTACAAGACCAGGTACGTCTTCAGAAATATCAATCTTAACGCCCGTCTCGTCGATTATCCTGTTGATAGTCTTTCCTCCCGGTCCTATGACGATTCTCACCTTGTCAGGGTCAATGTTCATAGTCAGAGCACGAGGAGCGTATTTTGAAAGCTCTTCACGAGGAGCCTGAATTTCTTCAAGCATCTTGCCCATGATATACATTCTGCCCTCTTTAGCCTGATTCAGAGCTTTCTCCAATATATCTCTGGAAAGACCGTGAACCTTAATATCCATCTGAATGGCTGTAACTCCCACTTCGGTGCCGGTAACCTTGAAGTCCATGTCTCCGAGGAAGTCCTCCATTCCCTGAATATCCGAAAGTATTGCAAACTCTGATGAGCCGTCCTCCTTTACCCTCTCTATCAGACCCATGGCGATTCCGGCTACAGGTCTTGTAATAGGAACTCCGGCGTCCATAAGCGCAAGGCATGAACCGCATGTGGAGCCCATCGAGGTTGAACCGTTGGAAGATAAAACCTCAGATACAACTCTTATTGCATAAGGAAAATCCTCGACGCTCGGAAGAACAGGTACGAGGGCTCTCTCTGCCAGTGCTCCGTGGCCAATCTCTCTTCTTCCCGGACTTCTTGAAGTCTTTGCTTCTCCTACCGAAAATCCCGGGAAATTATAGTGGTGCATGTATCTCTTTGATGTCTGCTCCGTAATTCCGTCTATAGTCTGAGCCTCGCTTGCAGGGGCAAGAGTACATACGGAAAGCACCTGAGTCTGACCTCTCTTGAAAAGACCTGTTCCGTGAGTTCTCGGAAGAATTCCCGTCTCACACCATATAGGTCTGATTTCTTCATGCTTTCTGTTGTCAGGACGTATTCCCTCATCCAGAATCATCGCTCTTACGGTCTCCTTTGTAATATTGTAGAGAACCGTATCTATGTCTTTACCGCCTTCAGGGTAGATTTCGGCAAAATGCTCTTTGGTTTCCACCTCAACGGCGTCCATGTTTTCCAGTCTTTCCAGCTTATCAGGAGTCTGAATGGCCTCTCTCATCTTAGGAGCCGCATATTCCCTGACCGCCGTGTCGATTTCTTCAAGAGGCTTATATAGCTCTACATCCTGCTTAGGTCTGCCTACTTCCCTTACAACCTCTTCGATGAATTCAACTATCTTTTTTATTTCTTCATGGGCGAAAAGTATAGCGTCCAGCATTTCCATTTCAGGAACCTCGTTGGCTCCCGCCTCAACCATCATTATGGCGTCTTTCGTTCCGGAAACGGTCATATCCATATCGGAAGCTTCTCTCTGCTCTAAAGTAGGGTTTATAACCAGCTGACCGTCGACTCTTCCCACTTTTACCGAGCCTGTAGGGCCGTCCCATGGAATATCGGACGTAGCCAGCGCCACCGATGAGCCTATCATTCCGCAAATTTCAGGCGAGCAGTCGGGGTCTACGGACATCACTGTAGCCACGACCACGACGTCATTATAATATCCTTTAGGAAACAGCGGACGGATAGGTCTGTCTATAAGTCTTGACGACAAAATTGCATGCTCGCTGGGACGACCTTCTCTCTTGATAAAGCCTCCCGGAATCTTTCCGGCAGCATACATTCTCTCTTCAAAATCAACTGAAAGAGGAAAAAAGTCGATATCTGGCTTAGGTTCTTTTGATGCGCAGGCCGTAACGTTTACCACGGTATCTCCGTATTTTACCATAACTTGTCCGTTAGCCTGTTCGCAGACCTTTCCTATTTCCAGCTGCAAGAGCCTTCCTCCCACCGCCGTCTTAAACACTCTGTAATCTTCAAATCTTGCCATAATTAACAACTACCTCCTGTTAATTTTCTTCTCACTTCTTCTAAATACATTATATTTACCGCCCTCTTGCAGTATCCGCACGCCTTGCAAACCTGCAAAACTCACTTGCAGGCCTTTGTTCGCACGCCTTCATATCCAAGCCTTGGTCTTCGTTTCCATAAAGACCAGCTTCCTTGCGAATCCTGCTTTAATGACGGCTAAAATTAAAGCGGGGATTGTTTCCCCGCTTAAATTCTCAGTAAATAATCCTACTTTCTCAGTCCTAAACGAGCTATAAGAGTTCTGTATCTTTCCAAATCCTTCTCTTTCAGGTACGCAAGCAGGTTTCTTCTCTGTCCTACCATCTTCAAAAGGCCTCTTCTTGAATGATGGTCTTTCTTATGAACCTTCAGATGTTCGTTAAGATCGTTGATTCTATAGGTCAGAACTGCAATCTGAACTTCCGGAGAGCCTGTGTCTCCTTCTTTTAACTGATACTCTTTGATTATCTGCTGTTTGATTTCTTTAGTAATCATCTTTTTTCTCCTTTTCTCATACGCCTGTTGCTGTGTAAAGCGCCGGAGTGTCGCAAGACAAAGCAAAAGGTAATAATTCAACAATTAATAATAACACATTATATTGTTTTTGTCTATTGTTTTTTTACAAAGACGCTTTATTGGCAGCCCGTTTTCTTCCGTACCATATAATTATGCCCGCATAAGCTACGGCCGCAGCTATACCTATTATATAAGCCCCTGTCCAAGGAATGTTGAAGCCTATCTTGGCGTTAGCGATATATGTAACAGTTACAAACGCATACCATGCTCCCGGTATCAGCGACATCCATGCATATTTCGCACGATTGTTTTCAAACATCCAAACGGTGATTCCCAGGAATGCAAACAGTGACAGCGTCTGATTTGACCATGCAAAGTAGCGCCACAGAATACTGAAGCCCTCCGCATTGCTCTTTGCAAAGACAAGTATAGCCGCTACGAGAGCAAAGATTATGACTGACAGTCCCAATCTCTTTTTAACGTTTTTAGTATCCATATGCAAAGCGTCGGAAATAGCAAGACGCAGGGAGCGAAGCGCCGTGTCTCCCGATGTAATCGGAAGAATTATAACTCCTGCCAAAGCGATGATTCCGCCTACGTTTCCCAAAATGTCCTTACATATAACGCCTATAGTCGCAGTTGCCAAAGACGCGTCGGCCGTCTGCAAACCGAGATTATAAACACCCATGGCTCCGGCAGCCCACACCATCGCGATGAAGCCTTCAAGAATCATCATGTTATAGAAAGTGTTGCGGCCCTGACGCTCGCTCTTCATCGTACGTGAAATTATAGCCGTCTGCGTCGAATGGAAGCCTGACAATATTCCGCAGGCGACCGTTATGAAAAATATCGGAATAAAATGGTTGCCGTCGAAGTAATCCCCATAGGCAAAAAGTCCGCCGTTCCAGTCTTCCCAGAGTTCTACAAGGGGATACCCTTTTGCAAAAAGACCCACAAACACCCCTATCGCCGAAAACAGCAAAACAGCTCCGAAAACAGGATATATCCTTCCGATGATGGCGTCGATAGGGAAAATGGTAGCGATAAGATAATAAAGGAAAATGACTCCGTATATCACCCATGTGGATACAGACGTAGCTTTTCCGTCAAATCCGAATACCTGAGTAGCCGCAATATCTCCCGGCGTATAGATAAATACCGCTCCCACGAGCAGCAGAAGTAAGCTGCAAAATACCTGATACACCGTATAAACGCCTTTATTGCTGTATTTTCTGACCATATCAGGCATCTGAGTTCCACCGTCCCTGAGACATATCATTCCTGAAAAATAATCATGCACAGCGCCGCCTATAATATTTCCTATAGGAATGGTAATAAACGCTATAGGTCCAAAAAGAATACCTTGAATAGGTCCCAGTATAGGGCCTGTTCCGGCAATATTGAGCAGATTTATTAAACTGTTTTTCCATCCTTTCATAGGGATGTA
>CALCEY010000018.1 GCA_937900415.1 uncultured Clostridia bacterium
AGGCAGAGGTCTGCAAAACCTTTATTCCCCAGTTCAAATCTGGGTGTCGCCTCCATGAAATATCCCTTTGGATAATGAAAACCTGAGAATGAATTCTCGGGTTTTTCATTTTTTAAAACATTCGGATATGGCCATATATGGTATCACAGTCAGGAACAATTGCGGTTTTGCTTTGGAGTTCACAGCTACAGTTATCTGAGGCTATTTTTCGGAGTTAGCAGTCACAATTTATCCGCTGTTTTGACGGCGTTGCTGATTTTGTTTGAATATGAAATGAAGCATGGCTTGGGGATATGAGAATGAAGGCGAGCTTTTCAGCAAGAAAAGAAAAAATTATAAAAATTTAGCGCCGGTTATCCGGCAGCATAATTAGGATTTCATCTTCATAGTATTTTTTAATAAGCATGAAATTTTTCTTGATTTAACGGTAATTAAGATGTAAATTAAAGCATAGAAAAATTTACAGCTATGTCATGTATGCAGCATGTGTGCAAAAAGACAGTATGGAGGATAAGATATGAACATGAGATTTAATGAAGATGAAAATGTAGTAAATGAAATTAAGGCGAAGCTTAGAGCTTCCGGAGGATATTGTCCGTCTAAGCCGGAAAAGTTGCCTCAGAATAAATGTATGTGTCAGGAATTTAAGATGCAGATAGAAGATTTGAATTACGAGGGGTATTGCAGCTGTAAGCTTTACTATAAAGAAAAATAAAACAGAGACGTTCAATTGACAAATGCTCTTAAAAAGTGTACATTATGATTGACATTTGGAATCTATATTTTAGATAAGGAGATTTGACCATGGAAAAGAAACCGAAGATATGTATACTCAGATGGGAAGGCGGAAAAGTTCCGGAAGCACTGCTGAATCTTGAAAATTTACCGGGAAACAGTACGAATCCCGCTTCATATCCTTTTGAATTAAAGATGGTACAGGTGCCAGGCGCCTGCATGGAAACCGTTATGTATAATCCCAGCAAGAAGCTTTTGGAGGATATGATTGCTCTTGCTAAGAAACTTGTTGAGGAAGAGGATATTAAGGCATTCACTACCAGCTGTGGATTTAACGCTATTTTCCAGAAAGGACTGGCTGATGCTCTGGACGTCCCTGTATTCACGTCGTCTCTGCTTCAGGTTCCGTTTATGCAGCAGATCATAGGAACCAAGAATACCGTTGGGATAATAACAGCTAATAAATCGCTGCTTACAAAGGAACATTTTGACGCATGCGGATTTACCGATGACATTAACTTTGAAGTGTTCGGACTTGAAGATTGCAAGGAATGGAGCAAGATGTTCAATGAACCGGAAGCTTCGATAGATATGGATGCAGTAGAGAAAGAAATTGTAGGAACGGCTGTTGCCGCACTGGAAAAGAATCCTTCGATAAAGGGTATCGTTCTTGAATGTACCGATCTGCCTCCTTACGCCAGAAAAATCAGTGAGGCTACCGGCCTTCCTGTGTTGGATATAGTGACTCTCATAGGATACATGGGAATCTCCCTCGGCGAGATTAAAATGTTTTAATCGAGACGACAGTTTATAAAAATAAAAGATAAATATTGATACGGTATAAAAGGCATTCCGCTCATACAAAGATGGGCAGGGGTGCCTTTTTATATATACAAAATAAGGAGGGTAATATGGAAAGAGAAAAAATTAAAGGGGCGCTTGCACTGATGTTGATTTTGATTCTGTGCATGTCGCAGGCGACTGCTGCGTTCGCAGAACAGCAGGCCATCAATATCAAAGGTAAACCGCTTAAGGGATTTGATAAGACTTGTATAGGTTCTGCTACAGGGAATAAATATACAGGAAGCACGGACAAATTGTATGTCAACGGTGAAATTGCTTTCTGCATACAGTCAGGCTACAAAATACAAGGCTTTGCGCCAAGCGGAGAAGATGAGAAGGAATTGATTTATGACGTTAGCGAGATAGCTGAAGGTGACAGTCTACAGAATAAGATAGCTTATCTTGGATGGCATAACAGCAGAAAGACGGATAAGGATTATGCTTTTACTCAGATGTATATCTGGAGATCGCTTCCTGATATACCGGCTTCCGGAAATTCTACGGTAAAATTTGTATCAGGGAGGCTGAATGACGAGTATAAAGAATGGAAAAAAGGGATAGACAAAACGATAGAAAGCTGGGATAAAAAACCTTCTTTTGATTACGGAACATGTAAGAAAGCCATAGAAATTTCCGCAGGGGAAACAAAAGAAATTGCCGACGGCAATGGAGTGCTGGCGGATTATAAAACTTTTTCCTATACCGACGGAGGAATAACCGTATCGCATGAAAAAGGAAATAACGTTCTAATTGTTAAAGCTGCGGAAAATTGTTTAGAAGAAGAGGTTGATATGAACGCCTCTTTATTACGGAAAGCAGGAGGTTATAAGTTTGATATGACGTCAGCAGCCTCTTACATATACGAGCATGAAAAATCACAGAATATAGCGACCTATGCTCCGGGCTTTATTGAACCCGTAAGCATGGACTTAAGGTTTAACGTCGATATTGCAGAGGGACGTATTGCCATAGAAAAAACAAAATCACCCGACGCGGCTTCAGATGAAATAATGCCGGAGGAGGGAGCAGAGTTTCAGGTATATTTAAAATCTGCGGGAAGCTACGCCGCCTCACCATCTGAACGCAGAGATATCATAATTACAGGAAGAGACGGTAAAGCTGTGACAAAAGATTTGCCTCACGGTACATATATCGTTCATCAGACTGAGGGGGCAGAAGGTCATAAGCTTGTCGGTGATTTTGAGGTAACGATAGGAACAGACAGCCATGATAGGGTCTATACATATAAACTAAACAATGATACGCTTCAGTCGAAGCTTAAGATAGTAAAGAAGGATGCAGAAACAGGGAAGACGATTCCGTTTGCCGGAGTCAGATTTGAGATTGTCAGCCTTACGACGGGGGAACAGATAAAAAGCGATTCAGAGGACGGATGTTTTGAGACTGACGGAAGAGGTGAGGCAAAGCTGCCCTTTCCGCTGTATTACGGCGAATATCGCCTGAGTGAAAAGAAAGCTCCGGAGGGCTATATATTATTAGCCCGCCCGATAGACTTTACGGTGGACGGAGGCGAAGAAACGGTTACGATAGAAGTCCGGGACATGCCGCAGAAGGGAATAATTAAAATCCATAAGACAGGAGAAATTCTCATGTCTGTAAAAGAAAACGAAAACGGCACATATACGCCTGTGTTCGGTTCAGAGAATATGGGGGGAGCGGAATTTGAAGTGAGGGCGGCGGAAGATATAGCTACGCCTGATGGAACGGTACGCGTAAAGAAAGGAGAAATCGTAGACAAATTAGTGACGGATTCCGAAGGAAGCGCGCAGACGGGACTTCAATATTTAGGAAAATACAGCATAGTTGAAATAAAAGCCCCGCATGGACACATACTAGATGAAACGGTATACAGAGTAGAACTCGTCTATGCCGGACAGGAAGTAGAAATAACGGATACGTCATTACAGCTTGACAATGAACGTCAGAAAGCTGAAATACGCTTTGCAAAAGCAATCGAAGAGGATGAACTCTTTGGTATGGATTCGGAGGCGGAATATAAAGAAGTGAGATTCGGCTTGTTTGCCGGAGAGGATATAATTGCGGCTGATGGCTCCCATATTCCAAAGGATGGTCTCATAGAGGCGACAGGTATTCGGCCGGTTGAAGAAAATGGAGACGGCGGAAAAATTGTTTATGGAGACACTCTGCATGGTGTGGGAAAGCCGTATACCAAGGAAGCACTGAAAACAAATTCCGGCAGTCCTGAAGCTGACGATGAAGCCATGGAGCCTGATGAAAGTTCTGCGGAATATGCGGGAAATGCGAAATATACGGAATATACAGGTGAATTTACGACAGACATACCATTCGCCAAGCTGTACGTTAAGGAAATCGCAGCGGATGGACGGTATATATCAAAGGATGTCGAATATCCGGTAGAGTTTTCATATCAGGGACAGGACGTTGCAATAGTAGATATAGACGTAAATGACGGGAAACCGATAAAAAACGAGCTCAAGAGAGGAAAAATCATAGGACGCAAGGCAGACGATAAAAATGAGCCGCTTGCCGGAGCGGTTTTCGGCTTGTTTCGGCCAGATGCGGAATCTTTTGGCAAGGAGAACGCTCTGATGGCAAGTGAAACAGATGAGAACGGGATATTTGAATTTTACGGAGTTCCGAAGGGGAAGTGGGTGATTCGAGAAATAGCAGCGCCAAGAGGATATTTATTATCTAATGAAATTTATGAAGCAGTTATCGAAGAAGATTGTCAGACTATAGAAATAACGGCGATAAATAAGCCTAAGACAGGATATGCAAGATTTTTTCATGACGTTGATATGATGAAGAAAGTGATTTGCCTGCCTGTGAAAACAGAGGATGAAGCAAAAATTATGACGTGGATTGTTTTAATTATATTTTCTGTTGCAGTAATGGCCATATCGGCGTCGGGAAAAAGTGCTTTAACAAGGGAAAGAGGAAATGAGAAGTAAAGAAAGAGAGAACGGATGGACGAAAAAGCGCTTTTTAAAGCAGGAGGAAAGAAGAAATGAGGAGAAGAGCAGCGGCTGTTTTGACAGCTGTTTTTTTATTAGCATCGGCGATGCTGCTGATACCGGCGGAAGACATAGCATCAGCAGCGACGCAGCCGCCGGCGCATACGCCTGTTGCGCCTGAAAAGGGAAAGGAAGAGGACACAGAGAAAATTGTGAAGATGTATTACGGTTTGAGCGGACGTAATGTGCCTGGAAGCATAAGAGCGGAAGACGGAAGGCTCTTCGTACTGGAAGACGTGATCTATAAAGCTGATGAAATTACGGCGGTTAAGAGGTACGTGGACTATGACGGAGAAGAGGAAATTCCGCAGAACATAAAAATCAGCATAAACGGCGGAACAGTAGAAGGAAGACTTATAAACACAGAGCAGGAAATATCAGAAACGTATTGCATGCCGTTTACTGTGAAGGGGAAATTCTATGGTGATAAGGACAGCATGTATTATCAGTTTGAGAAAAATTTTATTCCGGCAGAAACTGCGCCTCAGTTTGACGGATATTCAGAGGAGCTGTCTGCATATTTAGATCTTGATCCTGCTGTTTACAGGATAGACGGCGGAAAGTGGACATCAGGATATTTCAAAGAGGGAAAAGATACAGTGAGGATGGCAGAATACGATGGAATGAGAAAAATAAAAGCTTATAAAGCGTCATATGAAGGCAGAATGTATTCGGCGCGTGCTGTTTATGTAGAAGCTGAAAATGGAAATTATGCTCTTGATGAGTGCTCGGATGCAGGGATTACCGAGGCGGCGAAGGAAAAGGAGAAGGACAAGAACGATTTTAAACAATCGGTCGGTACACCGGCGGAACCGAACGTTTCTCAGCAAGGTGTTTCACATAAAACAGAAGCAGTCTTAGCTGCTGTTTTCATTTTGATATCGCTGGCTTTGCTAATGCTCTGTATGTATAAAAAACATTTTCGGAAATAAGAAGTCTGGAGATAAAAGGCAGAAATTCATATTTATAAACCCTAAAACGGATATTGACTTTTTATTACCGTGGGTGGGGTATACTGGGGACGTAATATCAGCAGTCGGCACTGGCCGTCTCAGGACGGATATAATGCCGAGAAAGGAGGACTATGGAAAACATAAAGACAATGGCGAAAAATATCGAAAACGATGTCGTCAAATGGTTTGAAGACCTTCACAGAATTCCGGAGCTTCACGACCAACTTCCAAAGACTACGGCATATGTGAAAAATGTGCTTGAAGAGCTTGGCGTACCATATAATACCTATTCAAACTCCGGTATCAGAGCAGTGATAAATTGCGGAGAGGCAGAATCTTTGGCGTCCACCGGAAACGAGAAAGTCATCGCCTTCAGAGCCGACATGGACGCACTTCCGGTAACGGAAGAGACGGGCTTGCCATATGCTTCGGAGCATCCGGGGTGCATGCACGCCTGCGGACATGACGCACACACAGCTATGCTGCTTGGCACGGCAAAAATTTTCATGGAAATAAAGGAACAGCTTGAAGGAAAGATAGTATTGCTGTTTCAATCGGCCGAAGAAACGTCCGGAGGAGCGAAAATAATGATAGACGAAGGATGCCTGAAAAATCCTGACGTAGATATGATTATCAATTTTCATTCTGGAAGGCTCTTCCCTGGAATCGGAAACGGTCAGGTAGGCTGGAAAAAGGGATCTGTAATGGCTGCAGTAGATACTTTTAATGTGACGGTTAAAGGAAAAGGAGGACATGGGGCATATCCTGATGAGTGCATAGATCCTATTCCCGTCGCATGTCAGATGATACTGGCGCTTCAGAATATCGTGAGTAGAGAAATAAAGCCTACCCACGGAGCCGTTATAACAACAGGCGAGCTGCATGCAGGAACCCTTGTGAATATAATTCCAGATACGGCCTCCTTCGGAGGGACTATAAGGACGTTGGATCCGGAGGATAGAAAAAACGTCTGCCGCAGAATGGAGGAGATTTTCCGGGGAATTGCGTCGGCGACGAGAACAGAGGTGGATGTGAAAATAAGTCATTCATATCCCGTATCAGTAAACGACGGCAGAGCGGTCGACTTTTTTATCGAATCAGCTTCAAAAATTGTAGGCAGAGAAAATATGGTTGAAATAACAGACGCTTCTACCGGTACTGAAGATATTTCCTATTATCTTCAGGATGTTGCAGGAAGTTTCGGGGCTTTAGGTTCCCTCGCGCCTCATAGTGACGGAATATGTTATCCGCATCATAACTCAAAATTCAGGATAGCTGAAGACTGCCTGTATCTCGGAGCTGCCATATACGCTCAGTGCGGCGCAGACTTTTTAAAAAAGGAACAATAAAAATTCCAATTTACAAAGCAGAAAGGATATTACTATGGAAAAGGATAAAAAGAGAAGATTTAAAGTACCTCATCCATTTGTTTTGATTTGCATTCTTATTATAATATGTACTATTCTTACATACATAGTTCCTGCCGGAACATACGACAGATACTATGATGAAGAGGTAGGGGCCGAGCTTGTTGTTCCCGACAGCTTTCATTATATAGAGAACACTCCGGTGAATCCGTTTGAGATGGTTCAGGCTATACCTACCGGAATGTCAGAAGTTGGCTGGATTATTTTTCTTGTATTCATTATCGGAGGATCTTTTGGAATTATCAACAAAACAGGCGCTATTGAAGCAGGACTTGGGGCCTCGATAAACGCGTTTAAGAAAAAGTCCATCCTGCTGATAGGCGGTTTGATGACGATTTTCTCCCTTGGCGGAGCTACCTTCGCTATGGCCGAATCCACACTAATATTTTTGCCAATGTGCATAATGTTGACAAAGGCCATGGGATATGACGCTGTAGTCGGCATGGCCGTTATCAATATCGGAGCGGTAATAGGCTTTGCTGGCGGATGGATGAACATGTATACGGTAGGAGTTGCTCAGGGAATAGCTGGACTGGAGTTGTTTTCCGGAATGGGCTATAGGATTCTCTGTCATGCTGTGCTGCTGATAATTGCAATAGTATATGTGGCAATGTATGCGAGAAAGATAAAAAAAGATCCTACGCGAAGCCTTATGACAGGTGTTCCTGAAATTGAAGAGACAAAATTCGATATGGATAATATCCCGGAATTTACAAAGGGAAGAAAGATTATATTGCTGTGGTGTCTTATTTGCTTTATAATTCTGATTTACGGAATCACTGCCGGCTGGAGTACCAGCACTGAAGTGTCGGCTCTTTTCCTTGTGATGGGTGTGGTTTCCGGTTTTATTTACAAGATGAAATCCTCTGAGATAGCCGATGCGTTCGTGGACGGAGCGAAGAGCATAGCCTTTGGCGCGCTGCTTATCGGATTGTGCAGAGCGATGGTTGTAATACTTACCAACGGTCAGATAATAGATACCATGCTTCATGGAATGGCTTCATTGCTTGACGGACTGCCATCCATTCTGGCAGCCGGAATCATGGTGCCTATCCAGCTGCTTGTCAACTTCCTGGTGAATTCCGGATCCGGACAGGCTGCGGCTACTATGCCTATTATGGCTCCTTTATCAGATATTCTGGGAGTTTCAAGGCAGACGGCTGTATTGGCTTTCCAATTCGGTGATGGCTTATCCAACAGTCTGTGGCCTACTTCGGGCATATTGATGGCGTCCCTGGGAATTGCGGGAATACCTTACGAGAAATGGCTTAAATTTGTAGGAAAGCTGATGCTTTGTCTATATGTTGCATGTACTATTCTCGTTATGATAGCTTATGCCATAAATTACCAATAGTATATATTCCTGCCGCAAACGGGAGCTTATGATGCGTCATAAGTTCCTGTTTGCTTTCGGAAGGAGAAGTTTATGCTTGATTTGCTGATTTCAGGAGGAACATATCCCGATTTTTCGCTGAAGAAAATTGTGAAGGCTAATATCGGTATCTAAAAGGGGAAGATTGCTTTTATCGGGAATGAAATGCCGCAGAGCAGGGAGAGCCTTGATGCGGAAGGAATGGTGGTATCTCCGGGATTTATAGATATTCATATGCATGAAGAGGATTTTCTTTTAGAAGTAGAAAAATACGTAATAGCGGAGATGATGCTGAAAATGGGCGTAACTACCGCTGTCGGGGGTAACTGTGGAATACAGAGGCAAAAGGTAGAAAAATTCAGGGAAGTGATAGAAAAGTTGGGCGGAAGCCCGATCAATTATATGCTTATAACCGGCTACAATCAGAAACGATATGATTTAAGTGTTCAGCGATTTGAAAAAATTTCAAGCTGGCAGCAGTGCAGCATAATGAGAGCCATTGAGAAAGAACTGGAAGCGGGAGTCTGCGGTATATCCTTTGGCATAGAGTATGATCCAGGAATAAGCGCTGAAGAAATGATTGAAACTCTGAAAGCTTTTAAGATAGATAGTCTGCTGGCAGCTGCCCATTACAGAACAAGCTGTATCGAAAATATTGATTCAATAGAAGAAATGGTAAATATAGCCGATAAAACATCTGTAAAATTTCAGGTATCTCATTTGTCAAGCTGTTCGGCAATGGGAAAAATGAAAGAATCTCTGGAACTGATAAGGAAAGAGGCATTAAAAAATTCGAAGCTTGATTTTGACACGTATCCATATAATGCGTTTTCAACCATGCTGGGCAGTCAAGTCTTTGAACCCGGCTGTCTTGAACGCTGGAAAAAGGATTACGACTGTATTCTTCTGACGGATGAGCCGTATAAAAATATGCGCTGTGATGAAAACCTGTTCAGAGAGGCCAGAGAACGATATCCCGATATGCTTGCCGTAGTTTTTGCCATGAACGAAAGCGAGATAAGAGAAGCGATAACCTGCGATGCAGGTATGATAGCCAGCGATGGAATAATCAGCGGGGGAAGAGGGCATCCGAGAGCGGCCGGTACATTTCCGAGGATTTTGGGAAAGTATGTCAGAGAAGAGAAAGCGATTGGTCTTATTGACGCTCTGGAGAAGATGACGATAAAGCCCGCGGACAGATTGTGCCTTAAAGGGAAAGGACGTATAAAAACAGGCTGCGACGCTGATATAGTCATATTCGACCCTGGCAAAATAGCAGAGGCTGCCGATTTTACCAATCTGACGCCGTGGCCGGAGGGGATAAAGTATGTATTTATCGACGGCGTTAAGGCTATCGAAAATAAGAGATTGATAAACGGAAGATTGGGCAGATTTATAAAAGGAGCATAGGACGATTTTAAAGATGAGAGGATGACTGGACAGACAAAGAAACCGGTTACAAAGCAAGACGGCTCAAAAGCTTTAGACTTTTTGAGCCGTCTCAAAAACATTTCGTTTATATATTTTGCCGCGCTGAGTCAGAGAACTGTCTTTTTCAGTTACTTTATAACTACGGTTTTGCCGGAGAACTTTTCCACATAACCGATTATCTCTGCGGTCGGTATCCGGTCCTTGAGAACAGATATAAGCTTAAGAGCCTCTTTCTCAGGCAGGGATATTAAAAGTCCGCCTGAAGTCTGGGGGTCAAACATCACGTCGGACATCGCAAGAGGAACACTTTCGGCGAATCCTGCGCTGCAGCCTGTCCATCTACGGTTGTTATACGCGCCTTTTGGAACTATTCCCATCTCTGCCATTTCGCAGGCCTGCGGCAGCACGGGTACCCTTGAGCTTTCTATAGTTATGCTCATGCCGCTTCCTTCGGCCATTTCACCGGCATGTCCTATGAGACCGAAACCTGTAATATCGGTACAGCTGTTTACCGGGAATTTTTCCATCGCCAAAGCGGCATCCTTGTTGAGGGCGGCCATCGACTCTATCAGAGCCTTTTCCGTATCGGAGGAAATCAAATCCGCTTTAATTGCGGTATTGAGAATACCCGTCCCTATAGCTTTGGTAAGTATTAAAAGGTCTCCTTCTTTTATCGTATTGTTTTTAAGAATTTTTTTAGGATGAACAAAGCCGCTGACGCATAAACCGTATTTTGGCTCATTGTCTTTTATTGTGTGTCCTCCGCATATTATCGTATCGGCCTCGCGGCATTTGGAATAGCCTCCCTGGAGGACCTCTAAAAGAATTTTTTTATCAAGATCTTCAGGCATGCAGAGTACATTCATAGCCAGCTTAGGCCGTCCTCCCATCGCATATACGTCGCTTAATGAATTAGCTGCGGCTATTTGACCGTAGCTATAAGGATCGTCGACTACGGGCGGAAATATGTCTACGGTTTGAATGAGGGCAGTGTTTTCATCTATTTTGTAAACTGCTGCGTCGTCGCTGGTATCAAATCCGACGAGCAAATTATCATCGTGGAATTTAGGTAATTGACGCAAAACTTGCGCCAGAGCGTCAGGCTCTACTTTTGCTGCTCAGCCTCCGTTTTGTGTTAAATTTGTAAGCTTGATTTCTGACATTTTTGACTCCTTAATAAAATTTTTCAGTTAAGTACCGGGTTTATATCCCGGATTATTAGAATTACTTTAGCGTTGTATTTTCTTGGTTGGCGCGGCTTTATGTTTTCGTTTAGGCATTGCCAAGAAACTGCCGCGGCGTTGTCAGGGAGATTTTGACATTCTGAACTACGCAAGCTGCTGAAGTCATGAATATTTGAGCTACGCAAGCTGCTGAAACTATGAAACGCTCAGCCCATGAATCATTAAAACTCGCAGCCCTTAAGGCTGGTGTCTCACAGGCTTTTTAAAAGCACCTAACAATGGATTTGATATGTTATCAATGTAATAATTATACCTTTATTTTACGGTTATTACAAATAGAAAAAGTTGAAATAAAAGGTACGCCTAAAGATTAAGCTTATACTTGACAGTTTTTTGTCGTTAGTATAAATTATAGATATGAAAGCATTGATAATTACCAACAATCCAAAAGTTAATATTGAATTGAAAGATATGGAAAATATTGAGTTTCACCCGGAGGCAGATCAGGAGGAAATACTTAAAATTGCAAGAGACTATATACACCTCGGAGCGAAGCTCATAATGCATCCGATGATGGGCAGGATAAAGCCTCATGAGACGCCTTACAAATCGGTATTTCTGGAAAAAATAGAGGGAGATACGGATGCTGACAGCGTTATAATTATAGAGGACAGCATCGCAGAGACCAGAAAGCTTATAGAGCACACTTATCAGAAGAAATATGACGAACAGCTGTTGCCGGATTTGCAGTACATTGATTTGCTGCTGCTCAAAAGCGGTATTGAAGAATACAGGAGATAATCATGACGACGAAAAAAGACTTGATGCTCAAAAATGTGGACCATATACTTCTTGTCAACAAAGATTATGAAATCGTATATAATTCCCGTTTCGACCCTGCCATAGGCAATAAGCCGGATATGCAAGGGTATAAGAATTTCTTCGAGATGTATCCTTCGCTTGGCAAAAATAACAGCTCAATAGTAAAGACCATGTCTACCGGCACGGGGATTTTCAAAGACGCTCAGGAATTCGTAGACATTAACGGAAATGTTTATGTAACGCAGAACGTTACCATTCCCATATTCAGAGAGGGACAAATAGTGGGAACGGTTGAGCTTACAAAAGACCTTACTACCGTCGGAGACGCTCAAGGGAAAAAAGATTATCTCAGCAACTTCTCAAAAGAAAGCAGCTTCAATCCGAACATGGACAATAATGAGAACATAAGCTTCGACGATATACTTACCATTGATGAAGAAATGCTCAATGCAATAGAAAGGGCGAAGATTTTCGCAATGAATCAGAATCCGACTCTGATTTACGGGGAAACAGGAACTGGAAAAGAACTGTTCGCCCAGTCCATAATAAATTATGCAGCCAATCCAAAACAGAAGATAATTATACAAAACTGTGCCGCAGTACCTGAAAATCTTATTGAATCCATTCTGTTCGGCACAACGCGGGGGTCATATACCGGAGCGGAGAACAGAAAGGGGCTGTTTGAAGAGGCAGACGGAGGAATTTTTTTCCTCGACGAGCTAAACGCCTTGCCTTATCACGTTCAGGGCAAGCTGCTCAGAGTGGTTCAGGAAGGAACCTTCCGTCCGATAGGAGCAAGTAAGGAAAAAAAGGTAAACGTAAAGATAGTAGCGGCTATGAATATAGACCCGATGGAGGCAATTGAAAAAAATATACTCAGAAAAGACTTGTTTTACCGGCTTTCCGGAAACATGATATACCTGCCGCCGCTCAGAGAAAGAAAAGACGACATTGAATATCTCATAGACAACTATATAGATTATTTCAATGATGTTTACGGAAAGAATGTATGTGGTATATCGGAGGAGCTGAGAAGCTTTTTCCTCGACTATAAATGGGAAGGAAACGTTCGTGAACTCAGGCATGTCATAGAGGCCATGGTCAGCATGACCAGGGGTGAAATTTTACAGTACAGCGAGCTGCCTCTGTATCTTAATGAAAAGCATAAAGGCGCCGGAACGTCGGGGAAAAGGTCTGGCAGCAGTGTTTCCGGCAAGGAGAAGGACAACATAGTAATAGATTTGGACAGAGACAGCTGCGATTTGAGAAGTACCGTGGAGAAGGTTGAAAGAGACCTTATCATAGGCGTGTTGAAGCGTACAAAAGGAAACAAAACCAAGGCGGGTGAAATCCTGGGAATTCCGAGACAAACTCTTAAATATAAGATGGGAAAGCTCGGTATAGAGGACATAGAAAAATAGTAAAGACGTCAATAATTTGTCGCAAAAACGACAAAAAATTATCGAAAAAATGACTTTAATGTTAAGTTGTATTTACAAATTAACATATTCGTTGAAAATTCAACGAAAAAAATTATTAAACATCACAGAATTCTGGCATGAATTTTGCTATATTTAATAATGTACCACAAAGCATTAATACCACACACAAAAAAGCAAGAAAGGAAAACTCAAAATGAATTTGGAACTAAGAAAAATCGCGATTAAAGACATCCAATTCAGCGAAGAAGAGAAAATCGTAGACGGTTGCCTCTATGTAGACCCGAAAAAGCTTGAGGAATTAGTTCTGGAAGACAGTAGAGTAAAGAGCGTTTCATTTGACATTGCAAGACCTGGTGAATCTGTAAGAATAGTTCCTGTAAAGGATGTAATCGAGCCGAGAGCAAAGCTTGAAGGCGGAGAAGTATTCCCTGGACTGTTCCATGAAGACATGCAGGAAGCTGGAAGCGGAATTACCTACGCTCTGACAGGATGCGCCGTTACTTCCACAGGACCGATCGTAGGCTTCCAGGAGGGAGTTATCGACATGTCCGGTCCTATGACGGATTACACAATTTATTCACAACTCAATCATCTGGTAATGGTTATCGAAAAACAGGATAACGTTGACCAGCATGACCATGAAACAGTAGTTAGACTTGCAGGAATCAAAGTCGCTAACTACGTAGGAAAGATCGGATTCGGCTGCGAAGATTACGTTGCTGAAAATTATGAATGGAAATCTATCGGAGAAAAATACGCTGAGTATCCGGGCCTGCCAAAGGTAGTATACGTATACAACTGCATGGCTCAGGGTCTGCTTCATGATACTTATTTCTACGGAAGAGATACAAAGGTTATGGTGCCTACCATGGTTACTCCTCTTGAGGTTATGGATGGAGCCATCATTTCCGGAAACTGCGTATCCCCTGGATCAAAAACTACTACTTACATGCATCAGAACAATGCTGTAATAGACGAGCTTTTGAAAGTACACGGAAAAGAAATCAACTTTATGGGTATCGTTCTCAATCCTCTGATGACGACGCTCAAAGAAAAATTCAGAGATAGAATGCTTACGGTAAGACAAGTTAAGATGCTCGGCGCTGATGGAGCTATCATTTCACAGGAAGGATTCGGAAATCCTACAACTGACCTGATGATAGTTTGTCAGGAGCTGGAGAACAACGGAATCAAGACCGTAATCATCACTAACGAAGACGCCGGTACAGATGGAATGAGCGAGCCTCTTCCTGACAGCGTGCAGGAAGCTAACGCCATCGTTTCAACCGGTAACTCAAACGCTACGGTAATGCTGCCTGCTATGGAAAAGACTATCGGAAACCTGAAGGAGGTTGAGAGAGTCTGTGGCGGTAACGTTACTTCAATTCAGGAAGACGGACGTCTGCTTCTGGAAATTCACGGCATCATGGGAAGCCACAACCTTCAGGGCAACACCAAAGTAGGCGCGGTTACTATATAGCTTTAGAGAAAGGAGAACTGAAATGAAAAGAATTTTGTTTTACACTAACCAATTTTTTGGACAAATCGGTGGAGAAGAATTCGCATACACAGAGCCTTTCGTAGAAGCTGGTACTCGCGGTAACGCCAACGCTTTCGCACCTGCTATCAAAGGCGGAGAAATCGTTGCCACCATCGTTTGCGGCGATAACTACTTTGTAGAAAACATGGATGTATGTAAGGAATTCATCAAGAAGCAAGTTGAAGAATATAAGCCTGACATTATGATCGCCGGACCTGCCTTCAATGCCGGAAGATTTGGTATCGCATGCTGCGAGGTCTGCAAGTTTGTTCAGGGAACTTACGGTATTCCTTCAGTTACAGGACTTTACTGGGAAAACCCAGGCGTAGAAATGTACAAGGCTGACTGCTATATCATGGAAGTAGGTAAATCGGCAGCTACTATCAGAAAAGCAATTCCGCTTATCACAGGCTTTGTAAACAAGCTGATTTCAGGTGAAAAGCTGGGCACTCCTAAGCAGGAACACTACTATCCGAAGGGACAGCGTGTCAACGTATTCCACGAGGAAAGAGGCGCTAAGAGAGCAGTCGATATGCTGGTTAAGAAGCTCAAGGGCGAGCCTTATGAAACAGAGCTGGAAATTTCCGTATATGAAAAGGTTACTCCTGCGGCTCCTTTAGCCGACCTGTCAAAGGCCAAGATCGCTCTTTGTACAACAGGCGGTATCGTTCCTATGGGAAACCCAGATCATATCTTCGCTGCTTCGGCTAAATTCTGGAAGAAGTACAGCTTAGAAGGCATGGACGGCCTTAAGGAAGGCGAATTTGAGTGCGTACACGCCGGTTACGACCCTGTATACGCCAATGCGGATCCTAACCGTGTAGCTCCTTACAGTGCTCTTAAGAGACTTGAAAAGGAAGGCGTAATCGGTTCCGTATACCCTTATCTTTTAACTACGACAGGAAACTCAACTTCCGTTGCGGACGCTACTAAGTTTGGTCAGGAAATGGCTGAGGACCTGCTTGCCGCAGGTGTCAACGGCGTAATCCTGACGAGCACCTGAGGAACCTGTACACGTTGCGGTGCAACAATAGTTAAACAAATTGAAAAAGCAGGCATTCCTGCAGCCCACATCTGTACGGTAACTCCTATATCCAAGACGGTAGGAGCAGCCAGAATTTCAGGTGCGCAAGCTATACCTTATCCTACGGGAGATCCTAATCTGCCTCCTGCAAAAGAAGAAGCGAGACAGACTGAGATCGTTATGAACGCGCTTGAATTACTGACTAAGTAATATAAACATTCAGACGGGACCTGTGCAGTATTGCGGGTCCCGTTTTTTTCATAATGTACGGATTTAAAAAGTCTGCGCCGTTATAGACGGCGGTTTGTGCGGGCTGTGCTTGTACGCCTTGTTCACAGGAACTTCTGTATACGGATAGTATGTATGCTCACAGGAGGTTCGACAAAGACGGTTAAATGCAGCATATGGCATATGTGATAAAATTTAGTCAAAAAACATATAAAGTTGACGAGACAAAACATGCATATATGTGTTATGATAGAAAAAGGAGATTTTAACTGATATGGGGGTAGATGGGTGCTGGTGTGCCCTCTGGTCTTCAAAACCAGCGCGAGGGGTTAGGAGCCTCTTGGGTGGGTTCGATTCCCACATACTCCCGCCATAAAACAAAATAGGGGGAAGAATATGAACAGTAAATTGCTTAGAAGGCTGCCTAAAGTTGACGAACTGCTGATGGACGAAAGGGTTAAGGAAGCCTCCCAGGGTCTGTTGAGAGAGCAGGTGGTCGATGCGATAAGGACTGTCATAGAAAACGTTAGGAGAGAAATCCTTACGGCTTGCGAGCCCATGGAGGAAACTTCCGTTTCTTATGAATCAGTAGCGCAGAAGGTAATTGAGGCTGTAACTTATTCCCATGTTAAAAGTCTGCGCCGGGTCATCAATGGAACCGGCGTAGTTTTGCATACGAATCTTGGGAGAGCAAAGCTTTCAAAGTCTGCTATGGAAGCGGTAGCAGAGGTGGCGGATAAGTATTCCACTCTCGAATACGATCCCGCAAAAGGCGGCCGCGGCTCGAGACACGTTCATGTGGAGAAAGTAATAGAGAAGATAACGGGAGCAGAAGCGGCCATGGTGGTCAACAATAATGCGGCAGCCACTACCATCTGTCTGGCAGCGCTTGGCCGCGGCAGAGAAGTCATAATTTCCAGGGGGGAGCTTGTAGAAATAGGAGGCTCCTTCAGAATTCCGGAAATTATGGAAGAAAGCGGAGCCTGCCTTGCCGAGGTGGGAACCACCAATAAAGCAAAGCTTTCCGACTATAAAAAGAGGATAAATGAAAATACGGGCGCTTTAATGAAGGTTCATACCAGCAATTACAAGATTATCGGATTTACAGAAGAGACATCTCTCAGAGCCCTGGTCGAGCTGGGAAGAGAAGAAAATCTGCCGGTGATATACGACATGGGAAGCGGACTGATGCTGCCGCTTGATGATTACGGAATCAATGAGCCCACTGTAAAGCAGGCTATGACCGATGGAGCCGATGTGATACTTTTCAGCGGGGATAAGCTGCTTGGCGGGCCTCAGGGCGGAGTTATAATAGGAAGAAAAAAATATATAGATATGATGAAATCTCATCCGCTGGCCAGAATTCTGAGAGTGGATAAAATGACGCTTTCAGCAATGGAGGCAACCTTCAAGGAATATTATGACGACGATAATGCAAAGGAAAAAATTCCTGTTCTTGCCATGCTGACAAGAAGTCCGGAGAAACTCAAGGGCGATGCGGAAAAGCTTCTTTCCGTGATAAAACAGGAAAATTCGCAGATAGACGCAGTGATAGAGGAAACGGAGGATGTTGTAGGAGGAGGCTCAGCTCCGGCAACCATTCTTAAAGGATACTGCGTTTCAGTGGCAATAAGCGGAATTTCCTCTCAGGAATTGGAGAGAAGGCTAAGGACGGATACTTTGCCTATAGTTGCCAGAATAAATCATGACAGAGTCATGTTTGACGTTAGAACCATCGGTGAAGAAGAATATCAGATTATCGCAGAAAGATTGAAAAAAATAACTGGGGAGAAATAACTAGAGAGAAGCGGATATGAAAAATGTAATAGTAGGCACAGCGGGACATGTAGATCACGGCAAAACATGCCTTATAAAAGCCTTGACCGGGATGGAGACAGACAGGCTTAAAGAAGAAAAAAAGAGAGGCATAACCATTGAAAACGGCTTTGCTGATATGATTTGCGGCGACTACAATATAAGCATAATAGATGTGCCGGGACATGAAAAATTCATTAAAAATATGTTGGCAGGAATAGGCGGAATAGATCTGGTTCTGCTGGTTATAGGACTTGACGAAGGCGTAATGCCTCAAACCGTGGAACACTTTCAGATTCTGAAAATGCTCAATATACGAAAGGGCATAATCGTGTTTACAAAGCGCGATCTGGTGGAGGACGAAGAGTGGATTGAATTGGTTAAAGATGACGCAAGGTCTATGGTCGAGGGTACATTTATGGAAAACGCCCCGTCTATAGAGGTTTCCGCCTATGATAACTTCAATATAGATGAGCTTAAACAGCTGATAGTTGAAAACATAGACGACGGACTTCTTAAGAGCGATGCAAAAGAGCTGTTCAGACTCCCTGTGGACAGAGTTTTTACTATAGACGGCTTCGGCACGGTGATAACGGGAACTCTTATAGAAGGAGCCATAAGGATTGGTGACGAGCTTACGGTCTATCCGCAAGAGAAAATCACCAAAGTTAGAAATTTGCAGGTTCACAACGAATCTGTAAAAGAGGCGTTTGCAGGACAGAGAACAGCCATAAATTTAGCCGGACTTAAAAAGGAGGACATAGAGCGGGGAAGTGTTCTGGCTGCTAAGGGTTCCCTTGAGCCGACCATGATGGTGGACGTAAGGCTGGAGCTTTTTGACGACATAGACAGGAGTGTGCTGAACGGCAGCAGGGTACACTTTTATTGCGGCTCTTCACAGGCAATAGGCAAGGTCATTCTTATGGACAGGGAGACGGCTGAAAAAGGCGAGACATGCTATGCTCAGATAAGGCTTGAAGAAGCAGTAGCCATTAAGAAAGACGATAGATTTATAATAAGATTTTATTCTCCGCTCATTACAATTGGCGGCGGAAAGGTTCTGGAAGTTTCTCCCGAAAAGCATAAGCGTTTTGATGAAAAGGCCATCGAAGCCATGCGGATAAAAGACTGCGGAAGTACGAAGGAAACAGCTGAGCTTGTAATAAGGGAAAAGAGCAGATATTTCCCGGGAAAAAATTATTTTGCTGCGAAGCTGAGACTTGAGCCGTCTGAATTTTGGGAAATTGCGGAATCTTTAGCCGGCGAGGGAAGGATAAAAATATTGAGAAAAGAATATCTCATTCACGGGGATTATCTGGGAAATATCTGGAATTACAGCAGAACCGTGCTTGAAGAATATCACAGACAAAACAGTATTTCCGAAGGAATAAACAAGGAAGAATTCAAATCAAAGATAAATCTGAGGTTTAATCTTCCAGACGCTAAGTTCGCAGACGATATCATATCGCTGATGGAGACAGAAAGTCTTATAAGAATAGGAGAAAAGAGCGTTGCCCTTGCAGACTTTTACGTAAGTTATACTCCTGAGATGGAGGCTGTGAAACAGCGCATAATCAAGATGTATGCTGAGAGAAGATATGAAATGCCTACTAACGAGGAGGTGCTTCAGGAAGCTGTACAGTCAGAAAAGGACAGAAGCAACGTCAAACACATCATAGACGCTCTTATCAAGGAAGGAGCCTTAGTAAAACTGAATTATCAGTATTGTATAGATAAAGAAGCCTTCGACTCAGCTCTCGACGGTATCAGAAAAAAGGTGGAAAAGGATGGCAGGATTACACTGGCGGAATTCAGAGATTTCATAGGCACATCGAGGAAATATGCTATCGAGATACTTGAATATCTTGATGAAAAGAAGATAACGATGAAGGTTGATGACGCCAGAATTTTGTTATAGTGATATGCAAAAAATTGACTGCGGCAGTGATTTAGGAGAAAGATTATGGAATTTAAACAGATTGAAGCTTTTGTGAACGTAATAAAATATAAGAGTTTTTCCAAGGCGGCGGACGCGTCTTTTCTTACTCAGCCGACTATAAGCACTCACATAAGCTCGCTGGAAAAAGAGCTGGGCGTTACTCTGATAGACAGGTTAGGTAAGGAATCCAGGCCAACCAAGGAAGGAAGGGCGTTTTACAAATATGCCATAAGTCTGATAAATACCAGAGAAAAAGCTATGCTGGAAATAGGAAACAGAGGCGCTGAGTTTTCCGGAATAGTTGACATAAGAGCTTCAAGCATACCGGGACAGTATATAGTTCCAGAGCTTATGACAGAATTTCGCAGGATATTTCCCGCAGCAAGGTTTTATATGGAGCAATCAGACAGCGAGAGTGTGAGAAACTGCATAGCGGAAAACGACGGAGAGCTGGGCTTTACAGGGGGGTATAAAAACAACGGTCTTAAGTACGACCTTCTTTTTAAAGATTCCATGGTTCTTATAACGCCTAAAAACGACAAGTTTTTAAAGATGAGAAAAAAATCGGAAGCAATAAGGAACGAAGATTTTATGGACGAGAATTTTGTATGGCGCGAGGAAGGTTCTGCAACCAGAAAGACCTTTGAAGAAATGGTCTATTCCGGCAACGGAAAGAGACCGGGCGTGATCGCTACGGTCAACAGTCTGGAGGCCATAAAACGATGCGTGTCAGGAGGCATGGGAGTTTCGGTTCTTTCAGAAACCGCAGTAAATAGGGATATTGAGGCTAATTATCTTTCGTTTAAGATGGCGGATGTCAAGTTGGAAAGGGAATTTTATCTGGCAACGAACAAAAATGTTACCCTTTCGCCGATAGCGATAAAATTCAGAGAATTTGTTCTAAGTAAGTTTAACGGATAAAATCCTGCAAAGGGGGGGAGCCATGCTAAATATAGGAAGCCTAGTAGTAGATAGTCTGGACTATATTTTTATAGTAGATAAAGATTATAGGATAATTTACAACACAAGATATGACGAAAAGCTTAACGAGGGAAAAGGCGGTACGGAGCCTATGGGGTATTTCAACAAGAATTATCTCGACGTATATCCCGGCCTTAACCGAGATAACAGCAGCGTAGTAAAATGTATAGAGACTGGGGAAATAATAATAAACAAGCGGCAGGAGTATTATGATTATCTTAATAATCGCTATGTGACGAATAATGTGACGTTTCCCCTTATGAAAAAAGGGAAGCTCATAGCTGTAGTCGAACTCGCTATGGATGTCGATGAAAATGATGAGGACAGAAGTGGGGATGCAAACCGAAAGTTTGACGAGTTCGTTTTCCGGCTCAGGAAAGATGCCGGAATGATTACCTTCGACACCATATTGACAGAAAACAGGCAGATGAAGGAAAGCATTGAAAAAGCCAAGATACTGGCCACTCTGCCTAACCCGACTCTGATATACGGTGAAACCGGCACCGGTAAGGAACTGTTTGCTCAGTCGATGATAACTTATTGTAAAGTACCGAGAGAAAAGGTAGTTATACAAAATTGTGCGGCTGTACCGGATAATCTCATGGAGGCGATTCTTTTCGGTACGGTCAGAGGAGCGTATACGGGAGCGGAAAATAAGAAAGGATTATTTGAGCAGGCCGACGGAGGAGTGCTGTTTCTTGACGAACTCAATTCAATTCCATACAACGTACAGTCAAAACTGCTGCGGGTTTTACAGGACGGAAGCTTTCGTCCTCTGGGAGCTAACAGGGATAAGAAGGTTAAAGTCAAAGTAATAGGAGCGATGAATATAGAGCCTGTAGAAGCGATAGACGGGGGAATAATCAGAAAAGACTTGTTCTACCGCTTTTCCAGCGGCCTAATAACCCTGCCTCCTCTAAGGGAAAGAAAGGAAGATATTGCGCTTTTCATAGAATATTACGTAGACTATTATAAGAGAGCATATAATAAAGAAGTCAGAGGTGTGGATGATGAAGTTAAAGAGCTGTTCATGAATTATTCATGGGACGGTAACGTTAGAGAACTTTCCAATACGATAGAATCCATGGTTACTTCCCTTTCGGGGAACGCGATATTGACAAAAAATCAGATTCCCAGATATTTGCTGGAGAGAATGGGCAGGGAAAATAGCGAATCCGGAAATGAAAAAGATATTGAGTCTGACTCTCTGTTTGAAAAATTGGATTTTACGTCAGAAAGAAATAAAAATTGTCATATAGCTTACCATGATGTCATGGAGGCTGTGGAAAAAAAGATGGTTAGACGAGCTCTTGAAATGGCCGGAGGAAACAAGACGAAGGCTGGTGAAATCCTTGGACTTCCGAGAAAAACGCTTGTATACAGGATGGAAAGACTGGGGATAAAATAGACGACTGTGAGATGAAAGCGGCAGGTAAATATGGCGGATATTTGATAAATAAATTAAGATGGCAAAAGTTTATTGAGGCGCCACAAAAGCTGGACTGTATCGGAGAGAAATTAAATTTCCTCTCCGTTTTTCATTTTTGATTAAGCTGCGTAGTTAGCAATGCGATATTGAACAGGGCTACGTCATACCAGTTTTATCTTGATTCTTTTTTGTTGTGACAGCTAATGTGTTTTTCTATTGCCGTTTGGGGTTCCTTATATTGGCGGTATGATTTCCAAAAGCCGTATGGCTGCGTATTTGTAACCTACTATAGAAAAATCTGAGTTGAATATGTTCATCAAAAAGTAAGGTATAAACGGAACTAATAAAATCGTAATTAAATCGGCTGAAATAAATTTGGTTGAATTATTTTTTCATTTCATCGCTTCGCTCCTCCTCATCAGCAGTTTCATAAAAAGAGCCGTTTCATTAAACGCGTAACTTTTTTAAAGGCGTATAGGCCTTTTGGCCCATACGTTTGACTGTTTTCTTTAATCAATTATACTGTCCTGTTATACTCGTGCTGATAAATAAACGATAAAGGCGGCAAGCTGTTTTCCGATAGAATGAATTCAATTTATTAAAGCATAAAATATATTGACTGATTAACATTAAAATATCATAGCTATATTGCGTTCTCAACAATTTAAAGGTACTTACTGATTAGCAACAGCAAGTGGCGAAAAACCGCCGAAACTCCAGGGAGAATATCGGCGAAATTTAGCCGAAAAGGCCTTCTTGTATGGCCGTAATGAGGACGCCTGTCCTTAAAGCATTGATATGAAGCCGTTTATATTTCTGTATGAAAGATGGCACGCTTGTTGCTATATATAAATATGTAAATGCTGTTTTAAACAGATTATAGATTAAGGAAGTCTAAAAAGGAGAATGCACAAAATGAAAATTGGTGTAATGAAAGAAATCAAAGCCAGCGAGTATAGAGTTGCAGCTGTTCCTTCAGCAGTAGCAGAGCTGGTCAGAAGAGGTCATGAAGTAATCGTAGAACATGACGCAGGAAAAGGAAGCGGATATTCAGACGAAGATTACAAAGAAGCAGGCGCAACGGTTGAAGCAGATACTGCAAAGATCTGGAACACTGTGGACATGATTTATAAAGTAAAAGAGATTTTCCCTGAAGAATGGCAGTATCTGAGAAAGGACATGATCGTATTTACTTATATCCATTCCAACGCTCATTTGGATCAGACAGAAGCGCTGCTCAACAGCAAATGTACAAGTATTGCATACGAAGATATTTCTGATGACAGAGGACAGTGGCCGCTCTTAAGCCCAATGAGCGAACTTGCAGGAAAGGGCGGATTCCTTGCCGCACTCAATTTCCAGCAGACTGTTCACGGCGGTCCGGGAAAACTTCTGGCAAACGTATGCGGCGCGCCGGCTCCCGTAGTTACAATCATAGGCTGCGGACATTCCGGAATGGGTGCATGTGAATTGGCTTCAGCTTTTGGCTGCAAAGTAAATGTTCTTGACATAAACTACGACGCTATGCTGGCTGCAAAGGAAGTTATGCCTAGCAATGTATCTTTCATGTTCTCCAACAGGACTAACCTGCTGGCCTGCCTGAAAGAATCGGATGTTGTTATCAACTGCATACTGTGGCCTAAGACGAGAAAAGACCATCTCATCTACAGAGAGGATCTCAAGCTTATGAAACAGGGTGCAATGATTGTTGATGTTGCCTGCGATGACGAGGGAGCTGTAGAAACATGCAGAAGCACTACTCACACCGACCCTGTTTACTATGAAGAAGGTATCATGCATTATTGCGTTGACAATATTCCTTCAGCCTTTGCGCAGACAGCTTCGACAACTCTTTCAAACGCTACGCTGCCTTTCGCTATGGCAATAGCTAACAAGGGTGTTGAAAAGGCTCTCAAGGATGACAAGCATCTGAGAAGAGGTCTGACTACTTACGACGGAAAGCTTACTCTTCTTGAAACTGCTGAAAAGTATGATATTCCTTTCGTATCGCCTGACGACTTAGTTAAAAACTTTTAGTATATGCAAAATAAAAAACAGCCTCGGGTAACTGTACCGAGGCTGTTTTTATGATTGGATTATGGCAGCGAGACAATTATTTTATTTTGAATATCAATTAAAGCTTCAGAGATGCTTTACGAGAGCTTAATCTATTTTTTAAGATGCTCATATGGGGAATTTTCGGAAGAACCCTCAGGCGTTTCTGGAAATTCCGTAAATCTTCCGTCCTTGTTCTTTCTGCGGGTCTTTAGAATTATCACTGAGTTTGGCTTCAGCTGGGCGAGGATTACGGAAGCAAATACACATATAGAGCCGAGAATTTCCTTAAAGGTAAAGGTTTCACCCAAGACTATGACGCCGGCAAGCGCTCCGAATACCGATTCAAGACTCATGAGAAGAGCGGCTATGGTGGGGTCTGTATGTTTTTGAGCAGTGACCTGGAACATATAGCATATTCCTGATCCAAGGACGCTGGCGAAGAGTATTTCCGAGCCGCATGAAACTATATCGCCCCAGGTCGGTTTTTCCAGTATGAGGGCAAATATAGTACAATATATTGAAGCGATGTAAAATTCTATGCAGATTAAATGCATGCCGTTTATAAATTTAACATACTTTGATATTAAAAGCATGTGCAGGGCTCCGAAAGCCGCTCCGGCGACGATCATTATATCGCCCGGATTTATACTGAAGCTTTCAGTGCCCGTGGCGCAAAGGTTATATAGCCCGAAAGTCGAGAGAACTACGCCAAGCCACATGTTTAAATTAGCTTTTGATTTAAAAAGTATAAAAGCAAGAAGCGGAACTATTACTACGTAAGTTGCAGTTAAAAAAGCTGCTTTGCTGGCGTTGGTATATTCGAGTCCCCACTGTCCCAATACAGCGCAGCACAGTTGAACGAATCCCATTACTGAAGCTAATTTTATAACTTTGAGAAAAGATCCTTTATTATAGTGAGTTCGTTCTTCTAAAGGCTTTCTCTTTTCGAGAAATAAAACGAAGGGAACTATCGTAGTTGCGCCAAGAAAATATCTGAGAGCCATAAAAGTAAAAGGCCCAATTACTTCGGCGGCATTTTTTGAAAATACAAAATTTACCCCCCAGATAATAGCAGCCGCCAACAAGAGAAGATTACATATTATTGTAAGTTTTTTTTCGTAATTCATTTTTACCTCACTGTAATAAATTTTATGTCGTTATCATTATAATCTAAAGAAATCGTCAAGAAAAGGAAATTTCTCATAAAAAGACAAAAAATTTTCGCATAAAACGACAAGAATTTGTCGAATTTGAAATAGATAATTTCATAACAAAATCCGAAAACTTAAGAATTCGTAAAAATGTTGATTTTTCAACGTGTAAAGAAGATTAAAAAAAATAATATTATATATTGAAATGGCATGGGAATTGCATTAAAATAGAGGTGTGGGTGTTAATGCACATTAATTCTATATTTTATTGAAAGGAGAGACGGTTCAATGGCAATTCTGAAAGACAAGAAAGCCATCATTATCGGTGACAGAGATGGTATACCGGGACAGGCTATTGCAGAGTGTGCTGAATCGGCAGGTGCAGAAGTAGTATTTTCGTCTACTGAATGCTTTGTCTGAACGGCCGCTGGTGCTATGGACCTGGAAAACCAGAGAAGGGTAAAAGAATTTACTGAGCAGTACGGAGCTGACAACATCGTTGTTCTGCTGGGAGCAGCAGAAGGCGAAGCTGCAGGTCTTGCCGCTGAAACAGTAACCTTAGGAGACCCTACTTTTGCAGGTCCTTTGGCAGGAGTCCAGTTGGGACTCTCAGTATATCACATCTGTGAGCCTGAAGTTAAGGCTGAAATTGATGAAGCTGTATATGATGAGCAGATTAGTATGATGGAAATGGTTCTCGATGTTGATGATATTTGCAATGAAATGAACGCTATTAGAGAACAGCTATAACCATGTTACGGGAAAAGGCCTTGATAGGCCTTTTCCCAAGATACACATTTTTATAGCTTCATGACAATCGTAGCTTAAAAGGTATAGAAGATTAGTTTGAAAAGAAGGAGACAAGACTCTATGAAAATATATGATATTGTAATCATAGGCGGAGGCCCTGCGGGACTTGCCGCCGGACTTTACGCCGGAAGAGCAAGAATGGATACTCTCATTATTGAGAGACAGAAAAACGGCGGACAGATTGTAATTACCAACGAAATTGAAAATTATCCGGGTTGCTGCGAGGAAGAGACAGGTCCTTCCCTCATAGACCGTATGGTTAAGCAGACAGAAAAATTCGGCGTTGATCATGTGTTTGATACCATCACCGAATGTCAGCTTGACGGCGAAGTAAAGACTTTGAAGGGTCTTCACGGAGAATATCAGGCAAAAGCCGTTATCATCGCATCAGGAGCTCATCCTGTTCCGATAGGATGTCCTGGAGAAAGAGAGCTTTCAGGAAAAGGCGTTTCATATTGCGCAACTTGTGACGCTGCATTCTTTGAAGATTTCGATGTATACGTAGTAGGCGGCGGAGATTCAGCGGTAGAAGAAGCTATGTATCTGACCAAATTCGCACGCAAGGTAACTATAATTCACAGAAGAGACGAGCTCAGAGCAGCCAAGTCTATTCAGGAAAAAGCATTCGCCAATGAAAAGATTGATTTCATGTGGGATTCAGTGGTTGAGGAAATTAAAGGTGACGGACTTGTTGAATCCATGGTTGTCAAGAACACTAAGACAGGAGAAACTAAAGAAATCGTAGCCGACGAAGAGGATGGAACTTTCGGTATTTTCGTATTTATCGGCTTTAAACCGAATTCAGACCTTTTCAAAGGCAAAGTCAATATGGACGAAAAAGGATACATTCTTACGGATGATGACATGAAGACAGATATTCCGGGCGTTTTTGCCGCAGGAGACATCCGCAAGAAGAGTTTGAGACAGGTTGTAACAGCTGCTGCCGACGGAGCTATAGCCGCGGTACAGGCTGGAAAATATATTGAAGAAAACGAATAAAAATCAAGTATTAAAAATCGGGAGGATTAGAAAATGTTAGAAGTAGATAAGACAAATTTTGAAGCAGAAGTATTACAGGCAGACGGTTATGTATTGGTGGACTTCTTTGGCGACGGTTGTGTACCTTGTCAGGCTTTGATGCCACACGTACATGATATGGCTGAGACTTACGGAGACAAGATTAAATTCACAAGCCTCAATACTACTAAAGCAAGAAGACTGGCTATCGGCCAGAAGGTTATGGGACTGCCTGCAATCGTTATCTACAAGGACGGCGAAAAGGTAGAAGAGCTGGTTAAGGACGACGCTACTAAGGAAGCCGTTGAAGAAATGGTTAAGAAATATTACGCAATGGTGTAAGCTAAAAGGAGTTACGTATAAATGAGCAATTATGCAGTTATAAAAGGCGCCAGCTATATTTTGGCTGCGGCGCCTGATATGGTTTTACATAACGGAACGACTCAGACTACGGAGATGATCGTAAATCCTGAGTCCGAGTATCTGAAGGAGCTTCCAAAGCACCTCAGAAGCTTTGACGATGTATTGTCCTATATTCCAAATCAGGTTTACATCGGCAACATGACTAATAAGGAGCTGGCGGAAACTGAGTTCCCTTGGTACGATAAGAAAGCGGCAAAGGCTGAAAGATACGGAAAATATGGTGAAATTATGCCTCAGGACGAGTTCATCGGACTTATGCAGATTTGCGACGTATTCGATTTAGTTAAGCTGGAGCCTGAATTCGCAAAATCAGTTAAAGAAAAATTAACTGTTCACGGAATGTTAAAGCCTGAGCAGATTGACATCCTTGATAAGAATACAGACGGCATGGATGAAATTGAAAGACTGGTAAAAGAGGAGCATGCAGAAGGCCTTTACAATGATTTCAAGCTGGTTGGAGCAGTTAAGAGAGCTCATGACGTAGATGCCAACCTTTCCGCTCACGTAATGATGGAAAATCTGGTAGCAAAGGCTTCCAGCGTTCTCGCATTGCTGCACCTTATCAAAGCTACCGGAATCGACCCTGCTGAAGTTGATTACGTAGTAGACTGTTGTGAAGAAGCGTGCGGAGACATGAACCAGAGAGGCGGCGGAAACTTCGCTAAAGCTGCCGCTGAAGTTGTGGGACTTTCCGGAGCTACGGGCTCAGACGTAAGAGGCTTCTGCGCTGGACCTGCACATGCAATCCTTGACGCAGCTTCCCTCGTAAAAGCAGGAACCTTTAAAAATGTAATTGTTACCGCCGGCGGTTGTACAGCAAAGCTTGGAATGAACGGCAAAGACCATGTCAAGAAAGGTCTTCCTATCCTGGAAGATTGTCTCGGCGGATTTGCAGTTTTAATAAGCGAAAACGATGGAGTAAACCCTGTTATCAGAACTGATATCGTGGGAAGACATACAGTAGGAACAGGCTCATCGCCGCAGTCCGTAATCGGTTCTCTTGTAACTGATCCTTTGGACGCGGCAGGAATGAAGCTGACTGAAATCGACAAGTTCGCTCCTGAACTCCAGAACCCTGACATCACCAAACCTGCCGGCGCAGGAGACGTTCCTGAAGCCAATTATAAGATGATTGCAGCTTTGGGAGTTAAGAGAGGCGATATTGAAAGAGCAGGAATTGCTGATTTCGTGGCACAGCGCGGACTTGCAGGCTGGGCTCCTACACAAGGTCACATTCCTTCCGGAGTTCCTTATATGGGACCTTGCAGAGACGATATTTTAAACGGCGATGTTAAGCGCGCAATGATAATCGGTAAGGGGAGCTTATTCCTGGGAAGAATGACCAATCTGTTCGACGGCGTTTCCTTCGTGGTTGAAGCAAATTCCGGCAAGCAGGAGGAAGCTTCAGCTGTTTCAGAAGACAAGATTAAGAGCTTAATCGGCGAAGCTATGCGCGATTTTGCCAAATCTCTGATGGAATAGTAAGAAAAGGGAAGGAAAAAGATATGTCAGAAAAGCAAATCAAGAATATGATTGCCAACACCTTTTTAGACATAGCAGACGCTCTGGAAACCGGAAGCTTTGGTAAAAGACCGGTTATCGGAGTTGCTGTTGCAGGCACCGAACATGGCATGGACAATATTTATGCCGGCGTAAGGCTTGCCGAGAAAAAAGGATACAAAGCAGTCGTTATAGAAGGCGAAGACGCGCACAAGCAGATGGAAAAGATGCTTGACGCAGGAGAAATCCAAGGCGCGGTGACAATGCATTATCCGTTCCCTATCGGCGTTTCAACGGTAGGCAGAGTTATTACTCCGGGAATGGGCAAAGAGCTTTATCTCGCCACTACCACCGGAACCTCTTCCACCGACCGCGTGGAATCCATGGTAAAGAATGCAGTCTACGGAATCATTGCAGCCAAGGCTTCAGGTGTTGAATCACCTACTGTGGGAATAGCCAACATCGACGGAGCAAGACAGACTGAGATCGCACTGAAAAAGCTGAAAGAAAACGGATATGACATCAATTTTGCAGAATCCTCAAGAAGCGACGGAGGCGTCGTAATGAGAGGAAACGATCTGCTTGAAGCTTCTGCAGACATCATGGTTATGGACGCTTTGACAGGAAACCTGATGACTAAAATATTCTCCGCCTACACTACCGGGGGCAGCTATGAGTCTTTGGGCTACGGCTATGGTCCGGGAATCGGAGAAGGATACGATAAGGTCGTAATGATAATTTCAAGAGCGTCCGGCGCTCCGGTAATCGCAGGAGCTATACAGTACGCCACCGAGCTTCTTGAAAATAAGGTACTGGAAATTTCTGCCCGTGAATTTGAAGCTGCAAACAAGGCCGGCTTCAAAGAAATTCTTGCTGAAATAAGAGACAGCAAGAAAGGAGGAGATGCTCCTAAGACAGTAACCGCTCCGCCAAAGGAAGTAGTTACATATGAAATTCACGGAATTGAGGTAATAGACTTAGAAGACGCCGCTTCTTCTCTTTGGGAAAAGGGAATGTATGCCGAAACGGGAATGGGTTGCACAGGTCCTGTTATCCTTGTAAGCGAAGCCAATGCAGAAGCTGCAAGAAAGGTTCTCGAGGAAAAGGGATATATCCAGTAAAACAGATAACAATGCCTGTTGATTATAAACGGGATAATATGAAAAAGCGCCGCGCATGCTTGGAACAGGCCACGTGCACGGCGTTTTACTTTTCTCCGGAGCGCATTATTGCTGACGGAACTCTCTGATTTCGGCTTTTTTTAACTTCAAACTTTTTGAAGACAAGAAGTTTTTATCTTTGAATCAGCCTGCATATTGTTTTTCAGCACAGGGGACGGAGACGAAATGAAGAAAGGGAATAATAAAATAAACCGGCGAGTTCTTTTTTAAGAAACTCGCCGGCAGGGTGTGGTTAATTCTATATTAGTTTTATAATGATGGTTTTCAAATCAGTATTTTTAATCTTGTAGTTATTCTAACAAGCTGGAGCTAAAAAGTAAAATTGCAATTATTTATACCGATAATAAACATGATAGAGCAATACGATTACAAACCGGTTGACGACAGGATTTTGTCAATATACCACATGACAATTTGATAAAATCTATTTTACATTATTAAAATAAGGTAATATAATCTTTTTGAAAGAAAGAAGGCTTTAAAATATAAAATCCGGAGATAAGAAAATCATGAGAAAAGTTTATTTGGATAACGGGAGCACATCTTTTCCGAAAGCGCCGGGAGTCGGCGAAGCGATGTCAAAATTTATAACGGAAGTAGGCTGCAATGTAAGCAGAGGAGGATATGAGACAGCATATAACCTGGGAGAGACAATATTTGAAACCAGGTCTATGTTATGCCGCATGTTTAATTTTTCAGATGAAAAATATGCAGCGTTTACACCGAGCGTTACGTATAGCTTAAATTTTGTGATTAAAGGATTGCTTAAGCCTGGGGATCACGTAATAATTTCATCTATGGAACATAATGCCGTGGCAAGGCCGTGCGAGTCGCTGCGATCGAATGGAGTGGAAATTACTGTAGTACCATGCGACAGAGATGGTATTCTTGATATGACAGCTTTTGAGTGCTCATTCAAAAAAAACACGAAACTGGCCGTAATGTCTCATTCTTCCAACGTGTGCGGCAGTGTTCTTGACGCAGAGGAAGCAGGAAAAATATGCAAGGCGAAAGATGTGCCATTTGTTTTGGATGCAGCTCAGAGCGCCGGAGTTTTGGAAATAGATTTTGAAAAGTATAACCTTTCGGCTCTATGCCTGACAGGCCATAAAGGGCTGCTCGGACCTCAGGGAATTGGAGCCTTGCTTATAACTCCTGAATTTGCCGGGAGCCTTGAGCCTTTAATATGCGGAGGCACGGGAAGCGCTTCACACCTGCTTACCATGCCTGAATTCATGCCTGACAAGTTTGAAGCGGGAACCCTAAATCTTCCGGGAATAATCGGATTAAACGCTTCGCTTAAATATATCGAAGACGTTGGAATAAATAATATTTTTCAAAAGGAAAAGCGACTGGCTGAGCTCTTCATGTACAAGATAGACAGTCTTAATGATGAGCTTGCAGCAGCGGAAAACGGGAAAAAAGAAGACGGGAATATGAAGGCGCCGATACGCGTAGTGGGTACGAGGGATTGGAAAAAACGCATTGGAACGGTGTCCCTTGATTTCAGCCGGATAGATAATGCGGAAGTTTCCTTCCTGCTGGATTCAGAGTACGGAATAATGACGCGCTGCGGACTTCATTGCGCTCCCATTGCTCATCAGACTCTGGGAACGTATCCGCAGGGTACAGTAAGATTTGCCTTCGGCCATGAAAACACGGAAAAAGAAGTCGAGTATGCTGCCAACGCCATAAAGGAAATACTGGAGCAGGCCGAATAACCGGTTAAAATCAATACTTTGATTGCTACTGTGAATATTTTTTTCAAAACACCTCCAGAATAATAGGTAAAAATCCTATCGGAAAATGTCCGCCAATGGATTTGTATTAAAGGAGTGTATTATGGAAAAGAAAACATTTAAGACGGTAGGCAAATTTAATACTGCCGGAGAAAACAAATCAAACGGGTTGGTTAAAACAAACGAGGCGGCAAGTACCGCAGGCAGTATAAATAGAGATTGCAAAATTTATGACTGCCCCGGAGAGGACAGGGGATACGTCTTTGAAGAAGTGAAATAGGAAAAGAATAGGAAAGCTGTTTTAGAAGGGGACTTTTAATACCTTCGAGCCTGTGTTAACGATAATGTATTTAACGGTATTAGGTACTCAGAATTAAATAGCGGTATAAAGAGGACTGCTGTCGATTGACGGCAGTTTTCTCTCTTTATGGCATTTTTTCTGCGCACAGGCAGTTTAACATACCAACCGTAGCACTGAAAACCGGAGAATTGAAAGAACATCATACAGCCATATAGTATATATCCGGATTTTTCCGATGATGTAAAAAAGATGATTTTGTTCCAGCAAAAATACAGTGTAAAAGGTCTTATTTTGATATTTGAATTATTGACTTTTGACTTTTAAATTCCTATAATATATAAAGAAGCCGAATGTCGTAATAACGGCAGCGGAGTGAAAAAGATGCCGCAAAAGAGTGACAAGACAGACACACTGGCTTACGAAAAACCGTTCAACTCTATGTCAGTTTTTTGCGCTGCAGCCGGATTTGTGCTAAGGCGCTTTTTATTTGAAGCTGCTTTGATAAAAGGATTATTGATTTGATGCAGAAATTGCGGCTGAATTTTTTTAGAACGTTTACGTTGTGCGACTGCATGTATACAGTGTTATAAATACATAATCAGGCAGAGAGGCAGCCGGAACAGAGGTTTATCTAAAAACTTATGAATGAAATACGGCGAAATCCTTTCGACTCTGTTTACAGTAAGACCGTGAGTTTGCGCAGCAAGCCGGCAAAAGCTTGCATGGCAGCTTAAAAGATTGAGCGATAAGCTCGAGAAGGCTTACATAATAAATCCCAAGTTTGCGTAAGCCGTTGGCAAGACGAAAACGGTGGAACAAAGCGACGCCGATATGCTGAGGCTTTTATGATAGAAGGAAGGAGAAATATCATGGCAAGAAAATTAAAAACTATGGATGGAAATACCGCAGCCGCTCATGTGGCCTATGCCTTTACGGAAGTAGCTGCTATCTATCCTATTACTCCGTCATCTCCAATGGCGGAAAGCATTGATGAATGGACTGCACAAGACAGAAAGAACATCTTCGGCGAAAAAGTCAACGTTGTTGAAATGCAGTCGGAAGGAGGAGCGGCAGGAGCTGTTCACGGCTCTGTTGCAGCAGGTGCGTATACTTCGACGTTTACCGCCTCTCAGGGACTGCTTTTGATGATACCGAATATGTATAAGTTAGCTGCAGAGCAAACTCCTACAGTATTCCACGTATCGGCAAGAGCCCTTGCTACGCATGCGCTTTCAATTTTCGGCGACCAGTCGGATGTTATGAGTGTTCGTCAGACAGGCTTCGTAATGCTGGCTTCAAACAGCGTTCAGCAGGTAATGGACCTGGCAGCTGTAGCACACCTTTCAGCTATAAGCGGAAAGCTTCCGGTGCTTCACTTCTTTGACGGATTCAGAACCTCTCATGAAAACCAGAAGATTGAGACCTGGGATTATGATGTTCTCAAGGAAATGGTTGACTGGGACGCAGTAAAGGCTTTCAGAGCAAGATCACTCAACCCTATGCATCCGCACAGCATGGGAAGCGCAGAGCAGCCTGAAAGCTTCTTCCAGCACAGGGAAGCTATAAACCCTGCTTACAATGAAGCAGCGGATCTCGTTGCCGGATACATGGATAAAATCAATGAAAAAATCGGCACAAACTATAAGCCTTTCAACTACTACGGCGCAGAGGACGCGGATACTATCATCATAGCTATGGGCTCCGCATGCGAAGCAGCCGAGGAGGTTGTAGATTATCTCAATGCTAAAGGACAGAAGACAGGTATCGTAGAAGTTCACCTTTACAGACCGTTCTCAGTAAAGCATCTTCTCAGCGTAATTCCTGAAACTGTTAAGAAGATAGCTGTTTTAGACAGAACAAAAGAACCGGGCGGAATGGGCGAGCCGCTTTATCTTGACGTAGTCGCAGCGCTCAGAGGAACCAAGTTTGAGGATTGCCTGATTACAGGAGGACGTTACGGTCTGGGTTCAAAGGACGTTCAGCCGGGAGACATCCTTGCCGCTTACGAAAATCTTTGGAGTGCAGAGCCTAAGAAAGAATTCACTCTTTCCATCATAGACGACGTTACAGGCCTTTCACTGACTCCTTCCGAATATCCTGATACAGTTCCTGCCGGAACCGTTCAGTGCAAGTTCTGGGGTCTCGGCGGAGACGGTACCGTAGGAGCAAACAAGAACAGCGTAAAGATTATAGGAGACCACACTGATAAAAAGGTACAAGCTTATTTCCAGTATGACTCAAAAAAATCCGGCGGCGTTACCATTTCCCACCTGCGTTTCGGAGACGAGCCTATCAAATCCACATACTATGTAAAACAGGCGGATTTTGTAGCATGTCACAATGAAGCTTACGTTCATCAGTATAAGATGGTTGAAGACGTAAAACCGGGCGGATATTTCCTGCTTAACACCACATGGAGCGACGAGGAGCTTGATAAGCAGCTTCCTGCTACCATGAAGAGATACATAGCCAACAATAACGTTCAATTCTATACATGCGACGCTGTGGACATCGCCAAGGGAATAGGTCTCGGCGCAAGAAGAACCAACTCCGTTTTACAGGCTGCTTTCTTTAAGCTGGCCAACATAATTCCTATCGAAAAAGCAGAGGAATATATGAAGGACGCCATAAGAAAGACCTACGGCCGCAAGGGTGAAAACGTTGTAAACATGAATATTGCAGCTGTTGATCAGGGTATTGAAAAGATCCATAAGGTAGAGATTCCGGCTTCATGGGCAAACGCTGCCGATGATGTATCGGCTCCTAAGAAGGTCGGCCGCGATCAGGTACAGACAGATTATCTCAACGAAGTTGTGGTTCCTTACAGCAAGTTAGAGGGAGATTCGATTCCTGTATCGGTATTTGCAAAAACTTCAACAGGTATGGTTCCTAACGGAACTGCCGCTCATGAAAAGAGAGGAATCGCTACAGACATTCCTGTTTGGACTAAGGAAAACTGTATTCAGTGTAACTGGTGTTCATACGTTTGTCCTCATGCAGCGATAAGACCGTTCGTTCTTGAAGGCGACGAAAAGGACGGAGTGGACGGAGATTATGTAGAGCTTAAGGGCAAGGGAACCGAAGGAAAGCTGTTTACTATCGGAATTTCAGCTCTTGACTGCGTAGGATGCGGTTCATGCGCTCAGGTATGTCCTGCTAAAAATAAGGCTCTCAACATGGTTTCCGTTTCTGAAGAAGTTACTGCAAGAGAGCAGAAGAAGTTTGACTATCTGTTTGGCGAAGTAAGCCAGAAAGAAGTTCCGTTTGCTGAAAGCACAGTAAAGGGCTCACAGTTCAAGCAGCCGCTCCTCGAATTCTCGGGAGCTTGCCCTGGATGCGGAGAGACTCCTTATGCTAAGCTGGTAACTCAGCTCTTCGGAGACAGAATGTTTATTGCCAACGCTACAGGCTGCTCTTCAATTTGGGGCAACAGCCTTCCAAGCACTCCTTATACGGTGAACAAAGAAGGAAGAGGCCCTGCCTGGGCTAACTCGCTGTTTGAGGATAACGCAGAATTTGGTCTTGGTATGGCAGTATCCGTTAAGGTTCGCCGTCAGGAAATGAAGGCCGTAGTTGAAAGATTAGAAGATACTCTCGGAGCTACCGCAAAGGCTTGGGTAGAGGGCATGAACGACGCTCAGCAGGCTGAGATTGCAGGAAAGGCTCTGTTGGCAGCATGCGAAAAGATTGCAGACAGCAATGAGGACGCTAAATATGTTGTAGACAACAAGGATATGCTTATCAAGCCGTCCGTATGGATTTTCGGCGGAGACGGCTGGGCTTACGATATAGGATACGGCGGTCTTGACCATGTCATCGCTTCAGGAGAAAACATAAATATTCTCGTATTCGATACGGAAGTTTACTCCAACACCGGCGGACAGTCGTCAAAATCTACGCCTATCGGAGCAGTAGCCAAGTTTGCTGCTTCAGGAAAATCCGTGAAGAAGAAGGATCTGGTTCAGATCGCTATGGCTTACGGATACGTATATGTAGCTCAGATCGCTATGGGAGCTAACCAGGAGCAGACTCTCAAGGCTATCAGAGAGGCAGAAAGCTATGACGGACCTTCCATCATCATCGCTTACGCTCCTTGTATCAACCACGGTGTAAAGAAGGGTATGAACAAGGCTCAGGAAGAAATGAAGCATGCAGTTGCTTCTGGCTACTGGAATCTGCTGAGATTCAATCCTGCTCTTGCTGAAGAAGGAAAGAATCCTCTGATAATAGACAGTAAGGATGCTACTGAAAGCTACAGAGACTTCCTGATGGGTGAAGTTCGTTATAACTCGCTGTCGCTGAGATTCCCTGAAAGAGCCGAAGCACTCTTCGAGAAATCCGAAGAAATGGCCAAGGGCAGATTTGAGCATCTGAAGGCATTACAGCAGAGCTATGAAACAAAGACAGAGGAAAACTAATTTCCCGCGATAAATTTATCGAGATAAAAGGGAGCCGGACGTTGACGGAGTTTAATCGTTGACGTCCGGCTCCTGCTTGTTATTTGTTGAAACAGAGGGGGATTTGTGTTAATATGGTTTCTGCATAGATGTGTTTTCGCAATGCCTTTGCGAAAGGGGGGAAGAATATGTACAGGTTATTTATTATAGAAGACGACAGGGGGATAGCTGAGGCTATATCGGATCAGGCGAAGCAGTGGGGACTTGAAGTGAAGTGTGCGGAAAATTTCCGCAATATTTTAGCAGAGTTTGCAGAGTTTAATCCTCACCTGATACTCATGGACATAGGACTGCCGTTTTTTGATGGATATTATTGGTGCGGTGAAATCAGGAAGAGTTCCAATGTCCCGATAATATTCATTTCTTCTGCGTCGGATAATATGAACCTTGTAATGGCTATAAACATGGGGGGCGATGACTTCATATCAAAGCCCTTTGATATGAGCGTTTTGATGGCGAAAGTTCAGGCCATGCTGAGAAGAACGTATGATTTTTCGCAGGCAGCTCCAGTGATAGAGCATAGAGGAGCCCTCTTAAACACAGGAAGCAATGTGCTGATTTACGGTGATGAAAAAATTGAGCTGACGAAGAATGAGTACAGGATATTGCTCAATCTCATGGAAAACAAGGGAAAGGTGGTCAGCCGTGAAAAGCTTATGGAGAGCTTATGGAAGACGGATAGCTTCGTAGATGAAAATACCCTTACAGTAAATGTAGGCAGACTGAGAAAGAAGCTTGAAGCAGCCGGCCTTGACGATTTCATCAAGACTAAATTCGGCGTAGGCTATATGATAGATTGAGCTTGAAAATACGGTTGCGCTTAGATTGAGGAAAGCAGGGTGAAGGTATGAAGAAAAAGAATGTAGCGGGCTTTTTAAAGATATATTTAAGATACAGAAAAAAATATATATATGTTTTCCTGCTTTTTTGCGCCGTTTTTTTTGTTTCATTTTATCTTTATCATCTGCCTGTAGGAGCAGTTGCTTATCCGATGCTGCTGTGTTTCGTCATAGGAATAGTTATATTGGCTGTAAACATGAAAAATGCTTATGTAAAGCATGAGGAGCTCGAAAGACTGAGCCGGCTTTCCGCGGGCCTCATCACAAGCTTTCCTGAGATTACGTCGGTTGAAGATGAAGATTATATAAGGATTATAGAGAATCTTTGCACAGAGCAGAGACAGCTTGCCTGTGAAAGAGATAAGAAATACATGGATATGGTGGATTACTATACGATGTGGGCTCACCAGATAAAAACACCGATAACGTCCATGAAGCTTCATCTGCAAAAAGAAGACACGGAATTTTCAAGAAAGATGTCCTCGGAGCTGTTTAGAATAGAACAGTATGTAGAGATGGTGCTGACCTTTTTAAGGCTCGACTCGGAAACTACAGATTATTTAATAAAAGAATATTCCCTTGACGACATAGTGAGCCAGGCTGTAAGAAAATTCTCGGGAGATTTTATAAACAGAAAGCTGGCGCTTGAATATAAGCCCCTTGATACGTGGGTGATAACCGATGAAAAATGGCTTTCCTTCGTAATCGAGCAGGTTTTATCCAACGCTCTCAAGTATACGAGCAGTGGAAAGATAAGCATAGCCATGGAGGAACCGAAGACTCTTTGCATAAGGGATACAGGCATGGGAATATCAAAAGAGGAGCTTCCCCGTATTTTTGAAAAGGGATACAGCGGATATAACGGAAGGGTCGATAAGAGAGCCAGCGGAATAGGGCTTTACCTATGCAAGAGGATATGTTCAAATCTGGGGCACGGAATTAAAGCGGAATCCGTTGCAGACGAAGGAACTGTGATAAAAATAGATTTGAACCAGAAAAGGGCGGACATTGAATAACAGCTGTAAAAGCCTATGAGTATTTCGAAGAAATCTTACATTATTGTTAGAAATATTTGCGATATTGTAAGCCGATGTAATGGCGATAATATCGCTTTTTTGATATTATTGATTTAGCCAAAGAGAAGAAGGCGCCTTTACCGAAAGCCGCCCAAAGTCTTCGGCCATAAAACTTTGAGACAGAAATTAAAGAATCAAAAGGGAGGAATTTTGATAATGAGTATTTTGGAGGTTAACAATCTCAAAAAAGTTTATACCACCCGTTTCGGCGGAGCTAAGGTAGAAGCGCTCAAAAATGTTAATTTCAGCGTGGAGCAGGGAGAATACGTGGCTATAATGGGCGAATCAGGCTCGGGAAAGACGACTCTGCTTAATATACTGGCGGCGCTTGATAAGCCGACGGGCGGAAACGTTATTTTGGACGGAAAGGATTTGTCCGCCATAAAGGAATCCTCCGTTTCTGCGTTCCGAAGAGATAACCTGGGATTCGTGTTTCAGGATTTCAATCTTCTGGATACCTTCTCCTTGGAGGACAACATATATTTGCCGCTGGTTCTGGCAGGAAAATCTTATAAGGAAATGAACGGCAGATTGAAACTTATATCAGATAAGCTTGGGATTTCAGAGCTCTTGAGAAAATATCCGTATGAGGTATCAGGGGGACAGAAACAGCGTGCGGCAGTAGCCAGAGCTCTGATTACCAATCCCAAGGTGATTTTGGCAGATGAGCCGACGGGAGCACTGGACTCCAAGTCGACAGACGAGCTTCTTAGTCTGTTCAGAGAAATCAATGAAAACGGGCAGACCATCGTAATGGTAACTCATTCGGTGAAGGCTGCCAGCCATGCGGGAAGGGTACTTTTCATTAAAGACGGAGAAGTGTTTCATCAGATTTACCGAGGGGACAACACAAATCAGCAGCTGTATCAGAAGATTTCAGATACATTGACCATGCTGCAGGCAGGCGGTGAGAGATAATGAAGACAGGATTTTATCCGAAGCTTGCCTTTTCAAGCATAAGGAAAAACAAGAGATTTTATCTTCCCTACATTCTTACATGTATCGGTATGGTAATGATGCAGTACATCGTAGTCTTTCTCTCCGTAACTCCGGTGTTCGGCAAAATGCCGGGAGCGCTTTCACTGCAAATGATGCTCGGGCTGGGCGGATTTGTCATAGCTGCCTTCTCGGTGATATTCCTTTTTTACACAAATTCGTTTTTAATGCGCAGGAGGAGAAAGGAATTCGGGCTTTACAATATACTTGGAATGGATAAATTCAACATAGGACGTATCTTGTTCTGGGAAACCGTATTGATAGCAGTCATAGCGCTGAGCGTTGGGCTTGGGCTTGGCATAATTTTTTCAAAGGCGGCTGAGCTCGTTCTAATGAATGTTATGCACGGAGATATAAGCTATACCATATCAGTTTCTGGACAGGCTCTTGCGATTACTACGATTTGCTTTCTGGCGATTTTTACGCTGCTGATGGTCAATTCTCTGATAAAAATCAGCCTTTCAAATCCTATATCCATGCTTCGCAGTGAAAATGTCGGAGAAAAAAAGCCAAAGGGAAATTGGATTTTAGGCCTTACAGGTCTGCTCTTCGTCGGGGGAGCCTATTATATGGCTATAACCATAAAAAATCCTCTTTCGGCGCTTATGTGGTTTTTCGTCGCAGTGCTTATGGTCATAGCCGGAACCTACCTGCTGTTCATCTCGGGTTCGGTATTGATGTGCAGGCTTCTTAAGAAGAACAAGAAATACTATTATAATCCGAAGCATTTTGTATCAGTCTCCTCCATGGCATACAGGATGAAGAGAAACGGAGCCGGACTGGCGTCGATATGTATATTGGGAACCATGGTGCTTGTAATGATAGCGTCAACATCATGCCTGTATTTCGGCGTTGAAGACGCTATGGAAAGCAGATACCCAAGGGAGATAAACGCAACGTTTATTTTTAACGATTCCGATGAAATGAGCGAGGAAAACATAGGTGTACTGAGGGAAAATGCTGAGAAAGTTGCGGCCGAAGAGGGCGTCACGGAAAAAAACATATTGGATTACAGATATGCTCAGGCTACCGGTCTCATAAATGAAGACGGCAGCATAGAAATGGATTTAGGTTATCTTTCAGAGGTCTCGGGAAACGATGTGGAAAGGGTTCATATATACTACTTTATGTCCCTTGACGACTATAACAAGATGACAAAGCAGGATAAAAAGCTTGAAGATGACCAGGCTATCATACATGTGAACAGGGGAGATTATGACTATGAAAATATTAAGATAGACGGCGCAGTAGATTATCGCATAGTTGAAAAATCCGATGAAGACATCGCCAGCCCGTATGCCGCCATGGATGCGGTGCCGTCCGTCTTCGTCATAGTAAAGGATTTCGATGAATGTATGGAAAGGTTAGACATGCTTTCCGATGAATACGGCAATAGTCTGACGCATCTCAGGTGGAATTACGGATTTGACACAGGCTTATCCGAAGAAAAGCAGCTTGAAGTAAGGGATAATATTGTAACAAGCTTCGACAAATTAAAGGAAAAGGAAAGCTTTTTCTTTAAAGATAACTGGGAAAGCATTGCTTCAAATAAAGCTGACTTTTACGGAACCTTCGGAGGACTTCTCTTCCTCGGGGCAATGCTTAGCATAGTGTTCATCTTTGCAGCCGTATTGATAATATATTACAAACAGATTTCTGAAGGATATGAGGATCAGGCGCGTTTCGATATAATGCAGAAGGTCGGAATGACGAGAAAAGAAATAAGGAAAAGCATAAATTCGCAGCTCCTCGTAGTATTTTTCCTGCCGCTTATAGCAGCAGGCATACATCTGACGTTCGCCTTTCCTTTCGTACGCAGGCTTCTTCTTCTGTTCAATCTGATGAATGCAAAGCTGCTTATAATAACTACCGCTGTAACTTTCCTGATATTCGCGATATTTTATATGATGGTCTATCGTATAACTTCAAACTCTTATTACAAGATAGTGGCTGATAAAAAATAGATGAATTTTGCAAAAACACCTGCCTGAAAATTTAATTTCCGGCAGGTGTTTTTTGCTGCTGTTTACAGCCGTTTTAAAGGCCGTTTTCGGAATTGCGGCAAATACCGGCAGCCGGCGGTAAGCGGTTTTATTTTATATTGGGATGTATAATTATATTAGTTTGTATATTCGATTGATTTTCAGCATGACCATACAATTTTTATTTTTAATTCGGGCAAAATAGAAAAATATATTGACAAAAGGGAGGAAAGCATTTAAAATTAAAACATGTTAGCTATAGCTAACTAAAAATTAAGGAAATGGTTAGTATGCACTAACTAAATGCAAAGGAATGCCATGACGGAAAAATTATTGATAAGACACTGCGCGCCTACTCTTGCAGCTATGAAGACCGGCAGCATATTCTCCTGTGTGTTTGAAAATGCAGAGGAAATGAAAAATTTCATACGAAGGATGAATAAAACCTTCAGGGGGAAAGGGGTAAAGACAATACCTCTGAGAAACAGGGAGAATAAGATGCTGATATACGTTTTTCGCCCTGAGCTGCTTAAGAAGGATATGGAAAACGACATGACGTGCAGTATCATGCGAGAACTGGGATACTGCTGCGGAGATGTCGGAAAATGTATAATGAGGCTGATAGAAAGAATAGATGAAGCCGAAGTCTTCCCACATGAGGTAGGAATGTTTCTCGGCTTTCCGCCGGAGGACGTATGCGGATTTATACAGAATAAAGCGAAGAATTTTAAATTTGCAGGATACTGGAAGGTGTACGGAGACGAAGAAAAGGCACGCAGGACTTTTGAACGATATAAAAAATGCAGCGAAATATATGCAGATTGTTTTGAAAGAGGTTTTACGCTTGAAAAGCTAACCGTAGCAGAAAAGCGTACAAACTGATTCAAATATATAAGGCTGAAATGCCTCCTTATGCCTGATTTCTTAAAAGCCATTGCAAAAGCCGCCGTAATATAATTACGGCGGCTTTTGTGCTCGTACCTCTGCCCGATATATTGTATGCGTATGTTTAACGTGTTTTCATCGCATACCTGCCCCTGTATTTTCTTTTGCACGTGATAGCTCCGGCAAAGTACGTTGAAATAACTTTGACGATGCCTTCTGATATGCAGACTATCGGTTTACGCTCTCGATGACCTCCATAATCATTTCTCTGCAACCGCCGCACTTGTTGCCTATATTGAGTTTTTCGCATATTTCCCTGAGGTCGGTTATACCTGTTTCTCTGGCGAAATCCTCAATTTCTCCTCTCGTAACATGACGACATGCGCATGTTTCATATTCTCTTGAATTTTTATCCATACTGATTAACCTCCGTAAAAAATTTATAGCGCAAAATTAACGCATTAGAATATCATGCCTTTAAATAACCGGACGCAGTAATTCTGCGCAAGCTTTGCATTGACCTTAATTTTACCAAAATCGTAAAATAGGAAAAGCAGGCTTTCGATAAGTATATCACTTTTAATTTCACAATTAAAGTGGTATAATAATTTAGTTATAAAAAGCTGTCGTCTGCCAAAACTCATCGGGACAGTCGGAAATGATTCCGCCAAGCCGAAGAACAAGGATAGGCAGCTCAAGGTTCACTATATAATATAAGCTTGAACAGCGCTTGGTTTTTAATATATCAGCGATTAAGCGGCGTTGATATCTATATTTTTGCTGAGGGCTGAGATATAAAATAAATGAAAAGGGATGATGAAAATGATTAAGGTGGACATTTTTTCAGGATTTTTAGGCGCAGGCAAGACTACGCTCATCAAGAAGTTGGTAGAGGAAGCGTACAAGGGGGAAAAAGTAGTTCTGATAGAAAATGAATTCGGAGAAATAGGCATAGACGGAGGCTTTCTTAAGGATTCGGGAATTGAAATAAACGAGATGAATTCAGGCTGCATATGCTGCAGTCTCGTCGGAGATTTTGGAAAAGCATTGAGGCAGGTGGTTGAAGAGTTCAGCCCTGAAAGAATTCTTATCGAGCCTTCCGGAGTCGGAAAGCTAAGCGATATAATCGAGGCTGTTGAAAATCTTCATATAGAGGATGTTAGCCTTAACGGTTTCACTACGGTTGTAGACGCCGGAAAGGCAAAAATATACATGAAAAACTTTGGAGAGTTTTTCAATAATCAGGTTGAACATGCAAGTTCAATAATTCTTAGCCATACGTCAAAACTTTCAGATGAGAAGCTACAGCAGGTAACTGAAATGCTGAGGGAACATAATCCGCATGCAGTAATGATAACGACAGATTGGGATAAGCTTTCTGGCAAGCAGATTTTAGCTGCTATGGAGAGGAAGGATACCATTGAGGCAGCTCTGAGAAAGCTTGAAGAGGAACATGCAGAGGATGAACATCATCATGAGCATTGCAGTCACGATCACCATGAGCATGAACACTGCGGTCACGAGCACGGTCACCACGAGCATGACCATCACCGCGAGCATGACGAGCACTGCTGCTGCGGCCACGATCATGACCATCACGGACATCATCATGCCGACGAGGTTTTCGACAGCATAGGTGAAGAAACCACCAGAAAATACAGTGTCGAGGAGATAGAAAATGCTCTTTCAAGCATTGAAGAACAGCAGACATATGGATTTGTCATCAGAGCCAAGGGGATAGTTGAGGGAACTGACGGTGACTGGATACATTTCGACTATGTGCCGGGAGAAGCAGATGTGCGAAAAGGCTCTGCAGAGGTAACGGGAAGGCTTTGCGTTATAGGTTCAGAGCTTAAAAAGGACGCCGTAAGAGAACTTTTCGGCCTTTAGAATTTAGAACTTTCAGCGTTTAGCGATGCGGTTGACGATTAACCGAATTGAAAGAAATATGAATAAAGGCTTGCCGCCTTTAACGGGAGACAGGCTTAAATATAAAAGACAAAGACAAAAGGAAGGGCACTCGGGATGGCAGCTATGAGAGAAATTCCCGTATATCTTTTTACGGGCTTTTTAGACGCAGGTAAAACCACTTTTATTCAGGAAACTCTTGAAGATCCTCAGTTTAACGGAGGAGAAAGGACTATGGTTCTGCTCTGCGAAGAAGGGGAAAGAGAGTTGGAACCGCTGAAATTTTCGGCTTCCAATGTTAAGCTTGTTTCGCTGGACGATGAAGAGCTTCTGACGGAAGAATACCTTAAGAGTCTGGAGGAAAAGTATAGCTTTGAAAGGATAATAATAGAATATAACGGTATGTGGCTTTTGGACAACCTGTACGCTGCGCTGCCGGAACACTGGCGGGTATATCAGGAAATGTCCTTCGCTGATTCGAGGACTTATCTGACATATAACAACAATATGCGGAACTTGACCGTAGATAAAATAAAATCACCGGAGGCTATAATATTTAAAAATTTTGATAAATCCATGGATAAGATGGATTATCATAAGATAGTAAGGGTTATAAACAGAAGATGTCAGATAATATATGAATACGACAAGGAACATATAGAGTTTGACGATATAGAAGACCCGCTTCCATATGATATTTTTTCTCCGGAGATAGAGATAGAAGATAAGGACTATGCTATATGGTACTCAGATATGAATGAAGAGGAAGAAAAATATTATGGAAAGATATTGACCATAAAGGGCAGAACCTTATTAGGAGGAGGTCTTGAGGAGGACGAATTTGTAATCGGAAGACATATAATGACGTGCTGTGCTGAAGACATTCAGTTCGGCGGCCTTGTGGCCAAGTACGAAAATTCTCAGAATCTTGAACATGGGGGCTGGGCTGTAATGAAAGCCAAGGTAGAAAAAGAGTTTAATCATATGTATCAGAGCGAGGGTCCTGTTTTTCATGTGATAAGCGTGGAAAAAGTTTCTGCTCCTGAAGAAGAAGTCGCAACATTCTATTAGTTTATCGTAATGTAGGGAGGTAAATTATGAGAAAAACGAAAATTGTTTGCACGCTGGGACCTTCGTCCTCCGATGAAAAGACTATGGAGGCCATGCTGAAGGCCGGAATGAATGTAGTTCGCCTCAATTTTTCTCACGGAACTCATGAGGAGCACAGACAAACCATAAAGAGCTTTCGCAGCGTTAGAGATAAGCTCGGCGTTCCGGCGGCAGTGTTGCTTGATACCAAGGGCCCTGAGATAAGAACCGGAAATTTCATCAGAGGCGAAGAAATTCTGGAAAGCGGACAGAAATTCACTCTTACCACTGAAACCGTCGAAGGCACTAAGGAAAGAGTTTCCGTGACGTATAAGGATTTACCTAAGGAGGTAGCGCCAGGGAATACTGTTCTTATAAACGACGGAAAAATAGTTATAAAAGTTACCGAAACCACAGAAAATGAGGTGGAAGGCGTCGTCGTACACGGAGGGAAAATAAGCAATCACAAAGGAATCAATCTTCCCAACGTGAAACTTAACATGCAGTATATAAGCGACAGGGACAGGGAGGATATACTTTTCGGCATTGAAAATGACGTTGATTATATAGCGGCCTCTTTTGTAAGAAGCGCTGGAGACGTATTGGAGATTAAAAAGCTCCTTGCTGAAAACGGCGGAAAAGAAATAAAGGTTATAGCTAAAATAGAGAGTACTCAGGGTATAGAGAATTTCGAGGAAATACTCGACGTCTCGGACGGAATAATGGTGGCAAGAGGTGATTTGGGCGTAGAGGTGGCGTATGAGAAGCTGCCCGGCATACAAAAACGATTTATCAGGCGTTGTGTTCAGTCAGGCAAGATTGCCATCACTGCGACTCAAATGCTTGAATCCATGATTTCAAGTCCCCTTCCGACAAGGGCGGAAATAACCGACGTAGCCAACGCTGTTTTCGATGGAACGTCGGCAGTGATGCTTTCCGGAGAAACAGCAGCAGGTAAATACCCCGTTGAAGCTGTTGAAACGATGGCAAAAATTGCCGGGCAGGCGGAAGAGGATCAGCCGAAGGTGCCCGCAAGAAATATGATATGGCATGAGATGGATGCGATGGATACAACCAACGCAGTCGGACATGCCGCCTGTACGCTGGCAAAGGATATAAACGCTTCGGCTCTGATGGCTATAACAAAAACAGGCTATACTGCCAGCCGGATGTCAAAATTCAGACCGGATATACTCATCATAGGCTCGACGCCATACAGCAAAACTTACCATCAGCTTTCCCTCGTTTGGGGAGTAAGGCCTATAATGTCCAACTACAGATATGATATAGAGGAGCTTTTTCAGCATTGTGCCAGAAAGGCGATAGAGGCCGGGCTTATAGATGATGGAGACACCGTCGTAATCAGCGCCGGAATGCCGGTTGATGTTCCGGGAAATACCAATATAATAAGGGTTATAGAGGCTAAATGGCAGCTTAAAGCTAAAGCATAACGGGTTTCGATTCAAAATATAAAACCCCGGGATTTTGATTCCGGGGTTTTATAGATAATAGGCTTATTGCTTCTGTATTTCGTCTTGATCCTGTGATATCTTTTCATATTCTTTAAATATTGCGTTTTTGATTTTTTCTCTCGTTTCGGAAAGAATAGGGTGCGCTATATCCCTAAAATCGCCCTCACCCATTTTACGGCTTGGCATTGCGATGAAGAGACCGTTCTGCCCGTCGATTATTTTAATGTCGTGTACTACAAACTCTTCGTCAAACGTGATTGAAACTATTGCTTTCATTTTTCCGTCATCAGTGACTTTTCTAATCCTTACGTCGGTAATCTCCATTATCTTTCCACCTTTCTTACACTTACACTTTTTATCATAATCAGTATATCTTATAAGAAAGGCTTTTGCAATAAATTTTTCAAATTATGATATATTTTGTAAAAAATGTAAAAAAATTACTTAAATACATTTTTGACTATCGGGGAATATAATAGAATAGAATTCTTTTTTGGTTTTTTGTTAAATATACAAGCATTTTCACCTGTGATATGGTATAATAAACCCGATATTATATTGTTCGGCGTTGCCGCAAGGCAGGGTTCATTGAATCACCGCTGATATACTTGCTTTGTGGTATAATGAACCCGATATTATATTCTTCGGCCTCTCCGCGGGGAGACGGACGGTTTAAAAATATTTGTGCGGTCGGTCGGTTCTGCTCGCTGATGCTTTCGTGAAAACAAAGCTCTAAATAATATATAAGCGTGCTTACAGTAAGAGGAGAGCATCGCATGGGCGCACGGCAGATTTGCATGCGCCGTATTTTATGATAAAATACCTACAGGCATAATTTTAAATATGGCCTGCATGGCCTTATGTGGAGCGACAGAAACTGAGACATACGTTCTGTATAAAAACGTTCGGCTGAATAAATAGAAAAAGAATACATCAGGTTATATCCGCCCTCAAAATGAATAAGCGGCGGACATAAACCGTGAACCATAAAAATAAAAGAATAATACTTTAAAACTGAAGGAGCATTAAGAATGATCAGTCTTACAGATTATAAATCCATACATTGTATCGGAATCGGTGGAATAGGACTCTCAGCAATCGGGGAGATACTTCTTTCGAGGGGGCATGAGGTAACCGGCTCCGATATGAAAGAGTCGGAAATAACATTAAGCCTCGCGGCAAAGGGGGCGAAAATTTTTATAGGCCATAGAGCGGAAAATGTGGCAGATGCGGATCTGATAGTTTATTCGGCGGCAGTGGCCGCCGATAATCCAGAGCTTTTAGAAGCCGCCAGAAGAAACATTCCGGCGATAACAAGAGCTCAGATGCTGGGAATCCTTATGAAAGGATATGAAAACAGCATAGCGATTTCAGGAACCCACGGAAAGACCACAACCACTTCTATGGTTTCTTTAATTTTAGAAAGAGCTAAATTTGAACCAACTATCTTGGTAGGAGGCAATCTTTCCGAAATTGGAGGCAACGTCAAGGTAGGACACAGCAAATATTTCGTTACGGAAGCGTGTGAATACATGGACAGCTTCCTGAGTCTGAAGCCGAAGATTGAAATAATTCTCAATATAGATTCTGATCACCTCGATTATTTTAAAGATATAGAGCATATAGTGAAATCCTTCGACAAGTTTGCGTCGCTGGTACCGGAGGATGGTTTTGTAGTCGCATATGAGGCGAACCCCTTTGTAAACAAAGTAATAAAAAATCTCAGGAATGTCATTACCTTTGGTCTTAATGAAAGCTGCACATATTATGCGAAGGATATAGTGTTCAACGAAGACGGAATGCCGTCCTTTGACGTAGAAAAAAAAGGCGTACGCCTGGCCAAAGTACAGCTTTCAGTACCGGGAGAGCATAATATACTCAACGCTTTGGCAGCGTTTGCCTGCTGTCACAGCCTGGGAGCCGGAGTGGAGGTGATTAAAGAAACTCTCGAAAGCTATCACGGAACGCAAAGGCGTTTCGACATAGTCGGACTTACCGAAAAAGGTGTAAAGATAGTAGATGATTACGCCCATCATCCGACGGAAATAAAAGCAACTCTGACGGCATGTCAAAACATACCTCATAATAAGCTGTGGTGTATATTCCAGCCGCATACTTATACGAGGACGATGGCCCTCTTCGACGAATTTGCGTCGGCTTTTGAAAAGGCTGATGTTCTCATTCTGGCAGAAATATATGCGGCAAGGGAGAAAAATATTTATAAAATTTCTTCAGAGCAGCTGGCTGAAAGCATAAAAAAAGCATATCCTGACAAGAAAGTCCTTTTTATAGATGATTTCGCTGAAATAGCAAGTTATGCAGACAAGAATTCAGAAAGCGGAGATTTGATTCTGACTATGGGGGCCGGAGATATATATAAAGTCGGAGAAATGATTCTTGAAAAATAACTTCTGAGAAATAATCGGATTAGTGAAAAATACTTTCCGGAAAGTAAAAATTAGGAATAACTTAACTGGAGGTAAAAATGTTTCTTGAAGAATTAGAAAAAAAACGAGCCGCAAGACTTGCAGTAATAGAAAAACACTTAAAAAACGGCGTTCGCTTTGTCGATGAAATGACGGCTTATATAGACGAACAGGTCGTCATAGGCGAAGGAACGCTTATAGGACCTTGCGTCACCCTTGAGGGGGACACTGAAATAGGCGCAGGTTGTTTTATAGGACAAAATACTGTAATTACAAATTCAAAGGTTGGAGACAAAGTAGAAATAAGAAGCTCAGTAATCATCGACAGCGTTATAGGAAGCGAAACCAAGGTAGGACCTTTTGCATATCTTAGACCGCAAAGCCGCGTAGGCAGCAAATGCAAGATAGGAGACTTTGTAGAGGTTAAAAATTCTACCCTTGGCGACGGAACAAAGGCGTCTCACCTTACGTATATAGGGGATTCGGATATAGGCAGAGACGTTAATTTGGGCTGCGGAGTGGTATTTGTCAATTACGACGGAACGAGCAAATATCGCTCTGAGGTTGAAGACGGAGCATTTATAGGCTGCAACAGCAATCTTGTATCTCCCGTAAAGGTGGGAGAAGGCGCATATATAGCAGCAGGAAGCACTGTTACAGAAGATGTGGAGGGGGACGCACTTTATATAGCCCGTTCGCGCGGCAGAAAATTGCCGGGATGGGTTTCGGCGAGAGGTATTTTGAAAAAGAAAAAATAGCAAAAAGCACGATTAAGAAGGCGAGGTAAAAAAAGTGAGAAGCGGAGTATTTGCTGACTACAAAATCTTTGCATGCAATTCCAATCTGGAACTTGCTTCGGAAATTTCAGGAATAATGGGAAAACCTTTAGGCAAGGCCACCGTCACTAAATTCAGCGACGGCGAAATTTCCGTAAACATCTGGGAGACTGTCAGAGGTCTGGACGTATACATAATTCAGTCAACATGCAGTCCTGTAAACGATAACCTGATGGAGCTGCTGATAATGATAGACGCAATGAAGAGAGCGTCTGCCGGAAGAATAAACGCGGTAATCCCTTATTATGGGTATGCCAGACAGGACAGAAAGGCCAAGGCAAGAGATCCGATCACGGCAAAGCTTGTAGCTGATCTCATAGTAGCGGCCGGGGCTGACAGGGTTTTGACGATGGATCTTCATGCAAACCAGATACAGGGATATTTCAACATTCCTGTGGATCACCTTTTGGGAATGCCTATACTTGCAAAGTATTTCAAAGAAAAGAATATGGACGATTTAGTAGTGGTATCTCCGGACCATGGCAGCGTAACGAGAGCAAGGAATCTTGCGCAGTATCTCAACTGTCCTATTGCTATTATAGACAAAAGAAGACCTGAACCTAACAAGAGTGAAATCATGAATATCATCGGTAACATAGACGACAAGAACTGTATAATAATAGATGATATGATAGATACTGCGGGCACGATATGCAATGCTGCTAATGCAATCAAGGATTTGGGAGCAAAGTCAGTGAGAGCGGCAGCAACTCATCCGGTGCTTTCAGGCCCGGCTATCCAGCGTATCAGAGATTCTGCAATAGAGGAGCTGGTTCTTCTCAATACTGTGCCTATGCCTGAAGAAAAGAAGCTTGAAAAGATGACTTTCCTGTCAGTAGCTCCGCTGTTTGCCGAAGCTATGACAAGAGTTTTCACAAACGGCTCAATAAGCGTGCTTTTCGATTAGTACATATAGAGAGTTAACGGAAGAAGCCTGAGAAGATTTATTCAGGCTCTGATAATACGAATTTAAAAGGTTGCATTTTTCGGGAAGTATTTCCCGGAAAATGCAACCTCGTCTCTTTAAGAGACTATCGCTTTCAATATTAAAAATTTACTGTCTGAAAGAAAGGACCGGTAGAATGTATGTAGTTGTGGGGCTTGGAAATCCCGGGAAAAAATACGAAAATACCCGTCATAATATGGGATTTATGACGATAGACACTTTGGCTGAAAAATATGATATAAGGGTTAACAAGATAAAATTCAAGGCTCTCGTAGGCGAGGGACGTATCGCAGGACATAAGGTTATCCTTGCCAAGCCTCAGACATATATGAACCTGAGCGGCGAAGCCGTGAGGGAAATCATGGATTTCTATAAAATTGAGCCGCAGGAGCTGATAGTCATATATGATGATATAGACATTCCGACCGGAACCATAAGGATAAGGAAAAAAGGCAGTTCGGGTACTCATAACGGAATGAGGAATATACTGTATCATATAAAAAGGGAAGATTTTCCGAGAATAAGAGTGGGAATTGGTTCAGGAAAACATGAGAATCTCATAAATTACGTTACAGGCGGCGTTTCGAGAGAGGAGAAGGCGCTGCTTGGAGAATCAATAATCAAGGCCTCCGAGGGAGCAGCTTGCATAATTGAAAAGGGTATAGACAGGGCAATGAACGAATACAATGTAAGGCTGCAAAAAGAAAGAAAATCCAAAGAACAGCTATGTGAAGCTGAAGCAAAAACAAAATGTGAGGAAGCAAAAAATGATTAACATTTCCGGTGTATCCGAGTCGCGAGTAGCTCCGGTAGCCGCTTATTTTGCCAAAAAAGAAAGTCAAAGCATAATCTTGACTGCGACTTATGTCAGAGCCAGAAGATTAGCCGAAGATCTTTCTTTTTTTGCGGGTGATAAAAAAATCCTTGTAATGCCGGAGGAGGAGCAGGTATTTTTAAGGTATGAGGCTAAAAATCATGAACAGCTGATTGAACGAATGAAAGCCTTGAAGGCGCTGCGGACGGGAGCCCCCGTCATAGTTGTAGCGCCTGTTTCTGCCGCCCTGAAAAGGATTGCGCCTCACGAAATATTTGAAGAAAAGGTTGTAAAGCTCGCTATGGGTGAAGAAACAGATCTTGACCGGCTCAGGGAAAGCCTTACGGCAATGGGTTATGAGTATGCTGAAATGGTCGAAAGTCAGGGACAGTTCAGCATAAGGGGCGGAATAGTAGATATATTTACACCTGACAGCGACTGGCCTTACAGGGTAGAGCTCTTCGGGACAGAGGTAGATTCGATAAGGACATTCAGTCAAGATACTCAACGTTCTCTGGAAAATTTGAAATTTATTGAAATCTATCCTGCAAAGCAGCTTATCGCCTCCAGGTCTGATTTGGAAAGAGGATGCAGGCTCATAAGAAAAGAGTATGAAAAGCAGGCGAAGCGATTGTCAGAAAGAAGAATCACAGCGCAGGCTCAAATTGCCGCCGGCAATGGGAGAGATTCAAAGCTGGATACTCTTGAAAAGACGGAAGATGTGAATTCTGCTGCGGCCTCTAAGCTGATCGGGCTGGCGGAACAGATATGCGAATATATAGAGAATGTTTCCGACTTAAAATATCTTGAAAATTATATTCACTACTTTTATGACAGGACAGATCTCCTCTGGGATTATATGACGGAGGGAACTGTCATGCTCGATGACCCGGAGAGGATAACGGAGCTTTTGGAGCTTAGGGAGAAGGAGCTGAAAGAGGACTTCAAAGTTCTGCTTGAGCGCGGAGAAGCTGTGCCTAAGGATTCCGCCCTTATAACGGGAAGAGAGGAGCTTGGAAAAGCTCTCAGCCTGAAAAATACCGTAGTTTTCACTCCTTTTCCGAAAAGGATAAAGGGAATAGATAAATTTGACAGGATAATCAATGTAAACAGCCGTCAGATGATAAATTTTGCCGGCAATTTGACGCTTCTTGAAACCGAGCTTAAAGCTTATGCAAAAAAGGATTACCATATCACGATGGTTATGAGCTCCGACGGCAGGCTGGAAAATATGAAGGATTTCGTCGCAAGAACAGGCCTTGAGGACAGAGTTGTCTTTGCCAAAGGAAGCCTGACCTCAGGCATGGATTTTCCTGAAGAAAAAAGATGCTGGATATGTGAAAACGATATATTTCAGCACAAAAAGAAGAATAAGAGAAAGAAAGCCTTTAAAGATAAAGGACAGAAAATACGTTCCTTTTCAGACATAAAAAAAGGCGATTATGTCGTACATGAGAACCACGGAATAGGAAAGTTTACAGGCATAGAACAGCTCAAAGTTCAGGGCGAAAAGAAGGATTACATCAAGATAAAGTATGCCGGAAACGATATTTTATATATTCCGGTGGAGCAGATGGATCTGGTTCAGAAATATATCGGAGGCGACGGCTCATCGCCGAAAATCAACAAGCTTTCCGGAGGCGAATGGAAAAATACAAAGGCTAAGGCTAAAGCCGCGATCGCCGTTTTAGCCAAGGATTTGATAGACCTTTATGCAAAACGTAAGATGGAAAAGGGATTTTCCTTCGGCAAAGACAGCGTATGGCAGAAGCAGTTTGAGGAAAGTTTTCCATATGAGGAAACTCAGGACCAGCTTAGAGCGACAGACGAGATAAAGGAAGATATGGAAAAGCCTTTTCCGATGGACAGACTTCTCTGCGGCGACGTTGGCTTCGGCAAGACGGAGGTGGCTGCGAGGGCCATTTTCAAATGTATAGACTGCGGAAAACAGGCCGCAGTGCTTGTTCCGACTACCATACTGGCAAACCAGCATTTTTATACGCTAAAAGAACGCTTTGAGGGCTTCCCTTTCAATATAGAGATGCTTTCAAGATTCAGGAGCGACGCTCAGCAGAGGGAAATTGAAGAAAAGCTGAAAAATGGCGAGCTGGACCTGATAATAGGAACTCACAGGCTTCTCGGAAAAAATGTAAGGTTTAAAGACTTGGGCTTGCTGGTAGTTGACGAGGAGCAGAGATTCGGAGTTGAACACAAGGAACAGATAAAAAAACTTAAAGAGAATATAGATGTTCTTACCCTTTCTGCTACGCCCATACCGCGCACACTCAATATGTCTCTTACAGGAATAAAAGATATGAGTTTAATCGAAGAGCCGCCGGAGGAAAGGTATCCGGTGCAGACCTATGTAATGGAACAGGACGATTTTTTGATAAGAGATATAATAGAAAGGGAAATGGGCAGAGGCGGTCAGGTTTATGTGGTGTTCAACAGAGTTAAAGGGATCCATCAGATAGCTGACAGAATACAGCAGCTGGTGCCTGAAGCACGAATTGCAGTAGGTCACGGTCAGATGAATGAATCCGCTCTGGAGGATACCATGATAGGTTTTATAAACGGAGAACAGGATATTCTTATAAGTACGACGATAATAGAATCAGGGATAGATATACCGAATGCAAATACGATGATAATCATGGATGCCGACAGATACGGCCTTTCGCAGCTTTATCAGCTCAGAGGAAGAGTCGGAAGATCCAATCGTCAGGCTTATGCCTATCTCATGTATCAGCGCGACAAGGTTCTTACGGAAACTGCGGAAAAACGCCTGAGAGCTATTCGAGAATTCACTGAATTCGGTTCCGGTTTTAAGGTCGCTATGCGCGATCTTGAAATAAGGGGAGCGGGCAACATGCTTGGAGCAGAGCAGCACGGCCATATCGTAAACGTTGGTTATGAGCTTTATTGCAAGATGGTTGACGACGCTGTAAGAGCGCTGGAGGGAGAGATAGTAAACGACGACAAGGAGGAAATAACCATAGACCTTAAGGCTTCGGCATATATTCCGGAAAGCTATATAAGCAGTGAATCGGTAAAGCTTCAAATGTATAAAAAAATCGCCTCCATAAGGAATTATGACGATGAAGACGAAATTATAGACGAACTTTTGGACCGCTTTGGAGACGTACCTCAGACGGCCGTAAATCTTGTGAAAATTTCTCATATAAGATATCTTTCGGAATTGATGTCGGTCACAGAGATAAAACAGGATAAGAATAAGGTTACGTTGAATTTTTCGCCTGAAAATCCTCTAAGCGGATATGCACTTTTAAACGCTACGGAAAAATTCGGTCCTAAGCTTTTTATTCATGGCGGAAAACAGCCTTTCATCAGGTTGACCATAGATGAAAGAAAAAATATAGAAGAAACTCTTGCCCTTCTTTCTCTGCTGGCGGACAACAGAAAAGGAAAAAGCCATTCGGACAGCTGAACTTAACGGCCGCCGGAAAAGAACGTAATATTTTAAGTTCACGTGTGGTAAAGGATAAAATAGTGCTTTGATAAAATGCAGCCTTCATAATCGAAAACAGGACGCATTTTGCAATATATTTAATGTTCAAATGTAAATACGTGGAGGCTCATCCTATGTTAGCTTGCAAATAAATACGATGAGCCTCTTCGCATACAGGCTGTGGTTTTTTGTGTGATATACCGGACAGGGTATCTGCTGTCCCTACGGCGTCTGAATATTTATATAAGAGAACTTTTAGGAGCTTGGCAGTACCGGGGTCTGAGCGGAAAAGCTTTTCGACTATATGCAGAGAACTAATTTTCCATCTGTCTTGCCAAAAATGAGGCGCCTACTTCGGCAACCTTAAGCTCCGATTCTCCCAGCAGCTTGTTTTCCTTTGGAAGTATGGTTAATGAGCCTATGGGATCACCTTGGGATACTATGGGTACTACGATTTTTTTGTCGCTCAGATAACGGTTTTTACTTTGAATGATACTATCTAAATCAGAGTCTATTCGTCTGTCAATATAATTTTTCTTTTCTGCGCCCGAGGCGGCGATAATCTGATCAGTGTCAGAAACGATAATGGTTCCGCCGATAATCCTGAAAATCGTTTCCGCATATTCCCCTGCAAATTGCCCCAGCTCGCTTATGGGCGAATATTTTTTCAGTATAACCTCTCCTGAATTACCTGTATAAATTTCAAGGGGATCGCCTTCGCGAATACGGAGAACCCTTCTGATTTCTTTGGGAACGACCACTCTGCCCAGATCGTCAATTCTTCTTACGATTCCTGTTGCTTTCATAATTTTCTTGCACCTTTCAAAGATATATTTCATTTACAATTTTAGTATTTGCTTCCAAAGTTTTTTTATGCAGAGCAAATAAATTAAAGAAACACAGATATGAAAGCAAGCGAAGCGGCTATTGTCCGGCAATGAAGGAAATCGCCAGGATGACAGCGGGATATTCGTAAAATATATAGTTAAAGTCGTTTATTGAAAGCATAAAATATGTACAGGGACTTGTGAAGGATTTTGTGTAATTAGGGACGAAGCTTTATCACATTTTTGCATGAAACATATGCGAGTTCTGCTTGTATTCGGACTAAAATACACCTAAAATACATGGAAAAGACTGTAGATATGTGATAAAATATCCAATATGCAGAGGATGATTATAAATAATACTTACGGAGAAGAATTATGCTTTTCAAGAATATTACGATTTTAGATGAAAATACGGAAATCCAAAAGGATATGTATGTCGTTGTCGAAAAAGACAGGATAGTCTATGTGGGAAGAGAGAAACCGCAGGGGGAGACGGGCAGGGAATATGACGGAAAAGGAAAACTGCTGATGCCGGGATTTTATAATTCGCACGCCCATTCGCCGATGACGCTGATGCGCGGTTACGGAGAAAATCTGGCGCTTCAGGCGTGGCTCAATGAGAAGATATTTCCCTTTGAGGCCAAGCTTACGGGAAATGCTGTCTATTGGGGAACCATGCTTTCCTATGCCGAATCGCTGCGCTTTGGGATAGTTTCATCTACCGAGATGTACTATTTTATGGACGATATGGCGCAGGCCGTGATTGACAGCGGAGTCAAAGCAAATCTTTCAAGAGCGATAGTTAATTTTGATGACAGCGACGTGCGAAGGCTTAATTCATTTAAGGAGATGGTGCATGCCTTTGAGGAATATCACGGAGTCTGCGATGGAAGAATAAAAATTGACGCCAGTATTCACGGAGAATATACATCAAATCATCTGGCGGTAAGCGCCGTTGCAGATTATGCGAAGAAAAACGGTATGAGGGCGCATGTCCATATTTCGGAAACGAAGTCTGAACACGAGGAATGTAAGAGCAGACATGGCGGAAAAACTCCGGTGGAATATTTTAACGAGCTGGGATTTTTCGATGTTCCGACGACTGCTGCGCACTGCGTATGGATAGAGGGAAAGGATTTTGAAATACTCAGAGAAAAAAATGTAACTGTAGCTTCAAATCCGGCCAGCAATTTAAAATTAGCCAGCGGAGTATGCAACATTCCGAAGCTTTTGAATAATAATATAAATGTCGCAATAGGGACGGACAGCACCGCAAGCAACAACAGCCTTAACTTTATAGAGGAAATGAAGATTTTTGCCATAGCTCCAAAGGCATATTTCGCAGCTCCCGAGGCAATATCCCCAGCTCAGACGTTGAGGGCGGCTACCTTGTGCGGCGCGTTGGCGCAAGGTAGGGACGACTGCGGCGTTATCAGGCAGGGAGCGAAGGCGGACGTTATAGTTTTAGATATTTCAGGAGCGCATATGCACCCTGTTCACGATTTAAAAAACAATATAGTCTATTCGGCTTCAGGCAGCGATGTGGTGATGACGATGGTGGACGGCAGAGTGCTGTATGAAGACGGAGAATATACTACTATAGATATTGAAAAAACGATTTTTGAAGCTGAACGGGCAACAGAGAAAATTATGTCGGAGCTGTAGAAGCTGCAATTATAAAAAGGAAAGGACATTAAAGAATGTCAGGTAATAAGATTTTGAGAGGCGCGGCGGTGCTGGGAATTGCGGGACTGCTGGTAAAGCTGCTGGGGGCATTTTTCAGGATACCGCTTCAGGCGCTTATAGGCGAAGAGGGAATGGCTTACTACGGATACGCTTATCCGTTGTATTCGCTGTTCCTCGTTATTGCGACAGCAGGTATACCTGTAGCTATTTCAAGACTGGTATCGGAAAAGATTGCGCTTAAGGATTATGATGGAGCTCACAGAGTATTTAAGGTTTCCGGCTGGATGCTGTTCTTTATAGGACTGTTTTCTTTCGCTGTATGTTATTTCGGCGCAGGCTTCATTTCGGAACATGTTATAGGAGACGTCGGCGCTTTGAAGCCTCTTAGGGCCATTGCGCCGGCGCTGATATTTGTACCTGTCATGTCAGCCTTTCGCGGATATTTCCAGGGACGGCAGAATATGAATCCGACGGCCGTATCACAATTTATTGAACAGATTTTCAGAGTAGGAGTAGGTCTTGCTTTGGCGTATGCGCTTATGGGAGAATCCCTCGATTCGGCCGCGGCCGGAGCGACCTTCGGCGCTACGGCCGGTTCGGTAGCAGGTTTGATAGTTATAGTTCTGATATATTTCCTGAGTAAAAAAGTAATAAATTACAATATAAAGAAAAACCGCAGGCACAGGACGCGGGAAAGCGGCAGGTCGATAGTAAAACAGATTCTAATGATAGCTATTCCGATAACGATAGGCTCCTCCATACTGCCGCTGGTTAACGCTGCCGACAGTATGCTGGTAACGAGGAGACTGCTGGACGGAGGCTTTTCTATAGATGAGGCCAGAATCCTCTGGGGACAGCTCAGCGGATACTGCAATACTATGATAGGGCTGCCTCAGGTGATAACACAGTCAGTGGCCATAGCTATGGTTCCGGCAGTTGCAGGCGCCTTTAGAACAGGCCGGAATAAAGAGGTTCATGAAAACGTCAATCTTGGAATAAGAACAAGCATGATAATAGGCATGCCGTGCGCCATAGGCATAATGGCTTTGGCGGAGCCTATACTGTTGCTGCTATTTCCCAAAGAACCGGCAGGAGTTGCCAGTGCGGCTCCGACGCTTATGATAATGTGCGTAAGCGTTGCTCTGATGTCTGTTTTGCAGACCACGACCGGAATACTTCAGGGAATAGACAAACAGATGGTTCCCGTGAAGAATATGGCGATAGGAGCTGTGGGAAAGGTAGTGCTGACATATATCCTCGTCGCTTTTCCTGCTCTCAATATAAAAGGAGCGGCGATAGGCTCAATATTTGTATACGCAGTGGCTCTCATTCTGAATATGAAGGCTGTAATAAAATATACGGGAACCAGAGTAAACATGAGCATGGCTTTCGTAAAGCCTACGGCTGCTTCTCTCATAATGGGAGTATGTGCTTTCGCTTCATATAAATTGATTTACATGGTTCTGGAAAGCAATACCATGGCTACCATGATTGCGATACTGATAGGCATAGTAGTTTACGGGGTTTTCATACTCGGCTTTAAGGCTATAACAAAAGAGGAGATAGAGAGAATACCGGGCGGATACAAATTAGCTAAAATTTTGGATAAATTTATAAAATAGAGGTAAACTTGCAATGAAAGAGAAATATTCTTACCTTGGTATTTCCGCAGAGACGGATGAAGGAGCCGTAGCACGATTGAAGGAAATAATAGGAGTTCTTCGAAAGGAATGTCCATGGGACAAGGTACAGACTCATGAGACGCTGAGAAGCTGCATGCTGGAGGAGGCATATGAGGCTGTCGATGCTATAGACAAATCGGACTATGATAATCTGGAAGAGGAATTGGGAGACGTGGCTCTTCAGGTTATATTTCACAGCAATCTGGCCGCCGAAGAGGGACATTTTGACCTGATGAGTGTGATAAACAGAGAATGTAAGAAGATGATAAGGCGTCATCCCCATATTTTTTTAGAAGAAAGCTCAAATAATGATGTAAAAACCGTTGACAATGTGCTTGAAAAATGGGACAATATCAAGGAACGGGAAAGCATAAGCCAAACGAGGACAGAGAGGCTTGAAAGCGTACCCCGAGCATTTCCGGCGCTGACAAGAGCGGCCAAAGTTCAGAAGAAAGCAGCAGAGGCAGGCTTTGACTGGACAGACGTTTCTTTTGCCGTAGATAAGGTCAACGAAGAGACTGCCGAATTGATGGAGGCTTATAATTCAACAGAAAAAGATTTTGCTTCGGTAGCAGAGGAACTGGGAGATTTACTTTTTTCAGTGGTTAATGTGGCCAGATTCCTGCGAGTTGACCCGGAAGAAGCTTTGAGACTTACTACTGACAAGTTCATCAGAAGATTTGCTCATATAGAAAAGCAGAGTCTGGCTTGCGGCAGGCAGCTTGAAGAGATGAGCCTCGAAGAGATGGACAAGCTGTGGGAAGAGGCAAAAAAGTCGGAAAACAGAAGATGAATATCATCATAATATGTTTAAGGAGGAAATTTAGATGAACAAGGCTGAATTAGTAGCTGCTGTAGCAGAAAAAACTAATTTTACAAAAAAAGATGCAGAGGCTGCGGTAAACGCATTGATAGCAAGCGTTGAAGAAGCTCTGGTAAAAGGTGAAAAAGTACAGCTGATCGGATTCGGTACTTTTGAAACAAGAGAAAGAAAAGCAAGACAGGGAAGAAATCCTAGAAAGCCTGATGAAGTTATCAAGATTGCAGCTGCTAAGGCTCCTGTATTCAAGGCAGGAAAAGCGCTTAAGGACGCTGTGAACAAATAGGTTTCGGTTTCAGACGAATTTAATGAGAATAGATAAATTTTTAAAAAATTCAAGACTTATAAAAAGACGTACCGTCGCCAAGGAGGCCTGTGACCGGGGCAGAGTATTTGTAAATGACAAACCTGCAAAGGCCGGAACAGATGTCAATGTGGGAGATATCGTAAGAATAGAATTTGGAAACAGTTCTATATCGGCACGGGTTCTCGTTTTGAGTGAATCGTGCAGGAAAGAAGACGCGGCGTCCATGTATGAGATAGTATAAGAAAAGCTCCTTTGACGGACTGAAAAGTCGTTTCAAAGGAGCCTTTTATTTATCATTCTCATATTTAACGCTTTTGGCAGAGCAGAACGAGAACCTGACACGGTGTTTTTAGTTGCAGTTCCGGCCTGAAAAACGATGCTTCCATATATTCTCGTCGTATGATTGCTAAGAAGCATACTGCCTTACGGATTTCTGTGCAGCCTATACGGAAAGCTCTTTTATTATCTGGTGTTTCAGCATGGAAAGATTCTCTTCATTATTTTCAAGTTTACCTGCTTCTATGAGAGAGGCCGTCCCCCATGTAAGAGAAGAGATGGCGAAGCTGCGAACTTCAAAGTCGTCTAATCCTGAATTTTCGCAATACTCCTTTATCTGAGCAGTTATTCCGGGAGCGAAGGGCGAATTTCCCATGCCGTAAAGGGGATTTGCCGTCTTGAATCTGACGTTGGCCACGCAAAGTTCGGCAATCCTTCTTTCAGGCCGGTCAAAAGCCCGGCATATCTGGGATTGGAGACGTTCCCACTTTTCATCCACATATGCTATTATTTCCTTTATGAACTCATCTTTATTCTTGAAATGCTTATAGGGCGCTGCGCAGCTTGCGCCGCAGGAGGCCGCCACTCTGCGAAGGGAGAAGCCTCTTACTCCGTGGGCGATTATTTCATCAATTCCGGCAGCCAGAAGCTTTTCTCTGAGAACCAGTATTCCATCCGTATCTTCCATAATAACTCCTTAAGATAGTTAATATCGTTAACTTTATTATATCCGCTGTGTTAAAAGTATGCAATATTTTTGTGAGACTGTTGACTTTGCTGTGATAAATGTTTATAATTCGACTTAGTTAACAGTGATAACTTAAGAGGTGAACTGATGATAAACGAAAAAATGACGGAAAAAGGCCGCAACAGTTCGGTAATAAGAGAATTGTTTGAATTCGGCATGCAGAGAAAAGCCGTATTGGGAGAAGACAAGGTTTTTGATTTCAGTATAGGAAACCCCAGCGTTCCGTGTCCCGACGAGATTACGGACAGTATGACGGAGCTTCTGAGAGATTCTGACCCCGTGGATCTTCACGGATATACTTCGGCAGCGGGAGATATGAACACAAGAAAAGCCGTGGCCGATTATATAAACTCAAAATATTCTCTCGGAGTCAAACCGTCGAACGTCTATATGACGGCGGGGGCCGCTGCTTCTTTAACCATAGCGTTAAAGGCGGCGGTCTGCGAAGGGGAAGAGGTTATAGTTTTCACGCCGTATTTTCCGGAATATAAAGTATTCATAGAAAACTCGGGAGCCGAAACCGTGGAAGTGCCGGTTTCAAGGAAGAACTTTCAGATAGACTTTAACGCCTTGGAAAAGGTGTTTTCCCATAAAACGGCAGCTGTCATCATAAATTCTCCCAACAATCCCACGGGAGCGGTTTTGACGGAAGAAACGCTCAAAATACTGGGGGATTTTCTGCGCAAAAAAGAAAAACAATACGGCAGGGAGATATATCTGATTTCAGACGAACCGTACAGGGAGCTCGTCTATGACGGAGCAGAGTCGCCGTTTCCGGCTCATTATTACGATAATACCATTATATGTTATTCCTACAGCAAATCGCTGTCTATGCCGGGGGAAAGGATAGGATATGTGATGGTTTCGCCAAAGGCTGAGTCGGAAAAAGACTTGTTTGACGCAATATGCGGAAGCGGAAGAAGCCTGGGATACGTATGTGCGCCAAGCTTTCTGCAAAAGGTTGTGGCAAAACATCAGGGACTGACCTCGGATATTTCCGCTTATGAAGAGAAACGAGCTTTGATATATAAGATGATAACGGACTGCGGATTTGAGACCGTGAAACCGGAGGGAGCGTTTTATCTGTTTGTCAAGGCCCCCGGCGGAGATGGAAAGGAGTTTTCAGAACGGGCGAAAAAATATGAAATCCTTATCGTACCGAGCGACAGCTTCGGAATGGAAGGATACGTGAGAATTTCATATTGCGTGAGCAGAGCGCAGATAGAAAATTCAAAACCAGCGTTTGAAGCGCTGGCTCAAAGCTATGGTCTGATATAAGCGGCGGCAGCGTTTGCTCCTTACGATATGCGGAGGACTGCTGTATGCAAAGCAATTTGAAAATGATGATGAAAAACGAAATCATGATGAAAAATGAAATGATGATGAAAAATGAAATGATGATGAAAAACGAAACAGGATGGAAAAACAAACATGGAAGATTTAAAAAGTTTAAGAAAAGAAATCACAGAGATAGATAACGAGATGGCGGATCTTTTTACAAAGAGAATGAAGTTGGTGGCGGAGGTGGCCAGATACAAGCAGCATAAGGGGCTTCCGGTACTTGACGCTAAAAGAGAGGAACAGGTCATAGCAGGCGGCACGGCGAGAATATCTGAAGCTGAGCTGAAACCTTACTATATGAACTTTTTAAAAGAAACTATGAAAGTTTCAAGAAGCTATCAGACAAAGCTTCTGGCAGGGGTCAGGGTTGCTTATTGCGGAACGGAGGGAGCCTTTGCGCATATAGCTGCGTCTCATATATTTCCCGCCGCCGAAAAAATTGCGCACACCAGCTTTAAAAAGGCTTACGAAGCAGTACAGAACGGTGAATGTGACTGTGCCGTGCTTCCTGTTGAAAACAGCTTTGCCGGCTATGTAGATCAGGTAAACGACCTGATGTTTTCAGGACCCCTTTTCATCAACGGCATGTATGATCTGGCAGTTACCCACGACCTTTTGGGTATAGAAGGAGCCAACCTTAAAGACGTAAAGACGGTGGTAAGTCATTCCCAGGCATTGTCACAGTGCGCGGCATTCATAAAAGAGAACGGCTTTAAAGAAGTGGAATATTCAAATACGGCTTTGGCGGCCCGTTATGTAAAAGAAGAAAACGACAAGAGCATTGCGGCAATTGCCAGTGCGGAATCGGCCAAGCTTATGGGGCTTGAGGTTTTAGCAAGGAGTATCAACGACGACAGGTCAAACACGACGAGATTTGCGGTTTTTTCGGCTTCGGACAACAGTGCCACGGGAAACAGCGGTAATACTTATTTTTCTCTCGTATTTACAGCCAGAAATGAAGCCGGTTCTCTGGCGGAGGCTCTGAACATAATCGGAAAACATGGATTCAACATGAGGACACTGCGTTCAAGACCTATGCACCAGCTTATGTGGCAGTACTATTTTTATGTGGAAGCAGAGGGCGACATTTACAGCGAAAACGGAAAGCAGTGTGTTGAAGAGATGAGAAGCTGCTGCGATAAGATTAAGATAGTGGGCTCATACAACGCTTTACAGCGGCAGGAGGCTTAAGATGAAAATACCTGTAGCTTTGGGAAAGGACAGTTACGATATAACTTTAGAAAGAGGAGCGCTTGAAAAAGCGGGAGAAATCTTTAATCTTGACAGAAAAGTCATGATAGTTACCGACAGCGGCGTTCCCGGAATCTATGTAGAGACCGTGGCAAGACAGTGCAGAAAACCGGTGACGGCAGTAATAGAGGCCGGCGAAGAGTCGAAAAATCTCGGAAGCTTTAAAATGCTGTGCGAGACCATGCTTGGAGAAGGCTTTTCAAGAAAAGACTGCGTAGTTGCGGCAGGCGGCGGGGTGACCGGCGATTTGGCCGGATTTGCCGCAGCCTGTTATATGCGGGGAATAGATTTTTACAATGTTCCTACCACGCTGCTGGCACAGGTGGACTCTTCTGTAGGCGGTAAGACGGCGGTGGATTTCTGCGGTATAAAGAATATAATAGGAGCTTTCCATCAGCCTAAGGCAGTCATCATAGACCCAGACGTTCTTTCGACCTTGAATGAGGAGCAGACAGCTTGCGGAGCCGCTGAAATAATAAAGATAGCGGCGACTTTTGACAGCGGTTTGTTTGAGCGCATAGAAGAGCGTGGCATTGCAAATATGCTTGAAGAGGCGATTGCCGGAGCTTTAAAAATAAAAGCGGCTGTAGTTGCCGAGGATGAAAAAGAATCAGGCGTAAGGCGGGCTTTGAATTTCGGTCATACCATAGGCCATGGAATAGAAAGCGTAACGGGAAGACTTCACGGTCAGTGCGTAGCTTTAGGAATGCTGCCGATGACCGAAAAATCCTTAAGGCCGAGAATGATAAAAATTCTTGAAAAGCATGGTCTCCCCGTAAATTGCGACGCGTCTGCCGATGAAGTTATGGAAGCCGTAATGCACGACAAGAAAGCAGACGGAAATTCAATAGTGACGGTGCAAACTGAAAAAATAGGCAGCCATAAATTCATAAAAATGGATAAGGAGGAGCTTCTTAAAGCTTATACGGAGGTGTTCGGATGAAGAATACTATGGGAAATGCTTTGACTGTAACTCTTTTCGGAGAAAGCCACGGAGAAGCTATCGGAGCGGTAATAGATGGAATTTCCCCGGGAATAAAGATAGATTTTGAATATATAGAAAAAATGATTGAACGACGCAAGCCTTACGGAAGAACTTCGACGGGACGGAGGGAGGCCGACAGGCCCGAATTCTTAAGCGGCGTTTTTAACGGATACACCACGGGAACACCGGTTGCGGTGGTGATAAATAATCATGATACGAGAAGCGGAGACTACGAAGAAATAAGGCGAAAGCCGAGGCCGTCCCATGCAGACCTTACGGCAGCTTACAAATACGGAGGATTTGAGGATTTCAGAGGAGGCGGACATTTCTCCGGCAGAATAACGGCCGCTTTGGTAGCGGCGGGGGCCATAGTCATAAAAGCGCTGGAAAACAAGGGAATATATATCGGCACTCATATCAAAAGCTGCCATGGCGTACAGGACAGAAGCTTTGAAAATTATGAAGAAGATATAAAGTTCTTGAATCGCGATAGGTTTCCCGTACTGGAAAACAGAGAGGCCATAGAGGCGGAAATCCTCAAGGCGGCCTCTGAGGGAGACAGCGTCGGAGGCGTTTTGGAAACGGCCGTAGTCAATATGCCGGCAGGAACAGGAGAGCCTTGGTTTGATACTGTAGAGGGATTGATAGCACATAATATTTTTTCAATCCCGGCAGTAAAGGGCATAGAATTCGGCGCGGGATTTTCTGTAGCAGAAATGAGAGGCTCAGAGGCTAACGACGGCTTCTTTTACGAAGGTGATAAAATCATTACAAAATCCAATAACAACGGCGGTATAAACGGAGGTATTTCCAACGGGATGCCCGTTGTATTCCGCACTGCAATCAAGCCCACGCCGTCCATATACAAGCAGCAGGATACCGTGGATCTGAAGAAAAAGGAAAATGCTAAGCTGGTTATACAGGGAAGACATGACCCGGCTGTAATCCACAGAGCCGGAGTTGTGGTGGACGCAGTTACTGCTCTTACCGTAGCAGATCTTCTGACGGTGAGGTTCGGAACTGATTTTTTAAAGGAGAACAGCTATAGATGACAGAATACGGACTTATAGGAAGAAAGCTGGGGCACAGCTTTTCAAAGGATATACATGCAAGGTTGGGCAAGTATCCTTATGACCTCATTGAGCTTGAACCTGAGCAGGTCGAGGCGTTTTTGAAAGAAAAAAATTTTAAAGGCGTCAACGTAACGATACCGTATAAGCAGACGGTGATTCCTTTTATGGATGATATGAGCAGGGCTGCATTGGAAATAGGCGCGGTCAACTGCATAAAAAACGACGGAGGCAGGCTCATCGGACACAACACTGACTTTGATGGCTTAACAGCTCTTATCAGACGTATAGGAATAGATATGAAAGGCAGGAAAGTCCTCATTTTAGGGACAGGCGGGACCTCAGACACTGCCTTTTCAGTATGCAGAAGCGAGGGCGCTTGCGAAGTTATAAAGGTAAGCCGCCGAGGAAACGACGGAGCTGCCGCGGTTACATATGATGAAGCTCGCAAGCGGCACAAAGACGCACAGGTTATAATAAATGCGACTCCATGCGGAATGTATCCCGATATTTTTGAAGTTCCGCTGGACCTTGATGATTTTTCAGGTCTCGAGGGCGTTTGTGATGTGATATACAATCCGCTGAGAAGCATGCTGGTAATGCAGGCCTTACGCAAGAACGTAAAGGCCGGAGGAGGACTTTACATGCTCGTTGCGCAGGCTGTCAGCGCTTCGGAATTTTTTTTAGGCGTAAAATACGAGTCGTCAGTTGTTGATAAAATTTATAACGAGATACTTTCCAAAAAGACGAATATAGTCCTTGCCGGAATGCCGGGAAGCGGCAAGAGCACAGCGGGCAAAGCGATTGCAGAAAAACTGGGAAGAAAGTTTTTCGATACGGACGAAATCATAGCAGGCAGAGCAGGAATCAGCATATCTGAGATATTTGAAAAATACGGAGAGGAATACTTCAGAAATTTAGAGACTGAAACCGTGAAAAGCCTCGCTGCCGAAAACGGAGCGGTTATCGCCACCGGAGGCGGCGTAGTGATGAAAAAGAAAAACGAAGAGCTTCTTAAGATGAACGGGCGCATTGTGTTTATAGACAGAGAACTGAAGCTGCTTGTTCCTACGGCAGACCGCCCTACGGCTTTCGACAGAAAGCAGCTGGCAAGAAGATATGAGGAGCGGTACGATATTTACAGGGCAGCTGCCGACGTTATCATACAAAATAACGGAAGCAGGGAAGAACTTGTGCAAAAGATTTTGGAGGAGTTTTAATGAAGCTGGTAATAATAAACGGTCCCAATCTCAATATGCTTGGGATCAGAGAACCGGACAAATACGGAAGTGAAAGCTACGAAGAGCTTTTGAAGAAAATAGAAGACCACTGCGAGAGGAACGGCGTTGAAGCTGAATTTTATCAGTCGAATCATGAGGGAAACTTGGTGGACAGAATACAACAGGCATATTTCGATAAGGCGGACGGCATCGTAATAAATCCGGGGGCTTATACTCACACTAGCATAGCGCTTCTTGACGCAGTTAAAAGCGTGAATATTCCCACCGCTGAGGTTCACATTTCCAACGTAAAGGAAAGGGAGGACTTCCGGCAGGTAAGCTATATAAGGCAAGCCTGCTGCTTCACAATCATGGGCCGAGGCACGGCAGGGTATTTGGAGGCCATAGATTATTTGAAGGAAAAGATTTTGACGGAAAAAATGTTAAAGGGAAAAAATGCTGAAGTAAAAAATCTGAAAGAAAGGGCGGGGACAACGCATGAAGATAAGCATAAGTAAAGGCAAGGCCGCAGGCCTTGTGGAAGCTCCGCCGTCAAAGAGTATGGCTCACAGACTGCTCATATGCGCGGGACTTTCGAGGGGCAGCTGCATAGTTCACGGAATAGCCCCCTCCAGCGACGTGTTGGCCACAATAAATTGTCTTGAGGCCATGGGGGTAAGGTGCGAAAGAAACGGAGACGGGATCGAAGTGACCGGAACTGATATAAAAAGTTCGGCAGCCGGCAGGATATTAAACTGCGGGGAAAGCGGAAGCACGCTTAGGTTTTTCGTTCCTTTATGCCTTATTTCAGGAGCCAACGCAGTCTTGGCAGGGAGCGAAAGGCTTATGGAGAGGCCGCTGGGCATATATAAGGCGATGTGTGAGGAAAGAGGGCTGATGTTTTCTCAGGACAAGACCAGTCTTATGGTGAAAGGCCCGTTAAAGCCGGGAAATTTCAAATTAGCAGGCAACGTATCAAGCCAGTTTATCAGCGGCCTCTTATTTGCTTTGCCGCTTCTTGACGGAGACAGCCTTCTTACCATAACGCCTCCTATAGAAAGCCGCTCTTATATAGATATGACTATCGCCGCTTTGAAAATATTCGGTGTAGAAGCAATTTGGAAAGATGAAAATACCATTTATATTAAAGGAAATCAGGAGTATTCAGGCCGGGAGACGTGGGTGGAGGGAGATTATTCCAACGCAGCCTTTTTTGAAGCTTTGAATGTATTCGGCGGAGAGGTCAGCGTAAGCAATCTTCCGGAAAAAAGCCTTCAGGGAGACAGAGTTTACGGAAAGATGTTTGATCTGCTTAAAAAGGGAACGCCGGCTTTGAATATTTCCGACTGTCCTGACCTTGCGCCCATTCTGTTTGCGATAGCGGCGGCTAAAAACGGAGGAGTGTTTTCGGGAACGAGAAGACTCAGAATCAAGGAAAGTGACCGGGGACGGGCTATGGTAACAGAGCTTGCAAAATTCGGAGCGTCTTCTTCCGTATATGATGATGAAATCGTAATCTATCCGGCTGATTTTAAAACACCATCCTCGGAACTTTACGGGCATAACGATCACAGGATAGTAATGTCGGAAGCCATTCTTTTAACTCTTACGGGAGGCCTAATAGACGGCGCTGAAGCGGTGACAAAGAGCTTTCCGGACTTTTTTGATAAGCTGATGTCTTTGGGAATTGAGGTGAAGCAGATTGAAGATTGATAAGGATACGAATATATTGATAGTAGGTCTCGGTATAATAGGCGGCAGCTATGCCAGAGGATTTTCAAAAGCCGGATATGCGGTCAACGCCATAGATACCGATGAAGATACGATAAAATTTGCGCTTGAAAATAATATAATAGCTAAAGGCTCTGCTCAGATTGACAGAGGAATGATAGAATCGGCGGACGTGATAATTTTCGCCCTTTATCCGCATATATTCAAAGAATGGATAGAAAAAAACCAGTGGTACTTAAAAAGCGGAACTGTAATTACAGACGTTACCGGCGTAAAGGGGAAACTTGTACGGGATATTCAGAATCTGTTCAGGGACGACTGTGAATATATAGCGGCTCACCCGATGGCAGGATGTGAAAAGCTGGGAATTGAAAACAGCAATGAGAAAATATTTTACGGCGCCAACTATATAGTAGTACCTACGGAAAAAAACACCGAAGGAGCAAAGGCTCTTTGCAGGCAAATAGGGGAAATTCTCAGATTCGCCAAAATTTCCGAGCTTTCTCCGGAAGAACACGATGAAATGATAGGCTTTGTATCCCAGCTGACTCACTGTATAGCCATGTCGCTGATGACATGCGACCATACTGAAAATTTGGAGGATTATACCGGGGATTCTTTCAGAGATTTGACGAGAATAGCCAGAATAGATGAAACGATGTGGAGCGAGCTGTTCCTCCTCAACAAAGATGCGCTGCTTCATCAGATGAAGCTGTTTACCATGGAAATTTCACGTCTTGAGAGGATGCTTATGGAGGCCGATAAAGAAGGAATCAAGGATATGATGAGACGTTCGACGGCAAGAAGAAAGTTGTTCGATAAGGAGAAGAAGGAGGTAAACTCATGAATATGGAATTTAAGCGCAGACTGCCTATCCCAAAAGATATAAAAGAGATGTTTCCCATAAATGAAGATTACAAGGTTATGTGGGAAAAAAAGGTGGCTGAAATAGAAGGTATTTTGTCAGGTAAAAACGATAAATTCATACTTTTAATAGGACCGTGTTCCGCAGACAATGAGGCTGCTGTTTTAGATTATTTGTCCAGGCTGAGAAAAGTTCAGGATAAAGTGGAAGAAAAAATATGTATAATTCCGAGAGTTTACACCAATAAACCGCGAACGACGGGAATGGGATATAAAGGAATGTTGCATCAGCCGGATCCGACCATGAACGAGGACATGCTCAGAGGCATAGTAACCATAAGGGAAACCTACATAAGAGCGATGGAAGAGACCGGGTTTTTCTGTGCCGACGAAATGCTTTATCCTGAGCAGTACAGATATTTAAGCGATTTGCTCGTATATATCGCTGTGGGAGCCAGATCTGTAGAAAATCAGTTTCACAGACTTACGGCAAGCGGCCTTGACATACCTGTGGGAATGAAAAATCCGACAAGCGGGGATCTTTCAGTTATGATGAACTCTATTACCGCTGCGCAGGGTTCGCATACTTTCATATACAGAAACTGGGAGGTAGTAAGCAGAGGCAACCCTTATGCACATGCAATCCTAAGAGGCCATACCAATAAGAGAGGACAGTCCATTCCCAATTACCACTATGAGGATCTGAAAATCGTATGCGATATGTATAATAAGGAGGGGCTTTCCAATCCGGCGGTCATAGTAGATGTAAATCATGCCAATTCGGGAAAGAAGTACATGGAACAGATAAGGATTTCAAAGGAAGTCTTAAGATCCATGTCTCTTTCCGAGGATATAAACAGGATGGTTAAAGGCCTGATGATAGAAAGCTATATTGAAGACGGCAGTCAGCCTATAGACGGCAGCGTTTACGGTCAGTCCATAACGGATCCGTGCCTTGGCTGGGAAAAGTCGGAAAGACTGATATATGAAATCGCCGAAACAGTGTAAAAGAATACCAGGCGTATTCTGATCCAACGGCAGGTAAGCCTAAAAACATTAAAAAAAAAGTTAAAAGGAGAACAGTTCGCTTGCAAAGCTTTCCGTTCTCCTTTTGCTGTTTGGATGTAATAAATTAGATACAGACAGCTTTCGTCTGCAACAGTCTGCTTGATCTATAACGGTTTTTTGATTCGTTCTATTATTGCCTTTTGAACTACGGGTAAAAGGACGAGCACCAAACCGGCGAAGATTGCGCAGTTTGGAATCCGTATGCTCACATATGCCCAGTATCCCATGCCGTTTGGCGCGCCAAAGGTGAGGAACAGAAAATACGTAGTTCCGAAGAGCTTCACTGCAAAAGCTGCCAGCGCAGCGAAAAATGCCCTTATAAAAATCCATTTTCCGCTCGTATTTCTTTTGTAATAAATTAAGCCAAAGGCAAGACCGATTAAGAACAGCGTAAAAGTTATGCCGGGGTTGAAAGGTCCGACAGGGAACAGTATGGACGCAATTGCATCGGCAACGGCATAGGTAACAGCCGACCACAGAGGGCCAAAAAGCACAGCGATTATGAATACCGGCACGAAATCAAAAGTAAGGTGATATACCGGAGTAGCGGGAATCAACCTGTTGATGACGATGGTCAGCGCTATCATCAATGCTGTCAGAACCAGTCTGTAAGGCTTGCCGTAAGCGTTGTTTCTTTCCAAAAAAACATCTCCTTTCTTTATAGTGTAACTACACCATAAAGAAGGAGAATTGTTTCTCATAACTTAAACAGTGTAGCAGCGGACGCAATATTGCACCGCAATCCCATAGATTAAAGGGGATTTTCGTCTATGAGCTACATCCCATCTCATAGCACTTAACGCACAATATTTACTCTACTTGATAAACATATTAACATATTGAAAGGCGCATAGCAAGAGGCATAATGAAAACGTCGGACGATACATGAACAAAAAATATCAGATAATATAGCAAACAATTTTAAAGAATATTGGCTGCGTTCAGCTCCTGCTGCTCATACATAAATATTAGTTGTTCAGCGAGAGAATTGAGTTCTCCGGAAGAATTGGATACATCTTCGGCGGCAATATATTTTTCCACTTTTGCCAGACAGAAGTCTATCTCGTTGATTTCATCTGTATTTAAAAACATGAGAGCTTTTTTTCTGTATTCATGCCAGTCATTGCTGAAAGCATTTATCATGGCCGCGCTTTTCTCCCACTCCTCTTTTTCTACGGCAGGGATAATTTCTTCTATTATATATTCAGAAAAATCTTCCAGCTGTTCTTCGGAATATCTGTCAAAGATGAGCCAGCCGCCTATCAGGACAAACATTATTACCGTGGCTGTTATTATATCTCTCATATTATAACCTCCTTTGCAAAGGCTTCGCTGCCGCTCTTGTCTGACAGGTAGACGTGAATTTTCTTTTCTCCGTCGCAGAAAGCAAGGAAGACTTCTTTCATGTCGGTTATACCTACTTTTCTCAGCCTGTCCTCAAATTGCGTCAGGCTTATTCCCGAAAATATCAGATTGCTGTCATAGACGTTGCCATCGGAAATGATAATAGCCGGAAGAACTCCCTGAGTAACTGCCAATTCCATATCCTTGGGCGTTAATGGAGTGTTTTCTGCCTTTTGTATAACTGACAGCTGACCATTGGACTCCATTATGGCATATTCCACGTCGCTTATGGAAGGACAGCCTTGTATTCTGAGCTGTTCTAAAAGGTCGGTGGTGGTTATGCGGAGATGGGAAAGGTTTTTGATATTAAGTTTTCCCTTTTCAATCAAGATGGTAGGGTATCCACTGATGAATTTTTTAAAAAGCTCGTTTTTTGTAGAAAGATAGGAAATGGCTATTTGCAGAAACATGAGGGTAAATATGGCTACAAGACCATTTATCAGGGAAGCGTCTGAAGAATCTATGGGTATAGCGGCCAGCTCGGCAATCATAAATACTATCACCAGCTGAAATGGGGTCATCTTGGAAAGCTCTGATTTTCCCATTATTCTTATGGAAAAAAGGAGCGCAGCGTACATTATCAAGGTTCTGATGGCTACAATTAACAAAATTTCACCTCCAAAATTATTTTCACTTTGTATTGTTTACCAAGCTGCGATATGATATACTGACTTTTTCATAATAGGAGATTTCTATGGTTGATAAAAATTTTGCCGTGAAAAATTTCGTGAAAAATGACAGCGATTTTAAGCGAGCCGTTTTGTATTTTTTTATATATTGTCCACTTGGCATAATCTGTCCGTTAATAGGACAGTATCTGAGCGCGATAGGCTTCAGCGGCACGCAAGTAGGAATCATCACCTCCCTCGGAACGGGAACTGCCATATTGGCCGGATTGTTTTGGGGAAGGATATATTCCAACAGCCGGCGAAAAAAATTGATATTGGTAGGAATGTGTCTTGCGCTGCAATTATGGGACTTTTCAGCATGACTACTGAGAGCTTTGCGGTATATGCGTTTATTTACAGCGTCATGTATTTTTTTCAGGGGCCTGCTTACGGTATTTCTGACGCATTTATATTGAGCAAAAGCGAAAGATTTTCTGCCATAAGAGCAACTGGGGCCTTCGGTTTTGCCGCCGCAGTCTTTATTGCAGGCCAATATGCGGAGCATTGCGGGATTAAAGGAATCTTTTTTATGTATGCGGGGACCTTTGCCGTTGCGGCAATCCTCGTTCTTACTGAAAGCGAGCCTCCTTATTACAAAGAAGAAAAAGAGAAGATAAAAATCGGCGAGCTTTTCAAGAACAAGGCTTTCGTAAGACTTCTTATCGCTGTGTTCTTTCTGATGGGAACCGGCGTAGCCAACAATACATATTTCGGTTATCTGTTTATAGAGCAGGGCGGCGACGTTGGCGGAATAGGACTTGCCTTTCTGCTCATGGCCGGAAGTGAAGCTCCGTTTATGGCGATTACGCCTAAGCTTTCTAAAAAGTTAGGCTCAGAGAAGCTTATTCTTGCAGCTATGCTGCTTACAGTTGTAAGATTCGGATTTTATGCAGCCGGTCCGAGCTGTGCCATATTGCTTTTTACTTTTTTCCTTCAGGGAATGACCAACGGCATAGCGCTGGTGGAGGTAATAAAGTGCTTTGGGAAGATAGCGGGCGAGAGATTTTCCGATATGGCAATATCGGTATACTATGCCGTCGGAAACAACATGAGCGTTATAGTATGCACTTTTTTAGGAGGTATAATACTGGACGCTGCGGGGGCGAAGGCTGTATATTTGTTTTTTGCTGCATTTAACTTTATCGCTGTGATTTTATTTGCGGTTCTGGTCATGCACAAAGATGGAGGAAGAGTATAGCGAGCTTTGGCCAAGATTTTTGAGCATTTCAAAAGTAGATTTTGTATGAAATTTAAAATAAATTATCCCTCGAATTCTCTTTTGAATTCATGATTATTACTGATTTGAAAACAACCGGGCTTACCTCTGAAAAATAATTTCAAAAAAAACGAAAAAAGCGCTTGACAGGATATAGGATAAAGTGGTAATATAACCAAGCTGCACCAAACAGCAGCAATAAAAAAGCACAAGAGAGCCTGTAAAACAAGAGATAAAAACTTGTAAAAAAAGTTAAAAAAGTTGTTGACAAAGGTAAAGAGATGTGCTAATATGTAAAATGTTCGACCGCGAAGTCGAACAGCGGCTAAAGAGGCCGTAAGAACCTTGAAAACTTCATAGTATGGAAATTAAGTCGAAAAGACAAACCGCTGTGAGAAATCACAGTAGAGTGGGTCAAAAGTACAATTTCTAAGAACAATAATTCTGAAAAGAATTAGCAAAGCGCGAAAGCGCGTTTGTCCTAAGGAAAAAGGATTAAAGAGATGATAAAGCGAGAGCTTTAACATACAATATTTATTAAGAGTTTGATCCTGGCTCAGGATGAACGCTGGCGGCGTGCCTAACACATG
>CALCEY010000019.1 GCA_937900415.1 uncultured Clostridia bacterium
GTAAGCAGGCTTCTCAATGCCCTTGCCGCGCGCAGAGATTTGAAATCGAGGCCGGAGGAATGACATACTTCATAAGAAAAATATATGAATTGTCGTAATTCTAAAATATGTGTATCCAACTTAGCTGATAATACATATTTATTTTCCATATTGAACTTGTTAAATCTTGACGAAATCTTAGCGGAAATGCAAAATAAATGGCGAAATATTGCCAAAAAATATGAATTATATATAACACCTGGGCATATTATGCAGGAGCAATCCTTCAAAGTGTTGTAATTCCAACCATAGCAAAGCGGCACGTGACGGCGTTAAAAATTGGCACGAATATTGCTTTTAATTATAAAAGCGTGTATGGTAAAGTTGTTTTTATCGTGCGCCGTTTATAAATTTTTATATCGAAAGGATGGAATTATAATGGAGTATGGAATCTTATCATTAGCTCCTGTACTGATTGCACTGGTGCTGTCATTCGTAACTAAAGACGCACTGCTGTCCATATTGGTAGGCGTTATCGTCGGTGTGGTCATCACGGGAGTAGACCCTATTTCCGGATTAGCCGGAATTTTTCAGTCAGCGCTTGGTACGCCGGATTTCCTCTGGGTACTTTGTATCGAGGTATTCATCGGTATCATGGTAGCCTATTTCCAAAAATCAGGAGCTATTCAGGCATTTGCAGCTTGGATAGGCAAGTTTAATCTCAGCAGAAGAATGACGTCAGGGGTAGCATGGTGCCTCGGTCTTATCATCTTCTTCTCGGACTATTTCTCGCCTCTTTATGTAGGCAACGTAATGAGACCGCTTACAGACAAGGCTAAAATCTCAAGAGAAAAGCTGTCGTTCATATGCGACTGTACCTCAGCTCCTGTAGCATGTATGCTTGGACCTCTTTCAGCATGGGGTACATATATGGCAGGTCTGCTTGTAGGCATAGGCGTAATTACCAGTGCAGATATGGCTATGACTACTGTAATCAAGGCCGTGCCGTTCAACTTCTACTGCATCATAATGGTATTCTTCTGCTGCTTCAACGCATTCGGAATCATTCCTGATTTCGGACCTATGAAGAAAGCTGAAAAGAGAGCTTTGGAAGAAGGTAAGGTGGTTGCAGACGGAGCAACTCCTCTGCTCAGCAAAGAGCTTACTAACATTCAGCCTAACGAAGGCATCAAGCCAAGCTTACTTTTCAACTTTGCAATTCCTGCACTGATCATAGTATGCACGGTTTTGGGAACATACATCTTCCTCGGAAGCGGTAAAGTTCTTGAAGCATTCATCTTAGTTGTAATTTACCAGTTCATCGTTATGCTTATTCAGAAAATGGCTACTCTTAAGGAAATGATGGAAACAGCTATCGAGGGTATCAAGTCGGTAATGAGCGCTGTATTGATTCTGGCTATGGCTTACTGCGTAAACGCTATAACCAAGCAGCTTGGTGCTCCTGAATATATCCTTAACCTGACTGAAAGCTGGATGACTCCTGCACTCCTGGTAACTATCTCGTTCCTGGTTTGTGCAGTTATCTCATTCCTTACAGGTTCATCATGGGGTACATGGGCTATCCTGACTCCTATCGTTGTTCCTCTTGCTTTCTCCATCACGGGAGGAGAATTGGGAACAGTAGTATATGCTACAGTCGGAGCTATCATGGGCGGAGCTACTTTCGGCGACCACTGCTCGCCTCTGTCGGATACTACAATACTGTCTTCACTTGGAGCAGGCTCAGACCATATCGACCACACGAAGACTCAGGTTGTATATGCTATAACATGTGCAGCGCTGGCATGTATCATTACCCTCATACTGGGCGTAACTGTACTGTCATAGTAATGACGATGCATTAAGGTAAAATATTTAAGATGGCTGACAGCCCGGCTGTCAGTCATCTGTTTTTATAAGTTTTAAGCATTTAAACAGATACATTTTATTTTGAAAGGAACAGAAATGAGTTTGCTTGCAGGATTTGAAAACATGAAATTTTTTTCGCCGTATGGGCTTGCCGCCGC
>CALCEY010000020.1 GCA_937900415.1 uncultured Clostridia bacterium
CTCCCGTTCCGCCGTTGGGAGCGTAGGTCACGCTGAAAGTCTGCGGAGGCGCCGCCGTCCACTGGGCGTAAAGCGTAACGTCCTCAGATATATTGATCGTCTCTCCCGGCTGATACTCCGTGCCGCCTCCGCCGGCCTCCGTATTCCAGCCGTCGAAAGTGAAACCGCTTCTCGTTATACCTGTTTCTGCTATGCTTTTTACGGTGTACTGAGTTCCGGCTTCCAGCGCCGTATCCTGATAGTTTCCGATGCCGCCGTTAGCTTCATATGTCACCGTAAATCCCGCCGTCGCTTCCCTGCGGAATATCCTGCACCATCTTATACTGCAGCACGGCCGGCAAGTCCCGCAAATATTATTTCTGCATTCACTCATAAATGAAAAATCCTTTCTTGAACAACTTCAGTAAATTAAGAAAATTATACTGATACGCTACCATATTATTAGCTCTGTCTCTTCTTTGTTCAATATGAATTTCATAATGAGGGCTGCAAGATCAAATTCCACAGAAAAAACCTGCATTAAAGGGCTTTTTCGCTTCGGCTTTTCTTTTCTGTATATGCAAACATGAAAATGCACAATGTTATTTGCAAAATGCTTGACGCAGGAGTTGCAAGGCCTATATGAAACAGCGTTGTTTCTGATATTCTGCTTATGAAATACGCCGCCGGTATTCTCACAAAAAAGGCTCCTACAAGCCCCTGAAGCATGACAAACAAAGTTTTTTCACAACCGTTATAATATCCTGTAAAACAGAATAAAAACGGCGTAAGCAGACAATCTATCGCATAGGCCTTCAAATAGCTTTGCGATGCTGCAATAACTTGTATATCCTTGGAAAATATCCACGACAACATATCTCCATGAAAGAAAGCTATATACGACATTATCAATCCGGCAGCAAAAGCAGTCATAATTCCGTATTTCAAAGCTTTTTTAGCTCGCACAGGATTGCGCGCTCCCATATTCTGTGCAACAAAGGCAGACATCGATTGCATATATGACGACGGTACCAGCATAATAAAGGCGCAGACCTTTTCTGCAACGCCTACTCCTGCCGATGCAGTAACGCCGAAAGAGTTGACTATAGTCTGAATCACAAGAAAGGATATGCCCACTAACAGTTCCTGCAAAGCGACTGGTATTCCGAGTTTCAATTCCGTTCCGATAATTTTCTTATCAAATTTTATAAATTCCTTAGAAAAAAAGAAAGGCATGTTTCCTCTTTTAACGATTACAACAAACGATATGAATACGCTGACAGCCTGCGCAAAGACAGTAGCTATAGCTGCGCCTATCGTTCCCATATCGAAAACGGCCACCAAAACCATATCTCCCGCTATATTGACGGTACAAGCTATAGCGACTGTCATAAGCGGGGTTTTGGAATCGCCTATCCCTCTGAATATTGCGCCAAGGATATTATAAGCTACAATAAATGCCGACCCTGCACCGCATATAAATATGTAAGAGGATGTCTGAGAAACGGCCTCTTCCGGAGCATTCAAAATTTTAGCCAGAAAATCACTTCCTGCCGTCATGGCAAAAGTAAGAATAACAGCGAATACAAAAAAAAGACTTATTCCCGCTCCTATCGCCTTACCGGCTTCATCTGGCTTTTTCATTCCTATTTTTTCACCTACTAAAACCGTAATACCCATGGCCAGTCCGGTAATTATCATGGTAACGGTCGAAAGAAGCATACTTCCCGTCGCTACGCCGGAAACGTCTTCAGTATCTGCAAATTTCCCAACTATAAGCAGGTCTATTCCACCGTACAAAGCCTGAAGAAACAGCGTAAAAAACACCGGAATTGCGAATCCTGTAAGCGTAGCAAGTATATTTCCTTCTGTCAGATGGTATTTTCTTTCCATTATTTCCTCCGTCTTTTATATCTGGTTTTTCCTCAATATTTTCCTAAAGTAACCGTTTCGCGTTTAATACAAAAATGCCGGACAAGTGACAGATGTTTCAATCTGTAGCCTTATCCGGCTCATCATTTCCTCCGAATGATTTGCCCTCCGAGCAAGCATTTTCATTATATCAGATAAAAAATACAAGTCAAGACGCGCTGTTTTTGAAATAAAAAAATCAGTCTTAAAAAATAAAGACTTTTAAATCGCTTTAATGAACATTGTACTATGGGCAAGCCTCTTCTCTGTTCTCATTTGTATAAAAAGTTTGCATGACAAGCCCCTTTATGCACATAACCTAATGCTACGCAACAGCTCTTTGCAATATGCTTTTTTAACTGCAATTACTCAATATCATTGAGAAAAACAATAAACCCGAACGTTTCACCTATTGGTAAAATGTTCGGGTTTGAATGCTATGGTGCGCCATGAGGGACTCGAACCCCCAACCTTCGCATTCGTAGTGCGCGACTCTATCCAATTGAGCTAATGGCGCAGGATATATCATATATCATACTCATGTATTATATACAATTATAAAGCAAAAGTCAATCAGATATAAGCTTTTACTAAGTCATAAATTTAAAATTTATTTTCCTGTACAAACTTCTGTAAAAAAGTCTGTAAATATTCAGGAACCACAAAGTTAATACTTTCTTCCTTCTTGCTTTTAACAAAAAATATAGTATAATTTTTATAGAAAATCAGGAGAGTGATACGTCATGAGAGAAAAAATACAAGCTGAAATTCAGAAACTTATTGAAGAATACTGCATCAATACCGGAATCCCCGACCTTTGGAGAGAGCCTGTAATTAAATATGGAGATGTCAAAAGCCCTCTGTTTATCAAGCTGAAAGAGTTGGTTGATCCAAATCATTATCAACCGCTTGACTATCTTCCGCAAGCAACGGTAGTTCTTTCATATTTTTTACCATTCAAAAAAGACGTCATTGAAAGCAATGTCAAAGGAACTGTGATTTCCGAGCAATGGGCTTTAGCCTACGAACATTCCAATAAGATGGCTTCTTATATAAACGAAAACCTCTGCAACTTCATAAACGAACTGGGCTATAAAGCATGTCCTCCAAGCGATATAGGCATGATCAACGATGGATTCCCAAGGAGCAAGTGGTCTCAGCGTCATGTGGCATACATATGCGGTCACGGCACCTTCGGTCTCAACAATATGCTTATTTCCGACAAAGGCTGCGTTGGAAGATATTACTCGATAATTACTGCTCTCCCAGTCACGGCAGATCCGATAGTCACCGAGGAAAGATGTCTTTATAAACAAAACGGAAGCTGTAAGCTCTGCGTGAAAAGATGTGTCGCTGAAGCCCTCACTGAAAATGAATTCAACAGACTTAAATGTCTTGAGCAATGCAACATCAACGAAGAAATTTATCCTGCCGCAGGAGCCTGCGGAAAATGTGTAGTCGGACTTCCTTGTTCCTTTAAATAAAAAAGTATTCTTGCCAAAATATAAAATAACCGTTGACAAACAGCCTTCAAAAAAGTATAATTGATGAGCAGGGTCAAAATTGACTTGTGTTTTGCGGCTGTGCTGGAACTGGCAGACAGGCAAGCTTGAGGTGCTTGTGTCCGAACGGGTGTACGGGTTCGAGTCCCGTTGGCCGCACCAATCAAAGAGAGATAGGTTAATTCCTGTCTCTTTTTTTATTATCCCTGTCATTTGAACCCGAACACGTGAAGATGCGGATGCAAATGAAATAACTCGCTGAATCATTGAATAACGAACAGTCTGAGCTGCCGCTATCGGCGGAGAGGCCGCAGCCTGGCAGGCGAGATACCAAGTCGATCGGTCTGCTCTCTCATAGCGCGCCAAATAAATAATCCGAATCGGGTCTTATAAATAGTCCGTATTTAGAAGAATCCCTCGTTTTTCACTCACCTTTCGTAATCAAAAGCATCGTTTTTCAGCAAAACAACATTTTTCTGTAAATTTCTTATTTTTGTTCTGTCCTCATGTGTCCTTACTCCTATTCAGACGTATACTTAAGTTTTGACGCAAGTATTAACGCTGACAGCAAAGACATTGCACCGCCGAATACAAATGGTGCAAACGCGCCGATTCCATCCCACAACAGCCCTGCGATAATGCTTGCAGGAAGAAGGGCAATCCCCACAATGGTCGAGTGCAGCCCAAGTACGGTTCCTTTAAGCTGCTGCGGCGCAACTTCTGCAATAAATGCTCGTTCTACGCCCGCTGTCATCGCTGTATAAATACCGTACGCCACGAAATTTAAAATCATAACCGGCTTAGAATTGCAGAAAGCAAATACAAAATAGACAAACGAAAATACAATATATCCTCCCACAAGCAACTTCTTTCTTCCTATTTTATCAGATAATCGGCCGCATGGAACAGCCAAAAGCGAAGTCGTAAGATTATAAATAAAATAAAGCAGAATAACGGTGCTGCTTTCAAAACCCGTATCTGAAGCACGAAGAATCAGAAAACTATTTGAAGAATTACCGAGTGTAAACAAAAATGTGACAGCAAGATAAAGCTTCAACTGACTGTCCAGCTTAGATATGTTCTTCCAAAAATATTCTCTTTGTACCACTTCCCGTTTTTCCTTTTTTTCATGAACGAATAAAAACATAAAAAGAGCAATCAAAATCGGAATAACTGAAACAGCAAATACTGTTTTATAACTGCCCGCTTCCGAACCCATATTCTTCATCAACAGAAACGCCAGAAGAATTCCTATGGCAGAACCAGCCATATCGAGCATTTTATGAATACCAAAAGCTTTTCCCATACTGTTTTTATCAGCGCTCTCCGAAACCATAACATCCCTCGGCGCAGTTCGAATTCCTTTGCCAAGACGGTCAATTACCCTCGAAGCAAGAATCCCCGCCCATGAGCCTGCAAACAGCAATGCTGCCTTATAGAACAACCCGGTCGCATAGCCGCTAAAAGCAATTATCTTTTTATGTTGGAATCTGTCGCTGATATACCCGCTGAACACTTTAAGCAGACCGGCAACACTTTCTGCAATACCTTCAATGACTCCCACAAGAACGGGCGTCGTTCCGAATACCGCTGTCAAATATAAAGGAATCAACGGATAAACCATTTCGCTGGATATATCCGCAAAACAACTTATCAATCCGAGCAATATAATATTTCGTATCCCTTTTGCAGTGGTGAATCTGCTTCTTTTTATTTTATCTTTCATCACTCTCACCCTTCAATCAATTTTTTTATATCCGGAAAACCTTCCCTTGATTGCTGTTTTGACCGCCCATACAAGCTATCTAAAATACGGCAAAATTGTTTAAGTTCATCTTCCGGCAACTCTGAAAACAGCCAATCATAAAAGGTTTTTTCAAGAGATACTTTTGAATTCCGCAATGTTTCTGCTTTTTCAGTGGCATAAAGAAGTTTGCTGCGCTTGTCTGCAGGATTGTCCCTGCGAATGAGATATCCCTTAGCCTCCAGGCTTGCCGCCCGCCGTGCGGCTGCGCCTTTATCAATTTTAAGGCTCTCCCTTATTTGTGTCTGTGTCAATCCGGGATGATGACGCAGCAAATGAATAAAATCAAACTCCGCTGTTCCAATTCCGTCGGCTTTCATGGTCTGCACCGTAAATTTACTCACTTCCCGCGCGATTTTTGTAATCTGTCTGTTACTGCAATCCATTCCATACCTCCATATAGATGTATCATCAACTATATAGATGATACTACATCTATTTTCAGTAAACAATACATACTTTTAAAGTTAAAAGAAATTATGGCATCAATAAAATAAACCGAACCTGCTTGTAATAAGTATAAGTTCGGTTTAATTATTTTTCTGTTATTTGTAATCGCTTCGGCTGCATTCAGCTGGCTCCGTTACTTTTTTCGTCTCCAGATATTTTTTTCTTCCCTCTTCATAAAGATTATTTCCTTCGCTGTCTATTACAACCACAGCAGGCAAATTCTCAACTTCAAGCCGTCTTATAGCTTCTGCACCCAGATCCTCATAAGCTACGATTTCGGCTTTCTTGATACATCGTGAAAGCAAAGCGCCTGCACCGCCTATTGCGCCAAAATATACGGCCTTATTTTTTATCATTGAATCTATTACCTCCTGAGAACGCTTACCCTTACCTATCATTCCCCTGAGACCAAGATCCAAAAGCCTGGGTGTGTAAGAATCCATGCGGTAGCTTGTAGTAGGCCCTGCTGAGCCTATAACTTGTCCCGGCTTTGCCGGAGCCGGACCCACATAATATATTATCGCATCTCTAACATCTATTGGAAGCTCATTGCCCTTATCGAGCAGCTCTGTCAGCCTTTTATGAGCTGCGTCTCTTCCCGTGTATATAACGCCGCTTATCAACACATTATCTCCGCACTTCAATTCCTTTGCCTGAGATAGAGTAAAAGGGACGGAGATGTTCTTTTCCACTTGCTCATTCCTCCTAACAACTTTTACGACAATCTTTTCCCCCGCCTGCGGGTCTTTGCCGCGTTCACAGCATTTTGTCCCGCTCGCATGTTTTCCTTATTTACAGGCTTTTGCTCTTGTGCCGCGTTACATGACAGTTGATATTCACTGCGCACGGAAGGCCTGCAATGTGAGTAGGCATAGTCTCAACGTTTACTGCAAGAGCCGTGGTTTTTCCCCCAAATCCCTGCGGTCCTATACCCAACTTGTTTATTTTTTCCATAAGTTCCATTTCCAGCTCGCAGTAGAACTCATCTGCATTGCGCATATCAAGAGGACGAAGGAGAGCTTTTTTGGCTAAAAACGCCGCCTTGTCAAATGTTCCTCCTATGCCTACTCCCACAACTATTGGCGGGCAAGGATTAGGGCCGGCCTCCTCAACGGTTTTGATGATAAATTCTTTGACTCCGTCAATACCCTCCGAAGGCTTAAGCATTTTTATCCTGCTCATGTTTTCACTGCCAAAGCCCTTCGGGGCTACGGTAATTTTCAATTCCTCGCCGGGAACGATATCAAAATACATCACCGCCGGCGCATTGTCTTTTGTATTCACTCTTCTTAGCGGGTCGGCTACGCATGATTTTCTCAAATATCCTTGTTCATACCCCTGCCTTACGCCTTCGTCCACAGCCTTTTTTATATCGCCTTCAACATGAACATCCTGACCGATTTCCATAAACACACAAGCAAGACCTGTATCTTGACATATCGGTACTTTTTCCTCCTCCGCTATACGGTAATTTTCTTCAAGCTTTTCAAGCACATTCTTAGCTATGTCAAAATCCTCTTTCCGGCAGCTTTCTTCTATGGCGCGTCTGACATCTTCCGGCAGATCACAGTTGGCTTCTATGCACAAATCCCTGACGGTCGATGTTACTAATTCGGCCTTTATAATCTTCATTTTTCACCTCGGCATATGTTTTTGATCGCAATACGAGCAAAATTCGCACCATAATTTAAACTAATACAATTCCTTTATTTCACCGTGTTTAAACGCCTCTACCAGATTCTTCAAATCATCGACCTTTTCGACCAGCTGAACGCCTTGATCGGTATCCAGGATAAGCAGACGTTCCGGCATAGTTTCAACCGTCATCATTACAGGAGAATGAAACTCCTGCGTACCATCCGCTTTGAGCGGGCTGAAAGGCTTGTGTTCGGCCAGCGCCATAAAACGCGAATTAAAGATAAATGTATATCCGGCTATACCTGTCTGCTTTTGATAAGCCTTGGAAATGCCTCCGTCTATTACATACAGAAGGCCTCCCCCCTTTATAGGAGATTCGCCGTCCTTTATCTTAACCGGTACATGGCCGTTGAGAATCTTAGCGTTGCTTGGATCAAGTCCAAACTCACGTATAATTTTTTCACAGCTTTCCCGCTGTTTTATCAGTTTATAGTAAGGTCGCGTGAACTCCTTGTGGGTTGTCTTATCGGCTATAAACAGCCTTTCAAAGGTCGTCATCTTTTCCTTGCCAAAAAGCGGCGAATCTCCGCCGAGCCACAGATACCACATCAAATCTCCCGGATATCCGGTTTCATCAGCCTTATCCGGAGCATAATAAGCCTTTCGTACCTGGTCGTCAAGATAGTCCATCAACGCTTTACCTGAAAGTTTCGCACTTCCCAAATCTACGTCCTTAAATTCTCCCTCTTCATCCATGGGAATACAACCGTGATAAAGCAAATTGCCATTGATTCTAGTATATAACGCACCGTGACTGTACAGGAATTTTATATGACTCTGAAGCTTTTCTGAATTGATGAAGGAAGCTGAAATAGCTCTCATGACTTCGGTTTCCTCTTCAGTCAATTCATACGGATTATCTATATCGAGAGTAGGAAGATTGGCGTCTCTCAAAGGCCATTTAACACCCTCCACCTCAACAGTGCCACCTTCAAGGTCTATCTTATCCAAAAGCAAACGCTTTTCCAGCTTATATTCCGGATGAGCCTTTATCCTCTGTCCCTCTACCTTGAATTGACATACGGCAATAGCCTTATGCATCTTGGCGGCCAGATCTTCCGGTACCGGATCGAATTCGTTTCTGTCCAATATATGAGGCTTGAAGAACTCGCACGGATCATCACCGTAGACCTTTTCCGCAAAAGTCGCAAGAGGTCTCAGATTTATTCCGTATCCCACTTCCAGCATGTCAAAATTATTGTAGCTTATGTTCATCCTCAGGACGTTGGCTATGCAGGCCCAGTTACCGGTGGCTGCTCCCATCCAAACTATATCATGATTTCCCCACTGAAAATCCACATCGTGGTAATTCATCAGAAAGTCCATTATTGTGTCCGGATGCGCTCCTCTGTCAAATATGTCTCCGATTATGTGGAGCTTATCCACAGCCAGCCGGCTGATAGCCTCCGTCAATTCTATTATGTATTTCTCCGCAAGACCACATTCCACTACGGAATTTATAATTTCGCTGTAATAGTAAGCTCTGTTTGCGTCATCATCTGCATGAAGTAACTCATCTATGCTGTAATCCATATACTTGGGAAGTCTCTGTCTTACTCTGGAACGCGTATACTTCGTCGATACTGATTTGCATATTGTGATTAAACGATAAATAGCTGTGGCGCACCAATCGTCGAAGTCTTTTTCACTTTTCTTACGCCTTTTAATTTCTGCTTCCGCATTATATATCAAAGAAGCCAAATCGTCTCTGTCCTTTTCACTCAGTACAGCTCCGTAATGCTCGTCTATCTTCATCTTAATCGTTCCCGAAGCGCTCTTAAGCATATGAATGAAAGCTTCATGTTCTCCGTGCAAATCACTCAAAAAATATTCCGTACCCTTGGGCAACGCCAATATAGCCTTCAGATTTATGATTTCCGCCGAAGCAGCCGCTATATTAGGGTAATCCTTTGCAAGGCGTTTTAGATATTTAATATCTGCCATGTTTTTTCCTTTCCCGAAAAGCGTACATATATTTAAAGAACGCCTCTCATCTATTTTTTATTTTCATATAAGCCTTATAATAATTGCATATCGGCAATTTTGTACTTGTTTTGTCTTCTGCTTTTTGTAATAGTTCTCACCTGTTTGATAATGGGACCTATAAGGTTCGCAAGCTTGCCGAACTTCCTAAACGAACTGTCTACTCGCAAGCAAGTAGGCTCGTCGATATGTTTTACGACCGCCGCCGTACCTGTAGCTCTCCTGCAATTTATGAGATTTTAAACCTATTTATTACATAAAGTGGAATTTATTCAACGGAATAAGAAAAAGGCAGAAGTTCTTTTGCCTTGATTTTCTTTAGCTCTCCACATACTGACACAATGACATTACAATCCGGCATATAATCATGCAATATCTGACGGCAGTTTCCACAAGGCGGTATGATTTCCTCCCCCGTTCTTCCTCTAACTGCGACTATAGAGTCAAACTCCCTTTCTCCGTTTGTGATTGCCGTTCCTATTGCAACTTGCTCTGCACAGACTCCATGCAAAGAATAAATATTTACTCCAACATATACTTTGCCGTTTTTGCAGCGTATAGCAGCACCTACAGTATGATTATAATTCTCCTGATCGTAATTCAGACTAATTGCTTTTTTCGCTTCCGCTATTAACTCGTAATCCTCTTCTGGAAACAAATTCATATTCTTGCCCCCTAAATAGCCAATTTTACGTTCGTTTATATTTGTATTATATCATTTCCTAATACCTGCAACAACGATTAAAAATCTTAAGATTGCTATTTTTCTCCTTTTAAAAGGTTGATTATCATTCTATGGCCTGTAAAGTGTGTTTAAACATTGCTCGTCCTAAAATGACCCGTCTCCAAAAAAGTCAGACAGTATTCAGACTGCTAATCCAGCTTTCATTCTATATTGAACAGGACTTGCTCCACGCAATTGCGCTTTACTTCGCTTATGGTTGTAATCCCTTTTCCTTCTTTTCATATCTTTGCTTTGTTGATAGATACTATATTTACACGAATTTTTTCAATTTTTTATCCTTTTTCTGTTGGCAATAAAGCCTATGCCAAATCAAATTAAAGTATCATTCCTGTATTCAAACTCTGCAAATCATACTCTTCATTCAAGTTTCACAAGTCAATGAACTTCAGTTCCCGTATAATAATGAGTAAGAATCTCCTTATATCCGCTGCCAGCCTTTGCCATGCCGTCAGCTCCGTACTGACTGAGCCCCACGCCGTGGCCGAAACCGTCTGAAGTAAAAATTATTTCATTTCCGCCTCCTCCGAATTCTATGGAAAACAGAGCGGAACTCAGCCCAAGAGCATTTCTTATCTCTGTTCCTTTAAAGGAACTTCCTCCCACCTGCATAATTTCAACCCGGCCTCCTTCTGTTCGTGAAATTATCTTTATGCTTGAAGAAGAAAGCTCTCCCGAAAGTCTTCCCGGATATGATTTGTTCAGCTTCGCTCCCATTTCTTCAAGAGAAAATTTCTTTTCTTCGTTTTGATGGCTGGCATTTTCTTCATGCGGACTGAATACGCTTACAAGATATGGATACGCCCCTGTAAATACATCCTCTGAATTCTCTGTTTGTCCTCCGCTTGAACTAAAAAAAAGCGGCTGCGTTACCAGCTCTCCGTTATAATACAAAAGCTCTCCTCGCGTTGCTTCACATGCCCTTCTGACCTTTTTAAACCCTTCGTCTTTCCAGCCGTCATGGTGTATTTTCACCAGCTTCTCTTCATTTTTATATGCCTGGCAGTGAGTAGTGTCACATAGCGGAGCTTCCGGATGTGATTCCGGTCTTTTATCATCATATTTGAGTATTTTAGCCATAGCATAGGTTCTGGCCGCCACTGACTGCGCCTTCAGCGCCTCTTCTTCAAAGTCTGAAGGCATCTCGCTGGCGGTAACGCAGGTTACGTATTCTTCAAAATCTATCTCTTCCGCACTTCCTTTCTCCGAAATCCAAACTCTTACAGTTTCCGGAGTCTGCACACTGTCGGGAAACGTCTCCTGCTCCTGTTCCTCCTCCTTTCCCCCGAAAAACAAACCGAAAATCAATGGAATACCTACCATAAAAAAGAAAGCTAATAACACTGCCGGTATAATTTTTCTCATACTGCTCCCTCCTCACGTATTCCCAGTATATGAAAAAAAGCGGTGAATTATCACCGCTCAGTCCTCCTATTTTTAATCTGCCACTCTTGTTATCTCTGCCCCAAGTCCGGCAAATTTTTCTATGAACTTTTCATATCCTCTTTCAATATGATAAATATCTGAAATTTCAGTCCGGCCCTCCGCCACAAGTCCCGCAAGAACCATCGCTGCTCCGGCTCTCAAGTCTGTCGCTATAACGCTGCATCCTCTCAGCTTTGTATTTCCTTTTATCGTAGCTCTGTTTCCGGCAGTCTCAATGCCGGCTCCCATTTTTCCCAGCTGAGACACATGCATGAAACGATTCTCAAATACCGTTTCTATTACAGTGCTCGTACCGTCAACCGTAGTTAAATAAGCCATAAAAGGGGACTGAATGTCAGTAGGAAATCCAGGATAAGGCAGCGTCTTTATATCCGTAGAAATCTGAGGTCCCAAATCACCCCGGACGATAAGGTCATCATCGCCTACTTCAATTCTTACTCCACATTCACGAAGCTTTGCTATAATTGGCTTAAGGTGATCCGGTTCTACGTTGCATATATGAACCACTCCCTTTGTTATGGCTGCTGCCAGCATAAAGGGACCCGCCTCTATTCTGTCGGGAATCACGGTATGCTTGGCTCCGTGAAGCTTATTTACCCCTTCTATCTTTATCGTATCGGTACCGGCGCCCTTAATCTTTGCGCCCATCTTATTGAGGAAATTGGCTAAATCCACTATTTCAGGCTCTTCTGCTGCATTCTCTATATATGTGGTTCCCTCTGCCAGGACAGCCGCCATCATTATATTTTCAGTCGCTCCTACGCTTGGAAAGTCCAGGTATATTTGATCTCCGATCAAGCCCTGTCCTCCGGCTATGGCCTCAACATATTCACCGTTTTCATCTTCAGTTATTACCGCCCCGAGAATTTCAAAGCCTTTTAGATGAAGCTCTATAGGTCTTGCGCCTATAGCGCATCCTCCGGGCAGAGGAATCCTCACCCTCCCCTTCCGGGCAAGCAGCGGTCCCATGACCAATATCGACGCCCTCATCTTACTTACCAAATCTTTCTCGACTTCAGTCGAACATATATCTTCGGTGTGTATTGAGAGAGTGTTTTCTCCTATTTCATCTATTTCTGAACCCAAGGAAGAGAGAATCTCCTTCATCAGGCTTACGTCCCTGAGACACGGCACCGCGTCAATGACGCACACATCATCGGAAAGAAGCGCCGCAGCCATTAGCGGCAATACCGCATTTTTAGCGCCGCTAATATGCACCTCTCCTTTAAGGGGGCCGCTTTGTTTTACAATATACTTAGCCAATTCAAAAGCCTCCGCAAGACTATAATTTTTTCATTTCTTCAATACATGATTTGCATACGTTTTTTCCGTGTATGGAAACAACGTCCTTTACATTTCCGCAGAACACACATGCCGGTTCATATTTTTTCAACATTATATATTCTCCGTCTACGAATACTTCCAAAGAGTCCTCAGTCTTTATCCCCAAATTTCTTCTCAGTTCCACCGGAATAACTACTCTTCCCAATGGATCCACCGGTCTGACAATTCCTGTTGCTTTCATTTTTACGTCCTCCTTTTGTTTTCTTGTGTGTTATTTCTCTTTATTAGCCGGCTTTTTTACAATTCCGGCGAGGCTGCCTGCTGCGTTGATTATACTTGTCGCAGCTGCAACTACGCTCTGATTTCCCTTAATTGAATTTACTACCGTACCAACCGAATCGCTTACACCGTCAACTATTTTATCTACCTTATGTGCCTTGTCGGCAGCGATTTCCGAAACAACTTTAGCATCATCTAATACCGAATTAACCTTTGTAAGCGTGACGATTGCCTTTCTTGTAAGCACAATCAAATATATCAATAAAAGGATAGCGCATAACGCAAGTAGTGTCAGCAGTACTCCTTCCCATGTTATCGTTACTGTCATAAAATACCTCCTTACTGGCAACTCATTTTATTATACCCCAAAACAGGAAATTGCTTCAACATTTTTTTGAGTTTTACGCATACATTTTATTACAGATTGCAATCCTGCGCAATCATTTGTGAAAGGAGCTTTACTATGATGAATTTAATATGGGCGCTGATTTTCATCGCCTCTTTCATATACGCCTGTTTTTCAGGAAATTTATCAGCATTAAACGACGCTTTGACGGAGGGTTCCAATGAGGCAGTGCACTTTATCATAGGTCTGGCAGGCATAATGGCAATGTGGAGCGGCCTCATGGAAATTGCAGAGAGGACTGGTCTCATAAACAAACTTTCCCGCCTGCTCCTACCGTTTACAAGACTGCTGTTTCCATCGCAAAAAGACCCTGAAACTATCTCTTCCATAATAATGAGCTTCATGGCCAATATTTTCGGCGCCGGCAACAGTTCCACGGTTTTTGCCCTGCGTACCATGGAAAAGCTTGACGAGGCCAACAGACACAGCCCGATTGCCAGCAACGACATGTGTACCTTTGCGGTAGTTAATATGGCTTTCGCCCCCATCTTTCCTATCATGGCCGTACAAATACGCAGCGCAGCAGGTTCTCAAGATCCTTATTCTATAGTTCTGCCTTCTGTCATAACTGCGGCAGTAACTATCTTCGTATCGGTTCTTGCATGTAAATTCTTTGAAAGGAGGAACTAAATGTCACAGATTTTCACTTTTCTATCTGTAGGTTTTCTTCCTGTGATGAGCGCCGTCATAATAGGTTACGGGCTCTGGAAGCGTGCGCCTATATATGATTTTTTTATAGAAGGCGCAAAAACCGGGCTGAAAACCGCAGCTGAAATAATGCCATTTCTTATCGGAATATTCGTCGCCATCAACAGCCTAACCTCCTCCGGTATCCTGAACCTGATAGACACGCTGCTCTCTCCTGTACTTACGGCTCTTGAAGTACCCGCTCAGCTTCTTCCTATGATGTTTCTCAGAGCCGTCTCAGGCAGTGGCTCCATGATAATCCTGCAAGACATACTAGAAAACGTCGGCCCTGACTCATATGCCGGCAGGGTAGCCTGTGTAATGGCAGGAGGCTGCGAAACTGTAATATATGTGCTCGCTCTATACTTCGGAGTTACAAAAGTAAAGAAAATGAGGCACGCTTTTAAAGGCGGCCTCATAGGTTACATAACAGGTATTATAGTGTCCATCGTCATATGCAGATTTATTTAGCGGCGGTAAACGTCTCGCATATCATAATCATACCCTGTGCAGTATGCCCTGCACCTTGTGCAAGTCTACAGTGCGCAGTATACTGCGGCATAAAGCATACATCTATTCGTATGCTTTCAGTATCTCCGGAGTATATTTTCCATTGTCGTCATATACATACAAATTCTCCAAAATCTTAAGCTCGCTGCCACCGCCCTTGACCATGTGTATCAGGAGCATATTAGGCGCCGTATCCTTTTTAGGGCTTACAAAGCAAAGTTCTTTCGGTTCAAGTCCGTTTTTTCTGCCGAAACAACATATATCCGTCAGTCTAAAGGGTCTGTGAATCATGAAAAAATCGCCCTTTGGCCTAAGCAGATGTGAAGCGCAGGCCATAAATGCTTCAAGACCTGCTGACGTTTCGTGTCTGGCAATCATCTTAGGCGTTCTGTCATTTATAAGTCCGCTGCCGCTCTCGAAATACGGCGGATTGGAAACCACTATATCCGCCTGTCCTTTGAGCTTTTTACCCCATTCAGACATATGGCTTCCGAAATTTCCAACATCATCGTTTATAAACGATATGCGTTTTTCAAGTCCATTAAAGACAATATTTCTGCATGCACATTCCCATGAAGTCTCCTGGAGCTCTATTCCGTAAATCTTTTCAGCCCCTATCTTATATTCCAGTATAAGCGGTATGATTCCCGTTCCTGTTCCCAGATCTATTACTGTACGGGCATTTTCTCTGCATTTATGTCTCCTTGCCGCAAAGTCTGCAAGCAGCACGGCATCTATGCCATAGCAAAAATCATCAGGTTTCTGAATAAGCTTCCTTCCTCCGAAACCTATCTCATCTATTCTCTCTCCATCATGCAAATCCTGCCCATCGCAGCAGGTAGCGAAAATATTCGAGTCATTCATAGAATCAATCCTTGATAAGCTCTTCTATCTCTTTCATGGTATCTTCATCTACGCCTTCAAAAATATCCATATTTTTACTGCTGTCCTTACGCCTTTCAAAGCGTTTTATTTCCTGTTTTTTATAAGTATAAATATCGGCGGACAACTTTTCCTCCTGTTCCTCCGGCGTATCCTCACCCTTTTTACTCTTTGGCTTATCTTCAATATAAAGTCTGACCTTGACGTTATTCTCAAGTATATTAGTTTCCACTACCTTTCCGATTCCATCAGGGGTCTTTATCTTTTCTCCCACATCAGGCATACCTCTCCTAAACTCCATATATATGTCGTTTTCATATTTTAAACAGCACATCAATCTCCCGCATATTCCGGAAATTTTAGACGGGTTAAGCGAAAGATTCTGTACTTTTGCCATCTTTATAGAAACAGGTTCAAAATCTGCCAGCCAGCTGTGACAACAAAGAGCTCTTCCGCAGCTTCCTATGCCTCCCAGCATTTTCGCTTCGTCTCTTACTCCTATCTGTCTCAATTCGATACGCATCTTGAAAACGCCGGCCAAATCCTTTACCAATTCCCTGAAGTCAACCCTTCCATCAGCAGTAAAATAAAACACTATCTTACTGTTATCAAAAGTGTATTCCACATCTATCAGCTTCATCACCAGACCATGCTTATCCACTTTTTCCTGACACAGTCTCATGGCTCTTTCCTTTTTCTTTACATTTTCTATATGCTGTTTTCTGTCCTGTTCGTTGGCAATTCTGACAATCTTTTTAAGCGGAGCCACAATTTCATTTTCATGAATCTCCGCGATATCCATAGTAACAGTACCGAATTCCATCCCTCTGGCCGTCTCGACTATGACGTTATCACCCATTTTTACGTCTAACTCTTCAGGGTCAAAATAATATACTTTTCCGGCGGTCTTAAACCTAACGCCAGCAACTCTTACCATTATAATCCTCCGATTTTCAATATTAGATTTTTAACAGCGTACTGATAATTGACCTTGGCAATCAAATCGCGCCTTGCTTCCTCGATCAGTTCAATACCCCGGATTATTTCCGCTCTGCGCTTTAATTTTCTTCTTTCATCTCTGCCGACAAGAAGTCCTTCATAAATTCTTTCCATGCCGTCAAGCAGCATAAATGCGTCCTCTCTGCTTTTCATTCCTGCCGCCAATATCTGCTTTATCTCCCGAAAAGGCTTTTCCTCAGAAACAGCTTCAAATATCGCTTCAGCCGTTTGAACAAGCTCAGCATATCTTCTCATGCCTTCTCCGCTGCCATCGTCTGTGGCCAAGCCGTTCAAAACCTCTTCCCACAAAAAATCATCAGCTTCCTCCAGGCGATATATCACGCATCTTGACTTTATTGTTTCCAAAAGATTTTCCCTGTTTTCAGAAAGAAGAATTATCACAGTCCCGGCAGACGGCTCCTCCAGGGTTTTCAGCAATCTGTTCTGCGCCCTCGTCGTCATCGTATCCGCATCTTTTATAATTGCCAGGTTTCTTTCGCCTATAGGCTTTTTCTTAAGCTCTTCCTGAAGCCTTGAAATCTGTTCGTCCTTGACTGATAGTCCATCTGCCTCTACGAGATGCAGGTCTTCATAATTATCATGGTCTATTTTGCGGCAATTAACGCATCTATCGCAGCCTTCTCCCGGTTTTTCCAAACACATTATCGCCTTGCACAATTCTCTTGCAAAACTCTCCTTGCCGGAAAAGCTGTCCCCTTCAATTATATACGCGTGAAAAATCTTACCGTGACGTATGCTTTCACCTATTTTCTCTGTCAGCCTTTTATTAGATTGGTACTTATTATTTGATTGGTACTTACTTAGAGACACCTTTTAGCATTTCCTCCAGTTTACTGTAAATATCAAGCTTTATTTCCTCTATGCTTCGGCTTGCGTCTATGCTTACTATCCTTTCCGGATAACGTCTCTCAAGCTCCAAATATCCCTCAAATGTTCTTAGGTGAAAATCGTCCTCCTCACGCTCAAGCCTGTCCTGCTGTTCAGGCTTAATCCGTCGGCGGCCGATTCTCGGATCCATTTTCATTAAAAAGGTTACATCAGGCAAGCATCCGGCTATAGCATATTCATTTATAACGCGAACCGGCTCGCCCAAGCCTCTGCCGTATCCTTGATAAGCTATACTGGAATCAACAAATCTATCGCAAACCACTATTTTTCCTTTTTCAAGTGCGGGTCTTATGACCTGAGCAACATGCTGCGCCCTGGCCGCGGCATAAAGCAGCGCTTCCGTCATGTCGCTCATTTCCGCAAGCCCTTTGTCGAGGATAATCTCCCTAAGCTTTTCACCTATAACAGTTCCTCCCGGCTCTCTCGTAAATATTATGTTTATGCCTTTGTTTTCAAAAAACCTCTTGATATTTTCTATCTGAGTGGATTTTCCTGAGCCGTCAGAACCTTCAACAGAAATGAACAAACCTTTTCTCATCGCTTACTCCGTATTTATAATATTCTATATATACATTCCGGCTGCTTCGTGTTTTATCCGGCGCCGTGCTGTCTTATCCGTATTTCCCGACTTACAGCATAAGCTGCGCTATTTTCTACCCAGCTCCCCAACCAGCTTTTTAAGAAAATGATAGCATACAACCGCCAAAGGGAAACAAATCAGAGCCGAAAATATGATTTTTACAATTGTCATTTTATTTACTCCCCCTTTGACTGTAATTCAACTTTTACTGTCACTCGACTATCATTAAGATGTAAGGCGTCAACAACTTTAAAAGGTATGATTTATTTTATACCGTAAAGCAATTATACCAACGGTGATTTAATGAACTATTTTCTCAAAGCAGCGCCGAACAGTACAACGTTGGCTTCGTTATAACGCCCTCCAGTCAGGCAAACGGCGTTTCAATGAAGCCTTCCCTGCGGCAACGCCAAACAATACAACGTTGGCTTCATTATAACACATCGCCTGTTGAAAATAAAGACTTGCTTTTAGCCGGTTATTGTAATTCGGAGTGCAAATCGGGCTTGTCCGACTGTTTTACAATGGATAGAAACCATATAAAAAAAACGAGCCCCAATATGGAACTCGCTTAAAAAACCGGCAACGACCTACTTTCCCAGGCAGCTTCCCGCCAAGTATTATCGGCG
>CALCEY010000021.1 GCA_937900415.1 uncultured Clostridia bacterium
TCCGGGTATGAACCGGACGCTCTAGCCAACTAAGCTACACCGCCACACTTGTGACTTGAAATCACTGCAAGAGTTATATTACCAAAATGTTAGCTATATGTCAATACGTTTTTTTCTTTTGTTGATTTTTTTTATTTAAAAGATATAAAAAGCCCTTATATTCGCCTGAAATTCTTTTATGCTTCCTCTTTCTTTATATATAAGTTCAACACGCGAACCTATAAAAAAGCATAATGTTATAAATCATTATCATTATTCAGCTTAACTTTTTAATTTCTCTGAAATACACAAATTTTCATTGAATTCAAAGAAACAAAAAACAATTATTTAAACGCAATTTCCCTCGTTAAATCTGCATAGCAAAATTTATTGTATGTTTTGTAAAAAGTTGTTGAATTTCTCCGCCGTTTTGCTATAATTGTCCTTGTTTATTTTATGCCCTTACGGGCCCGGAAAGGAGAGATGGTAGTTGTTCAAAATGCTCGCAAAGGAGAAAGCCGCTTTCAACAGCAGACGCACCCTGTTAATCATCATTTTTGTACTTTTACTTACAGTTGTTTTTACAAGTCTGCTTCCTTCAGATGTATCTCAGTACGGAGCTTTCTCATTAGTGCCTGCGATTTTCCTTATAATATACATATTCGCTACTAAGAGAATACTGGAGGCGCTGATTCTATCTTCGCTTATAGGTTTTATAATGGTCTCAAGGCCCGAAACCATAGGCTCCGGAGAATCATGGCTTTCCAATACATTTTCAAACTTAAGCACCGGTATCTTAAACGTTATGATGGACGAAGACATAGCCTGGCTTATAATAGTATGCGGCCTTATGGGCAGTATAATCGCCCTGATTGAACATTCCGGCGGTTCTTATGCTTTCGGTCAGTGGATTGCCAAAAAAGCAAAGACAAAAAATGCTTCGCTTATGTGGACCTGGTTTCTTGGAGTAGTTATTTTTATAGACGACTATCTCAATTCTCTCACTGTTGGTTCATGTATGACAAAGCTTACCGACAAGCATAAAATACCGAGAGAATTCCTCTCATATGTGGTCGATTCAACCGCCGCTCCTCTATGCGTAATAATTCCCATTTCAACATGGGCGGTATTCGTTTCGAGAATACTTGAGAGCAACGATTGGGCTCCCGACGGCGAAGGACTGCTATACTTTATAAAAACCATACCCTACAACTTTTACGGCTGGATAGCCGCCGCAATGGTGCCTCTGGTAATAGTTGGAATAATCCCCATTTTCGGTCCTATGAAGGGCGCCTTTCAGCGAGTCGAGGCCGGAGGCCCTCTTGCGCCTGCCGGAAGTGAAAAGATAGATATACGAGCCGGAAAAGACGAAATAGTTCCTTCAAATCCAAGAATAAGCAACTTGTTTCTTCCAATTCTCGTCCTCGTGTGTTCGACCATAATCATGGACTGCGATATGCAGCTTGGCGTACTCATAACCCTTGGGTTCATGTTTATACTTTACATGTGGCAGGGAGCCATGTCTGCAGAAGAATTCTCTGACATTGCTTTAGACGGGCTGAAAAACATGATAATGCCTTTAATGCTTATGATACTTGCCTTTCTCTTTGCAGAGGTAAACGAGCAAATAAGCTTTACATATTACGTAATAACCTCGGCAACTGAGCTGGTTACTCCTCAGCTGCTTCCCTTTGTCGTCTTTATTGCCCTTGCGGTAACAGAATTCATCACCGGAACAAACTGGGGTATGTTTATCATAGCTTTACCTATAGTTATTCCTTTGGCTCAGACTCTCGGTTCTGACGTCACGCTCGCTGTATCAGCCGTACTCAGCGCAGGAGTCTTCGGCTCCCATATATGCTTCTATTCCGACGCCACTGTAATCACCTCGTCGGCAACGGGATGCAACAACTTCAATCATGCGCTCACTCAAGCTCCCTACGGAATCCTTGCAGCCATCATTTCATCATTGTTTTTCCTGATAACGGGCTTCATAATAAACTGATTTTCTCTCGTATATGCACATTTCATCATGCGGATCCTATACACGCTATATAAAACCGGTCACTTCAAGCTGCTGACCGGTTTATTTTCATAATTCTATATCCACTTGACTCCCCAGCTTTATTCTGTCTTTCAAAACATCACATTCAAACGCCATAATATTTACTCCGTTTAAAGCTGCATGCCGCAAAGCATCTCCAAAAGCACTGTGCTTTTCATCATTGGGCTTGAAAAGTTTCGCTCTTTTCATCTGAATCACAAATATGACGAACGCCTCTTTCCCTTCTGCCGCTATTTTTTCAAGCGCCCTAAGATGCTTTATTCCTCTCTGAGTTGGAGCATCAGGGAAAGATGCTATTCCCCCGTTTTCTAATGTAACGCCCTTTACCTCAACATAAGTTTCAGCTCCGCTTTTATCGGTAATTCTGAAATCAATCCTGGAATCTCCGTAAACAGCCTCCGGCTTTATATTCAGCCGTTCTCCTGCGACTCCAAAAAAAGTAAGTTCCCCTTCTTCCACAGCTTCCTTTATGAGTTTGTTCGGCGCCTGAGAATCTATGTTTGCCAACACTGTCCCCGATTCCGTCTGCTTCTCGACAGCTATCAGAGAATATCTCATCTTCCTGTTTCCCATCCTGCCGGCATGATCCTCCAAATATATCTTTGCACCAGGAATCAGAAGCTCACCCAGCCTTCCTGTATTTTTCACATGAGCCTTTGCCTCTCCGCTTTCCGTAAATACATTGGCCACAAAACGGTTAGGTCTTGATATAAATTTTCCTTCAACGATTTTTTCATACTTCATATTAAAAATAGTACCAAACTTTGATGACATTTTGTAGTTTTTTTTGTATAATAATGTGAACCCCTTAAAAAGGTGTATTTTATATGCAAAAGGAGATTTGAGATGAGAGCACCCGATCCTGTAGCTTTCAGTATTTTCGGCTTTGATATAATGTGGTACGGCCTCCTCATAGGCATAGGCTTTATGCTGGCTGTAATCATATCCTATATACGCGCCCCGAAATACGGAATAGATCCTGATTTTATACTTACCCTTACCATCTGGATAATTCCATCCGCAATTATAGGCGCCAGGCTTTATTATGTAATATTCAGCTGGGATAATTTTTCAGATAATCCATCTGAAATTTTCAACATCAGAAACGGCGGGCTTGCCATTCACGGAGGTCTTATTCTATGTTTTATAGTAGGCTATTTTTTATGCAGGCATTACAAAGTCAGCTTCCTGAGCACTGCGGATCTTATAGCTCCTGTAATACCTTTAGCACAGTCAATCGGCCGCTGGGGAAATTTCTTCAATGAAGAAGCTCACGGCGTACCTACGGATTTGCCGTGGGCCCAGATCATCGACGGAACGGGATACCATCCTACTTTTCTCTATGAATCAATATGGTGTTTCCTCCTGTTCGTTTTCCTGATGTACTTTTCCAGACACAACCGCAACTTTCAAGGGCAAATCGTTTGTTTATACGGAATCCTATATTCCGTTGAAAGGTTCTTTGTCGAGGGTCTAAGAACCGACAGCCTCATGATAGGTCCTCTGCGTCAGGCTCAGGTACTCAGCCTCGCCTTGATAGCAAGCTGCATAATAATATATATTTTACTTCGCAAACGAGCTTCACGCTCAGACAGCTTAAACAAATAAATTTAACAAAGGAGAACTTCCATGAGATTAGGAATCGTCGGACTTCCCAATGTGGGAAAAAGCACTTTATTTAATGCCATAACGAAAGCTGGCGCAGAGGCAGCTAACTATCCTTTCTGTACCATAGAGCCGAACGTGGGTGTTGTAACCGTTCCGGACGAACGTCTTAAAGTGCTTCACGATATGTATAATTCAAAAAAAACCGTATATACTACCATAGAATTCTGCGACATAGCAGGTCTTGTAAAAGGCGCCTCCAAAGGAGAAGGCCTTGGAAACAAGTTTCTCGGCCATATCCGCGAGGTGGACGCCATAGTCCATGTAGTAAGATGTTTTGAGAACGACAACATCGTTCACGTGGAAGGCCATATCGACCCGCTTTCCGACATAGAAACGATAAACACTGAGCTGCTTCTTTCCGATATGGAAATGCTCGAAAGGAGAATACAAAAAGCAGCCAAGGCAGCTAAAGCCGATAAACAAATGCAGGGAGAGCTGAATCTGTTAAACAGAATTTACGATTGGCTCGGCGAAGGTAAAAATGCCCGTGCAATGGATTTGGAAGAGGATGAAGCAGCTTTCGTAAAAACTCTTGACTTACTTTCATACAAGCCCATAATCTATGTCGCCAACGTCTCAGACAGCGAAGTCTCATCAGATGACAACGATTATGTCAAAAAGGTCCGGGAAACAGCCGCCTCGGAAAATGCCGAAGTCACCGTAATATGCGCCGAAATTGAGGCCGAGGTAGCGGAGTTAGACGACGAAGAGCGAACAATGTTCCTGCAAGAGCTGGGTATAGAAGAATCAGGTCTCGATCAACTGATAAAAGCATCTTATTCTCTCCTTGATTTGATTTCCTTCCTCACCGCAGGCGAACCGGAAGTAAGAGCTTGGACTATAAAGCGAGGAACAAAGGCTCCCGGAGCTGCAGGCAAAATACACTCTGATTTTGAAAAAGGCTTCATTCGTGCAGAAACCATCGCTTATGACAAGCTCATAGAATGCGGCGGCAATCTGGCTACGGCCAAAGAAAAGGGACTCGTCCGTTCTGAAGGAAAGGACTATGTGGTCAAAGACGGCGACGTCATGCATTTTCTTTTCAACGTATAGATTGCTCTCTATTTATAAAATTCGCTTTAGAAAATCCCGGCATTTATATGCCGGGATTTTTTATCATTTATTCGCCTTTACTTTGTTATATTCTTTTCGCGCCGCTATATTCCGGCCAAAGCCAAAAACTCTTCCTCTTCTTCCTCACTAAGATCCATAGCTTTGCTTATCCTGAGTACGGTTTCTTCGTCGAATACAAAATTTTCTTCAGTACAAAATCTCGTAAAATCTGTTTTGCTTATTCCGAGCTGTGAAAAAGTTATTTTTCCGTCTGCAATTTTTTTGTCATATAATCTGAAAAACATTTGTTTAAAATTCATTTTTTCTCCTTTAACCTACTATAAACGACTTGAAGTATGATTATCTGAATAAATGACAATGTAATTATCATTACACCGCAGTGCATAAAAAAGCGCTCCGGCAAAATATTTATAACAGGGTCTGTCTGAGGATCGAATATCCAAAAATCATTTCTAAAAATAATTTTATGAAACGCAGAAAACGTCCAATCCCAGTCTATCAACACCGCTGCTCCCACTATTATCGCAACCGCAGCAGCAACTGCCCCTGTAAGTCTAAGCCATCTAAACGGCGCTTTTTTTCTTTTTATGAAGACAAGAATCCATAAAAGAAAAAGAACAATTGATGCGATTGAGACAACCTGCATAAAAACAAATATGTCTTTCACTTCCTCAAAGTGAATTTCACCTTCTCTTGACATACTCATATGCGGAAATATCAGCTCGGAAGGTCCTCCAAGAAGATTATAATCTATCAAAGCATCATAATTATCTCTTACAATCTCTTTCGGTATACCTGAAATTTCGGAAATATTCAGATATTCCATATCAAAATAGTAAAGCGGCCTGAATAAAACAGTCGCTGTCACAGATATACATATAACGGCAGCTGCCGCAAAAACAGCAGCTGCCACATTGAGCACTCCATAAAATTTATTTTTCATCTTCAGCTTGCCTTAAAAGTATTTTGTCTTATACTTTTGAAAATCAAAGCTATACGGGTTTCAAACAGCACCGGGCGGCAAGCGCTGTTCCTATTGCGGTTCCGTATTCGCCGTCTTCAGGTATTATAAAATTAACGTCAGGATACATGAGTTTTATCATGTCGCATACTCTCCAACACTCCGGAAAGTTTATAAGATTTCCTATCAGTACGAAATCCTTTATATTATTTCCATTGGCTATTAAAACTGCGGTTTGGCATATGGTTTCGATTACCATATGGACTATACCGGCAGCCTTGTCTTCACAACTGGCTCTCGAAGAAGCTTTTCCAAAGTTTGAAGCCGTAATTTCCAAATCGAGACCCGGCAAAGGCTTATTGGATATATCCCCGATACGCAGGTCTATATTTCCTACTTTTCCGTCAACGGCCATTTCCTGTATCTTATCCGCATCATCAGTGTTCAGCATAAGCTTTGAAAGACCCGTTATTGTTCCTCCGCCTATGCCAATGCCTCCAAGATGAGTCGGAACATTATTTTGGACTCTTACATATGACGTACCTGTCCCCATGCTAACAACCATAAAATCGTTTTTCCCGCCGGCAAAATATCCTCCTCCTACTCCATTGGCAGAAAATTCGTCCACCTTATATGTCGGAAGCCCGTAAATTTTTTGAGTTACGTTGCTGCTACCAACTCCGGTTAGGTTGACCTGCTCTATCATTGAAAGTTCAAGACTATTATCATATAAAAACTTACCGAAAGCCCCAAACAAAGAAGCTATAGCGTTACTTGCCGAAATTTGAACAGGCACCAACATTTTGTTTCCGTCAAATCCTGCAATTTTAGTAGTGCTTCCACCTATATCAATTCCTACGACGATTCCCATATACTCTTCCTTTCGTTCGGGTATTTACATATGCATGTCCATAACTTTCTTCAAGGCTTATCACACACACTTTATTGTTTTGATTTATCTCCCTTGATATTTCATAAACCACATATGCTTTGTTGACACATTAAATCCTAAAACACAGTATAGGCCGCTTTCTTTTTTCCTAATATGATCTCATGCGGACATTTTAACGCCCTCCAGTTATGCAAGCGGCGTTTTAA